>JAKAGU010000006.1 GCA_021825655.1 bacterium | reverse complement strand
GCGAACCGGAAGGCTGCCCGCCCAAGCCGCCGTAGCTGGCGCCGGTACCGTTGTTGTTGCCATTAACCGTACCCGCGCCAGGCCCTTGCTGGCTGGTAAACCCTTTGGAGTCGGCATTGATGGAACCCGAAGGGCCAATGGTGAGGTTGCCATTAACCGTATAGTTTAATTTGTACAAACTGGCACTACCGGTAGTGGCGGAAGTATTGTATGCGTGGGTTAAGGTGCCGTTGACTGTCAGGTTATTGTAGGTGCGGGCGGTATTCAAAAGATTAAGCACCAAAGTTGAGCTGGTGGGTATTGCCAGATCCTGGTTTTGGTTCAAGAAAGCCAAGCTACCGCCGCTTTCCCAGAGGATGCCGCCGCCCCAGTTAAAATTCGTATACTGGATGCCCGTCCCGGCACGGTTATCATAGTGCCCGTTGTTTGCCAAAGTTACGGTCGTAAAGGTTGCACTGGACGCCGTCAAATATACGGACGCGGAATTCCTGATAGTCAGGGAATCATAAGTAATCGCCCCCAAAGGCGTCCTGCCAAAATACCTTTCGTCTGTGCCGCCGTTGTTTAGGTTGTCTATAATAATATCACCGTAGGCTTGGCTGGGATTCTTCTTCAAAATAGTTCCTGCGCCGGCAATAGGATTACCGCCTCCGCCGCTTTGGTAAGTTATGGTGGATACATCGTTGGTGTAATAGACGGCAATCCTGCCGCCGGAGCCGCCGCCGCCGGAATTACAGCTGCCGCCGCCATTGGTACGGATAGTGCCCGCACCAGCCAAGGAAAGCGTGGTCAAATAAATTGAACCGCCGGAGCCGCCGCCCGGATTCCAACAGGCAAAACCGGCACCGCCGTTGGCGGAGATGGTGCCTGCTACTGTGGTTACGCCGGTCACGTTCAAAATGATAGCGCCGCCGCCGTAACCGCCGTTGTAAGTCGTGCCATTAGGCGAACCGCCGCCCGAAGAACCCAAGTCAGTCGGAGCAGTGGTTGAACCATAAGGAGAAGCTGGGGCCGGCGAACCGGAAGGCTGCCCGCCCAAGCCGCCGTAGCTGGCGCCGGTACCGTTGTTGTTGCCATTAACCGTACCCGCGCCAGGCCCTTGCTGGCTGGTAAACCCTTTGGAGTCGGCATTGATGGAACCATTCACCCACAGGTTATTGCCGACGGCTAATTTAATTCTATATAAATTTACCGTGCCCGTAGTGGCGAGAAGGTTAGCGGAATGGCTTAATGTAGCGTTCAGGTTTATAGTAAAGTCCCCCGTGGTCACCAAAGCACCATTGTTTAATGCGTCATAGTTGAAATTCAAAGTCGGCGCGCTGGTACCGCCCGCATTACCCAAGGTCACAGATTTAACCGTAGTTGATGCATTAATGTTTACCGTAGCATTAGCATCGATCACCACATTGTCATTCGGACCCGGCACCATGTTAGTGCTCCAATTGCCAAAATCTTCCCAGTTGCCCGTGCCCGCAGAGCCAGTCCAAGTCACGGTTCTCACTACTGCCTGCAACTGGAAGGCCGGAGTAAGCGTAGTTGCCGGGGTATAGGTAGAAACCAAACCACTACTGTCAGTGGTCATCACCCGCCAATAGTAATTACCGTCAGCCAAAGTCTGACCGGGAAAACCCGCAGCATAACTGCTGCCAGTGGTTGTCGCCTGACCCACAGTAAAAGATGTGGCGCCTTGGGCCTGCAAAGCTGAAGTGTAATCTACGGCGGGACTGGAATAATCGCTGTTCTGCGAAATTTGTATCCGGTATTTGACCGTGTCCGCAGAGTCGGGGTCCAGTAAGCTAAAATTTAGGGTCGGCGTACTGACATTTACTCTGTATAAACCGTCAACCACATTAGCCTTGGTGCCCAAATTATAAGGCGCATACGGCGGGTTGCTGACCGGAATATTTAAAATCAAGCTCGGATAATTGCTGTAAGTGTTCAGGAGCGTGCCATCCGACCTAACCATGCGGAAATAATAATTGGTGTTAACCAGGGCCTGGGATAAGTCCAAAGCAAAATCCCATTCCGCCACCTGGCCCACGGCAATGGCATTGGGGTTTAAGGTAGTCGGGTTGGCTTCGTTGTAAGTTTCCTGGACATTGGAGGTGGAAAGCAAGACGGAAGAAATGGTAACCGAAGTGGCCACCGAAGGGTTGTTGAAAAAATTCCAGTTGGACTGCACGGTCAAATCGCGGGATTCTTCGGCCGCATAATTCAAAAAGGTGTTAACCCCGTTTTTGTAGTCGGCTAAAATCCAATCCCCGTTCCTGGCCACGCTGGAAACCCTGAAATCATCCAGACTGCCGTTATAATTATAGTTGTTGTTCGCCCCGGGAAGTGTACCCAAAGCTACGTTACTTGCGGTGGTGCTGAATGACCCGCTGGAAGAAGTCAGCGCTCTCAAGGTTCCGTCCAAGTAAATTAACACGCTGGACATGTTGGAATTGCCATTTGGGGAAACCGCAGCCAAATGGTGCCAGTTGGTGTCGTAAGTAAAGGCAATGGAAGCACCCCTATTTCGGCCTTCTATACCTACGGTGTTACTTCCATACCAGAAATTCCATCTGGAGCCGTCCGTGGAATTATCACCCCAGCCACCCAAGGACTGGTTAATGCCGGAAGAGTTCATTTTAAACCAGACTTCGCTGGTCCTGGCAGCCGTACCCGTGGGAAAGCTTGCCGCGCCCCGGAACATATACTGACTGCCGCTAAACCCTGCGCCGCCCGAAATCTGCCCCTGGACTGAAGTTGCATTTACGTTCGTGCTAAAATTCTGCGCATTGGCAGTAATGTCATTCAACGACAAGGCGCCGACATTTCCAAAGTTGTAAACCGCACTAAAATTACTGTCCCAAATCGCTGCGGTAGTGGTGGAATTATCTGTGGCCTGGGGGTTGTTGTAATACATCCACATAAAATCCGCATTGGATCCGCCTTTTATGTTTGGCACTCTCACCCAAATTGTAGAGGTGGCGCTCGGATCCCATTTTTCTATGGTGTATGCAAGCGGAGTCAGGTTATCATAAGCCAAGAAGCGAAGATCCGCGCCGCCGGTTTTGGTCTTGCTGTAGTCAATGTTCCCGGAAGAAGTCGCGTTCAAATAAACCAGCACGGGATAGTCGGTTAAGTCATTTTGGGATCCGCTGTTGTTAAAATAAATCTTGCGCCGGTTGGCCCAAGAAGAATTCCACCAGCCCGGGCCGCCGCTGGATTGGGCAACATCCAGCCAGCCCGTGGTGGTGGCAGAAGAAACCTGGAGCTTGAAAGCCAAAGTGCTAGTCGGTAAATCTAAAATTCCGCTGTTTAAAAGGCTCATGCGTAAACGTATGGGTGTGGCCGTGGAAGTCAAAACAATGCCCGTGTTTTCGTTGGCCAAGGCGGCGGCCGGCTGTACCGCATCTGCATTCTGGAAAAATTGAAAATTTTGCTGCGTGAACTGGTAATCCTGCGTAGTAAAAGTCATGTCCAAGCCGTATGTGGTATACGTATCGGTAGCCGTAGCATAAGAACGGACATGATAAGTTGTTGACTTTACCAAGCCTGTAATGTTGGATGTAAAAGTTCCGGTTGAAGAAGTTGCGCCGAGGGTAGAAGTAAATACCGCATTAGCCAAAGTGGGATTGCTGCTGGTCCCGACAACAAGTCCATACTGGGTAATTGCATTCAACCCCAACCCGGTAATTGCCCCACTGCCGACAGCCGCGGTGTCAGTAATAGAGGTTGTGGTTCCCGTGGTCAGCCGGGGCGGATACACATACACGCTGCCGGTCTCGCCCGTGCGACCGCTGATGGTCCCGCCGATTGCTGAATATGTAGACGTTGCGGTATAGGTATTGGCCAAAATGGCAATGCGTCCGCCGCCGCCGCTGCCCGCGCCGCCGTCCCAGCCGCCATAACCGCCGGTGGCTGTAATCGTGCCGCCGCCGGTAAAGACGTTCGTATTCACATAAACCGAACCGCCGGCCGCGCCGCCAGTGTTATAACCGCAGTTGCCGGAAATTTGTCCGCCATCCGCAGTCAAGGTCCCGGTTACAGTCGTGGTGCCCGTAACATTTAACCAAATGGCGCCGCCGCCGATGGCGCAGTTTCCTCCGTTGCTCACACCACCACTGCTGCCCATATCTATTGGAGCAAAATAGGATCCATAGGTTGGAGTTTGGGGGCTACCAGCTGCATCCGTAGACCCCCGACCACCATACGAACCACCGGTGCCATAGTTGCTTGTGTAATTTTTACCAGCGCCCGGCCCATTCCCCTGGGTGTAGCCTTTTTGGTCAACATTAATACTGCCGGCAATCGTTGCGCTCCCGCCAACATTCAGATAAACTCTGCCGACAATAGCGCTGTTACCTGTAGACTGGGTGATAACCGCACCGGAATAAACCGTCAGGTTGCCCAACATAGTCAAAGGTGCGGCAGGGTTAATCGCATCATACGCAAAATTCAAAGTGCTGGCTGTACCGCCGCCGGATACGCCCAAAGTCAATGAATTAATCGGCCCGGTCGCCGCGGTCAAATTCACGGTTACTGCAGTACTTATTACCACGTCATCCGTGGAAGTCGGCACCGCGCCCGTGCTCCAGTTAGTAGGCACATTCCAGTTCCCCCCGCTTGCTCCCGTATACACATTGGCCCCGTTGTAAGCGTCCTGGGTGACGGAGCCAAAGGTAAAGATCATGTGGTGGTGGCCGGTCTTCTTGTCAAAGAACTTCACCTCGCCCACGTTGTCGCAGGTCCAGGCAGGCACCTGGATGACGCCATTGGGCAGAATGTTCGGGGTAACAACGGCACCGTTGCAGGTTAAGGAAGAGAAATCCATGTCGTTGATGGTGTCCTGGTCCCCCGGAGTGATGGTCAGGGTGTCCGTCCCCACCGTAGTAAAATCAATGGTCCAGTAGGAACCGGCCACGGGGAAGGAAGACACGTTGAGCACGTTTAATTCCACGGTCGGGTCAATGACCACGGGGTAGCTGGCATCCTTAAGGAAAGTGGCGTCCGGGGTTAAAGTGAGCAGGTTGCCTTTAAGCCTGAAGACCAGTTTGTCAGAGGTAATGCCTTTGGCATCGGTCATGATGGGCGCGGACAAAGTGTAGCGCTTAAACAGGGGCTGGTTTTTGTGGCCCTTCTGGTAAAGGATGACTGTGCTGGGGCTGGTCTGCACCGCGTCATAACCGTCAAAGTTGGCCAAGTAGCGGAACTTAGCAGGATGATTCTGGTCTTTGAGGATAATGTTTTCCTTAAGTCCGGTATCGTTGAGCTTGTACTCTAAGTTGGTGGAGGCAAAGGCGTCAGGGTAAGTTACCGTCTCCCCGGCCCGGTTAGGCGGGGTGGTGGTGGATACGCCCAAGGGCAGAAGGCGCAAAGGTAAAAAGTCAGGGCTCTTTTGCTTGCTGCCCACGGTAATGGGATTAGTGCCCAAGTCCGAGGGCATGAAAAGCTCCATCAAAGGCCCGAAGAACTCCAAATGGGAGAACTGTTCCGGGGTTAAGGGGGGCAGCTGCATGGCAGCCAGGTCAGCCTCGTCCCAGGAGTAGTCGGGGTAATTGGCTTCTACGGAAATGCCGTCTAAGAACAGGATTGTCTGGTTTAAGTTCTGGTTTAAGCTTTGGCTGTCTGCCTGGTAGGTCAGGCGGAGCTGGAGGGCAGAAAGGCTTTGGTAGAGTTCCAAAGGCAGAGTGGCTTCAAAGTAGCCGCTGTGGGTGGCGTTAGTAAGGCCGGAAGACAGGTCAAAGACAGTCAGGCTCTGCCAGGAAGAAGTGGCAAGGGCATATTCCAAGACCAGCTGGCCGGAAGTTACGGGCAGGCTGGACAGGGAGAGCTTAACCTTCAGGGCTGTGGGCTTGGTGTCGGTAGCCAGGCCAGGGTTGGGAACTGAAAGCTTAAAGCCGGAGTATTCCAAGGCCGGGGAAGAAACCAGCCCGGAAGACAGCAAAGACGGAGAAGCCTCGGGCGTGGTGGTGGCAGCGGCACTTGAGTCTTGCGTGGTGGTGGCAGAAGAAACCGGAGTAGCGGAAGGAGTTGGGTCAGTGGGGATTAAATCCAGAATGGGCGTAAAGGAAGTTTCGGGAGTGGAAGTAACGGAGCTTGAGTCTTGCGTGGAAGTGGCAACCGGAGTGGAAGAAGCTTCTTCGGTGACAGCAGGCGGAGTAGTGGTGGAAGAGACAACTTCAGTTTGAGTGGAAGTTGCAGGAGCGGGGGCAGGGACAGGCGGAACAGCTTCCGTGGTGGAAGAAGGTTCGGGAGCGGGAGCAGAAAGTTCCGGAGCACTGCCGCCTAAAGCAGGGTCGGGAGCAGCAGTGCTGCCCACTGCCGGACTGGAAGCCGAAGGGCCAAGCAGCGTACCTGCTCCTGACTGCAAAACATCTGCCATCTGCACATCGCCGGCAAGAGCATGAATTTCTGACGGCGCCAAAGAAGTCGGCTGCGTGTCGGTGGCAGGAGCGGAAACAGGTTCAGTAACCGGCGTAGGTTGAGTCGGCTGCTCGGGAGCTGGCGCCGGAACTTCAGTGGGCGTAGTGGAAGGAGCAGGAGCAGTTTCTGCCGGGGCTGAAGTTTCAGCGCTGCTGGAAGCAACAGCCTCCGTCGGTGAAGAGCTGGCCTCCTGAGCTGGGGCCGCAGGCGTGGTGCTCGCCTCCTGGGCAGGAGTGGAAGTAGCCTGGTCTGCGGCAGGAGTTGAGGAAGATTCGTTTTGTGTGTCAGCAGGAATAGTTGTGGTGGAAGCTTCAGGCGATGAAGACGAAGTGACCGTTTCAGACGGCGCGCTCTCCGGAGTGGAAGAAGCGACAATCACGGTGCTGGTGGCAACCACGCTTAAGCCCACGGAGTTAGCCAGGGAGAAAGCCGAAGAGGAAGCGTCAGCAGCCAGCTCGCTTACATAGCCCTGCTCGGGGTTCTGCCAGGCCATGGGCGTGGAGGAAGACGAGACAACAAAGGACTTGGTCGGCTGGTAGTCCTGGCTTAGGGTAGGCAGGTCATTGGGAGTGAAGTTTGCGGCCTGGGCCGGGGTAGCGGCAAAGTAGGCAAAGCTCTGGCTGAGAACTAGGTTTAAAAGCAAAAAGACCGCCCAAATTTTGCTGAGAAACTCTCTCTCAAAATGTGTACGGAAATATCTCCTGATAGATTGTGTTTTTAGTCTGTATTTCAAGCTTTAGAACTTAACTTTGCTATATATTAATTATCACATTTTTGGCGGAGAATTCAAAAAAGTTAGACTGTTTATCCAAGTGAATGAATTCCAAGATAAAAAAATGCTGTCGAAAAATTTCTAATAACAGAATAGTCAAAAAAATATCCGTGGAACTTTAAAAAATACCAATGTTTTCATCATTGAAATTAACCGCTCAAGCACAACATAAATTACACTCATTTACTTTTCATTTTCAACGTAAATCTAATTTTAAAAATACAATCATTTTTAATGATTGTATTTTTCGTGTATTTTCCTTATGATTGTGCATTTGGGGCCAACAATAATACACCGCATCTTTTTGAGAAACACAAAATTGGTTGTGTATTTAGAGCCTCCCTCCCCTTTGAAATCTTACATTAACATTAAATTTCAATAAGATAGCTTGGTAAAATGAAAACAGTGCGGCAACCTTTCGGTTATCCACACTGTTTTATTTAAAATTGTGCTTATATTGGGAGCAAAAAGTTAACGCAAGCCATGTTCGTGAAAACACTTTTCATATTTTTTATCCATCACCAGCACATGGTTTGTAACCCAAACCTCCAACATCGCGGCAAGCTCCAAAGAAATTTGGAACTTGTTATTTGCATGCATCTGCTTCTGTAGGTCAGAAATTTTTTTAGTAAAACCCTGATGGGCAGCAATATGCTTATCGGCGCCATCGTAGCCAAAAAGTTTAAAATATTTTTCTTCGGTAGCGAAATGTAAAGCCGTGTGCTCGGATACCTGATCAAAAATTTTCTCCAAGTCTTTTTCCACCTGTCTGTGGGTTATCGCATCATGCAATCTGCCAATCAACCCAACCCATTGCTTGTGCTGATCGTCTATTTCTTTAATGTGCAAACTGAACTCTTCCTGCCAAACAAATTTTGTCATACACGATTAACCTCCTTAGTTCAAGGGTAGCATTTTTTGGTGCATTTGGCCACCCCTCTTAATACAGCCCCCGTCGTTATAAAAGTTTTGGGCTTATTACTAAGCAAAAAATTGCTGTAACTTTTTTCTTTTTTCAAAGTATTATATAATAGCTGTCCAAGCAGATATCACCGGCTGAATGAAAAAAACAACACAAAGGCTAATTGAGGAGTACAAAATTAAGAAAAATCTTTACGAAGATTTTTCTAAGGCTGTGTATGGCATTTTAAACAGCCTGTTGAATGACAGGGGTTACAAATTCCAAATCACCAGCCGCACGAAAGACCTGGCGAGCTTGGAAAAAAAGGTTGACGCTAAAAATAAATTTTATAAAAAACTTTCCGACGTCGAAGATCTGTCTGGGATTAGAATTGTTTTTTATCTGGAAAGCGATATAGAAAAATTTATAGCCGACCTAAAAAAAGAAATCAACGATGACTTAAAAGTTGAAAAAAACAACAAGCAGAACGGCTATAAGGCTACGCACCTGATTTTAGGATTGGCACAAAACCGCGTGTCGCTTACTGAGTATTCAAGATACGCCGGCTTGAAATGTGAAGTGCAGCTAACCCAAATTCTGTACCATGCTTGGTCGGAAATTGAACACGATATTTTTTACAAAGCGCCGCCCGAACTTGAAAAATTGGATAAAAAAACTGTGACTGACTCGAAAAAAGAAATGAAAAACGCGATGGATAATTATTTAAGCAATGCAGCGGGAATTTTTGAAAAGGTTGTATCCAAACTAATGAGAAAAAATATAAAATCTTCCAACAACAAGGAATAATAAAAGCGCCCCTGTATGGGGGCGCTTTTATTATTAGTAGGCCAAAGAACAGCTTATGCTTGCTTCACCTCTGCGGGTTCGGGTGATTCGGACTGCCCCGCCGGAACGATTTTTTTCTGTTTCCTCATGGCCAGACAGTATTCTGCGCCAAAAGTAAGGACCAAGGCCAGCACTGTAGCAATTACGGACATTAAGGTGAGCTGGGATTCCCGCACCTCAACTTCCTTTAGCGAGCGGCCGGCCAAAACAAAGCCATCTTCTTTTCCTGAAAAATACGCTACATCCACAGCAAACCTGGCACCGGTTTTCGGCTGCCAGGTAAACCGGTTTTCGCCGCGCTGCTTAGCAGCCTCTAAAACGCCGGCGGGCAGAACGGGCAATTTTCCGTCCAAGGCGGCGGAAGAACCGATTGGCGTGCCCGTAGCGCTAAATACCGCCACAAAAGTGGAAAGGCTGGGAGACATTTCCGCGGTGGGGTTTGGCGGTACAACACTCCCCGGCGCCGCCTGGCCTGCAGACAAAGCAGCGGCCACGTCTTGGGCAATTTGGATCTGCGGGTCATTGGCTGACTGCCGATAATTCTGCTGGACAGCGACATATACCAAACCTGCCATGACCACAATAGCTATGGCCAAAGGCAGCCATTTTTCGAAAGTTTCCATTAAAACACTGTTATTTTTCATTGTCATTTTACTCTTAATTTTATATTAGTATCATACCACGTTTTTGCCCGATAACCTACGGAGCAACAGGCGGACTAAACGGACATTTTATTCCACGAACACTTCCACATCCGTGCGCTCTTCTTTTACTTTAATCCAAAGGGCGGCAATGGCTCCCACCAGCAACAGAGCCGCCGCAATCAAAAAGACGACTTTATAAGCGTCAACCTGGGCTTTCAAGATTATCAAACCCAAAAAAGTCTGGTAACTGGCAGCGTCGTGGGCATTCAATGTGCTGTGCTGGCCAAAGCGCAGAACATTACTGTTGGTAACATTAGTTAAAATTGTGGCGAAAAAGGCAATCCCGAACGCGCCCGCAATGTTCCGGGCCAAGGCCAGCACTGAAGAAGCGATGCCAATTTCGTGGGGGTCTACCACGGAGGCAATAATATTGGTGCGCTGGGCCATACCAAACCCCATGCCAAAAGCCATAATAGACAAAGGCAAAATTATATCCATTGCTCCTGACTTGGCGTCCAAAAACGAAAACATATAAATACCGATCGCTGCCACAAAAGTACTGGCCGCAATCACATAACGCGGCTGGACCCGGCCGGTTAAAATCCCGCCAATTGGAGCTGCCGCCATTAAGGCTGCCGCCATGGGAATAAACAGCATGCCGGCCTGGGTCGCGTCGTAACCCATGTACGTTTGGGCGAAGACCGGAATCAGGAACAGGCCACCCATCATACCCATGAATATAATAAAGTTATTAACAAGCGTGTTAACGAATACTCCAATCTTAAAAAACTTTAAATCCACAATCGGTTCGGCTACCGTCTGTTCAATCCTAATAAAGACATAGCTGAATACAGCCATGACTCCATAGCACAGCCAGGCATTCAGCGACAACCAGCCCCAGTCGGTCCCCTTATCCAGCACCAACACCAGCGAGGTCAAAGCCAGTCCCAAGGTTACGGCGCCCCACCAGTCAAAGCTGGTGTTCTTTTGGCCGGAGGTGGACTCTTTAATAAATTTCACTGCCATTACCAAACCCAATATGCCGATAGGCAGGTTGATTAAAAATACGGAGCGCCAGCCAAAATTATCAATAAGCGGCCCGCCCATAAGCGGCCCGAACACGGCAGCGGCCGCAAAAGAGGATGACCAAATGCCCAGGGCCTGCGCGCGCTCCTTTTCCGTCGGAAAAGTCACGGCTAAAATAGCCATGGCCGTGGGGTAATCGGCAGAACCGGCAATGGCCTGGATAACCCGGAAAACTATCATGGAGCTCAAATTCCAGGACAACCCGGCCAGCACGGAGCCCAGAATAAAAATGCTAAAACCTAAAATATAGACTTTTTTCCGGCCAATAGTGTCGCCGAGCTTGCCCCAAATCGGCACAAATACCGCATTCGCCAAAATGTAAGCAGTGGCAATCCAACCCGCGGCCGAAACCGAAATGCCAAAATCGCCGATAATATTAGGCAGCGCCAAATTGACAATCGTCTGGTCCAGCCGGCCCAAAAAAGTGCCGACAATCACAGTTAACAAAATCCACCATTTTAAACTGGAGGATTTTGCCGGGCTCGCCGGAAGCGTCTTGGTGGCGGAATCGGACATGGCTGCTATTTAAAAATAGTAATTTTTGCGGACATGCCGTTCTTTAATTCCGGATACTTAGCCTGGTTAAAACGGACCTTAATGTCAAACTCCTGGGTGGCGCGCTTGTCGGAAATGTTAAACACCACGCCGGAGGCTTTGGCAGTCGGACTAACTTCATCCACCACGCCCTCATACTCCTTGGAGCCGAAAGCGTCCACCGTAAAGCTCGCCAGCTGGCCGATATGGATCTGGTCCAGCCCTTTATTTTCTTCAATTGTGCCGACCACGCGCAGCTCTTTAGGGTCAACCATTACCACCACGGCTTCACCCGGGTTAAAGTTCTTGCCGATATCATTTTTTACGGATACCACTTCCCCGGCCACCTTGCTTTTAATCAGCTCATCGCCGACCTTGGCTACGGGCGTATTGGCTTTGATCAAATCACCTTCATTCACAAATACCTGGCTCAACTGGCCCGGCTGGCTGGGAGACAGCGCAATTTGCGGGGCCGCAATTTGCGACTTGTCTATATTAATGCGCGTACTGGCCGACTGCCAATAAAGCAAGCCACCGACCACGGCGGCAATCACCGCCAACGTTCCCCCTGCCCTGACCCAGGGATTATCCATTAGCTTTTTTTCGGCTTTTTCCAGCTTAACCACAGCTTCTTCCACCTTGGCTTCAATTTTTTGTTCCGCTTCCTTCAATGCATTGCTCATAGATATAATCGAAATTAATTATTGTGCCCAAAAATTGCAACCGCCTGGCCTTCGGAAAGGCCGTTCACAACTTCCACCTGGCCATCCAGGCCTTCGCCTCCGGTCTGGATCGGGGTCCTGGTTGCTCCGCCTGCACTATTTTGGGTCAGCACGAAAGCCTGGTCGTTCTGGCGAAAAACCGCAGTAGATGGGACGACTAAAACGTTTTGTTTTTTGGCATCGTCAATTATCACATTGGCGCCCATGCCGGCTTTAATCCGATCGTCTTCCTGTTCAAACTGTAAGGTCAGCTTATAAGCAGTCAGGCCATTCACCGTACTGCCCGCCGGGTCAATGCTAACAATACTTGCGTTAAACACCGAATCGCTCCCATAAGCATCCAACGTCACTTGCGCCGGATCTGTAAGCTTAATTTGGCCCACTTCGGACTCGGACAAGTAGGCTTCTATCTGAAATTTCTGGCTGGAAATCATGGTCAAGACCGGCTTGCCGGGCGAAGCGGTTTCGCCGATTTTTACATCAACTGAAGTAACCAAACCGTCAATCGGCGCGGTCACCAAACCGTTGGCGTAGGCGTTTTGGGCAAGCTGCAAAACTGCCTGGGCCGAACTGAGCTGGGCCTGAGCGGCAGCCACGTCTTCCGGCCTGGCCTTGGCTTTTTTAAAATCCAATGCGGCCTGGGCGGCATCTACGGCCGCCTGAGCCTGAGTAACGGCTGAAGCCTGGGTCTGCAGAGCTGCCTGATAGGCGTTGTAATTAGTAATATAAGTGGGTGCCTGGGTATTGGGAATGGGTACGGTCCAAGTATTGCCCGCGGCCACGCTGGTGCTGGGGAACTGGATATACAGCCCTTTGGTGCCAAACGGCACAGGCGTAACCGAAACCAGGCCCGTGGCATTTTCCAGGCCGCTGACCACAAAATTTAACCCGTTGCCTGTTGCCGACAGACTGATATTATACTGCCCCTGTTCCTGGCCGACATAGGTGCCGGTAATAATCGGGTTAACGCTGCCAATATTTCCCGTGCCCGGCAAAGCAGCCAGGCCGGAATTTACCAAAGATTTGTAAGCATTATCCACGGCCACCTGCTGCTGTTGTTTGGCGGTTTCTAAGTTTGCCTTGGCGTTTGTCAAAGCCACCTGGGCCATCTGCACATCCACGCTGGTCGCGCCGTTTAAGATTTTTTCATACGCGGCCTGGGCAGCCTGGACCGCCGCATTGGCCTGGTTAATACTGGCGCTGGCGTCTTTATTGTCCAAAGCCAGCAACACCTGGCCTTTTTTTACCGCGTCGCCAATTTTTACTTTAACGTCCGCCACGCTGCCGCTCCTCTGAAAAGACAAAGCTAAGTCCTGGGCCGCCTTCACAGTTCCATCCGCACTGACTCCGAATTGGATATCCGCTTTTTTTACCGGCACATAGTCGTACTGCGGCCTTTTTTTCAGCGCCTGGCTAAAATACGCGCCCCCGGCCAAAATCACAATCGCACCGATAACCGCTACAACAATAGGTTTTTTCGAATTCTGCATTCTATATAAATAGTTAATTATTTGCTCATTTTTTTTAGTAAGCTCAACAATTCCACCTGCTCTCTTTGATTCAGTTTGCTAAGCAATTTTTTCATCCTTTGACAACGCTGCATCACAGCTTTTTCCAGAATCTGCCTGCCCTTTTTTGTCAGCGACAAACGCACCGCCCGGCGGTCCTGGCGGCCGACCTGCCTCTCTACGTAGCCTAAATCCACCAAAATATTTACCATCACCGTTGCCGAGGGCGGGGTAATGGCCAAATAATCGGCCACTTCCTTCATTTGCACTTTTTCCTTTTCGCCGATAAACCGCAAAGTCTCCATCTGGGCGAGGGGCAGCTGGAAAATTGGGCTGGCAAAACCCATTTGGGATTTAATCGCCCTGAAAGCCCCGAAGAAGAAATGGACTATCTCGCCCATGGTATTTTCTTGTTTCATAATACCTGCTTTTTTGACGCTTAGTACTTAGATGTTCGAAAGGTTAGATTTTCTAAGTATAATCTATTTTTTACCGGCTGTCAAGGGTTTTGCAGCATAACAAAAACCCCAAAATCACTCTGGGGCTTTTGTTGTTTACTCTTAAACTACCGCTAAGCCGGCTTGCCTGCAGGCCGGTAATACAAAAGCACATTTCCGGACTTGAAAGTCCGGGTATTAAAAAGCTCCAACTGAAACCTATTGTGCAATCCGCCAAACAAGGGGCTACCCTCCCCCAATGCCACAGGATTAACCATAAGCCTGAACTCATCCACCAACCCCAGCTCCATCATACTGACACAAAGAGCGTTGCTGCCGAAAATCGCTATGTCTTTTGACGCCCCTGTTTTTAGCTGCTGCAGGTCTTCTTTCACCAGCTCTTTTACCAGCCTGGCGTTTTCCCAATGAGGAATTTCTTTTAGGGAGGCCAAGGTTTTACTGAACACAATTTTTGGCGTGGTGTTCATTTGCTCGGCAACAACTGGATCCGTTTGTCTGGCGTGCTCGGTTGGCCAAAAACCGGACATAAGCTCGTAGGTTTTCCTGCCAAACAGCAGAGTGCCGGTTTCCCCCGTTTGCTGGACCGCAAACTCATTAAACTCGTTGTCCACATTATGCCAGGACAAGTCATGATTTTTGCCTTCAAAGTACCCATCCGTGCTTACCATCATGAATAAATAGATTTTCGCCATAAATTTTAGTACGTTTAATGAGTTGGGTTTTTTCTGCAAGCCAACCACAGCAATTAAATTACCAGCTGGCGATAATTGCCCCCATAGCTGCCATCACCACCAAGGAACTGGCACACTCAAAAAGCCATAATTTATAATTCCGTCCCATCCAGATAACCTCGATGGAAGTGGAAGTCACCAAAAAACCCAGCCAAACCCATAAGGCACAAACTACTCCTCTCCACGCCCCGCTTCCGCCCAAAAAAGGAGAGGCGGATGCAAATAAATAAACCACCGCCAGAACATATGCCGTAACAAAGTTGGACAAAAGATTCCACAGCATTTGCGGGACCATGTCGACAAATTTTTCATTCCCAGTCGGGTGGATATTCGCCAGGCGCATCCACAGCTTGCCGAGCAAGGGCCCATGGAATAAAAATCCGAGAACAAAAGCCACAATTGCGGACACGGCTACTGCCATCAAATTGATTGGTAACATAATCTTTAATAGAATGAATTATTCTTTTAAATTTTCAACCAGCTTGTCAAAACTCTGGTTCCAGCCCTGGGTCATATTGTCCAGCATCTGGCCTTCAATACCGGCAACGGAGGGATAGTACAAAGTCATCTTGGTCTTGCCTTGGCCCGCATCTTCGAAAGTAATAGAAATGGTTGCTTCCAACGGAAAGCTCCCGGGCATGCCATAGTACGATGCCGGGACCACATTCCCCTCCGCATCGGCAAAACTGTCCTTTATTACAATCTTTTCCAGAGGCACTATCTCCTGATAAACGCCTGTACTCCAAAAGTCTTGCTCCGGCATGCCCGGCCCGGGCGCTCCATGCATGCAGAGCAGATATTTGCCCCCAACCTTAAAATCAATCTTAACTGTGGGCGAAGTGAAATATTTCGGCCCCCACCAGGCCATCATCATCTCCGGATCGCTCCAAGCCTTCCACACCAGCTCGCGCGGCGCGTCAAACAGGCGCTCTATAACTAACCCTTGATTATTTCCCATAATTTTTATGGTTAATAGTTTTTAAATATTTATCCAAAGAATCAAAGCGCTGGTTCCAAACCGCTTCGTAATGCTGCAAATACAAGGCGGCGTCCTTTAATGCCAGTGGCGCCAGCTGTACCAGCTGTTCTTTTCCGCGCCTGTGCTTCACAATCAGCCGGGCCTTTTCCAGCACTTTCAAATGTTTGGAAATGGCCGCAAGGGTCAGCCTGTACGGCTTGGCAATCTGGCCGACTGTCAATTCTTTTTGGGCTATGCGCCTTAAGATATCGCGGCGGGTGGAGTCTGCCAGAGAACCAAAAATATTATTCAGTTCCAAAGTACGTTCAACCATATGGTTGAATAATATCAATGCCAGACTGTTTTGTCAAACGCGCGACAAGATCACCTCTTTGTTGTTAATGTAAATATCGAAATCAAGTAAGGTGTAGTATATAAAAACACCTTATTTTGCCGATTAATTTTAAATATTCGGTATCTTTAAAAAAATAAAAAGCCGACGACGAGACGGCTTTTTAAAATTGTAACTTTTTTTATTTCTTGCGGGTCAAATGGAAGCTTGTGTACGACAGAAAGGCTGCAACCACGGTCGCAATCCCAGAAACCCAATAAGGCGTATTCCACGATAGAAGATTCACAGGCAGGTTAAAAACCAGCCGCACAAGGTGCGCTAGAGCCACAATAGCAAAAACCGTACCAGCCGCACGGTGGAACAGCCGTTCTCCTGAGCTGTAGCCGTTCTCTTTTATTCGCCACCCGTAGTGGACCAAGAAGCTAACCAAGACGGCATCAAAGACCATTCCCAGAACAATCCCCCGGCTAGAGAATTGGAGGCCTAGTATGGAAACTGGTATCGCACCCTTGGCATAGAGCCACCAGCCAGCCAAAAAATCCCCTGTTACCAGACCAGCTAAAAATTTTGATATTTCTCGCAAAGTATTTTTGTGCATATTTCTATGTTAATTTTTTTATTATTTTAATATAGAAGCTAAGCTAAAAAATCACACGGGACGGACTTACGGGTTCCACAAATGTTTACTTCAGTTTATACATGTAAACCTGTATAGTTTTGGAGCCATAACATTGACCCGAATGTTGAAACTTGATATAATTATACCATAAATTTACCTCGATTGCGGGGTGATTTTTTATAAATTCTATGGCCAACGACAGCGTAATTTTACGGTTCTCCGACGTAAGTTTTGAGTTCAGCCACAACAAACCTGTTTTAGACGAGGTTAATTTCAGCGTACGCACCGGCAGCCGGATAACCCTCATGGGGCAAAACGGCGCAGGAAAATCCACCCTGTTTAAAATGATAACCGGTGAGATTATCCCCCAGGAAGGAAACATTTTCCGCACTCCCAAAGATGCCAGCGTAGCCATTGCCAGACAGGTTATGCCCAAAGACCTGGCTGAATTATCCGTGCGGGATTACTTCGCCACGGCTTTTGCAGAAAAGAAATACAATTTGGACAAACTGATAAAAGAGGTATTCGGGGTAGTTAATGTCGATCTGCCTTTAGACCGAAAAGTTGGAGAACTATCGGGCGGCCAGCAAGCCAGGCTTCTGCTCGCCCACGCGCTTATCCAGAGCCCCGATATTTTGCTGTTGGACGAACCCACTAACAACCTGGACCAAGCGGGAATTGAGCACCTAACCGGATTTTTGATGATGTATGAAAAAACCGTACTGGTCATTTCCCACGATGCGGATTTTTTGAACGCTTTTTCGGATGGCGTGCTGTATTTGGATGTCTTCACCAAAAAAGTCGAGGCCTACAGCGGCAACTATTTTGACGTGGTGGAGGAAATCAAAAACCGGATTGAGCGCGAAAACTTACAGAACGCACGCGCCCAAACACAGATAAAGGAAAAACTGGCGCAGGCCGAAGTCTTTGCGCACAAAGGCGGCAAACTTCGAGCCGTGGCCAAAAGGATGCGGGAAGCGGCGGAAGAAGCCGAAAACGCAATTGTGTCCGTGCGCCAGGAGGACAAAACCATCCGGCAGTTTACCATTCCCGCCCAGGACTTTGGCCCGTTTTTTGACGGCAAAGTTTTGGAATTTTCTTCCATCTCCGCCATCCGTCCCCACGGCATAGTCAGCAAGACAGTTGATCTGGTTTTACGGAAAAATACCCACGTGGTAATTGCAGGGCCGAACGGCATTGGCAAATCTACCCTATTGGAAAAAATTGCCTCTGGCCGGGGGGAAGGTTTTATCCTGGCCAAAGATACTAAAATTGGCTATTACAAACAAGACTTTTCCAACTTCGATTTTCAACAAAAAGCCTTCGACGCATTAAAGGAAGCCATGGCGGAATACGATGAACATCTTTTGCGGGCTGCGGCGGCCGGTTTTTTGCTGGACGGCAAGCTTTTGGACCAGCCCATTGCCGCGCTGTCAGAAGGCCAGAAAGGCCTGCTGTCTTTTTGCCGGCTAATGCTCATGAAGCCCGGGCTGCTTATTTTAGACGAGCCCACCAACCACATCAATTTCAGGCATCTGCCAATTATTGCCAAAGCTCTGGATGCTTACAGTGGCACCAGCCTGACCGTGTCCCACATACCGGACTTTGTGTCCCAATTCCGCGTGGACCAAACCATTGACCTAAGCGCTCTGTAAATCCGGCTGGTTTTGAATACGAAAACCTTCCACCCCTCTCTTTCACTTCCTTACAAAAAACAGCTACGCTGTCGGACCCTAAATCAGCCTTTACGGATTACCGGCTTGGCTTGAAGTTGCGGTTGGTGTCCAAACCGTGGGCTGCCCAACAATATTCCCCTGGCTGTCTACAACCACGGCAGAATCATCCTTCAAATTCTTCTCCTCGTTGGTTTCACTTTTGTCATCAGCTAGAAATTTTTCTATAAAATAGAGTTGTTCGCCGGAATGCAAAACGTATTGCTGGTTATGGTATTCGGCTTTTTGTGCAGTTAAGGTAATCTGCACGTTGCCGTCTGTCAAAGTTTTTTTGTCTAAAGAAAAGCCGGCTAAAGCTTTTTGCGCTTCCGGGCTTAATGTCCCGCCGGAAATCAGATACGCATACTTGTAATAAGGCTGATCCACCAACTTTTGGCTGCCGCCCTGAGATTGGGGCACGGCGTTGCTTTGACTGCTAACGGCAGTCTTATTGCAGCCTGCTGCCAGTAAGGCGCTTAGGGCAAATACAACTAATATTTTTTTAGTTCTGAGCATAAAAATTAATCTTTCCTAAATTAAAAATATTACATAAATCTTAACATATTCCACCTAATTCCGTTAACTGCCATTAGCCAGGGTCCGCACCTTAATCCGCATACAACAAAAACACTCTTTTAATTAAGGGTGTTTTTTGTGGCTCCGATTGGCAAGGGTCTATTTTTCAGCGATGCGGGCAGCCGGTCCAGCAGCACGGCATTAGATTAAACTAAATTATTTGAAAGCAAAAGACATCAAAACAATAGTCAGCGCGTTCAAAACCACTAATACTAGGGCTGTTTGTAAGCGTGTTGGAAGGGGTTTCCAGATAATATAAACAGTGTAGATTATTGCCACAATCGCTGCACCAATAAAATTTCCTTTTACCATATTTTTTAGTTAGGCTTTTATTAACGACCTTTGCGTATTTTTATTATACGCTCTTCAGATTCCGACGTCATCTGCCATACCAACTAAAATCCCCCGAATTTTTGGGGGATTTTAGTTGGTCCAAAACAGTTGACCGTATTAGAAAACATTATTGGAATACTTCTATTATTCAACTCCGCAAAAAATGCTTTGACCTACCCATGAGATAATGAATAACTGAGGCAAGTATACACCAATAAAAAATGAAGTAGATGGCAAAAATTTAGCTTAGTATTTGAAATTTTTATGCCCGGAATCTTTTAGCTCTTTCTTTGCCTTCTTTATAAACTTCCCGAACCGGCGGTCTTTTTCCCTTTTTTCAACCTCGCTCATCTCATAGAAATCGGCTTCCTTTTTGAGATTGAGATAATTGGAATGCTTCTCTCCGTCCAGACTGCCCGATTTTACAGCCTGCAAAACGGCGCAGCCTGGTTCGTGAGCGTGGGTGCAGTCAGTAAATTTACATCTTTGGGCTAAGGCAGTAATTTCGTCAAAGAAAATATCAACTCCTTGGCTGGAATCAGCCATCCCGACTTCGCGCATGCCTGGATTATCAATTACAATCCCGCCATTTTCCAAAAAATACATTTGCCTGCCTGTGGTAACGTGCTTACCTCTGCCTGAATAAGAACTAATCTTACCGGTTTTTATTAGGCCTTCGCCAAGTAATTTATTGATTAATGATGACTTGCCAACTCCGGACGAACCAAGAAAACAATACGTTTTGCCTTTGACGAGGTAGCTCTTTAACTCATTAAGCCCTTCATCGGTTTTAATGCTGGTTGAAACGATATCAATATCGGAGAACCGATTTCTTAACTGGGCCAATTTCCCTTCCAATTCTTGCTGGGAAAGCATATCAATCTTATTTAAAATAATCGCTGGTTTTACTCCGCCGCTTTTCGCTATAGCAAAATACCTCTCAAAGCGGTTCAGGTTATAGTCACGGTCTACTGATTCAACTATAAAAGCGGTGTCTATATTTGTGGCGATAATTTGGGTTTTGCTTCCTGATTTTCTTTTTATAATGGTTAGTCTGGGCAATACGCCGCGAATTACGGCACTGTCTTTATCGAGTTCGGTAATCGCCACCCAGTCTCCGACGGCTGGATAATCTTCTCTCCCCGAAGCTTCAAACATTTGCTTACCGGTGATTTTCGCCAGATATTCTCCGTCTGCATTTTTAACCTTGTACGACTCTTTGAATTCAGCGATAACCCGGGCAACCGAAAAACCACCCAGCTTTAGTTGGTTTCTGTTTGATTCAAAGAACAAATTATATCCCAAATCTTCAATTTTAATTTTTTCTGAATTGTTATCCATAAATTAATTATACACCTTTTCAGTAACTATTCCTGTTGGCTAAAAAAGTTACAAAGTCCATCTGGGTACAAAAAAACGCCCAATCAATTTAGGCGTTTTTTTATGACTCTACGCGGTGGAAAAAATTAGAACCTATTATTTAAATCAAGCCCTTGGATAATTGATCGCTTTCTAATGAAACTGGGCCACTTACTCAGCATTATTGTTTTTTAGACCGCTTGCTAAGAACCCAACGCACCGAAGCGCTTACAGCCTTATCTTTGCGATGAATACACCCCAGCCAACAACACGGCCGGCGCATGCCTTCCTTAAGTTCCGAAACCACTCTACCTACATGTTCTTTCCGTGTTTCTTCTTTTTTAACAAAAGTTGTCCAGCAAATCCACTCGTTGCGGGCCAAAGGAGTAATACCTTCCCACAAAGCCAAAGCTTTTTGGTCAGCAACAAGAGCTTTTTTTAAGTCCGGTGGCAATTTATGCACAGTCCCGGAGGAAATTTTTTTCACCATAAAATTCTAATAAATCAGTTAATAGAAAACACAAGTGGATAGATTTTCATAACTTATATAATTATAACAAAAAACACCGGCTTGCGCTGATGTTTTTTACGGCTCGAGTTAATGGGTAAGTTCGGAGGCATTAACCGAAAGTGATTTAATAACATTTTGAGCTTTTTCCAAGATCGTTCCTGCCCCAATATCAGGAAAGCAATAATTCTATTAATTAATATTTCAGAACTAGATTTCCAACATAAACAAAAGACGATTCTAGCCTCTCGACCAAAATCGTCCCTTGTGGCTCGGGAGCTGGGATTCGAACCCAGGACCCACCGGTTAACAGCCGGTTGCTCTACCGCTGAGCTACTCCCGAATATTCTTTTAAACACTTTTCATATTTTACCATAAACCAGGAATAAATCAACCCTGCTTGTCTTGACCTATTGCCCGGCTTTCAGCTAAACTTTTCCTTATCCGCAACCCACCCAATTTGCGGAAAATCACCATCAGAGGAGGCAAAGGATGCAGTCGCAATTCAGCATCAAAGGACCCACGTGGGTCTTCGTCACCCTGGCAATCGGGGTTATGATCGGAGTCTTTGTGGCGGTTCTGTTCCGGTTCGGGCTGATTAAGCCGAACCAAATCAATGGCGTTATCGACATCGGTTTCCTGTTCTGGGCCCTGGCAGGGGCTATCTGCTGGACGTTCAGCGTAAAGGTGGAACCAGTCCACGCCGACCCCAAAGAGTACAAGCCCCATCTAAGCGGGGCGGAATGGAAACGTCAACAAGACCGCGAACGCGGTTGGCTGTAAAGCGTACTTATGGCGGGACGGTTCTTGTTTGAACCGCCCCGCCATTCCATTTTCTGCTATACTATAATATATGGATGAAGAAGACCTAAAAAAGAAACTCACCCCCGAGCAGTACCACATCTTGCGGGAGAAAGGCACGGAAGCGCCTTTCTCGGGAGAGTATGTGCACACCAAAGACAAAGGCATATATACCTGTGCGGCCTGTGGGCAAGTCCTGTTTTCCTCTGAAGCCAAGTTTGACTCCGGCACTGGTTGGCCCAGCTTTGATGAGCCGGCGAACCTGGAACATATTGAGCTCAAGGAAGATGCCTCCCATGGCATGGTCCGCACGGAGGTGGTCTGCAAAAATTGCGGCTCACACCTGGGCCACCTGTTTGACGACGGACCCACCGCCACGGGCAAGCGCTACTGCATAAACTCCGCCTGCCTGCTGCTCAAACCGGAAAAATAACTTTTCACCCGCGCTAAGCGCGGGTTTTTAGTTGTCTTTTCCCTGTAAAAAGGTTAAAATTAATCAGCCAAATTATTATTTTTCAGCCCAAGATGCCAAAATTCACAACCATCGGTTTGGTGCAAACCAAGGTTTCCGGCAACCAGAATGCCAACCTAAAAAAAACCCTAACGCTGGTAGAGCAAGCAGCCAAGAAAGGCGCCCAGATTATTTGCCTCCAGGAACTTTACCGCACTCTGTATTTCCCGCAGTACCCCAAAGCGGATAAGGAGCAATACGCCGAAACCATACCCGGAGAGTCCACTCTGGCTTTTTCTGCCATTGCAAAAAAATATAAATGCGTAATAATTGTGCCGATTTTTGAAAAAGACAAAAACGGCCAATACCATAACTCGGCTGCGGTAATCAATGCGGACGGCAGGCTTATGGAGACCTATCACAAAATCCACATACCCCAAGACCCGCTTTTTTACGAAAAGAACTACTTTAAAGCCGGCGATACGGGATACAAAATTTACAAAACCAAGTACGCCACCTTTGCCGTTCTGATTTGCTTTGACCAATGGTTCCCCGAAGCTGCCCGCACCGCCACTTTGGCCGGAGCCGAATTAATATTCTACCCTACCGCCATCGGCAACATTGTCGGCTACCGCCCCAAAGAAGGCGATTGGCACGATGCCTGGGAAACTGTCATGCGCGGACATTCTATCGCTAATTCCGTGTATGTGGCCGCGGTAAACCGGGTAGGCAGGGAGGATGAGTTAAATTTCTGGGGCCAATCCTTTATCTGCAACTCGTTTGGCAAAGTGGTTAAGCGCGCTTCCGCGACCCGGGAAGAAACCTTGGTCCAAAAGATTGACCTAAGCGCCAACCGCCCCATCCGCGAAAGCTGGGGCTTTTTCCGCAACCGCCGGCCCGATACTTATAAGCCCATCTCCAAATAAATGAGCCAGGATACGCCAAAAAACCAAGGTTTTGTCATGCCTGCAGAATGGCAAAAACATTCTTCAGTCTGGCTGGCTTGGCCCCATGACAAAACCACTTTTCCCAACCGCCTTGCTGTGGTTGAAAAGCTCTACTGCCAGATTATTATGGCTTTAAAAGGCAGCGAAACAGTGGACTTGCTGGTTTTAAACGAGGCCATGCAAGCCAAAGTGGAGGCTCTTTTAAAAAATGCCGGGGCCGATTTGGAAAACATTACCTTCCACACCACAGACTACGCGGATGTGTGGACCAGAGATTACGGGCCGGTTTTTGTCTCAAATCCGGAAACCAAAGAACTCGCCTGGGTCAAATGGGGATACAACGCTTACGGCAAAGCCGAGGATCCCTACTTTTCGGATTTGCTCAAAGACGACAAGGTCTTCTTGGGCCTGCGCGGCGCAATTGGCAAACGCATGTTTGAACCCGAGATAGTTTTGGAGGGCGGCGCCGTGGAAACCAACGGCGAAGGTGTTGTACTGACCACGGAGCAATGCTTGCTAAATCCCAATCGGAACCCGCATTTGTCGAAAACCGAGATGGATAAATACCTGGCCGATTATCTGGGTGCAAAAAAAGTAATCTGGCTGAAAGAAGGATTAACCAACGACCACACCGACGGCCACATAGACGAATTGGCGAGATTCGTAAACGCAACCACCATTGTCTGTGCGTACGAAGACAACCCCCAAGACCCGAATTTTCCCATCCTGGACGCCAACTACCGGCTCCTCCAAAAAGCCGCTGACCAAAACGGCCAGCCCTTTACTCTGGTTAAATTACCCATGCCGCACATGGCTTACGATGACGGGAAAAAAGCCCCGGTTTCTTATGCAAATTTTTACATTGGTAATACCGTGGTACTGGCCGCAACTTTTCGGGACCCGAACGATGAAAACGCTTTAAGCATTTTGCGGTCTTGTTTCCCGGATAAAAAAGTGGTTGCCATAGACTGCAGTGATATAATTTACGGCGGCGGCGCCATTCATTGCATGACCCAGCAAGAACCGGGATTTTAATTTTTGTTGAAGGGTGTTAAAATAATTTCGTAATTAAAGCCGCTTGAACTATCTGTAAAATAGGAATTCGCGGACAAAGAAAGGATTCCTAAGATGGACAGTAAAAAACTCAAAAAATTATCCCCTGGCCTGCGCAGGCTGATTGAACCAGACCAGCGCAAAAGCACGGGCACGCTGAGCGAGAGCCTAAAAAAAACCGGCGCGCCGATAAGCCGGTACGCGGAAAACACTTTAAAGCACATTAACGGCGGCGCCACAATGCAAGCCGCCCTGTGGCTAAAGCAGCACCTGGACAACGGCGGCAAGCTGGTTGTCACTTTGGCGGGCGCCTTAAGCTCCTTTGAAGTCGGCGTCATGCTGGCTGAACTAATCCGCAAAAATAAAGTTCACTTAGTTTCTGCCACTGGCGCCAACCACGAGGAGAGCTATTACCGCTACGTGGCCCACTCCCACTATGCCAATATCCCCCGCTACACCGAACTGACCCCCGAACAGGAAGCCGAACTCAGGGACGCCGGCCTCCGGCGCATTACCGATACCTTTCTCCCCGAAGACGAAAGCGTGCGCATTATGGAGCCGCACTTGCTTAAAATGTGGCAAACGGCGCAAAAAAAAGGCGAGCGGTATTTCCCCCATGAATATTTCAGAAGGCTGTTTGCGGAAAAACTGATCAAGCCCGATAAGCAGGCCAATCCCCACGACTGCTGGACCTATGCAGCTTTTGAAAAAAACATCCCGATTGTGGTACCGGGCTTCGAAGACTCCACCATGGGCAATATTTTTGCCAGCTATACTTACCAGGGAGCTTTAAAGAAAAAAGGCGATATTGTGCTTGACGGCAACATTATGAAAACCGGCCTGGAATATTTCCACCTGATGTATGACTGGTATAACAAAGAATCGGCCAAACACCCCATTGCTTTCCTCCAGCTGGGCGGCGGCATTTCCGCGGACTTTCCCATCTGTGTCGTACCATCCATCAAGCACGACCTTAAACACCACAACGTCCGGGACTGGGCTGGTTTTATTGAAATCGGTTCCTCACCCATGTCCTACGGTTCCTATTCGGGTGCGGGAGGCAAGGAAAAAATTACCTGGGACAAGCTTTCCACAAAAAGCTACTACCAAATCATCCAGAGCGATGTCACCCTCGCTTTCCCCTGGATTGCGGCCGTACTCCTGGGTCTATAGCCCATTATTAAAAAACTCCCCGCTATGGCGGGGAGTTTTTTAATAACCCAAAGCTTCTTTGACCATAACTATCTTTATGCGCTTAGGATTAGGTTCCTTGTTGTAAATTAGCAACTTGCTTACAAAACTGCCCGGCACGCCATAGGCCTTATGGGCCCGTTCGCTTTCTAAAGGCAATACGTAGTCATAAATCCGGCGGATGCCCGCATCGGTATTCTCCACGATTTTCTGGGCGCCCACCACCCAAATCACCAAATCCGAACCGTAAGCATACCCGGGCAGCTGGCTGCCGCTATTGGAAGCAATCAGCACCTTGCCGTCTTCGGTCACGGCATGCACACTGCCTATCGACACCTGAGCGGCGGCGCCCAGCTTCTGCATTTCCCTACCTTGAGTCGCCCGGTCCATAGCCATTAGTTTGGGCTTCACGGCTTCATACTCGCCGCTTTCATTAATCGCCTGGGCCAGGCCGGTTTCCTCCAAAGTAACGGAAGTCATTGTCATCACCTCAGCCCCTTTGGGGATTAGTTCCAACACCTTAGCCTTAGCTTCTTCTTTGGTGGCAACCACAAAAGTTTCAAAATTATGTTCTGCCAAATGTTTTGCGGCTTCGTCAATCGCCGCATCTGTAGCCACTTGCTTATAATCCTTCATTGTATTCCTTTCTTGCTTAAATCTTTTTGAGATCCAGTCCGTTAGACTTTAAAAAAACTTTGTTTATCCGGTAATAGTTTGTCACCCCCCGCTTTTCCACGAAAATCACCCCCGCATCTTCCAGCTTGCCAAAATGATGGGAGAGCGTGGGCTGAGAAAGCTGGAATTTTTTGGACAATTCCTTGCACGATACTTCCCCTTTTTTGGCCAAATAGACCGCAATTTCCAAGCGGGTCTTGTCCGCCAGGGCTTTAAATAGCTTAAAAGCTTCGCTCATATGCCAATTAGAATTAATATATTGATATATTTACATACATCAATATATTTGTCAACCATGAATAAACCCCGGCGTCCTCATATGGATCGTCGGGGTTTATTTCGGGCTAGTTTTCCCCATATTTGCGATTTCTTTTTCTAGATGCAATATCTAGTTATAGGCTTAAGCGCCTGGAGGCTTTTCGCTAAACGTGCGAAGAAAAACTAGCCCAGACTCGTTACCTGTTTATGCATCTATTGCTTTCCTTTCTACTTTAATTCTACGCCCGTAAAATTGGCAGTCAAGCCCAAAAAATCCGCCTTAAGCAAGGCGGATTTTAGAGTGCAAAAATTTGGATTTTTTTATTAGGCCATATTTTATCGGCTGCTGGCCAGACAAGCGGAATTTAGTAATCCCGCAGCTTGTCGATGTCCACGTGCTCGCGGATCTTTTCCAGAGCCTTGCTTTCAATCTGGCGGATGCGTTCGCGCGTAACACCGAACTCTTCACCCACTTCTTCCAGGGTATGGGTTACCCCATCCTCCAGGCCAAAACGCATTTTTAAAATTTTCTGTTCCCGCGGGTCCAAGTCCTGAAGGATGCCGCCCACGTATTCT
The DNA here is from genome assembly GCA_021825655.1 of bacterium. Lineage (GTDB taxonomy): Bacteria > Patescibacteriota > Doudnabacteria > UBA920 > UBA920 > JAMDEL01. Next base: position 28,099 of record JAKAGU010000006.1, on the reverse strand, counting down.
TTCAAAATCTGCCGACCCGCCACCTCGTTGGGCTTGGTGGTGTCTTCGTCCACGATAAAATCGCCCAAAGAGGAATCTTCACCCTCATCCTCGCCCACCGGGGAATCAATGGAAACGGTTTCCTGGGAAATCTTCTTTAAGTGGTAAACCTTTTCCACTTCAATCCCCATTTCCGCGGCAATCTCTTCAGGCAAAGGCTCGCGGCCCAAGTCCTGCACCAGCTGCCGCTCGGCTTGGGCGTATTTGTTCAGGGTTTCCACCATGTGCACGGGAATGCGGATGGTCCGGGATTGGTCAGCCAAAGCGCGGGTAATGGCCTGGCGAATCCACCAAGTGGCGTATGTCGAAAACTTGTAGCCTTTGGTCCAATCAAACTTTTCCACGGCCCTAAACAGCCCCAAGTTGCCTTCCTGGATTAAATCCAAGAGTCCCAAATTCCTGCCCATATACTTTTTGGCAATGGAAACCACCAGCCGCAGGTTGGCTTCGGTGAGTTTTTTGCGGGCCGCCGCATCGCCCTTGCCAATGCGCTGGGCCAGGCTAATTTCCTCTTCGCCGGTGAGCAGCGGCACTTTGCCAATTTCCCGCAAGTACATCTGAATGGAATCGTCGTAAATATCGCCCAAGTCAAAAGCCTCCACCATTTCTTCCTGCTTCTTTTTCTTCTTGCCTTTGCCGCTCTTAACTTCTTCCGCGCCTTCCTCTTCCGGCTTTTTGCCCTGTTCCCAAATGCTGGCTACTTCCTGGTCCACGATTTCAATACCCCGCTTTTCCAGGTCATCCATGACCTTCTCCAGAACCTGGATATCGTCCTCGAACTGGGGCAAAGCGTGAATTATCTCCGCTTCAGTTACAAAGCTGCGCTCCGCGCCCTTCACCAGCAGCTGCTTTAAAACCTTTTCAGTCAACTCCAAACCAGCCTGGCTTAACTGCACAGGCTTGGCCAAATTTTTTGCCTTCTTAACCGGTTTCGTCTTGGGCTTAGCTTTAACCTTGGCCGATTTGGCCGGTTTTTTGGCTTTTTTCTTTTCCGGCTTGCGGGGTTTTAAAACTTTCTTCTTTTTCATGGCTGGCCTATGGGCTTAAAATTAAATATTAGCTTCAAATTCCATTCTTAAATGGGTCAACTCCAAAATTTTTGTCTGTAGCTCTGAAACTTTCTGCTTGTCGCGGGAGTTTTCGGCAAATTTTAAATCCTGCTGCAGGCGCAGCAGGCGCTGCCTGATAACGGCGACCTTCCAAAGGGCAAAAGACTTAAACAACTGTCTCTCCACGGCCTCAGTGTTATTTTGGGTGTTTTCTACTAAAGATTCTACCATAAAAAGCGCTTCCTTGGCTATGGAAAGGCTTTTATCTATGCCGTTGGCACCGGCTTTAAAAAACTCTCCCAGCGCCTGCCGAATTTCCGGGTTTTCAAATTCCTCCGGCACTGACTTGGCCTTCACAATGGCGGCGAAATCCGAATAAGTCAGCAAACCGCCGAAAACTTCCTTTTCAAGCCCGCTCCGCGTAACCTGAAGCTTGGGCGCGGCCTGTTTTGAAGGCTGCCGGACAGCCGGACCGGCGGACGGCGCCTTAAGCGCCATCAGGCTTTGGCGCACGGCTTTTTCCGAAGCACCCAATTTTTTCGCCAGCTCCTGTACATAATGGTCCTGCTCCACCGGATCAGTCAGCGCTTTAACCAAAGGCAAAATATCGCGCACCACCTCTTTTTTTTGCTCAACCGACTTAGCCTCGTAGTTTTCCAGGGCTTTGGCCAAATAGTAATCCAAAAACAGAGGTGCTTCTTTCACCAATTCTGAAAATTTTTCCGCGCCCTGCTTTAAAAGCTCGTCCGGGTCCTTGGCTCCTTTTAGGTCCACAATCCTGACTGTAAACTCCCGGCCCAGGTAAGTCTCAATGGCCCGGCGGGTAGCCTTTAATCCGGCCGCATCCGCATCAAAACAAAATTTTAAATTCCGGGTAAACCGCGCCAATAAATCCAGCTGAGCTTCGGTCAAAGCCGTACCGCTGGAAGCCACCACATTGGCAATCCCCGCTTGGTGGGCGGAAATACAGTCCATCTGGCCTTCAACCACGACTATTTCCTCGCTCCGCCTGGCTGCGGCTTTGGCAAAATTTAAGCCAAAAAGAATGCGGCCCTTATTGTAAATCAGGGTTTCCGGCGAATTGACGTATTTTGCCGATTTACCGTCATCCTTCAAGATGCGGGCGGAAAAACCTAAGCAGCGGTTAGAAAGGTCAAAAATTGGAAAAGTAATCCGGCCCCGGAAGCGGTCATAAACCTGGCCCCGTTCGTTCTTGGTGGAAACCCCGGCTTTTACCATGTCCGACAACCTGACTTTTTTGCTGGCCAGAGCCTGTTCCAAGGAATGAAAATCGTCCGGGGCAAAACCAATCTGCCATTTATTAATCGTCTCCTTGCTTAAGCCCCTTTTGGACAAATATTCCAGCGCTTCTTTACCCCTGGCATCTGAGGTTAAAATTTGGTGGTAAAACCGGGCGGCAAAATCATTAATTCTAAAAAGAACGTCTTTTTCGTTTTCCTGCTCCTGGTTCTGCGGCCGATAGTCCGGCAGTTGAACACCGGCCCGGTCAGCGAGTAGTTTTAAAGCTTCGCGGAATTCCAGATTTTCGTATTTTTGGACAAAACTGATGACATCTCCGCCTTCGCCGCAGCCGAAACAATGCCAAATCTGCTTTTGCGGGGAGATTTGCATGGAAGGCGTCTTTTCATGGTGAAAGGGGCACAACGCCTTAAAAGCCGCGCCGGCCTTTCTTACCTGAATGTAACCGCCAATCACCTCAGCGATATTTAAACGGTCCTTGATGTCTTGTAATACAGAATCGGCCATATTTTCTTTCAGACGCCTGCAAAAACAGGGTTTCTTACCTTAATTTTAGCTGTAAACTCGGGTAGCCGCAACCTCGACAAAACTGGGGTTTAATGGTAAAATATGTAGGTAAATTTTTTACGGAGAGATCGCATAGTGGTCGAGTGCGCTCGCTTGGAAAGCGAGTAAGCTGTCAAAGGCTTCGGGGGTTCGAATCCCCCTCTCTCCGCCATAAAAACCCCGAGTTAACGCTCGGGGTTTTTATTATTGGCACTTACTTGCCAATGGCTTTTTCCACGCGCTTGATGTTGACCGTGGCCTTAAGCACGGTATCCGGGTTTAAAGAAATGGAGTCAATACCTTCGCGCACCAGAAATTCCGCAAAATCGGGAAAATCCGAAGGGCCCTGGCCGCAAATACCAACCTTAAGCCCCATCTTGTGGGATTCCTGGATGAGTATATGGATGAGTTTTTTCACTGAGGGGCTTTTTTCATTGGCAATATGCGCCACCAGTTTGCCGTCGCGGTCCATACCCAAAGTCAACTGGGTTAAGTCGTTAGAGCCAATGGAAAAGCCGTCAAACAAAGCGCCAAATTCTTCCACCTGCAAAATATTGGACGGAATCTCCGCCATGCACCAAACTTCCAGCTCCTCGCTCAGACCGTGGTCGTCGGTTTTCAGCTTTTTCTTGCCTTTGGCCAGATTGTCCAAGCCGCAGCGCTTCATAATCTCCAAAACTTTTTTTCCTTCTTCCGGAGTGCGGCAGAACGGGATCATGGTCTTTAGATTCCACAAGCCCATCTCTTCCCGGACGCGCTTTACTGCCATACACTCCAAGGCAAAAGCTCTTTCAAAATTGGGGTCATAGTAGCGGCTGGCCCCGCGCCAGCCAATCATGGGGTTTTCCTCTTCCGGTTCATACAAACGGCCGCCAATCAAGTTGGCGTACTCATTGCTCTTGAAATCCGAGAAACGCAAAATCACTTCCCGGGGATAAAAGGCCGCGGCCAGCATGGCAATGCCATAGGACAATTTCTCCACGTAATACTCCAGCTTGTCCGCATAGCCCGCTGTCAATTCGTCAATCTGTTTTTTAACATGCTCGTCCTCTAGCTTTTCGTAATCAATCAGCGCGTTGGGGTGAATTTTGATGAAATTGGAAATAATAAACTCTTCCCGCGCCAAACCCACGCCCTGGTTAGGAATAAAGGAATAGCCGAATGCCAGTTCCGGGTCGGCCACAATCATTTTAATCTGGGTCTTGGGCGGATCAAAGTTGGTTAAGTCATGCTTCTCCACCTTGAACTTGAGCAGGCCGTCATAAATTTTTCCCGCCTCGCCCTCGGCGCAGGACACGGTCACGTTCTGGCCAGACCTAATAGCCTTGGTGGCGTTGCCGCAGCCCACGACCGCGGGAATACCCAATTCGCGCGAAACAATCGCGGCATGGCTCGTCCTACCGCCCGCATTCGTCACAATCGCACTGGCCATTTTCATAATCGGCTCCCAGTCGGGGTCGGTAATTTCCGTCACTAAAACTTCCCCGGTTTTAAATTCCGAAATCTGGGAAGCGTCCTTAATAAAGTGAGCTTTGCCCGAACCGATTTTCGCCCCCACGGAAGCGCCCTGGCACAGTACCTTGCCTTTTTCCAGCAGTACATATTCTTCCAGAACGTTTATATCCTTGCGGGCCTGCACCGTCTCCGGCCTGGCTTGTACAATGTAAAGCTCCTTGGTTTCGCCATCGAAAGCCCACTCAATATCCATAGGCCGGCCGTAATGCTCTTCAATAATCGTTCCCCACTTGGCCAAGCGCAACACCTGGCTGTCGGTTAGCACATACCGGTGCCTATCCGCTTCCACCACCGCGGCATCCTTGGTCGGGCTCATGCCTTCGCTGGAATAAATGAGTTTTTTTTCTTTGCTGCCCAGCCGTTTGCTAATAATGGCATCATAGCCTTTTCTTAAAGTCGGCTTGAATACCTTGTATTCATCCGGGGTCACAATGCCTTTCACCACGTACTCGCCCAAGCCCCAGGACCCGTTAATCAGCACCATTTCCTTAAAGCCGCTTTCCGTGTCCAGGGTGAACATGACGCCGCTGGCGCCGCGGTCGGAGCGGACCATTTTCTGCACGGCAGCGGACAGCGCTACCTTAAAATGGTCGAATTTCTGGTCCACGCGGTAAGAGATCGCCCGGTTGGTAAAGAGCGAAGCAAAACACTTCTTTATGGCTTCGGTCAACTGGTACTGGCCCCGGATATTCAAGTACGATTCCTGCTGGCCGGCAAAAGAGGCGTCGGCCAAATCCTCGGCCGTGGCCGATGACCGGACGGCCACATCCAACGTGGCGACCGGCAATTTCAATTCCTTGGCCAACTGGTCATAAGCCGCATAAATTTCTTTCTGTAAATCTTCCGGAAAGACTGCCTGCAAAATCGCCTGGCGCACGGCCTGGCCTTTCTCCTCCAGCTGGCGGATATCCTTCGTGTCCAAATCCTTCAAAATTCTCCTAATCTGGGCGTCCAAGGCATTGGCTTTGATAAAATAGCGGTAAGCGGCGGAGGTAACCGAAAAGCCGTAGGGCACTTGGATTTTTTCTTTGGGAAAAGTTTTGTTTTGCGCCTGGGTCAGATTCTGGAACATTTCGCCCAAGTTGGCGTTCTTGCCGCCAACCAGGTTAACGTCGCCTTTGGAGATTTCGTTGAACCACAAAATGAATTTTTCGGACTTTGGTTTCGCCATATTTGTTTCTTTGGTTGAATTGGTTTTTACCCTTACATTATACCAAAAATAAAAGAATTGCGTAAATTTTTACGCAATTCCCGGACGCGCGAAGAAAAATGGCTAGACCGTCTTAACTTCGACCAAATTCAAATTTTCCCTTAAACCCAAAGGCTCTCCGGTAACAATTACCAGCTTTTCGCCTTTCTTAATCAGTTTATGTTCCTTGGCGGTATCAATCATTAAGGCCAGGAGTTTTTCGTAAGTTTTCACGATTGGCACCAGAAAACTTTGCACTCCCCAAATGAGGCACATTTGCCGCTGGACCTTTTCGCGCGGGGTAAGCATGACAATACTGGCCATGGCCGGGCGCTCGTGCGCGACCTCGCGCGCGGTAAAACCGCTGTCCGTAGCGCCGACAATAACCCGGGCATGGGTACTGTTAGCCAGTTCGTTCACGCTTTCCGCCACCGCTTCAGTCCGGGACATGGCCTTCTCCAGCAAATGGCGATGGCCGGGCAAAAATACGCTCTTTTCCGTGGCTTCAATAATCTTGGCCATCTGCTGCACGGTCTTAAGCGGGTACCGGCCAAAAGCCGTTTCCCCCGACAGCATGACGCAGTCAGTCTGGTCGATTACCGCGTTGGCCACATCCGAAACTTCCGCGCGGGTCGGCCGCGGGTTTCTGATCATGGAATCCAGCATCTGGGTGGCCACAATCACGGGCTTGGCCGCTTTCAAACATTTCTGGATAATCGTCTTCTGGATAATGGGGACCTGCGCCTCGGGCATTTCCACGCCCAAATCGCCCCTCGCCACCATCACCGCATCCACTTCCTTCAGGATGGCATCAAAATTCTTTACCGCTTCCGGCTTCTCGATTTTAGCAATAATTTTCGGCTTCTCAATGTCCTTGGGTGTGTACTTGTCAATAAGTTTTTTCAAGTTTCTTACGTCTTGGGCGGTCCGGACAAAAGACAGGGCAATATAATCCACGTCCATTTTCAAGCCAAATTTCAAGTCCTGCACATCCTTGTCCGTTAAAATCGGAATTTTCAGGCGCGTGCGGGGCAAGTTAACCCCTTTTTTGTCCTGAATTTTTCCCGGAGAAAGCACGGTACAAAAAACCCGGTTGCCGGCCACTTTCTGTACTTCCATTTCAATCAGGCCGTCTTCAATCAGGATTCTTTGCCGCGGCCGGATGCTGCGTACAACCTCCGCATCCAAATCGAAGTCCTTGCCGATTACCACGGTCTGGCCGATTTTTACTTCCAGCGGGGTTTTCAGATTCTTCACCCGAATTTTAGGCCCGTGCAAATCCTGAATAATCGCCAAGGGGGTTTTCAGCTTCACCGAAACCTGCCTCACATTCTTAATCAACTGTTCATGGCTCTCGTAGTCGCCATGGGAAAAGTTCAAGCGCGCCACATTCATGCCCGCCGCCACCATATCGGTAATTAGTTTTACGGAAGCCGAAGCCGGCCCCAAGGTACACACGATTTTGGTCTTTTTCGTCATGTTTTGATTATATCAAATTTCCCAAAAATGATATAATTAAGCCATGAGCAAAATCAAAAACATTTTTGCCCGCGAGATTCTGGCTTCGGGCGGAGCCCCTTCTTTGGAAGTGGTTGTTACCTTGGAGTCAGGCGCCAGCGGGGAGGCCAGCGTGTCTTATGGCGTTTCAGCCGGAAGCAAAGAAGCTTTTGTGCTTTTGGACGGGGACAAAAAACGCTTTGACGGCAAAGGCATGCTTTTGGCTAAAGCCAATGTCAACGAAAAACTTGCCCCCCTGCTGCAAGGCAAAGAAGCAACCCACCAGCGCGAAATCGATAATTTAATGCTGACTGCCGACGGCACCGAAAACAAGCGCACCCTTGGTGCTAACGCCATCCTGGGCGTATCCATGGCCGTGGCTAGAGCCGCTTCGAACGAAACCGGAATGCCGCTGTATAAATACCTCCGCCAGGCTTTCAACATCAGCCTCACGGCTTACAGCCTGCCCAAGCCCATGGTGGTCATGATAGAAGGCGGTCAGCACGCGGATAATTCTACCGACTTGCAGGAATACCTGGTTTCCGGCCTCCGTGACGACTGGACAGCCGCGGACAATGTGCGCATGGAAATGGAAATCTACCAAAAACTTAAAGGAATCTTAAAACACGAACATTTTTCAACCAACGTAGGCAACGAAGGCGCTTTTGCCCCCGAGGGCATTGGCAGCAACGAAAAGCCATTAAAACTTCTGGTCCAAGCCATTGAATTGGCGGGCTATAAGTCCGGTATTGACGCAGGCATTTCGCTGGATGCAGCGGCTTCCGAATTTTATGAAAAAGGTGTTTACACTCTGGCTACAGAAAACACTAAGCTTACAAGCGAAGAAATGATAGCCAAAGCCGAGGGTTGGTTTGGGAAATACCCAATTGTCACTGCTGAAGATTTTTTGTCCGAGTTTGACTGGGAGCACTGGCCAAAACTCCTGGCAGCAGCGGGCAGAGTTAAAATTGTTGCCGACGACCTGACCGTCACCAACACTAAACTTTGGCAAAAAGCCATTGATGTAAAAGCGGCCAACGCGATTCTCATCAAACTCAACCAGGCGGGTTCGGTCACCGAAACCGTTGATTGCTGTAAACTGGCAATCGAACACGACCTTACCACCATTCCTTCCCATCGGGGCGGCGGGGAAACCAACGACACCTTTTTGGTGGACTTAGCCGTGGCTGTGGGCTCGAAATGGATTAAAGTCGGCCCAACGCGGGGCGAACGCGTCTGCAAATACAACCGACTGATGCGGATAGAGGAAGAACTTGCCGGATAACCCTAAAACACAAACCCCCTGCCATTGGCAGGGGGTTTAAAATAGTCCCATTTGTTTCGGTTTTCTAAGCACCTTGTCGCGCTCCTCATTGGAAAAAATGTGGATTTTGCCGAACACCCCGTCGTACCCCCCTTCTACGCGAACTTTGCCTTCCCTGACCCGTAAAATCGCAGTGGCAATTTCGGCAGCGCTGATTTTGGCAATTTCGCTTTCCGACAAATCCAGCAAAATTTCAAATTCCGGGTATTTGTCCGTCATCCGGTTATAGGTTTCTAGCACGCGCTTGCTGCCGGCTCCGACATCAAAAGTTTCCGCGATAATCTCTTCCAACGGAATAATGTTCTTAAACGGAATCGCCCCCGGGGGCACAAAACCGTACTCCCGGTCAGCTAGTTCAGCCACGCGGCTTAAGACCCCCACCAGGAGTTTTTTGCCACAGACCGGACACTTGCCGCCCAATTTTCTGGTCTTTTCCGGCTCGCAGGAAAACTTACAATCTGCATGCCCGTCCAAATGGTACTTGCCTTCTTCGGGAAAAAACTCAATGGTATACAAAAACCTCTGCGGATCCTTGCTTTTTATGGTCCCAATTATGGAGTCGTACGACAGTTCTTTTTCCGGAATTTCAAAGGCATTGGCTTCCCGGCCGATTTTGCGCAAAGAGTGCGCATCGGAATTGGAAACCAGAGTATATTTATCGAGCGCGGAAATTTGCCAGTTCATTTTGGGATCGGAGGAGAGGCCGGTCTCAATAGCAAAAATATACTTAGCCTGGTCGCCAAAAGCCTCGGCTATGGAATCAAAGCCCGACAGGGAGCCGAAAGCGCCAAAATGCGGAGTCCACACGTGCGCCGGAACAATAAAGTTGCGGCTGTCGGCGGCCAGGGCAATTTTTACCAGCTCGTCGCAATGAATGCCCGTGATTGGCCGGCCGTCAGACTTAAGGTTCGCCCCCTGGCTTTCCAAGCCTTCAATAAATTTATCAACAGCTGCAAAATTGGGAGCAAACACGCAGGTATGCTGGCGCCTCAGCTTCTCCCCTTGCTTATAAATGGAAGAAATCTCCGAAGTAAGCATAAAATAGACCCGAGCGGATTTGTCTTTAAGCTGGTACAGGCCGGGCCGCGTTTCCTCCAGCGCATTTTTCAGCTCCGAAAGCCACTTGGGATGGGTAAAATCGCCGGTGCCAATTACGGCAATGCCTTTTTTGTCCGCCCAGTGCCCAATATTTTTGGGGGTCAAATCCTGGGAACAGGCGCGGGAATATTTGGAATGGATCTGCAGGTCGGCTATAATTCTCATATTAGGCATTCTAACACACTTTTCCATGGAAACGCATTCAAAGATAGCCCTTCAGGCTGCGCGCGCCGGGGGCAGAATTTTCAAAAAATACTTTGGCCAAGCTACGGGCGTACGCGAAAAAAAACACGAGCACAGAAACCTGGTTACGGACGCGGACCTGGCAATTGAAAAAATTATCCGCGCCCGCATTACCCGGGCTTTCCCAGAACATCATATTTTAGGCGAAGAGTTCGGCGGCCTGCCCAAAATCTCCCCGGGCCAGTTTATCTGGCTTCTCGACCCGATTGACGGCACTAACAATTTTGCCCAAGGACTGCCCTTAGCCTGCATTTCCATCGGCCTCTGGGACCACAAGGGTCCGTTGGTTTCCGTGGTTTATAATCCCGTCACCGAATCTTTGTACACCGCCGAAAGAGGCAGGGGCGCCAAACTGAACGGCAAAGCCATTTCAGTGTCCAAAATACGTAACCCCATGGGAGCTTTAGGCGGCGTAGGCTGGACCAGGTCCAACAGCAGAAAAGAAAGGGCAAAGCTTTTCAGGGTGGGAGTGGAAAAATTTGCCAAGGCCCGGGCCTTGGGCACCACCACCCTGCAGATGTGCTTTGTGGCCGACGCTAAAATGGATTTTTACTTTGGCACAGGCATGTATATCTGGGATATTGCCGCTGCTGCGCTAATCGTACAGGAAGCCGGGGGCAAAGTAACCGACACACGGGGGAAACCCCTCACCCTGTCGGCGCGTTCCGTAGTTGCCAGTAACGGCAAACTCCATAACTACATAATAAAAAACCTCCGCTAAGACGGAGGTTTTTTATTTCCAGTCCTTCAACGCTTGCTGATAGGCCTGGGGAGTTGAAACATCGCACCAATTGCCGCCAAAACTGTAACCGCCCAAGCGGTTTTCTTCTGCCAGGCGGGGAAAAAGGTCGCTTTCCAGCTTGATCATTTCAGGCGTTAAATACTCAAAAATTTTAGGGCTCATCACGTAGATTCCCGCATTCACCAAATGCGACTGTGTGGTGGGATTTTTGGGTTTTTCCTGAAACTCGGCCACCTTGCTGCCCACCAGCCTGGCTACGCCCCACATACTTACCCTTTCCACGGACGCCAAGGCCATAGTGGCAACCAGGTTCTTCTGCTGTTCGTGGAATTCCAGAAAATCTCCGAAATCAATATTGGCGAGCACGTCGCCGTAAATCAGTAAAAAATTATTATCCATCAGCTGGGCCTGGGCCTGATGCAGGGGCTGGGCTGTGCCCCGCTTAATCTGGTTCTGTTCAATATAGGAAATATTCACCCCAAACCGCGAACCATTGCGGAAATGGTCGCGGATTTTTTGCCCGCTCTGCCCGATGGAAATTATAATCTCATCCAAACCGCTGGCCTTTAAACGCAGGATAGCGTGCTCCAACAGCGGACGGCCTTGAATGGGCAAAAGGCTTTTGGGCATTTCCCGGCCAAGCTGGGGCAGGCGAATATCCCTGCCTCCGGCCAGAATTAAAGCCTTAACCGGTTTTTTAAGCAAGGCTTTAGACAATGCCAGTTCCGCCGCATGGCTGCGATTGCGCACCCGATTGCCGTCTATGGTGCTATCCAAGGCCTTAAGCAAGTCCGGTTTTAGAGTAATGGTAATCCGTTCTCTTTTCATACTTTATCATATTATATCATACAAATATTTTAAAAGTAAAAAAATGGATGCAAAAATATAGGCATGGAGAATACCGCAATGACCGTTCCCGAAAAAACTGCCGAAACCGCCGCAGCCCCCAGAGGCATCGAGCTCGCCCAGGGGAAAATCCTGCCCGGAGGAATCTGGGAGATTAACCCCTTCAACGAAGAGGGTGTCCATCCGGACGACCTCAGAAACCCGATTGGAGCCTAAGGGCTCCATGCACCAACCGACCACAGGGCCGGAAAGACAGCCGGCCCCCGCTCTCCCACAGTCCACAGGAGGACCCCAATGACCTTGAATAAACTCATGGCCCAAACCCAAGTCGACGCGTTCCACAACGCCCTGGTGGATTTTCTTTACTTCGCCCTCATCGTCCAGCCCTACCAGGGACTTGCCTCGAAGGCGATGCTGGAAAAAGCCCGCACGCAAATCCAGACGGCCGTGAGCTCTGTCATCAGTAAATATTCTTACCGCGGCACCCGGGACATCTACCTGTATATCCACCTTATACAGGGCAGACAAAGCCTCCACGAGAGGCTGTCCCAGGTCCAAAGACAGACTGCTGATGAAAACCCGGTAGAGGCCGAGCTGCTTCCGCAGCTTTTGGAGGATTTCTACAGCCGGCTAAAAGCCGACTTTGAACACCACCACGGCACACCTTCCCGGGCTAGGGTCACGGCCTGAACAGGCCACAAAAAAAACAGCGAAGCCCCGGCCTCGCTGTTTTGATTTCTATACAATCAAATTTTCTGCGTGCCCGTGGTCTTCCCAGGTATTAATACCCAGCACCTCTTCCGGGGTAATCGGCAAACTGTTCACCCGCTCCCCTTGCCCCACGGCTATCTCCAGCATATCGGTCAAATAATACTCGCTTTGCGTGTTCTGTTTGTTAATCCGGACGATATTTGCCCATAACCACTGGCTGTCAAAGCAGTAGACGCCGGGATTAACTTCCTTAACCTGCTTTTCCTCAGAGGTACAGTCTTTGTACTCGGTGATTTTCAATATATCGCCGCTGCTGTTGCGGATAATCCGGCCGTATTTTTCCAAAGCACCCAAAGGGCCGTCGAAATTTTTAACCGTTGCGGTAAACATGGACAGCTTGTCGCCTGTCAGCTCCTGCGTTTGGATTAAATTTTTCAGGCTCTCCGCGCGGATAAAAGGCATATCGCCGTAAAGCACCACGACATTTTTGGCCGTGACCAGGCTTTTTGCGGCCGCGGCGGCGTGCCCCGTGCCCAGTTGTTGTTCCTGGACCGCGTAAAGGTATTTCTCTCCCAGTTCCTGCCTGACTTTATCCTGCATAAAACCCACCACCACCACGGGAGGCAGCTCCAATTCCAATTTTTTTACTTCGTCCAAAATATACGAAATAAGCGGACGACCCTTTAAGGGGGCGAGTACTTTTGGCCACGGCTGGTCGCCCATGCGCGTGCCTTTGCCTGCGGCTAAAATTACAATTTGGCTAGACATTCAAGATTTGTTTAAAGATTTGCTTAATTTTTTCCGGATCATGGCGTACGGGCGCGCGCATAATAAAATCATTCTCCCGCTGGGCCGCCAGTCCTTTGCGGACCAAGTCTGCGGGTATTGCCCTAATTCCAAGTTTCTTTATGCTGGCCAAGTCCCCGGTTGTTATCCGTAAGGGTTCAAAACGGTCTTCAACCTTTTGGGCCATCCTTGGCCCGATTTTTGCATTATACCAAATTTCATGAAAAGGCTTTAGTCCCAAAATTCTTTGAAACCACTTTAGGTGATCGGCCAAAGTATAATAATCATCCTGGCCTTTGTGGGCCAGTAAATTTACAAACCAGAGCTTTTTAGCCCCGCTCTTTTGCCAAACCTCCTTAAAACCACCGACTGACAGGTGGGGTAAAAGGCTGGTAAAAAAATGTCCGGGCGCAAAGACGAGCAAGTCTGCTTCCAGAATTGCGCGCCTGGCCTGAGGCAGAAGACCGGCTTTTTTTGTCAGGCCAATTTTAAGTATGGGGGCTCGCGCAAAACTCAGATAATCGGCAATCTCCCGCTGTCCCACCAGTCGGCGGCCGTTAGACAAAACAGCGGTAATCCTGCTGTCGCTTAAAGATGCAGGTAAAATTGTATGGCGTACCGATAACTGTTCGTGGATGATCCGGTTGGCTTTTATAAATGGCTTGTGGGTGTTTAAAATGGCTTTTAAAAGAACGTTGCCGGTTTGCATACCATACAGCTGTCCCGGGCCAAAACGGTGCTCTAGGCCCCGTTTATACTCATCAGGCAACTCAGAAGCGGCCAACAGGCAGTTGCGCCAATCCCCCACAGCCCAACCCCCATAATCGCGGCGGATGAGTCCGGTAGAGCCGCCATCGTCAAAACTGCTCACTATGGTCGTGAGTTGAATCGGCAAGTCTTTCAGGCTTTTTGTAAAAATGGCGGCGCCTAAGCCGCCGCCTAAAATAACAACTTTCTGCATAAATAAATATTGGGGGTAAGGAGGGGGTCGTGGGTTCACGACCGCCCCCCTTCGGTTTCGAGGATGCTGCGGATAAGCTGCAGGTCCTCTTGAGTGTTAACACCGATGAGCGGCTCAGGCCGCGGTTCGGTGATGTTGATCAATTGGCGGTGGTGGAGCAACGCCACGTTGACGAGGTACGGCAGATGCAATTCAGAGCCATAGCCGTCGCCTTTGTCGTAGGCTGGAATATCCGCGAGCGCCTGCTCGAACCACTCCAAGTTAATGGCGTAGACCGAGGAAAGCACGGCGGACTCCTCATGGGGCATGCCGTTGTAGATCATTGCGATCGGGGTCGGCGGATAGCTTTCGTCCTCCCGCCGCATATCAAGGTAGGCGTAGTTAAACATCTTTTCCGCGAGCGGGTGGCTGGAATCAAACGGCCACGAGCTGACAGTCAAGACGCTATTTTCTACCTTGAGATGTGCATCGACAACGGCCTTCAGCGAATCAGCGCAGAGCATGGGCATGTCGCCGAAGACAACCAGGACATCGGTCGCCCCCATGCGCCGGAGCGTTGGCAGAGCCGATACCACGGCTTGGGCTGGACCCTGCCTTTTGGCCTGAATGCACAGCCGGTCAATCGAGAAATCCAGGCTATTGACCACCTGTTCGGCGAATTCGGCGTTCAGCACCATCAGCTTTTCCTTGAAACCGGCCTTTTCGAGGACAGCCAGGGTATGATTGATAATACTTGTGCCGTTGAGGCGTTCAACGAGCTTTGACACGCCTTCGCGAATGCGGCCATAACCAGCCGCGAGCACCACTGCAACAATTTTTCTTTCCACTCTGTATTTATCCTCCTCTGGACCTAGGGATTCCGGATTTGGAATTTCCGGGTTTAACCAAAAAAAATTTCAGGCTAAACTCGAAAATCATTCATAGGTTTTTTCAAGGGTCGGCGTGCCAGAGGCTTGCCGACCCTTGGAGGTGCTTTGTTGAGGGTTGTAGGTTTGAGCATCTACGACGCCAGGGGAGCTTTCGGGTGATCCACGAGCCACTTGACGTAGCCCCGTGCGGCCACGACGACCTGGGAACGAAAAGTCTCGTCGCTTTTGGCTTCCTTCCAGGCGCCGTACTTGTCCGTGTCTTCATCCGTGTGGGTGAGGTTATCGATCGTCTGGCCAATATGGCCTTGATCCTGGTTTCCCAGCGTCGGATCTCCAGGCTTAACGCCTTCGAGAATCCGTATTACAGCAACCAACCGTCTCAGTTCTTCCATGGAATCCTCCCATTCTGTTTCCGACTATCTGTATGATTGCCGGGGACACCTGGGGACTCACAATTTTCCCCAGTTGAACTCGAAAATCATTTTCTGCGTTTCGAAAATTTCCCTATCCTCAATGACCACGCCCACGGGATTAGCAGAATTATCCAAAGAAATATGCGCCACCTTGCCTGAATAAATCAACTCATACACCGGCTTTAGCCCCTCTTCGGGCAGCTGCATCCATTTTCGCTCATCCAGTCCAAACAGCTTGCCCCCGCTGCCTAAGGCAATGGTCTTTACCCGGATTTTTTTGGCAATGCGCTGCTGGCTAAAATCCGGCATGGCTTCGTAAACATTCTTTCTAACCGTAGATGAAGAATACACGTAATAAACTTTCTGCTTGGACTTGGAAAAGGTGTTTAACACGTCTTCCAAAATTGTCCTTACCCCCCGCTTGCCTTCATACATCTTTACCACCGGCCGGCCGCCCTGTTTTTTGAAAGCGGACGACAGTTCGGGCAGGCTTTCTTCAATCTGCTTTTTTAAAGCTTTCAAACCCTCCTGCTTCTCTGAAACCAAAGCCAGTAATTTTTCCGGAGGTTCTGCTACGAAGTGCTGATGCGTCTTGGTATCAAAATAGCTTACCAGTCCTTGCTTAATGAGTGCCCTAAGCACATCATATGCTGTACCCCTGTTAACACTGGACTTCCTGGCAACTTCACGGACAGGCGACGGACCAAGTTCCAGTAAAGAGGCGAATACTGCTGCCTCTTTATCGTTCAAACCAATCTTTTTTAGAAGCATACCTATTTCCATAGTATTAGTAGTTTAATTTTATTTATAAAAGCGTCAATGGGTATTCTACAATATAAGTGGATAAATGAAAATACCCTTATTTTAAGGGTATTTTATAAAGAAATATTGTAGAAAAGTTTCTACACTTATTTTAAATAGATGTAAATCTCGTGACCCCCCGGCCGGTAAACCACCTCCATCGGCTTCAGGCTTGGGAAGGGAAAATCCCGGATTACCGCAAAAGTTCCCGGCCGGCAATCGGCTTTAAACTTCTCCTCCACTTGCCGCATGAGCGGCGGGTATAAATAGCCATAAACCACGTTTGCTCCGGACCAGTCCTCATGAAAAAAATTCCTGCAGTAAAACCGAGATCTTGAATGCTTGAGTCGGGCTTTAATCTTTGCCAGAAGGTGCGTCCACCAAGTCATTTCATAACCCACGGTTTGAGCACCGCAGGCTTGTTCCACCAAAAAACACACCCGGCCGTCGCCGCTGCCTAAATCTATAAAGACATCTTTAGGGCCAAGCGCCAGCTTTTTTACCACAAACTCCACGTCCTTGCGGCTGGTAGGGACGAACGGCACCCGGGTCTGCAAAAAGCCCAAAAAAGCGCTGGTAACTACAAACAGCGCAACACAGGAAAACAGCAGCATGCCCACCAAAAAAACTGTAAACCACATACCGGCATTATATAGGATTCCGGGCAATAGAAAAACCCTTCCCGTAAGGGAAGGGTTAATCATATAATGGGCAGCTACCTACTTTTCCACCGGCATGCACCGGAGTATCATTGGCACAAGCGCTTTTGACTGCTGAGTTCGGGATGGGATCAGGTCGTACCGCGCCGTAAATGCCACCCAAAGGCCGTATTCAAGCTTTTAAATCAGGCCTTTGAAGGACATTTAGGGTTTAAGGGCATAAACCAAAGGATTGGAAAGGACGAAAAAGAAACCAATAACTGCGAGAATAAACAAAACAATTGCAAAAATTTTCAGGTTTTGTTTGAACATCGGGTAAATTACTAATGTACATTGGTATTCTACATTGCCACAAATTGCTAGTCAATTTTGGATTAAAGCTTTCGGTTGATTAGTACTGCTCGGCTAAAGACATTACTGTCCGTACACCTGCAGCCTATAAAGTCTCGATAAAACTGATTTTGTATTGCTACAAAACTTTGTTAAATTTTGACAAATACGGGGTAGTCTTCCCCGAACCTGGAGTTGCGTATTGCTACGCAACAATGAAACCTAGTTTTGTGGACAGCTTCACGCTTATATGCTTTCAGCGCTTATCTTAACTCGACCTAGCTACCCCGCTATGCCCTGGACAGGACAACGGGTACACCAGAGGTCAATGCATCTCGGTCCTCTCGTACTAGAGATGCGCCCACTCAAGTTTCATACACCCACAGCAGATAAGGACCAAACTGTCTCACGACGTTTTGAACCCAGCTCGCGTACCACTTTAATAGGCGAACAGCCTAACCCTTGGGAGCTTCTTCACCCCCAGGATGTGATGAGCCGACATCGTACATAATTCCATACTTTCGTATGGGGCAGACTATATCTTCTTCTTGCCAGCGGCGTTAGGTTCTAATGTTGCCTTTGCCTGCTTTTTTGGTGACAAGAGTCGGCGTATTACCTTCCAATTTAACTTGAAAAGTCTTCCCTTTCGGGTCAGTCGTTACGGGGTCAACCCTGCCAAAAGGCAGAGCGACTTCCCACGGGGTTGCCGGTTAATCAGAATCTATTTCACATATGATTAACTACGGGTTCACCGTTATAAGCCGAATTTATTTTCTTCGAATTTTATCCTCCGGTATTAAACCAGAGAGACGGAACGAAGACACTTTGGTAGGACATCACTGTCCTAGCACCCCGATTTTGAGGTTTAAGGTGCCAAACCCTCTCGTCGATATGGACTCTTGGAGAGGATCAGCCTGTTATCCCTAGAGTAACTTTTATCCGTTGGGCTTTGCGTCTTCCACTCGAACGCATCGGATCACTAACTTCTACTTTCGTACCTGCGCGGGTCGCCGCCCTTGCAGTCAAGCAGGCTTATGCGTTTGCACTATCAGCATGATTTCCATCCATGCCTAGCATACCTTAATAAACGCCTCCGTTACCATTTAGGAGGCAACCGCCCCAGTTAAACTACCCACCAGTCACTGTCCCAATGTAGGTTAAGCATTGGTTAGAAATCACATTCCTGCAGGGTGGTATTTCACATTGCGCCTCCGCTCGAGCTAGCGCCCAAGTTTCAAAGGCTCCCACCTATACTAAACAGCACAAACATAATTTCAATGACAAGCTATAGTAAAGCTTCATAGGGTCTTTCCGTCTTGCTGCGGGTAGACGGCATCTTTACCGCCACTGTAAGTTCATCGGAATGTTCGTTAAGACAGTCCTCTACTCGTTATGCCATTCGTGCGGGTCGCAACTTACGCGACAAGGAATTTCGCTACCATAGGACAGTTATAGTTACTGCCGGCGTTCATCAGGGCTTGGCCACCCACCTTGCGGCGAGCGGTTTGACCTTCTGACACTGGCCAGGCATCAGCCCGTATACATCAGCTTACGCTTTAGCACGGACCTAAGTTTTTGGTAAACAGTCGGGAGAGGTCTTTCGCTGCGGCCCTTTCTGCTTTGATATAATCTCACAAAAAGGGCAAGGTATATACCTAAGGTACACCTGCTTTTTTGCCGAGTTCCTTAACGAACATTGGTCCGGACGCCTTGGGATTCTCTCCCCATCCACCTGTGTCGGTTTGCGGTACGGTCACTATACAACATGACTACGACGCTTTTCTTGACACCATGGTTCACACTCATTCCCGTTGCCAGGTTTTCCCATATCTTCAGGCTTTAGGCTTTTTATACTCATCTCTTGCGAGGTAGAATATAAATCACCCGGAGCTTCCGGATTTGCCAGGAGGCTCACCCTACGGATACAGGAACGCTAATAGTCAGATAACGCGAATGTTACCACGATGCGTCCCGTCTTAGATAATTGTATAGCGGTTACGGAATATCAGCCGTATTTTCCATCGGACGGACCCCTTGGGGCCCGCTCTTAGGACCGACTAACCCAGGGACGACGATCGTTGCCCTGGAAACCTTGGATATTCGGCGAAGAGGATTCTCACCTCTATATATATTACTTATTCCAACATTCTTACTTGTGTACTGTCCACGGCGCCTTACGGCTACCGCTTCAACCTGTACACAACACTCCTCTACCACCGGCAAAAAATAAATTTTCTGCCGATCCACGTCTTCGGTACCTAGCTTAGCCCCTATATATTGTCGGCGCAGGATCGCTTGACCAGTGAGCTGTTACGCTTTCTTTAAAGGATGGCTGCTTCTAAGCCAACCTCCTGGTTGTATGAGCAACCCCACATCCTTTGCACTATAGCTAGGATTTGGGGACCTTAGACGGTGGTGTGGATTCTTTTCCATTTGTCCAGTGGAGCTTAGCCCCCACGGACTGACTGCCGAGCTATAAATCTTTAGAATTCGGAGTTTGGTTCGAGCCTACCAGTTGCCCAGCAGGTTTCGATTCAGTGCTCTACCTCTAAAGGGAACGCTCGACGCTAGCCCTAAAGCTATTTCGAGGAGAACCAGCTATCACCCGGTTCGATTGGAATTTCTCCCCTACGCACAGTTCATCCCCTATTTTTGCAGCAATAGTGGGTTCGGACCTCCCGTTACTTTTACATAACGTTCATCCTGACCATGCGTAGCTCACGCGGGTTTCGGGTCTAACTCATGCGACCATTAGGAAGTTGTAGCGGTCAATCACCAACAATAGGTGATCAACCAATCAAAATCCTAAATGCGGACTATTCATCCTTGCTTTCACTATAATTTCGCCTTTGATAAGGCTTAATTAAGCCGCATAAGATTAACTCGTTGGATCATTCTTCAATAGGCACGCCATTACCCACTACAGGCCTTGCGGCCAGTAGTAAGGGCTCTGACTCCTTGTAAGTATGTGGTTTCAGATACTATTTCATTCCCCTTCCGGGGTGCTTTTCACCTTTCCCTCACGGTACTTGTTCACTATCGGTCAATATGAGTATTTAGCCTTAGATCTTAGTCGACCTGATTTCCGACCAGATTTCTCGTGTCTGGTCGTACTCAAGAAAAAGTTAGGAAATTGCATGGTTTTTCGCTATACGGGACTATCACCCTCTTTGGTCCGCCGTTCCAGGCGTGTTCTGCTAAACAGCACACATTTTTTCCCTGTGAGGTTACAGCCTCACAATAACTTCCACTTATTACACCTACCTAGCAACGCCTGTAAGCTTTAAAACTTGCATTGCTGCAAATAAACACTTGGTAGGTTTGGGCTGATAGATAATTTATTCGCCGTCCACTACTATAACTTAGACAACGAATAAATTACTATTCATTTCCGCTTTCGCTCGCCACTACTGACGGAATCGCTCGCACCTTGCGGTGCGGTTGCTTTCTTTTCCTCATGCTACTGAGATGTTTCACTTCGCATGGTTCCCGCTATCTGTGCCCCACGGCACAAAAGCACACGCACTTCCTGCGTGTAGGTTTCCCCATTCGGACATCCCCGGATCAAAGATTGTTTGCCATCTCCCCGAGGCGTTTCGCCGGCTGCCGCGTCCTTCATCGGCTCATATTGCCAAGGCATTCACCACATACCCTTATCATGTTTCTAATCCAGATCAATTGACTAGCAATTTGTAGCCGCGAATATTTCGCGAACAAATTGCCAATTCTTTTACAATGTTCAATGTTCTAACTTACGATGAATACTTTGTACATTTCGTACACTAATTCGTCTACCCATGAATCACCACCTCGGTTGAAGTGTGATGATTCATTATTCAATTTTTAAAGTTCTATCCGATACAGCCACATAGCTACTGCTCAAGGGTGGTCTTACAAGGCCTGAATACCCTCGAGATAGATGGTACGCCGAAGATCCTGAGCAGTAAGTACGTGGTTATATAGTAAGTTTTTAAAAGGAGCAAAATAGCAACAAAAAAACCGCAACTGGGCGGTTATGTAGGCCGTAAGAAAATACGCGAGTCTACATACACCGCAATCTTTTTAAGAACCTTGAGTTATTTACCATATTACCTACCTTTATTAACTGTACTCACTATATTAATGGATTACAGCCTGTTTGTCAAGGCTAAAAACAAAAAAGTACCTTTTAAAATTTTTGGCTTATTTAAGGGAGGTTAAACCTTTAAATCCACACCTTACCCACAAAATTATCCCGAGCCGGCAAACCCCTGGTTTAGACTTTTTCAATCTCGTGGATGCGTTTGGGGTCAACTACCACTGTACCTTGGGTATTGTGCTCAATAATATTGGAGAAACGCGCGCCCATAACCACTTCGTTAAACCGGTAAGAAGTTCGGGCGTATAAGGTTTTGGATAAATCCTGGTCTACGGCTGTAACGGAAATTACAAATTCGGCGTTGGCTTTTGACAAATCCTGCGCTGTCATTCCGTACAGCGGGCTGGTTTTGTTTATGGGATGAACCACGGTCCAGTGCAGGGGAAAAACCAGCACGCTGTCCCGTTCCAGCTGCAGCTGCTTAAAATTGCGCTTGCCGTCTGCGCCCGTCACTGCCAAAGTAATAACCGCTCCCACCTGGAGCAATTCATGGCTCCGGCCGTTTATCATCCGAAACATGAAGCCCGTCCCCCCTTGGTATGGGGCAATCACCGCGCGGCGGCTGAAGGTAATACCCGAAGACGGGTTGGAAAACCTGGCAAACATCAAGCTGGCCCCGAGCGCAAAACCCAACATGCCCACCATGGCCTCAATTGATAAAATTATCTCCGCCCGCACATTGGCCGGATGCAAGGGGCTGGAACCCAAAGTGGTAATCACCTGTACGCTATAAAAGAACAGTTTGCCAAAGCGCTGGGCCGCAGTCAGGCCCGCTATATCGGGAAAAGCCCGGCTGCCGCTAAAAAAATACAGGCTGGTAAAAATCAGGTTGGTTAGCACATAATAGGCCAGTACGCCGAAATAGAACTTGGACCAGCTGATATTAAGCACGGCGTGGTAGGGGCTGAAAGAACCCCTTTCCCACACGCCTTTCCGATGTACGTTAAAGCTGCCGTCGCGGTTAACATACCGGGTCCGGTTTTCCTGAATCACCTTATCGCCGAAGCCCAAATCTTGCAAAGTATTTTTCATGGCAACTTAAAAATTGATTAAACTTTTAAAATCCGGTTCGGACAGTACGGCAACCCCCAATTTTTGGGCTTTGCCGTACTTGGAACCAGGCTCCTTGCCCACAACTACGTAGTCAGTGGCCTTAGATACGCTCTCCGCCACCCTGCCCCCCAGCTGCTTAATCCTGGCCTTGGCGGCCTCCCGGCTCAAGCTCTCTAAAGTCCCGGTTATCACAAAAGTCTTACCTGCAAGCTTGGCGCCTGCAATTGGAGGCTGGTATTCCAAAACTTCCACCCCATTGGCGAACAGCTTTTTTATGAACCTGGCATTATCTTTGTCACGGAAATACTCTACCACACTCCGGGAAACCACCGGACCGATATTTTCAATGCTGTTGATTTCTTCGGGCCCCGCCTCTTGCAGTTTTGCCAAAGACCGAAAACGGACAGCCAGGTCTTCAGCTGTCTGCTCGCCCACATGCAGAATCCCCAGGGAATAAATGAATTTGGGTAAAGGAATTTTTTTGTGCTGGCTGATGGAGGCAATAATATTCTCTGCGCTTTTTTCCCCAAACCGTTCCAGGCTCTGGATATCAGCCTTATCCAGGGAAAAAATGTCCGCTGCATCCGAGATCAAGCCTTCTTCCTGGAAACGGTCCAAAATTTTCGGGCCAATCTCATAAATTTCCAGCACGTTCACAAAATGCTGCATAAACCTCCGGTTTTTCGCAGGGCACTTGGAATTGGAGCAGTAGTAGGCCGTGGAGGCCGCCTGCTTCTTGTCGGCAACCTGGCGCTTCTCAACTTTAGCCCCGCAAACCGGACATAGTCCTGGCATCTTGAATTTTTTTTCCCTGCCGGTGCGCATTTTCGGCAAAACCTCCACTACTTCTGGTATGACGTCCCCTGCTTTTTGGATTACCACCGTATCACCCACTCTCACGTCGAGTCTTTCAATCTGGTCCAGGTTATGCAGGGTTGCCTTGGAGATTGTCGAACCTGCCACCAAAGTCGGCTCAAACACGGCAAGCGGGGTAAGTACCCCCGTCCGTCCGACATTGACTTTAATTTCTTTAACTTTGGTTGTAGCCTTTTCCGCCGGGTACTTAAAAGCCACCATGTAGCGCGGGGCCTTGCCCACCACGCCCAACATTTTTTGAAAAGCTATCTGGTCAACCGAAACCACCACTCCGTCAGTGCCAAAAGGCAAATCCGGCCTGATTTTTTCAAATTCATCGATAAAATTTTCCACCATCTGCAGACTGCGGCAAACCCGCTCCAGCTTTTCCAAAGTCTTGAAACCCAAATTTCTAAGAGCCAAATGCAGCCCCGAATGGGTTCCTGAAGAATTGAAACTATGGCTGGCGATCAGCCCCGGATTGCCGGGATTGTCGGCGATGTCATAAGCAAAAAAATCCAGCTTCCTCTCCGCAGTTAAAGCCGGATCCAGCTGCCGCAGGCTGCCTGCCGCCGCATTGCGGGTATTTGCAAACAAAGGCCGGCCTTCGGCTGCCTGTTTGAGATTCAATTTTTCCAGGGCCTGCTTGGGCATAACCGCCTCGCCCCGGACTTCCAAAATCCCGGGCACGGCTTGCCTTAACCTTAAAGGAATTGATTCAATGGTTTTTAAATTCTGGGTAATGTCTTCGCCGATAAACCCGTCTCCGCGGGTGGCGCCCCGGATAAAAAGCCCGTTTTCATAAATTAAAGACACGGCTAACCCGTCAAATTTTACTTCCGCAAAATACGTAAGGGAAGCGGCGTCCGCAGCGGCGGCTAAAATCTTCCTGACGCGAACATCCCATTCGCCCAGCTCGGCTTTGGAAAACGCGTCATTTAATGACAGCATGCGCACCTCGTGTTTGACTTTGGAAAACTGCTGCAACGGCTTGCCCGCCACGCGGTTTAAGGGGGAATCCTTTAGCGCATATTCCGGGTGTTCGGTTTCCAGCTGCCTTAGTTCCCGCTCCAAAGAATCTTTTATGTCATCCGTAACCGCGGGATCGTTTAAAACATGGTAGCGGTAGCGCAGCTCTTCAATCTGCCGCCTCAGCGCTTCTATTCGATTGTGAATCTCCAGCTTGCCCATGGCTTAATTATAATAAATTTTCCTATTGTCTGCGAGGGTCCGGAAGACAAAAATAATTGCCGCTGAGCGGATTTATCCGCCTTATTTCTGCACATTTTTTAGCCAAGTTATCCCCATGTTGTCATTTGGACACGCTTATTCTAAAATAGAAGTAAAGGCAAAATATTTTCCGAGACAAAAGATGTTTAAATTCAAAAATCAACTCGAGCTCTCCCCTCGGCTTAAGTCGGGGGTTGGCAGGAGTTATTCCAAAAACCAGCTTTTAAAAATTTCTTCTTTTGTCTTTTTACTGGCTGCAATCGGCCTGACCATCAACAGCCTTTGGATTGTGTTTAGTAAAAATACCGGTACGAAAATTGAAGCTGGCGCGCCTCAGGTCCTGGGGGCCACGGACACGCAAGCACCGAGCGACACCCAAACCCTCCAATACGTTGAATATAAAGTGAAAAAAGGCGACACCCTGTTTAACATCAGCCAACAGTTCAATATCCATTGGATGACCATCGCCACGCTAAACAACCTTAAAAGCCCATTCTCCCTAAAACCCGGCCAGACAATCAAAATTCCCAAATAAGTTTCAGCTAAAAAAACCGCCGCCCTATACTGGGCGGCGGTTTTTTTAAATTATTGGTTGGGAATTCTGAGCTCAATCCTTCTGACCGCTCCGCTATTATCCGCCTTTATCGGTACCGACACCTCGCCCACCAGGGGCATGGGTTTTGGCGTACTTACGTCAGGTCCGAAAGTTTCAATCTTGATTGGAATAACGGCTGTGGTGGTATTTACCAAAACCAGCTCCTGCTGCTTGCCGGGGTCTAGCAGCCATTCTTCCATTCCTGTTCCCAAAGAAGGCGGAAAGATGTTTACGTATTTCTGGGCGGTTGCCCCCGCAATCACGCTATCCAGCTGGTTAATCCAGTATTCAACCGAATTTGGATCGGAACAAACCGGGCTTCCGTAGCTTACGCTGCCGGTAGGGTCAAACTCGCAAACATACACCTCTAGAGGCTGGGTATTGCCGCTATCAATGTAGGAAATTCGGATTTTGGCGAAACCGCTGCCCCCGCCTTGGTCTGCGGGGTCGAACAGCTGGTAAACTTTGCCTTTATTAAACACGTTGGAGGTAGTGAGAACTGTGTCATCAAATACGGGAGTGGTTGTCGTATTTTCTACGGGCTTGTCCACTACCACATTGTTTTTTAAATTTATGGATGCGGGGAAAAAATCCGCTGTGTTCCTCTTCACCTTAAACAAGACCTGTTCGCTTACGGCGTCCGCGCCAAAAATCGCGCCTTCTGTTCTAACCAAATCACCCGAGGTCCTGACCTCGATAAAAATAATAGTGGCTAAAGAAAAGGAAATTGCCATGATGGCTGACAATACCAAAATTGCCAGGAGCAAAGTCACGCCGCTTTGCCTGTTTGTGTCCCAAGATTTGCCAAATTTAGTATTTACCATAACTTTGATGTTAATTTTGGTTTGGGTAGTTATATTTATTGATAGACACCGAAGTTTGGTAATTTATAGTTACGCTTTCCCCGGTCGGAAGCTTGGTGGTAAAGCGCACCATAATCAGTACGTTAGGCTGAATTTTGGGGTAGCTGTTATTGTAGTCAATGCATTTGGCCATGGGGTCACACACCGGACGGACCACAAACATCAGGCTATCCACGGTAAAATTCGGCGGGTTTAAAACCTGCCTGGAGCCCAAACTGCTGGCCAGCTCCTGCACCATGGTGCCGCCTGAGGCGCTAAAGACGCCGTTATCCTGAGGAGCGGTATCCACCCCTCCCTTGCCCCCGTAAAAGATGCATTTGCGCTCCCCGTCACTGTTAATGAAAGCCAGCTTATTGGAGCGGGCCGGATACAAACTGGAAAAACAGGTGCCGTCGCTGGGGTTCGCCGTACACTGCTGCGAAATAACCGGGGGCGTAATGCCAAAACCGCAATAATTGGCAGGCCACACGCCGCTGGCAACGGTATTGCCGTTAACAATGGCATAATCTATTTCCCCGTTGCGGATTTCCTTCACCAGGTACTCCACAAAATTCCGCATGCCCTGCGTCGCCTGCCTTAAGGCCTCGCTGCGCCGGTTAATCTTCAGGGTGTAGTTAAACATGGCCATCATAGCCACGGAGACAAAAGCAAAAATAGTGGTCGAGACCACAATCTCCATTAAAGTAAACCCGGCCGAACCCTGTACGAATTGTTTTTTGTGCTGAATAGCCATAATCCCGCCTCTAAACATTATTAGTAGTTTTTCCAATTAGTTAAAAACTCCCTGATTTCCACCGAACATTTGCCCAAACCCGGCCAGTCCTGGCTGGCAGGGCATTTTTTGTCGGTCCACCACACCCGGGAGACAATCTCCAGCTGCGGGCCAATATCCGGCTGGTTAAACGGATAGGCGCTGTTGTCAGCGCTGGCATCAGCGGAATTGTCGGTCAACAACAAAATTTCCCTGGAATAGTCCGACAAGGCATAACCTGCGGCCGGACCCGGCTGGTACAGCCCCTGGAAGGCTAAGGGGTCGTTCCAGGCGCTATTTTGGAACAGGTACAAATTATACGGGGAAGTCGGGGCGGGAATGAGCGTCCACTGCCTATTGTTGGAATTCATGTCGATTTGCAATTTGTAAGTCTGGTGGCCGGGGGGGTTGGGGTTGATGCAATAACCGTCAAACCGGCTGGTGCCGCTGCCGCAGTTCGGCCCGCTAAGCCAGTTTTTATAGCAGCAAGTCCGGGAGTTAAGCTCTCCGGGGCAGCTCGCGGCCGTACTGGTGGCCGTAGGATTGGCAAAATTATAACAATCACGGTCAATTACTGTTTGCTTGAGCCAGTTGGTATCACGCATGGTTTTCACTGCTTCCACGCCTTCCCGGGCCAAGCCCGTGGCAATGATTTGTTTGGTAATGCTTGTGGAGGTGGAATTGGCGTAAACCGCCAAACCCAGCGCCGAGCTGATGCCCATGGCTAAAATAAAAACCGCAGCCACGGTTTCCACCAAGGTCTGGCCTGGCTGTTTTTTAAAAATGGTCGGACGGAATTTCATATGTTTATTGTTCAAAAGTCACCAGGCCGTTAACCGCCTGCACTGTAATGGTTTTCGTGGTTCCGGTCCTGGCTTCTTTCAGCTTTAAAGTCAGCGTGGAGTCATTGCTGGTCACACTGGTGTCATTGTAAAAATTGATGACTTTGGAGTAATCGTCAGTGCTGTCAATTAAGTACGGATTCGTGGCAGGAGCAACCTGGCTGCAGCCTTCACTCACCACCACCTTAGCAAAGGGCGCCTGAAAGGCAAGCAGCAAACAATTTTTTGCAGTCAGGGTGGGGTTGGCGGTCGCTGTGGGAGAGATGGGGTCAAAAGTTACCTGCTGGGGCAAATGTACGGTTTCAACATCTACCAGCCGGCCATTGGTGGTATTTTCCATGTCGTACACCCCCTGAATGGTGTACTGGTCGGGTTTGGAAAGATCGAATTTCATCAAATAATATTGGGCGGGCTGGCCATTGGGTAAAACGCGCGAAGAAAGCGTATAGCTTTGAATTTTCCGCAAATCCGTGACCAGTAGATCCTGGGCGATTTTCAAATTTCGGGCACCGCTTTGCTGGCCCAGGTTGATAATCATAAAACCGACCAAGGTGCCCATAATGGCAATGACCACCAAAAGTTCGATTAAAGTAAAGCCTAGATCTGCACTGCCACTAGTTTTATTTTTTGCTTTCATGTCTCCCCGCATATTTATTTTATTATGATGTAAAAAGACAAAAAAGACAAATCAATCCAAACCAAACAAATAAGGCTAAGCCAAAAAAATAACACCCCCTGGCTTATAGCAAAGGGGGTGTTATTAATCCTACTGAATACCCGCTTGGGTCATAGTATGGCTGCCTTGGCCGTAGCCGCCGGTTTGCTGTCCTAGACAGAAAGTCAGCGTATAGGCATTGGAGCCGCCTTGGTAAGTGTAAGCATTGGTGGTATCAG
>JAKAGU010000017.1 GCA_021825655.1 bacterium | reverse complement strand
GGTAGACCTTAAAGCCGGTTTCACCCACGGCATTGTCCGTCCAGGTGACCTTGATTTGGCCGCAGGAGAGGCCGGCGCCGGAATTGACCCCGCCCAGGTTGGTGGGCGGCACCATATTGGCGGTGACGGTGTAGGTAATGGATACGTCCTGGGGATTGTTGGTGGCAGCGGGGTCAGAAATCCTGATGCCGCAGTCAGAGAAGGTCCCCACATTGGAAGGGCTGTCTACGCTAACCGTGGCTGTGACCGAAGCATTGGCAGCCAGGGTGCCGGAAGCCGGAGAGATGTGGCACCAGGTGCCGGGCTTGCCGGGGACATTGGAAGCAGTCCAGTTCAAAGTGGCATTCCCCGTGTTCTTGATGGTCAGGCTCTGGCCGGGCGGAGTGGAAGCGCCGGAAACGCCGGAGAAGCTGAAAGTATTGGGGGTGAGGGAGATGGTGGGGGCGGGAGGAGGTCCAACTGTCAGATTGGTATTGGACAAAGAACAACTGGTTGCGCCATTGGGTGCGGTCCACCCAAAACCCGTAATGCCGGCTGTACCCGCGGAAACGCCCCTAATGGAACTGCCCGAAACCGAGGCAATACTGGAATTGCTACTGTTATACGAACCGCCTGACCAGCCGCTGGGCGCGGAAGCCGTCACTGACTGGCCGGCAGAAATTGAAGTGGCGCTTAAAGTCACTGCGCCTGCGGGGCAGACGGCGGCGGCGCAGGAAACATTGGTACCCACGGCATTGCTGTATGCGCCGGTAGCTGTGTCGCGTGTATGCACCCACCAGGAATACGTGTGGCCAGGAACAGCAGCAAAGGTGTAGCTGGTTGCAACTAAATCATCAACGCAAATATCCGTGAGCGTACAGTTATGCCAGCCATTGGCCAAATCATAAGCCCGGAAATAATGGTGGGTGTAACCGGGGGCCGGAGTCCATGAAGCGGTCAGACTGCCGCCCGGAGCCGGGCAGCTGCCCACCGGGTTGGTGGGCGGAGGCGGAATATTAATAATCACGGAATCGGAACCGGTCTGGCCGCCGTTAACACAAGTTAAAGTATAAGTCACGGAAGAAGTAATGGCCGGGGTGGTTTGGCTGCCGTTAGTCCCCGTCCACCCGCCCGGAGAAACCGTACAGCTGGCAGCGTTAGTGGAAGTCCAGGTAATGTTGGCTGTCTGGTTATAGGAAATTGTGATCGGACCGTCTGAACCGTTGGCTTTGATGTCTGCGATGGGCGGATTACTGACTGTCACCTGACGGTCGATAAAGGCGGTTTTGGGCGAGGTATCGCTGTCTGTGGCCAGCATCCGGATGGTATGGGTACCGTTGGCTACGGAAGCGCTGTTCCAGGTAAACTGATAGCCTACATTGGGGCAGCCAACGCGGCCCGGATACGCTGCGCACACATCCGACCGGTTGTACGCCGTGGCATTGCCGGCAAAAGTTCCGTCGATATAAACTTTGACACTTGAGATGGCGGTTTCCACTTGGGTGGTATTGTCTATGGCCCACCCGGCAATCTGGACATTGCCGGAAACCGTAGCGTTAGCTGCAGGTGAATCAATGTTAACCGAAGGCGGCAAGCTGGAAGAGCCAACGACGTAGCTGTAAGTTGCCTGGTTATTCGACTCGTTAGTTTCCGTAACGTAATTAAATGAGTCTACGTAAGCCCGGGCCGTATAGCTGCCCAATGTCGCTTTAGTCCAATGGTTTTGGTTGCCACCGTCATTGGTCCAGTATGCGCTGTTAGTTGTTATGGAATAAGTCTTGAAACCCCAGGCCGGGATACTGCCGGTTTCCTTGGCCCAGACTCCGACATCACTGCTTGTACCGGGGTTTACCACGCCGGGTGCGTTGGAATAAAGGCTGATGTAAAAGTAACCCTGGCTGGAAGCAGCGGGATTGGGGCTGTTATTGTAAATCGTAACCGCAGGATAAATATTTTCCCCGGGGGCGAAGGTATTTTTGGCATTACCCGAAGCATCGGTCAGATAAAAATTGGAGACAGTCAAATCGCTGGGTCCGCCCGCGGCAGGCTGGACGCTTACAGAACAGTACGCTGTCTGGGTGCCGCTGTACACAGCCACAGAGTACGCACCCTGCGTAGGATAGGCCGTGGAAAACATCCAGTTATAACCTACGCTAGGGTTGCCCCCTGAAGCAATCCAGGTGTAGCTGCCTGTGCCCCCTGAAGCGGCAAAATTAGCAAACTGGCCAGCCGTTACGGTTTGTATGGCGGGCGCGCAGCTCAAAGTCGCCACGCTGCAGGTATTGTTACAGTTGGATGTGGTATAAGAACCGCTAATATCATCCCGGATACAGGAGCTGCCGCTGCAGCGGTATTTGGGCGTCACGCTGCAGGTGTTATTACAGTTGGATGTGGTGTAAGAACCGCTAATGTCATCCCGGATACAGGAGCTGCCGCTGCAGCGGTACAAAGGCGTAACCGCCCCCACATTGACCGTGGTCGAGCACGAACCCGTAGTAGAACCGTTGGTGCAAGATAAAGAATACGTGGTTGAAGAATAAATCGTGCCATAGCTCTGGGTGCCGCTGGTTGCCTTAGCTCCTGACCAGCCGCCGCTGGCGGTACAAGACGTGGCGTTAGAAGAGCTCCAGGTTAAGTTGCCGGTGGCCGACCCCGTGCCGGAGCTGGGCGAAGCACTGATTGTGCAAGTGGGCGAAGCGGTCACGCAGCCCGTATTCCCCACATTTGTTTCAGCCATAACTGCGCCGGTGCCGGCGTTAATCAGCTGGAAGCGCATATTGTTGGTAACCCAGGCGCCCGTGGTGTAGTCCCGGCCCGCTGCAGTAGTCACCGGTTCATTCATGCTCGTCATGATGTTGGTGTTGCCCAAAGCATCAATCAGTTTAATGTAAAAATTATTGGCCGTGGAAACCGCGTGGATGTTATAAGTGGCGTTACTGCCCGTGCAGCTCAGTTTGCTGGCCGAAATCGACTGTGTGCCGCTGCTGGAGCAGGCCGAGGTATTGAAAGTGCAGTTGGGATTACAGGACAAAGTACCGCTGACATAACCCTGGCTGGAGCAGGTTTGGCCGTTTAGATTGGAACCGTCGCACTGCTCGCCCGGATTAATAACCCCGTTACCGCACAATGAAGAGATGTTAACCGAACAGTTGCTGGATTGTCCGGCGCTGGTTACCGTGGCACTATAAGTGCCTGCCGAGCTGTAAGTCACGGTGCAGCTGGCGCTATTGCCGCAGGATGTCGAGCTGCTGGGCGTGCTCCAGGAATAATTGCCGTCGCCTCCCGAAGCTGAAAGGAAAACTCCGCTACCCGGACTACCGCTGGCATTGCTCGGGCTGCAAACCGGAGCGGAGGCAACACTCACCGTCACATCCCGATAAGTGGAGCCGCAGGAAAGCCTGTACGTAGTAGTGCTGGTTAACGCGCCGCTCGAAGACACCCCCGAAGAAGAAGTGCCTGAAGACGGGCTGGCCGAGCCGGAACCGCTTAATGTGGAAATACTCCAGGGAAAGCTGCCGCTTAACGCAAACCTTAAATTCGTAGAACCGTTGTAGCTGACTGTCGGGCTGTCGGCCGTAAAAGAATTAATGGAACACTGCGGACGGATGCCGGTAATAGTCAATGTCGGACCGGTGGCAAATTGGCCGACGCTATAATCGATACCATTATAAGTGTAGGTAAAAGAGTACCTAAGGTCAGTAAAAATCGTAATGTATTCGCCGCCGTTAACGATAACGCTGTCGTGGATGGTCAGGGTGTCGTTAAGGCTGCCCCAGGATTCATCGCTGCCAGTGGGACCATAGGCAGCGCCCGAAAGGCTGCAGGCAAGAAAGTTGTCGTTTACCCCCGGCGTGCATTGCGTATTATAGCCCACGGCATACGCAGGCACGTTGGTACCGCTTTGCACCGCGGAATACAGTCCAAAAAAATTGATATTTTTTACTTGGGGGGAAGTCCTGGCCCGGTCGATTTTCAAATGCGCGGAAATGGAATACGCCTGGCTGCCGCCGGAGCCATAAGTATAATTGACATTGGTAGGGGTAATAGTCACGCTATCCAGCGTATAACACACGGTATACCCGCCCATAACCGTGGTCAGACATTCGTTTACCGGTGTGGGTACCGTATTTACGGCCTTAGACTTGTCCGGCAAAACCACCAAAAAAGCGGCAACGACAGATAAGGATAATAGGCCCAGGATAAGTTTTGTGGAAATTTTCATATTCTTGTGCTATGCCTGCACCCAATGATTATTTAATTGTATATTGATAAGAAAAAGTCACCCTGGAGCCTTTATTGTCCTTGGCGGGTGCAATGGTGACGGTCATGGTCCCCACTTCGTTTTTTGCCACTATCACCCCGGAATTCTGGAGCAGCTCGCTGGACTGCAGCTTCCACGGTGCAGTTTTAAAATAGCTGGTGTATGTGCTCAGCAGGCCGAACAGGGAATTTTCAGAATTATAGCCCACGGTAATGACGTTCTTACCGTCAGGAAAAGTCACGCTATCAACCTGGTCGGGCTTGTACTGCTCCCTTAAAGCGGCAAGCGGGAAATCAGCTGGAATAACTGGCGGATTTTGGATGCTAGTACCTGCCGGGTACGGATTGGCTGAAGGGACAGCAGCGCTGTTGAGTTTATTTTTAAAGATTGCCTGGTAGGCCCAGAGTCCGCCAATAACTATAAGTAACAGCAAAACCACGCCCAAAGCCAGACCTTTTTTGCCGGAGCGGACAGGGCCTGAGGGCACCCCGTCGCCGGATTGGATATTAACCGAAATAGGAGTCGGTTGATCCTTTTGTTCGTTCATAAGTTTTAATTTTATTTCTTGTGTGTTGTTAACGATAGACTTACAAATTAATTATAGCACAATCCTAACAAAATAGAGAAAATGGCGGCATTAAGCCATAATCGGACTTTCTAGTCAAAATAGCCCCGGCCTTTTTAGGCTGGGGCTATTTTCGAACAGACTCCACTACCGCCATCTCGCGGAATTAATGGTTTTACCCTGTGTTTTTCGGTGTTTTTTCTGTGCCACCTTCTTTTTTTTATACATGTTACATCCCCTCCCTTCCTATGTATTAAACATCGATAGCCTGGCCGGGCTCCATGGGCAGAAAACGGATGCCAAATTTTTCCAATTCGCTGTGCGGCAGGCGGTGGGCCATGCCCGGAGTTTTTAAAATGCCGTCATGCACGGGGAAAGCTGTACGCGGCTTTACCTGCTTGGCGTAATCCACGGCTTCGCTAAGCCTCATCCACGGCCCGGCCACAGGCAAAGCCAAAACCTCCACCCGCTGCGCCGGCACATAAAACGCGTCGCCGGGGTAAAATAAATAATTATCAATTAGGTAGCCCGTATTTGTCACTTCTGGCACACCGGGGTAGATTGGCGCATGCTTTTCACCCAGGCCCGCCAAACTAATACCAAAAAACTCTGTGGTTTGTCCGTGCTCCAAAACTTCAAATGCCAGCTTTTCTTTTTCCAGAATAGCGCCCACGCCCCGGTTGGTGTAAATTTTAGCCTGCGGGTTGTTCTGTAAAACCATTTTCAAAGACTCCAAGTGCAAATGGTCGGCATGCTCATGGGTTATCAGCACCGCATCAACGCCGGTTATTTCGTTCTGAGCGTCGCTGTAAGCCCCGGGGTCAGTTAAAATCTTTTTGCCTTTGCTTTCTAGCAGCAAACAGCAGTGGCCAAGTTTGGTAATTTTCATAAGGCACGCTGATTATTTTTTACTGTACAAACCCACCAGTTCGGCCTGGGTCAGGATGTGGGGCGCCAAGGCTTGTTCCAAAGCCGTCCGGTCCGAAAAAGTAGAAATATCCAGCTTGCTGTCCAGGGCATAAAGCTTAAACACATAATGGTGGGTGCCGGAGGGCGGGCACGGGCCGCCGTATTGTTTTTGGCCGAAATCGGTTACGCCCTGCAAGGCTTCGGCAGGCACCGAATTTTCCGCAATGCCCGAGGTTGTGGGATTAATATTCCACACCAGCCAATGCACCCAATCACCTTTGGGCGCGTCCGGGTCATGGACCACCAGCGCCAGACTCTTGGTTTCCGGCGGCACAGCCTTAAATTCCAGCGGCGGGTTTACTCCGTCGCCATCGCAGGTATATTTCGCGGGGATTTCCCCGTTATTGCTGAACGCCAGACTGGTAATCTGCATAGAAAATGAAGGCTTACTTGTAGGCATGGGGGTATTTACTTCAACGCTTGTGCGGGTATTTGAAAAAAACCTCAAAACAAAAGCGGCGGCAATACAGAGCAGTGCAAAACCAAAATACCAAAAAAGTCTTTTCCGCATACGTTTACCGCCGCATTAGTCGGCTCCAAAAACCCTCAGCTTCTTTAGGCTTGGGGGGCTCGCGCAGCTCTTGTTCTCTTTTTCTGGACAGCTCGTCCTCTTGCTGAATAAGCTGGTTCAGTCTTTGGATATCCAAGCTGGACCGGCTGTCCGGCCCCCCATTCTCCATCCAAAATTCAAGATCTGCTTTGCTTTTTCTAACCTCCTCCAGCCTTTCGTCAGTCGTTTTGGGCTTCTCCATTGTGGGCATATTTTTTAGTTTAATTTTATGGCTTACTCAAACAATAATATTAAACTCCCCAATACCAACATTTCCTGCTCGGATTCATAAAACCGCACAAATTAATCAAGCTCGCCTTTTAACCACCTATAAAATTGCGGGGTAACCTGTTCAATTTCCCATTGGCCAATTAAGGGCACCTTGTCGCTATGCAACTTCTGAATCACTCTGGTAATCTTGGAGTATTTGCTCTCCAGGGTTTCCAGGGTTAAAATCGGACCTTTGGAAATTTCCAACTTGTCGGATTTTGGCGGCCAGTAGTACACGCTTTTGATTCTGGGAATTAAACCGTAACAGGCGCACAGCCTGGCCTTGAGGCAGGCCTTGCCGATTTTATCGGCTTCCCTTACCGAATTGGTGTTGACCACGACCCAAATTACTTCCCTCTCCATATTAGAAACGCTTCTTTTTAGTTTTGCTATCCCGACTCACCCACCAAGCGTCATTCTTGTTGGCAAACCACCAGTTGTCGGAGCTGGTCTTAATGGCAAGCTTTGCCAGACTCTTGGCCTCAGGCGTCTTGAGTCTTTTAACCGCGGAAGGAATCCAGGTTTTGGCCCGGTTGTTGCCAATATCCCATTCCTCTTTCAGGGACAAAATCCATTCCAGCTGGTCGGCGTCTTTGGCCAACAAGGACTCGTAGGAATTGCGCGCGCGGTATTCATCTAAAATTTGCCAAATTGCTTTGCCGAAAGGCACGTTTTTAACCAAATCCTTCACCGCCTTTTCTTCGTCCGCATACACATATTTCTGATGCACGTAATTCAAATCCGAGGTCCGGGCTTCGGCAAAATCATGAAAAACGCACATCTGCAGCACCTTGCCCACGTCCACCGGCTTTCCGCTTATCTGGCAAAGGGAAAATCCCACGTACATGACGCGAGAAATATGCTCGGCAATGGACTGGTCGCCGCTGCCCAAAAAATGAAAACCGCTGCGCGGCGTTTTGGCCAGCATGCCGGCTTCGAACAGAAAATCTACCACTTGCTCCAGTCCGGCGCGGTTGTTAATTTTGGTTTTTTTCCGCATAGGCCGCTGCTTTAGACTTTAGGTATCAGACCTTTCGTGGTCGCCGGTTTTGACAGGTTGGGCCGGTGCTGCGGGACTGGACTGGGCTTCCCCAACCTCGACCCGATTGACCCGGGCGCCTTTTGGCCCCAGGTGGCACCATTCAACCAACTTTTGCAAAGCCGCCTCTTCGCCGCTCGCAGTAATTTCCACGCTGCCATCCCGCCCATTTTCCGCCTTGCCGGTTAAGCCTAGATCCACAAATTGTTCGTAAGCGCACCAACGAAAGCCCACTCCCTGGACTCGGCCCGTAACTTTGATTGTAAGTGTTTTTTCCATACCTTAAGTTTACCAAAACAACCGGTAAAAACAAGGCCTGGAAGACGGCAAAAACCTCCGAAAATAAAACTACTTTAAAGGGCAAAGCCCAAACCCTTGAGCACTTCCGAACTCTTTTTGTATACCCTGCCTTCGGTTTTAATCTGCTGAAATTCCCGGCTCTCCGAAAGCATGCCTGAAATCATGGAATTAACTCCGGTAATATACACATTTTTGCACGCATCTCTTAAGATTCTGACAATTTCATCCAGCGCCTCTACACCATCCATGTCTATTACTCAAGACCTTCTTGTATTTTATAACCGCCAATGGTCGGCAGTTCATCCAAAAAATCAAACGTTGCGGAAAATTTTTCTCCGGCCAAGAACCTGGGGAGCCAAATCCTGTCATCCGGCCACATCCGGGCATAGGGAATGTCCTCAAAGTAGAACCAAAATGGCTCCATTTCTTCCGAGGCCGCAGGCTCGCTCTTAAACCGATCGCACCAAAACACGTGCGATTCGATTATCTTGTCGGTCTGCACAAAATTGAAGGTGAGCACTGCCCTTTTTTCCAAGCTTTCCGCCCGCACACCCGATTCCTCAAGCAACTCACGCTTAGCCGACTCCGGCAAAGGCTCCCCCGGCAATACTTTGCCGCCATAGCCATTGTGCCAGCCCTGGCCGAAACCCCGCAATTTTAAAGGCAAGCAGACCTGCTTGCCTTTAATGAGGTAAACTAAATTGCAGACGATTTTTTCAATAGATTGGTTCATTGCCGCTGAAATTTTTCCAGATCTTTCAGAACTTCGGCGGCGTGCTCTGCGGGCTTCACCTTGGGATAAACTTTGGCTATTTTGCCCGCAGGGTCAATCAGAAATGAAGACCTGGAAATGCCAAAATATTTTTTGCCCATAAAACTTTTTTCTCCCCAGGCGCCATAAGCTTTCACCACCTGTTTCTGCTCATCGGCCAGCAGGGTAAAATTAAGCCCGTATTTTTCTGTAAACCTGGCGTGACTCGACACACTGTCAGCGCTAATACCTAAAATAACCGCTTTAATTTTCCCAAACTTGGGCAAGTTGTCCCTGAGCGAGCAGGCCTCTGCCGTACAGCCCGGCGTATCGTCCTTGGGGTAAAAATACACCAAAACCCAGCGGCCCAAATAATCCGAGAGCCGGTGAATTTTCCCGGCCTGGTCAGGCAATGAAAATAACGGGGCCTTGCGGCCAATTTGCAGCTCCAACATTTTAGTTTCGATTAATCCGATTACCCAGCTTGGGCCGGCTGGAAAACGGCATGGCCAGCTGGGTGTTTTTTTGGGTTTTCTTGATTATTGCCTTGCCATTTTCCGCAAAAATCTCCACCTCATCACCTTCGACCACCCCCAAATCTTCCAGAACCTTCCGGGAAAGTGTTACGGCCAAAGAATGCCCTGTTTTAAAAATTTTTCTCTGCATGAGTCCATTATATCCCAAAAACAGATTGACAGGCAAAGCCTTTTAACCTAAGATGCGGGCACCTTCGGCTCGCCCTGGGCCGAAAATTTAGGGCTGGTTTTCTGCTCTTTCAGTCATTTCCGGCAGCGGGACCTTGCCCGCTTTCCCTTCGGGGGGAAGGAAAACCAGCCCATTTTTACAGGAGGAACACAAACGTGAAAATCGCAATTTTTGCCAGTGCTTTTTTGGCTGGCACGCTTATTCTGGTTCTGGGATTCGAAGCCTACGAGCGGCACCAGCAACCGCTGGTAGTACTGGCCGCTTTCGACCCGGAAGCCACGGGCATCAACCTGCCAGAACTTAAGAGCGTCCGAGCCTTGCTGGAGACCCGCCTCCGCAGCCTGGAGACAGAAGTCCGGGCCCAGGCGCCGGATTTGGAACCGGGAAGTTTGGAAGTCGTCGTCTTCCCCTACTCCAAAGCCGCATATCTGGCCCTGGTCAGGTACCACGGCCGCGCTTTCGGCTACACGGTCATGGACCGGGGAGACCTGGTTCGCTCCGTGCGCCGCGCAGCTTTCGAGATCCGCACGGACATTGCGCTTTTTCTGGCGTTTCGGCGCCAGCAACAGCAACGCCCAGGCCAAGTTACGGCCTGGGCGTTCTTCTTAAAACAAAACCCGCTGTCCGCGGGATTACATCACATTCCGTATTACTTTTCAAATTCCAGAAAAGCCTCCAGTTTCTTAATCCATTCCTTGGGCAGGCGGTTCTCGTAAGCCGCGCCAATCACCCGGCGGAAATACTCCCCGCGCGCTGTTTTGCCGTTAAATTCTTCCGGCGCTTCAATATAAACCTGGCTATGGTACTCCATATTGCTCTCGTCCAAAACCACGACTTCCTGCCTGCCGAAAACCTCGGGATAACCCTCGAACCGGTCTAATACGGCCAGCCCCGCCTCGTCGATTTCAAACAGTACGCCCCACACCTCAGCACCCGCCTTCGGACGGATATTAGCATAACCTCTTGAATCCAAACCAATTTCAAAATCCGGCAGCTTGGCGCGGCACAGCATACGGCTGTGCCAGCCGCACAGCCGGCGCATATGTTCCAGGTTCATGTTGGAGCCGTAGGCAAAATAATACATACGAAAAAAATTAGGACATATTCCTATATTATTCTTTAGCCAAACAAATATCAAGAGCGAAGGCCGGACTGCAACGGAAATTCATGCAAAATTCTGTAACGAGCGCCAGTGCGGTTTAAAACCGACTCATATAAGCCAAACTTTTCCGCTTGGATTTGCCAGGCAACTTTTTGCGGCAGGCAGGCATCCGGAATCTGAAAATAGTTCTGCGGCCCGAACCTGGCTAGGGTGACATGAGGCAAAAACGGCCGGGCGTCCGGCTGCTGGCCCAGGGCCTCAAATAAGCGGGTTCGCAATTCAAAAAGGCCGCTGGTTTTTGCACCTAAAGCCCACAACAAGCGGGCCGGCTTTGCGCTTTCGGGGCCAAAACTGATTTGGGTGAACTTTAAGCCAAAAGCTTCCGCCTTAACCTTACTGAGTTTTAAAACAACCTCATCCACTGCCGCCTCTTCCCACGGCGGAACAAGGGTAACATGCAAATCCTGCGGCCTTACCCAGTAAACGGGCCAACCCTCATGGCCGGCTTTCCAGGCTTCCACCCGGGCCATGAACTCCGGCGCAACCGGCAAGCCGACAAACAACCTGCTGCCCATAATCAGCTCCTGATATCTTTGTATTGTTCAGTGGCCGGCTTATGGCGCAGCAAGACGGAATAATAATTCACCACGTAGCGCAAGCCCGTCATAACCACCCCTTCTTTAGCCAACCGCCGGCCGGAAGAATACATAAAAAACTTCAGAGAAAATTTTACCTTGCCCAGACTGCTAAAACGCCTGGCTAAGTCGGTGTCTTCCCCGTAAAATTTTATCCGGGTGTCAAAACCGCCAATGGCGTTTAAGGCCTGGCGCGTGGCTACGAAGTTTCCGCCCTGCACCACGGCGCCGATGCGAAAGACATAATAGTTGAACGTGTGGACCAAAAAAACCACCCGACTATAAAACCAGACCACGGCCCGCTTGAACCGCGACAAATCATAATACACCAGCGGCCCGCTTAAGCAGATTAAGCCGGGGTCTTGATCGAACGCAGCTACGGCTTTTTTGAGCCAGCCTGCGGGCACGTGGTTGTCAGCGTCAATGTTGGCCACCAGCCTGCCGCGGCTGGCCATGTAGCCGGCTTGGCGGGCAAAAGTAATGCCTTTTTTTGGCTCGTCAACCACTGTCACATTAGGAAAACTCCGGGCCACCTGCCCTGTTGCATCCGTACTGGCATTATTGACCACCAGCACCTCGGCCGGAATCTGCTCTCTTTTAATTTCGTCCAAAATTGACTTCAGACAGCCGGGCAGGCCTTTTTCTTCATTGTAGGCCGGAATCACAAAACTAATTGTAATCTTTGTATCTGGTTCAGTCATATGCTAATTATACCCTAAATTCGGGTTTTGATAATACCGGCCGCTTTGTTATAATGAGCCCGATAGCGCAATTAAACCTTATCTTTATGCTTAAAGACTTTAAACAGTTTATTTTAAGGGGTAATGTCGTGGACCTGGCCATTGGCGTAATTATGGGCGCGGCTTTCACTTCCGTGGTCAACTCCCTGGTCAAGGATATTTTAACCCCGTTTATTGCCGCGATTTTCAAACAGCCGGATTTCTCGGGATTGTATTTTACCCTCAACCACAGCCGGTTCACTTACGGCAATTTCATCAACGCCCTGGTTTCCTTTCTCATTGTTTCCGTTTCAGTATATTTTTTCGTAGTCACACCCTTAAACACGCTGGTGGCCAAAATGCGCAAAGAACCGCCCGCGGATCCGACTACCAAAAAGTGTCCCGAATGTTTGAGCGAAATCCCCAAAGAAGCCAAGCGCTGCGCCCATTGCACCAGCCAGCTGGCTTAAAAAAATCACCCGTCCAGTCATGCAACTGGACGGGTTTTTTTATGGCCGACTGAAACGATAGATAGCCGCACTGCCGAAAGACAGTACCAGACCGAATACCAGCCAGGTGGCAGGAATGCCGAAAGCCAGAGCCGTCCACCCGCTTAGCACCAAGCCCAGTCCGCCGCCCAAATGGTGGGAAATGGCCTCAAAAGAAACCACGGTCGCCCTTTCCTTGGCAGGCAGCTGGTCGTTTAAATAGGCATCCTTGATGGGTTTAAACAAACCCCGGCCAAATTCATGGACCATAAATACGGCCAGACTAAGAGGCAAAGCCTTAAACGCCACGGTGCCGGCAAGGCTTATACCCAAAAGCATTTGGGTATAAAACAGAGCCCGGTCTTCGCCCGCAAAACGGGAAAGAATGGTTTTGGCCGCGCTGGAACCCGCTAAGATGACGGCTGACATGCCCACCCACAGCCAGCCGTTGGAACTGACGCTGTGAAAAAACTGCCCAAACCACGGCTGCCACTGCATGTTGCCGGGCATAAGGCACAAATACTGCAAGCCGCCAATCAGCAAAATAAACCGGACGGTCCGGTGCCTTATGCCAAACTCGATACTGGCCCGGGTAGTTTGCTTGAGTGCCGCAAAGCCCGCGCGGAAAGAAAGTTTTTGCCTTTTAAAATATTCTTCCCTTAGGCCCAAAAAGGCCAGCGCCGTCCAAAACAGAAACACGGCGGAACTGGTTAACCAGGTCAGGCTCAGGCTTTTAGTGGCAATTAAGCTGCCCAAAAGGCCGCCTGCAATCGACACGCCCACCACCACCTGCTGCTCTTTTATAAACAGGTTTTTAGTGTTGCCGTCATGGCCAAAATGCCTCATCCGGTCCACGGCCCAGGCGGCAAAAGCGCCGCTTAGGAAAGTACTGCCCACTGCCAGCAGGCTTTCCGCGGCCGCAAAGCCCCAAAAACTTTTGGCAAAAAAGTAGGCCAGCGTGCCGGCGGTATTAAATACGCCGGAAATCACCACGGAAGTTTTGCGGCCGAACACGTCCGCAAACGCCCCGGTGGGAAGCTCAAACACGAACAGCGTGGCGTAAAAAACCAGGTTGACCAAGTTGGCTTCAAAAAGATTCAGTCCCCTTGAAAGCAAAAACGTGGTGTAAATTGCGAAGTGCAAGGACATGGCAAAATTCGCCAAGCCGCGCATACCCAAATACCAGTACAGCGTCTGTGATATCATTGTTCCACCTTCCTGTTGTGCGGCTGTGGCCGCTTCTCGGTTTTGCATAGATACAAAAATCCCCCGGCCGTTTGTCTGGCCGAGGGCAAAGTTTAATCAAAATTAATTCCTTGCCTTCAATCAGACCATAGCCAAAATGGAAGTATTGTACATACCCCAGGCTACGAACGGATTAATCTGGCAAAGAATGTCGTATTTCATGGCTTAAGCATAACCGAAATTCGTTCTTGGGTCAAATCCATGCAAAAAACCGCGACCTCCTCCTAAGGGTCGCGGCTTTTGGTTTTTCTCTCATTCCCCTGTCTAAACCTTAGCAGGCCAGCCGGGGGTCGTACTTGTCTTCCCGATTCCTTGCTGACTGGATACGGTGCGCCTCAGCCAGGATGGCTTTGGCCTGCCTATAGTCGGTCTCAGCCAGCGCCAGGGCTTGGGTACAGGCTTTGGAAATTTCGTGCCGGTACTTGGGATTGGTGATGCGTTCCAGCGTGGCGATAAGC
>JAKAGU010000016.1 GCA_021825655.1 bacterium | reverse complement strand
AAAGACTCCCCGTTCTCCGGGGAGTCTTTTTATTTTGGCAACTGCTCATATGACGCTTGGGGGCTGGAAGGAATTTCACGTTTTAACGCCACTTTCTGGCAGCCAGCCGCTAGCAACGATACTAAACCCAGGACAATAATAATTTTTTTCATGTTTTATTTTAGAAGTAACGCTGCCCCAACGGCCCCAGCGTTGTTTAATTTTGAAATCAAAATCTCCGGCACCCGCTGCTTGTCCAGCAAACGGCGCTTTAAATCTTTTTTGACTGCGGGTAAAAACTTGCCGCCTTCTTTTATAGCCACACCCCCGCCTAACACAAAAACCTCGGGATTCAAAATTTGCACCAGCATAAACAGGCCGTTGGCAGTCAGCTGGGCAAGGCGCTTAAAATCCCGCTGGTCCCTGCTTTTTTGGTATTCCGCTTCCCAGCTGGAACTGCCGCCCACGAACAACCGCCCAACTTCGCCGCCTAGGTTCTCCGCGCCCCGGTACGGCCGGCCATCAAAAAAGAAAGCCCCGCCCACGCCCGTGCCGAATATCAGCCCCACGGCATGCTTAAAAGGTTTTGCTTCCCCGGCAAGA
Organism: bacterium; assembly: GCA_021825655.1. Classification (GTDB taxonomy): domain Bacteria; phylum Patescibacteriota; class Doudnabacteria; order UBA920; family UBA920; genus JAMDEL01. The sequence continues at coordinate 14,371 of JAKAGU010000016.1, read as the reverse complement.
ACCTCGGCTCTTAAAAAGCAACCGGCATCGTTGTCAGCAGCAATTTTTTTAAAGCCGAGTTCTTTAAACTGCTTTTGCAAAGAAAAATTTTTTATGTATCTGATATTCGGCGAAGCCAGCACCAGTTTGTTTTTCTTATCCACAAAGCCGGCCATGCCAATACCAATCTGCTCTATTCTGTCCCGGCCTCTGAGAAAATTCACCAATTTGCCCAAATTATGACGGAATTCAAAAAGCGTTTTGGGGGTGACGATTGTCAATTCCTTGACAATGCTTTTGCCGTCCCAGACAACGCCGGTAATCTTGGTGCCGCCAATATCCAAGCCGATTGTTTTTTTCATGGCTTTATTGGTTTAATTGTTTGACCCGGTCCCAAAACTCAGGATGGCCCTGCTGTTTCATCCAGTACCACCATTCCACACCCCAAAGGTACTGGGGCGAAAAACCCGTAGAACGGGCCACACTTATCATTGTATCAAACTTTTGCGGGCTCATGGTCATGAACTGCTCCTCAATGGGAGTGTTTAGAATGCCCTTGGTGGTCCAGGGCTCGGCCTGCAGCTCGACAATCATGACTGGTTTGCCGGGGTGGAGCAGCCGCAACAGGCCGGCTTTCACGCGGTAAAACCAATACGGAATATAATTTACCCAGTATCTTTTAAATACGTCGGAAAAGACAAAACGGTACAGGGTAGTGCCAAATAAATCGCCCCGCTGCCCGGATTTTATCCACAGGGAAAGCTCGCCGCTGTCAGACACCAGCACCGGCCGGGAAGGGTCAATGCTTTTAACCAAAGCAATCTCCTTATCCAAAAAAGCAGGGTCAGGCTGGGGGCAAATGCCAAAGCTGCCCAAAAAAGGTTCGTTCTCCACCTGCCAAGCCACAATCTCAGGCCGGCTGGCATAGCGGCTCACCACAGTTTCAATATAAGAAAGCTGGGCGCTCTGCACCGAAGCGTTCGGCATGTCTTGAATCCAGGAGGGGTCATGACATTCGGGCCAACGCGGCAAACGGCGCCCCACAGCCAGCAAAACTTTTACTCCATGTTCGCGCGCCCCAGCCAGCTGAAAATCCAGCGCGGAAAAATCGTAACTGTCCTGTTTGGGTTCGGTTGCGTCCCAATACGCGGACAAGCGCAAGTACTTTAAATTCAAATCCTCCAAGGCCGCCGTGTAAGCTGTTTTCCAGTCCAGCCCCAGACTTTCCGCGTAGGGATAACTGAAAGTGGCGCCGTATTCGATTTTTTTTGCCTTAGGCCCGGCATAAAGCGTCAAAACAAAACACAGCAGCCAAACCAATAAAACCAGGACAACCAAAATTTTTAAAAACTTTTTCATGCTAAAAAACGAATAAAATTAAAGTGCCCAAAAAAATCATTCCCAGAGCGGTCAATTTTATGCCAATAGTGCGCCGGCTGGTTTCCTCGTCCAGAATATGCCGGTACTTCCGGCTTAAAAACAAGCTGGCCAAAAACAAAAATAAATAACGAAAACCCTGAAGGCCGTTGACCAGCGGGATCTTGCCCACGACGAGCAGCCAGCTAAAAAAAATAAAATTTAATCCGCCGATTGCCTGCTTCAGCAAGAATAGCCAAGTTGTCTGCGTCTTTTTCGGCACCTGGCCAGAAGCGAAAACTTTCCGGCGAAATGACGGCAGGAAAAGTAATAAAAACAAAATTCCTCCGGCGGCCAAACGGTCCCACATTAAATGATTAAGCAAGCTGCCTGACTGATTGCCGTACTGCCAAATAAAGTAATAAAGACTAAACAAAAAAGAGGCCAAAATTTTAGTGCCAATGTGTTTGGCGCTAAAATTTTCTTTGCGGTAGGAAATCAGCAGGGCCCCGGGTAAAAGCAGGCAAAAAGCGGCAAATTCCGCCAACGAAAGCGCGTTGCGCCCGGTAAGCCAGACAAAAAACATGTCAAACACCGGCACCAAGCCGAACACAAAAGGAATAACGCGGCTGACTTCCCCCTGGGACAGGGCCTTAAAAAATACAAACATGGTTAAGGCGTACACCAAGCCTGAAACTAGGTTTATGGATACAAGGTGCCAGGGCAAAGGCCGGTAAACCCAGGGCCAAATTACCAAATACAACAATCCAAGGCCCACGGTAAAAAAGGTGTAGGCGTATGGCTCAAGCTTTCTTTTAGAAATCAGGAACTTGTCGAAAACGTCGACCGCGGCCGCTACAAAATACTGCGCAATAATTAAGAATGTAACCATCTTGCTTAACGCTCCAGATAGTTGTTTTTGCAGATTTCGGCGAACTTTAAGGCGCTATGCCTGACTCGGCGCCGGAACATATCCTGCCGATCGATTGCCACCAGACCAAACTTCGGATTAAACCCTTCTGTCCATTCAAAGTTGTCAATTAGTGACCAATATAAATAGCTCTTCACTTCCGCCCCTTGCTCAATCGCCCGGTGTACAAAGTATAAATGGTCCGCAATAAACTTTTCCCGCTTGGTGTCCTTGGCGTCCGCCAGGCCGTTCTCGGTTATATAAATTGGCTTCTGGTATTTTTTCAGGCTGAGTAAGACACGCTCAATGCCGTCGGGATGAATGCCCCATCCCACATCGGTTTCTTCATGGCCGCTATGGCTGTGCTTGCGCGGCCCCAAAAAGCCCACATGGTGATGGTTGTAATAGTTCACGCCGATAAAATCGCAGGCCGCCAGCGTACGCTTTAAAAAATATTCATTGGCGAAATAGTGCAGTAGGTTGGTTGTGAAAATCGACCAAATGTTCTCGGGCTGCAGATCGGAGATATGGAAAGCAATACTTACAGGCTTGCCGGTCTGCAGCTTTAATTTCTGGCTTAAAATATTATGGCTTTTGATTAAATTCCTGGCCACTTTATAAGCCGTCCAAGGGCTTCGTTTTTGGGGTGGGTACTTGCCTGTCAAAAAAGGCAAAATGGAATATAGCTCGGGCTCGTTGAAGGTAATCCAAAAGTCCGCATACTCCCCCAAGCGCTCCGCAACTTTCATGCCATAGCGGACAAAGCTGTCGATATTGTGCTTATTTTCAAAACCGCCCTTCTTGGCAAACCACAAAGGCACTGTGTAATGATGCAGCGTGACAAACAGCTTTAGCCCGTGGAATTTTGCGGACTGAAAAACTTTTTCATAATGGTCCAGAGCCGCCTCGCTGAATTCCCCTTCTTTAGGTTCAATTTTAGCCCATTCCACGGACAAACGATGGGCGTTCTGCCCCAGCTCTTGGGCAATACTAAAATCCTCTTCAAACTTATGCCAGCTATCGGCGGCCATGCCGCTCATAAAATCTTCTGGGTTTTTACCTAGGCGCTTTAAGCTGTGCACGCGCAAATAGCTGTGCTCCCAGGCCCACCAGTCGCTATTTTTGTTATTACCCTCAATTTGGTGGGCGCTGGTTGCCGAGCCCCACAAAAATCCGGGCGGAAATTTTAACTTGTCTTTTTTTTGCATTTTTATTTCTCTTCAGCCAAATCTTCTCTTCTATTATGCCATAAAGTCTTGAAAAAAACAAAAAGCTGTGCTAAACTTTACTGGCAACTTGCCATGGCGCATTCGTCTAGTGGCTAGGACACAGCGTTCTCAGCGCTGGAACAAGGGTTCAATTCCCTTATGCGCTACCAAAAAAACCCGCACTCTGCGGGTTTTTTTGTGAAAAAAATGTTAAAATTAAAACAACCATATGACCAATCCTTATTATTTGCTCAAATCTGTATTAAACCCCAGGCCGTTTAAAAAACAGCTCCTGTATATTGTGCTGTTGGTTTTTCTGATTGCGTTTGCCGCTGCCCGCTCCTGGTCTTTGATTATCGGCAACAGCATCTACATTCGCGGTTACCATATTCACCATTTTTATTTTGGTACCTTACTGCTGGTGGGCGGCGGCTTGCTGTCCCTTTTGGGTGAAAACCCGAAGACTCTCCGCGGGGCCGCGGGGCTAATCGGCTTTGGCATGGGCCTGTTTGCTGACGAAATCGGCCTGCTCCTCAACTGCACTACCGCCTACAAGCCGTGCGTTTACGCCTTCCCCGACAGTGGCGACATAATTGGCTTTATTGTAGCCGGACTGTTTTTGCTGATGATACTAGTCGATCTTGCTGAAAAAAAACCTGTCCGTTAGCTAAAAGCCCCGGCTTCAGCCGGGGCTTTTAGCATGCAAGCGCCTACATCCTGCCCCAAAGCACTCCTTTGAACTCGCTGTTGACCATAAGCGGCACGCCGTTTAAGTGCTCGATGCGCAAAGCAATTTCCTGCACCGGGCACCGGTGAGCTTTGGACGAGCCGCAGGCGCAGTGCGCGCAAAGCCTTTTCAGCTCGGACAGGATATTCAGTTTTGCTTTTTGCATTTCTGACATACGTTTTAAATTACATATTTTTTGGAAAATCGACTTGGTGCTCGGGGATACCCACACTCATGCCGTAAGCTTTGGCCTCCTCAAAGCCTTGCCGGTCCTGTCTGCCAATAAGGAAAATTTTGTCTTTAAAAATAATGTAGTGGTTTTTCTCGTTTTTGAAGTCCGCATACCAGGCGCTTTTATTGCTGTAGTCCAAAAATAAACTGAGCTTTTGGGCAACTTCCCTGGCCTGGCCTTCGGGTATTTCAACTTTGTGCAAAGTCCACTGCTTGAGCCAAGGCGTCTGGTGTTTTTCCGTCACAGGTTCAACTTTAGTGGACAGGATATTAATCTTGCCCAATATGCTGGTATCGAAAAGGCTTTCCGCAATTATGGTTCCAATATAACTCATAGCTACTCCAGCTGCCTGATTACGCCTACCACTTTGCCTTGAATCATCCATTCTTCTTTGGGATAAATATCCTTGAATTTGGGATTTTCCGCCTTCAGGTAAGCCCGGTTCTTTATCTGGATGAACCTTTTTACGGTCGCTTCGTCATGCAGAAGCGCAACTACGATATCGTTATGCTTTACATTTTTGGTTGGTCTGACAATTACCAGGTCATCCTGATAAATACCCGCGTTAATCATGCTGTCGCCGCGCACCTTGAGCAGAAACACATCCCTGCGCCCGCGGATAAGGTTGGTGGGCAAATTAATCCATTCCTCTACGTGCTCTTCGGCCAGATGCGGGCTGCCGGCCTGCACATTGCCTATTACGGGCACGCTGACCAGGCCCTTTTCTAAAGAAATCCCCAGGCTGTTTAAGACCTCAATGCCCCGCGCCTTGCCGCTCATGCGGATTGCACCCGCGGCCTCCAGAGCGTCCAGGAGCTTGGCCACCGCATTTTTGGACTTCACTTTAAGGAACTCGGCCATCTCCGAAACGCTGGGCGGCAAATTGTACTCGCGGATTTGCTCCACAATGTAGCGTAAGAGCTCTTTCTGTCTGTCGGTGATTTCTTTGGGCATAAAATTAAATGTGTATTAGTGGTATCTATATAGTATACAATCGTTCACCATGTGGCAATAGCAATAAAAAACAGGGTAAACGAGAGTTTACCCTGAAGTTATCCACACCCTTTAAATTATTACTTGGTATTCAGCAAAAATTTTACAAAAGCAATTACCCCCTCCCACACGCTTTTTAAAATTGGCACCGAAGCGGGCAGGAGGATAACCAAGGCGATAATATAGACAAAATCCTTTTTTATAACTTTAAACACGGAATATACGACCAGAAGTGCCAGGCCCAGGGAAATAATCGGCCGAAGCGTGGCGGGAAAATTACTTAAGAATGTCAGGTAAAGATTTTGGATTTCGGACATAAAAAATTATTTATCAGTTTTTTTTAAGTCGTCGCATACGACGATATGGCGATAGTCAAAAATATCCCGGATAAATTTGTCGAAAGTGTCCCGCCGGAGCACAAACTCCTGAGGAGTCATGATGCTGTAATTTATCTCCTGCCCCATCATCTTGTGGGCGCCTTTTAAAAACTGGTCCAGTTTCTGCAAATTTACCCGCCCCACCAGCAATAAATCCACGGGCAGTTCCGGCATGCCGGTAAAAATACCCGAAAGAAAAGCGGCTCTAATGCTGCCGAGCTGGCGGACAGCGGCAAAAAGTTCGTCCTGATACTTGGGGAAGTATTTGACCAGGGCATTCTTTATCTCCGGCAGCAGCTGGTACTTTTGGTTGAGTAAGTAGTATTTTTTGCCTTTTTTGGAAAAGGACTTCAGCGGGCCGGCAGTGGCAAGACGGTTTAATGCCCGGGCCGCCTTTAAATGCGGCAGCCTCAGGCGCTTGGAAATTTCCGGCACGGAAAAACTGCGCACCGGCGCGGCCAGGAAAAAGGCTAAAATGACCGATTCGCTTTTGGACTCAAGAATATCTTTCAACATAGGCATTTTTAGTATAGCATATTTGTCCCGGCTTGGAACTTGGGGATAAATGTTGTATAATAAATCAAGCTATGGAAGAACTTGAAAGCCAAATCGCCAAAATAACCTTAGGCAATTTCAAACAAACCAAAAGCTACGTATATGTCATGGCGGAAAAAGCTCCGGCCAGCAACGTAGAGCTGTATGTAGTGGCGGAATTGCCGTTTTTCAACCCGGCGGCAATGGAATCGTGCGAACGCATATGCATGGCTATAGGTTCCAGCCTCAAACGCGCCTATCGCCAGCACTCCAGCGAGGGCACTTTTGAAAATGCGCTCAGCTACATTAACGACGAACTCAGCAAGCTGGCCTCCACGGGCCAGACCCACTGGATTAACAAGCTCAACTGCATTGTGGCAGCCAAGGACAACACGACCCTCACTGTGGCCAGCTGCGGCAAAGTTATTGCTTATATGCTGCGCGACCAGGACTTTACGGACATATCCTGCTCCACCGAAAAGCCCAGCCCTGTAAAAACTTTCGAAAGCTACGCCAGCGGAAAAATCCGCCTGAATGACCTGGTCATCCTTTCCACCACCCAGCTCTTTAACTATTTGTCCGTAGACCGGGTAAAAAACATCCTGCGCTCCATGGATTTTTTGCCCGCCACCCAGACCATTATTGACCATTTAAAAATAAATGCCGGGCCCGAAGTGGCCTTCGGCATTTTAATGAACCTTCAGGTTGAGCCCGGCCAAACCCCCAGCGACGAAGTGGATTTGGAAAGCTATTTGGTGGAAACTCCGGCTCCCAAAGAGAGTTTTTTGGAAAAACCCAAAAGATTCCTCACGGAACTTCTCATGCTGAAAAATAAGCGCAGCGTACCTGCCGCTCCCGCTGTCCGCCTGCCCAGCCAGCCCCTGCCCGACCGGCTTAGGTCCTGGGGCGGGAAAACCAAGACTTTCGGAAAAAAAGCCGGAACCCTGTTTGCCGGCCTGGGCCGGTTCGCCTGGTCGGGCAAAAAAATCTTCAGCCCGGATTATTTTAAATCCCTGAGCGGGACAAAAAAAATCTTTTTTGCTTCAATCGTCGTCTTGGTGGCCGCGCTGTGCCTGAATTTATGGATTGCAATTCACGTCAAAAATACCAAGCTGACCACAGAACGCCTGACCGCGCAGCTGGAAGACGCGCAAAAGCTTTTAAACAACGCCCAGTCCGCCCTGGTTTATAACGACCAAAAGCAGGCAACGGATCTAATTCAGCAGGCCAAGGACAAATACCAGGCCGTAAACGCCAAAGATGCGCCGCGCGACCTTTACCAGAAAGTTGGCAGCCAGCTCAATGACTTAAATGGCAAGATTGACCGGGTAAAAGACGTTAAGGTTACCCTTTTGGGCAACCTTTCGGCAGCAGACCAGCTGATTCGTCTGCCGGACTTTCTGGGTACGGAAACAGGCGGCCAGATTATCAGTTATAACAAAGCCAGCGGCCAGATCCAGGACAATGCCATAAAGTCTGACGAAAATATCCTGGCCGCAGTAGCCACCAAAGATGCGGCCGTCATCTACAACGGTTCTTCGCTGTTTGTGTGGAAGCCCAAAGACAGCACGCTGGGCCCGGCTTTTTCACAGTCCGTGCCCGCTGCCGCCGCTTTTGGCGGCCTAAAATACTACCCGACCAACAACCGGGTGTATGTACTGGATAAAACACAAAACAATGCGGTCAGCTTTTTGCTCAATGCCGACAAGCTGCAAAAACCGGTTGTATCCCTAAAAAACGTTTCGGCCATCGGCCAGGCCCAAGATTTTGCGATTGACGGCAGCATCTACCTGCTTACCCGCGATGCGGTAGTCAAATATTCGGCGGGCAAGCTCGCGGAATACAATCTGCCCTACCTCTCAAAACCCTTCTCCGGAGACGGCCGGATTATCACCCAAGTCGACTTCAAGGATGTTTATATCCTGGACAAAACCAACAAACGGATAATCGTTACCGACAAGTCGGGCAACCTGCTTTACACCATTAAAAACGACCAGCTCAGCAACCCGAAAGATTTTGAAGTGGACGAAAAAAATAAAATTATTTACGTGCTAAATGACAGCGAACTCTTAAAGCTCGACTTGCAGTAGCCTACGGCCGCTGCTTTTGCCAATCCTCCACCACCTGCGCGGTTTCAGCCGCGCTTTTTGTTTCCATCAGCCGCGCCCGCAGTTCCGGCGCACCCTCAAAGCCTGCAGCATAGGCTTTAAAATGCTTGCGCATGATATAAAAAGATTTCTCCGGCAGCCATTCCTCGAACAGACGCGCATGCTCCAGCATGACAGCCAATTTTTCCCCGGGCAGCGGCACATGGCCGTCTTCCCTAAAAAACCAAGGATTACCGAAAGCTCCCCGGCCGACCATCACGCCGTCCACTCCGGCAGTACGGATTTTTTCCAAACCCTCCTCCCGCGACCTTACATCCCCGTTGCCGATAATCAGCGTGGCGGATTTCAGGCCGTTGCGGATCTGTACGGCTTTTTTTATCTCTTCCCAATTGGCGGGCACTTTGGACTTTTCTTTTTTGGTGCGGCCGTGAATGGTTACCGCCGCGGGCTCTTCGGCCAACAGCTGTTTCAGCCAAGTCTCGATGGTATTGTGGTTATAGCCCAACCGGGTTTTGACGCTGACCGGCAAAGACGGTGCGCCTTTTTTTGTGGCCTTGATAATTTCCGCAGCCAGGGCCGGAGTCTGGATTAAAGCGGCACACGCGCCCAATTTCACTTCGCGGTCCTGCGGGCAACCCATGTTAATATCAATACCGTCAAAACCTAAGGAGGCCACAATTCTGGCCGCTTCCTCAAACAACAAAGGCGAGCGCCCCCAGATTTGCGCCACCATAGGCCTTTGCTTGTCCGTGAATTTCAAATCCACTTCCATTTTTTTGCGCGCTTCCGGGTGCACCAAAGCATCCACGCATACAAACTCCGTGAACATCACGTCCGGCTTGCCGTATTTGGCAAACATCTCCCGGAAAGCCACGTCCGTGACTTCTTCCATGGGCGCGAGGGCAAAGAACGGTTTATTTAGTTTTTCCCAAAAATTGTCCATAAACTTTGATATATCTTACACGAAAATCAGAAGCGCCGCTATTGCTTTCGCAAGGGCGGCGCACTGAGGTTGAAACAGTACTTCGACTACCGGACGAAGATGGCATAAGCCTCCTGGAACAGGGAGTATGCCAGAATCACCAGGCAAAACGGCAGAGTGGCGTAAGCATAGGCTTTTGCCACCGGCCGGGACCTGAGGCCCAAAAATGCATGGATCAGGCGCCCGCCGTCAAACGGCAGGATGGGCAGCAGATTTATCAGGCCGACGAGAAAGCCCGCCAGCAGGAAAATCTGGACGCCCTGGATTGGCGATAGCCCGAAACTGAACGACTGGGCGATGCCGTGGGAAATAGTGGCGCTGGCTTTGGGATGCAAGGCAATCATGTCCATAACCAGCCGTGGTAGCATGTACGCGCCAAGCAGCACGGAGATTACGGGGCAGAGGTAGACCGCAAACAGCTTTTTCCCGGACCACAGCGCGAAAGCGCAACCTAAGGCTCCGGCCATATACGACCAGCGGCCCAGCCACGCTTCAAACGCCGACAGTCCCAGCAAGGTGTAAAAGAAGTTTGCCCAAACCCCGGCCGAAAGAATCTCGGCCTGGAGCCCGAACCTGCACTGCAGCAGGCAGCGGAGCTGGATAAGGTCAAACTTGAAAGCGCCGCCGATTAGCAAGGGATAAATCCGCACGGGGACGCCATCCAAGAGTTTCGGATGACGGATTTCCCAGTATACCCCCCACAAAAACGGGATTGGGGCACCGATCGCAAGCAAATGCGGCCGGAAACCATGCTTCATGGCCGCCTTCGCGTGCTCCCGCTCGTGCAGGAATACGTGAAGGTAAAAACTCAAATACAGAAACGCCAAAACAACAAGAGTGGTAGTCAAGGCAACCTCCTTCAGGTTGCGCATATTATACCAAAAAATGATTAAAATGTCAATGCTTGTGCCTGCTGACCTACCCTTGCAAAACAGTTCCTAAGCCTTTCTGAATTTAGTCAAACGAGTCACATATGTGACTCGTTTGACTAAAAATGTTCAAGCGGGTTACCCTGGTTCATAAAAAATAAAAACCTCTCCTAAAGGAGAGGTTTTTATTTGCAAAACTAGTTATTTCAAAGTAACTTTTGCACCGGCTTCTTCCAGCTTCTTTTTCAAAGCTTCGGCATCGGCTTTCGGCATGTTTTCCTTAACGGCTTTCGGGGCGCCATCAACAATGTCTTTGGCTTCCTTAAGGCCCAAACCGGTGACTTCGCGCACAGCCTTAATGACGTTAATCTTGTTCGCGCCGGCTTCAGTTAATTCCACGGTAAATTCGGTCTTTTCTTCGGCAGCGGCAGCGCCAGCAGCCGGGCCGGCCATCATCATGGGGGCGGAGGCGGAAACGCCGAATTTGCTTTCCAAAACCTTAACTAATTCAGCAAGCTCCATCACGGAGAGCTTTTCAACTTGTTCAACGAGAGCTTTAAACTTCTCGGGAACTTCCACTTTTACTTCGTCTGACATTGTTTCCCTTTCACGATTATCTCAAACTTTTGTGTAAAGATTGAGGTGCTTAAGATATTGATTAATTATGCGGCCGGGGCAGTTTCCGCCATTTTCTTGGCGCGAGCGTCCAAGACTCTGGCAAACGCGGAAATCGGCCCGTTGAATACTGACAAAAGCTGTGAACGCAATTGGTCCTTGGAAGGCAAGCCGCCCAAGGTTTCCACTTCGGCTTTGGAGAAGGCCTTGCCTTCAATAAGCCCTTCCAAAATGGAAATGGTTTTAACGTCCTTGCCGGCTGTCTTGACCAGACGGGCCGGGGTAATTTCGTCCTCCTGGGAGATAGCGAGAATGACCGGGGTCTTAAAGCCCAATTTGGCTTCCAGGCCCAAAGCTTTTAAAGCTTTTTCCACCAACGACAGCTTGTAGACCTTGGCAAAAACTTTTTCCGCAGTCAGGTCTTTCCTGAATTTGGTCAAGTCTTTTACGGTAGTGCCGCGGTAATCCGCAAAAACTACGCCCTTGGCGTTTTTAAGCTTATCAGTCAGCTCCTGCAAGTCCTGTTCTTTTTGTACTTTAGATTTAGGCATGATTGGTTTTCCTTAAATTAATCCGACCTTTTTACCCCGTCAAATAAAATCTTTAGATTTTAATTTGCTTCGCAAATTATTTGACTGGGGTAAATCAAACATCCTTGTGACAAAAATAAAACTCGGTTACCCGAGTGGATATCATTAGCACAAACCTTTCGGCCTTGTGCCTTCTGAAAGAATCTCCTCGGTGGGCCCATTCCTTAGGGAACGGTTTAAAGCTTGAATAACAAGCCACCAACTGTCTCTGGGGATATTTAATTTGCTTAATTATATCCAATCCTGGTCCTTTCGTCAACTATTGACAAAAAAGCTGTTTTGTGCTATACTATATGTAATTTGTGGGCAAATCCCAAGCGCTCACAAGGTGATGTTCCAAGGGAGGAACTTTATACATGGTGAAAAAGATCGTCTTTTCGTTCTTGCTGACGACGCTCGTGAGCGCCGTACTCTGTATCGCCTGGATCGCTGGGGCTTGCTACAACTTTATGCTGCCAATCGGCCTGCCCTTCGCTGCCTGGGCTTTCTACGTCTACGACGTAATCAGAGAGCACCATCGCCACAACCACTTCGACGACCTCGCGCCCAAAACCCGGCCCTAGGGCCGGACTCCCGCAAGCGCGAAGCAGCGGTCCGAGGAGGGAGTCTCCAAGGACCGCTGCTAAACCAAACTTTTTATACAACTCCCCTTTTGAGGGGTTTTTATTTTACTCTAAAAATCCAATTCGCCGATTCTTTCCCAGGATTTTTCATCCACCACTACAATTTTACTCTCGCCCACCACGTACAAAGAATTGCCAATATACACCGCGCGCTTGGCCGTGAGGCCCGTAATTGCCCGCTTCATGTTCAGCTGGTTGCCCGCGTACGAGAATACGTAACCGCTCTGTCCGCCCGGCAGGAAGAACACCTGATTTTGCTCGTCCTGAAGAAAGGCGTGGTGATTGTTGGCCGCCTCGGTCCAGTATTCATCCAAAGAATACTTGTCTATTTCCTTGGGATTAGCGGCGTCTGACACATCAAACAAAGACAGTTTTACTTTGCCGTTCTCCTGGCCCACGCCCAAAATGATATTGTCGGCCAGCGGATGCAAATAGGAAGAGTAGCCGGGTATCTTGAGCTCGCCTTTCAGTTGCGGGTTTTTGGGGTTGGATAAGTCTAAGACATAAAACGGGTCGGTCTGCCGGAAGGTTACCAGGTATGCTTTGTCGTTAATAAACCTGGCGGAATAAATCCGCTCTGTCAGGCCCAGATCCTGAACCGAACCGGTCTGGTTTAAATTTTTATCCAGCACATACACATCGTTGGCACTGTCCTGGTTATTCCAGCCGCCCCACATTCCCCCGCCTTGTCCGCCCACAGTCACGGCCAGGCGCAGGCTGCCTTGGTACTCGTCCAGGGCGAACTGGTTCAAAAGCTGGCCGGGCACTTTGCCGGTAGCAAGAATGTCGAAGTTGCCCAAACCAATCTTGGCAATGCCGGTAAAGAACAATTTGCGTTTGTTCTCCTTTAAATAATCCGTCATGCGGTTAGCCAAATCATTCTGTTTTTGCCTCTGGTCGTCCGCGCTAATGGACCCCATATACTTTTGGATGATGTTCTGCATTTCCACCATCTTGGCATTCCCTCCAATATCATAGCTGTCCAGCTTTTCCAGACGGGCCACCACTTCGCCTGGCAACAGCCCAGCACCTTTAGTCTTCAAAAAATCCACCGTGAGCTTAATCTGGTCAGCCGAGTAAGTGTAAGTGACATAAAGGTTGTCCTGGGACATGTACACCACGGCAGTACCCGCAGAACCCACAAAGGACAGCTTGTCTTTCACTTCTCCCGAATTGGTGTCTATGGCAAAGGCATGGTAAGTCGCCGCATCACTCACGGGCGCTACAGGATGGTAAATATCCCGGCACGGAATTTCTATGGTCGTCTTACCCACGGTCAGCGGCCGGACAGGGCAAGGGTTGGAATAGTCAGCGTAATTCTGCACGACCAGGTACAACTTGCCGTTGTACAGCCGGGCCGCGGACAGCTGGCCGTTTTGTTCATACTTAATCTTCCACAACTCCTTGGGGTTGGACTTATCCTTTACGTCATAGGCCCATACGCCCTGATAATCGAATACCATTAGCACATTGTTGTTAAGCAGCATGTCGCCCTGCTTCGGAATTTTTGAAAGCAGTTTCATATCGCTGGCGGGTAGAGCCCCCACCACTTTGGTGCTGACATCGGGCTGGGGACGGATGGGAATACTGCCAATGAGCGGCATATCGATTGACTTTTCCTGGTAATAGCCGTAGTAAGGCTGGTTTACGGATACAAACAAATTCTGTCCGTCGGTCTTCACAATATCCGGTTCGTCTACGCCCTGAACCTGCACGTTGGTTTGCGAAACGCGGTCAGCAGCACCGTCGCTGATGGGCGCGCTCATGCTTTTCTGGGCCATGCCCATTTCCGAGTTCGCCATTGGCGCTTCCAGCGCCACCGGACCGCCGCCCCGTCCATAACCCACGGTCGTATTCTGAGCCTCGGACAGGTAGGCTAAAAATTCTTCTTTGGATGCAAATTTTTTCACATCGGCAACTTCCGGCTTCTGCAGCTCGGCTACCGAAATATTGGAGCTGGCCGTGGAGTTGGAACTCTGGCCGTTGCCGTTCTGCTGCCCGGACCCGCCGTAAACCGCCACCTGTTCGCCCCGTTTCTGTCCGGCATAAAAACTGCCTGCAGCCAGGACAACCACCAAGAGTCCCGCCACGCCGTAGGCAACGGACGGCCGCCTGACCCAGGAGAAGGCAGCCAGCGTGACATCCCTGCAGGCACTCATGCTCGTCTTGACCCTGACCGGGCTCGCCATCGGCGTCGTCGTCAGTGAGCGTCGCCGCGCCGAGCGGCAGCTGCTGCTCAACCAGGAGGCCGTCACCCGCATATCGCGG
>JAKAGU010000015.1 GCA_021825655.1 bacterium | reverse complement strand
AGGAAATGTAGTAATTGCCGTAATAAGAACTGCCGCTGCTGTATATGGACACGCTCTGGCTCTGGCCTGTAGATAAACTGACATTGTTCTGACTGAAAGAAAGGTTGCCATAGGACCCGCCGCCAGTTACCGTCACATAAAGAGTGCCGCAGGCATAGGACCCGCCGCTTAAGCACACGCTCAAAGTGCTGCTGCCCGCGCTGCTGCCGTACAGGTTAATCGTTGTGCCGCTGATGTTCGCGGAAACCACGGAGCTGTTGCTGTTGCTGGAAATATAAAAGCTGCCGCTGTAAAAATATGGCACATTCACGGTTACGCTCATGCTCTGGCCCACGCTCAACGAAGGGTTGGAGTTGCTGAAAGTAATATTGCCAACCATGCCGCCGCCTACGGTGACATACACCGTGCCGCAGTTATTGGAACTGCCGTAGTTGTAGTAGCCACCGCTCTGGCACACGGTAATGCTGGCGCTGCCGGAATTCTGACCGTAGAGGTTAAGGCTGTTGCCGGAAATGTTGGCTGTCACCACGCTGGAATTGGAATTGGAGGAAATGTAGTAATTGCCGTAATAAGAACTGCCGCTGCTGTATATGGACACGCTCTGGCTCTGGCCTGTAGATAAACTGACATTGTTCTGACTGAAAGAAAGGTTGCCATAGTAACAATTAGTCCCCCAGCAGCCGCTCCCGCCGCCCACATTTACCGTATTGGTCTGGTCCGAACCAACAATTGCATACAAACTCACGCTGGCCCCCTGGCTTACGCCCAAATTGGTGGCATTGGAAAAATAACCGTTCCAGTCAGTCGTACCCAGGCCTGAGGTTACGCTCCATACCTGGCTATTTTGAGATTGGTAATATATGTCCACCCGGGCATTGGGCTGGGCATTATTTAAGGTAATCCTGACATTACTGCCTTCCCAGGAAGCAGAAAGGTTGGGGCTGTAAGCCTTGGCCACCTGGCCCAAAGGTGCTATGAGCAAAACGCCCATAAGTAAGCCAAAAAATGCTTTTTTCATAAATTTTTAAATTTAAAATTTAAACTTGCTTTGACTTTGTATTTTATAATTTTCTGCTGTTTTAGTCAATCAATTTAAAAAGGCTCCCGGACGCTTCTGACGAAGTTTGGGAGCCTCTGCTGAAGGCTTAGGTAACCAAGGACTGGCTACCAGCATTCAGTTCCGGCAAGCCGTTGGCCGGAGCGGAGATTAGAATTGGACCACCCCCTTTCCACTACGACGCCCGGTTCCCGTGACCATGACTACTCCTTTCTGGTTCCTGCCTGTTACCAGGCTACGATCCCAAAATTGCTTCCAGCTCCTCAGGGGTGCAGACGGACATCATCCGTTTGAACCACCCGGGGTTTCGGGCACTGCTCCTGGCAATGGCCTTATTGGTCCTCCGGACCATTTTCGGCCTCCTGACAGGAAAAGACCCGTTCTTTCCCATGCTTGGGGAAACCGCGACTTGGGCCGGCTCCGCGCGAACATGTCGTTCGCGGCGGTTATCTCTCCGTATGGCCAAATGGCCAACAATCATTGCTATTCGTACCCCCTTGTCCTTGGTAATTTTAAACCGCACCCTATGGTGCGGCCTTAACACGTAAAAGCAAACACAGGTGCAAGAACTCCTCCAAAGAGTCCTGTGGCAATTGGGCTTGCTCTCATACTTGTATGATACAACAAGGCCCCTGGGGAGCGCAAACTTAATCTTTGGCCAAACCCATCTCCACTTCCGTGTGAAAATTATGCTTGGCCAGCTGCATAACCGCCAAAAGCAGAATGGCCATGCCCGCCACCTGAACCTGGCTGAGCACAGCCCCCAAAAAGAAGTAGTTAACCAAAACCGCGGCCAAAGGAAAACCCAGCTCGGCAATGGTAGCAACCGAGGCCTTGGTGTACTGCAAGCCTTGATAGTATAAAAATAAAGAAAACACTCCCGAAGCCAGGGCGATGATAAACACAAACAGCCAGTCTTTGGGGGAAACATGGGCCAGGGTTTTTACGCTTAAATGCCGAAAGTTCAGGCCGAGCAGAAAGATAAAAGCAATTAAAAAACGCAAGGAAGTAACCAAACGAAAACCAACGTCCTTGAGCGCGTATCGGCCCAGCACCGTGGATGCGCCCCAAAAAGCTGCGGCTAAAAGAGCCAAAAACACGCCCATAACCTGGGGGTTCCAGGCCTCGCCCGGATACAGCTCGGGCTTGAGGCCGGAAAAAGAAATAAGGTAAGCGCCGATTATACCCAGCCCCGCCCATAGCCAAAAATATGGTCCCAATTTTTCTTTCAGGACTGCGGAGGCCAGGCTAATTGCAATAATGGGCTGGAGTTTTTGGAGCAAAATCGCTACGGAAGGGTTGGTGTACACAAAAGACTGGGTAAAGGCCACGCTGGCCAAAGCGCTGCCGCAAACCCCGATAAACCCCAGGGCCAGCCAGTCAACCAACTTCAATTTTTTCAGGTCCTGCCGATACATAATCACCACGGGCAAAACCACGGCCACATCAATCAGGTGCTCCAAAAGCACAATAAACCCCGCGGGCAAGTCCCGAAGCAAGGCCACGCGGAACGGGGCATCCGTGGCCCAGAGCATGGCAGAAATAAAAATTAAATACGGCCCAAATCTTTTCATAAAATTTTTACTGCAATCAAACCTTAAGGCCGGCCAATTCCAAAGCGGCTTCCACGGCTTCGCCGCCGACATGAAAACGGCTGCGCGCTTGCTTTAAATTAAACACAGTCAGTACCCCAAAACCAATCGGCAGGCGAAAATCCAGGGAAACCCGCAACACCCCTTCCTGAGCCATTTTACAAACGTAGTCAAAGTGCGGCGTTTCGCCCCGGATTATACAGCCCAAAGCCACCAGGCAGTCGTAACGCTGGGTAAGAGCCAATTTTTGCAAAGCAACAGGAATCTCTGCCGCGCCTGCCACGGATACAACTGTAAAATTCTTTTCTTTCACTCCGTAATCTTTTAGGGCTGCTTTTGCCGAGCGCAACAAGCCTTCGGTGACCTCGCCGTTAAACCGGGAAACCACCAGCCCCACCTTAAGCGCCTCTGCCCGTAAGGATAATTTTTTATGCGTCTTATTTTTTACCTGCATGGTTTTGATTGATTAAGCTCTTAATATACTTGGCCAGAATATCAAATTCCACATTGACCGCATCACCAATTTTTTTGGCATGCAGGTTGGTATGCTGCCAGGTGTGCGGAATCAGATGCACCGTAAACTGGTTTTTGCCTGCTCTAACCACGGTCAGACTCACCCCTTCCACGGCCACGGAACCTTTGTCCGCCAGCAAACCCGCTCCGCCTTTCACGCCTATTGTCATTATCTTCGATTCCCCCTCTGCCTCTATCCCCCTAACCGTACCCGCAGCGTCTACGTGTCCCAGCACCACATGCCCGTCCAAACGGTCAGCGGCTTTTAAGGACAGCTCCAAATTTACTTCTTCCCCCTTCTTCAGGGAAGCAAAATAGGTTTTTTTAAGCGTCTCCGGCATATAAAAAAACCCTGCGGTCCTGCCGAGCTTGGCCACAGTTGAACAGACTCCGTTTACAGCCACGCTGTCGCCGAGCCTCAAACGCCAGCCTTGGGGTTTGGCAATAAAAACCCAAAGTCCGCCGGGCCGGGCTGCCACGGACGCTACCCGCGCTTTTTTTTGAATGATTCCGCTAAACATCTTTATGCTTTCAAAGCTTTAATCCGTGCAATGTCTCTGGCAATCTGTTTCTGCAACACCTGTTCGTTTACAAATTTCTTAAACGGGCGGAGGTATGAACCTAAAACCAAGTTCAGCTTCTGGCCATACAGGTTTCCGCTAAAGCCTAAAAGGTGGGCTTCAATTTTTGGCAGACCGCGCTTGTCCAGCGGGCCAATCACTATACCCGCCTTAAAGCTTTTCCCCTCCGGAAAAACGGCCCTGCCCGCCCAGACGCCCAGTCTAATTCTTTGCCGGCTGCGCGCGAACTGCCGCCGGTCCAAATTGGCTGTCGGAAAGCCCAAACGCCGGCCGATTTTTTCCCCGGCAACCACCTTGCCCGAAATCTCAAGCATAACCGCTCTTACTCCTGCTCGGCCAGATACTTTTCCACGTCCAAAGCGGCCATACAGCCCACGCCTGCCGCAGACACGGCCTGCCGGTAGCGGTGGTCGGAAACATCCCCGGCCACGAATACGCCCGATAAATTGCTGTTGGTGTGGTTAGTGACTTTAATGTAACCCTTTTCGTCTGTCTCAACACCCGCGGCTTTGAAAATTTTAGTTGCCGGGGTGTGGCCAATGGCCAAAAACACGCCCTGCACCGGCAGCACGCTTTCCTCACCTGACTGGTTGTGCTTAACCTTAACGCCGGTAACGCTGTTTTCGCCGGCCACTTCCAGAATCTGGACATTGGTCAAAAATTCAATTTTGGGATCCTGCTGGGCGCGCTTTAGCATTGCTTTGGAAGCCTTAAATTCTTCCCGCCGATGGATAATTGTCACCTTGCTGGCATACCGGGTCAAAAAAGTTGCTTCTTCCATGGCGCTGTCGCCGCCGCCAACAACGGCCACGGCCTTGTCTTTAAAAAAGAACCCGTCGCAAGTGGCGCAAGCTGACACGCCCTTGCCCCTGAGCCGCTGTTCGCTGTCCAAATTCAGCCAATTGGCCTCCGCGCCCGTGGCGATAATTACGCTGGGCGCCTTATATTCGCCGCTTTCAGTCTTTACCAAAAACGGGCGCGCTGAAAAATCCACCGCCGTGACGTTTTCGTAAACAATTTCTCCGCCAAACCGCTTAGCCTGGTCCATCATCCCGTTCATCAAATCCGGTCCCATGATACCCTTGGGAAAACCGGGGAAATTTTCCACTTCCGTAGTTTGCATCAGCTGCCCGCCGGGGTTTAAACCCGCAATCACTAAAGGCTGCAGTTCAGCCCGGGCCGCGTAAATTGCGGCAGTCAGGCCCGCGGGCCCGCTGCCGATGATTATAACCTTGTGCATGGCATCTTTTTCCATATTTTTACCTCAATCTGCTCTAATTGTCTCTTAATTTTACAGGGGTTTGCCGCATTTGACAACTCTGTTTTCGGCCACTATACTGGAACGTCCACCGGGCGTTGCTGCAACAAGGGAAGCAGCCGCCCCAAGTGGCAAAAGTTCTTCGTCCTGCGCATTTTGCAGGACAAACAATTAACCGGAGGGAAACCTAGCGCTGCGGGAACCAAACAACCCCGCAGCCGGAAAGGAGTCTTATGGACGCCTTCCTGTTCCTGCTGGGAGCGATTGCGGTCGCCGTTGGCATCGGTGCTTTCCAAAGCACCCTCAAAACCAACCGCCTGCTGGCCAAAAAATTGAGCCACGCGCACGTCGTTTCCAAAGGAGTCAGCATGCTCATGATGGTCGCGGAAACCATCCAATTCGTCCGCGTCAGCGAGCACGCTTCTCTGGTCAGCATCTTTGCCGCACTCTTTCTGCTGGCAATCATCGCGGCAAGCAAGACAGGAACCGAAGGCGAACTGCCCTAAAGCTTTCCATCCCGACGTTTCGGGGTGATGCGCTCTGGGCAGCTTTAGTCCGTAAGTCTCTTGTCGAAAAAAGCCGCTCTCCCCCTTGGGATTGAGCGGCTTTTTCATACTTACTCAATGCCGCGTTCCTGCAGCTCTTCCAGTACCTGCCGCGCGGCCCGAACCCAATTTTTGCTGCCGGGCTGGTTGTACACGCCGTTCATCTCTTCCAGTGTCCAGTCTTTATACCGCTTCTCCAGCAGCCGGTTTAAATCCTTAGCCCAGTCGCGGGTGGAGGCATATTCGCGCCACGAGGGATGGCCGGGCGCCACGCCAATGCCGCTGCAGTTGTTGCTATGGCAGCGCTTGCCCAAAGTGCTTTCGGAATTGGAAATTGCCAGTACCATTTTCCAGTGCGGCAATTCGGCAATGGTGTCGGAAATTTCCACAAAGGGCGAGTTTTTATCGCTCAAGTATTCCCTCAATTTCTGCTTGCGCACTGCCAGGCGCTCCGCTTCCTTGAGCTGCGGGGTCTTAACCGCTTCCTGTAAATAATTTTCCAATTGGGAGACCGTCAGTTTATAAAAGGCATCGTCGGACAGCTGGGCAACAGTGTCGGGGCTGGTGGTGGCCACCGGATTTTCTTCGGCAGCCGCAGCGCTGGCATTTATATCCATAGCTCCCAGCACCTGGCCTTCGGCGCCCGACTGTTTAGTGTCCCAGGTAAACCAAAACCCCGCCAAAAAGCCGACGAAGAGCAGCAAAGCCGTAAGCATGGCCGAAAATTGCCGGCCGCTGAAAACCAGCTTGGGCAAACGGAATACGGCCGCGCGCGAAAAACCGCCGGGTTTTTGCACCTGATTTTTAACCACCTGCGGCCGGGTGCGCAGAATAATCCCGTCAAAGGACTTGGTACGGCGCGTGGGTTTGATTTTTACGACTTTATTTTGCAATTTTGCTTTTTAGATTTTACCGCTTCCTTTATTATAGCAGACTGTTGTGTCCGGTTGCTTTTTAAAAGACAAACAGCTCATCAACTGTAGTTTTAAATCCATGTTTTAACTGTTGCCTTAACCTTAACTCATCAAAATCATTACTGCAATGGCAGCATATAAAATCCCAGTTGTTAGATAAACCAATTACATAACTTTTCAAATTAAAAATACCCCGACTCTCGCGAGAGGCGGGGTATTTTATCTAAAAGTATTATTTCACTACTCTGGTATCGCTGTTGGCCATGGCCGAAAGAATGGGCCGCGGGTCAGAAATATCGGCCTGGTTTGCCCGGACAATGAACTTGGCCGCGCCGCCGTTGTTCAAAAATACATCCCAAGTCGGCACGGGAATATAACCGGCCGCGGCCACATAAAACACCACTTTGCCCGAAACTATCCACGACCCGTCGGGATGGGCCTGGGTAGCGGACTTAAGAATGCCGCTGGCCGGATAAGCCGAAGCATCGGCATTTGTAACATTGGCCAGGGCATACCCCAAGCCCAAAAAGGCTTTGAGGGAGGCAAAAGGAATTTTTACTTTATTGGCAATCAAATAAATTGTGCCGTGGTCATTCACTAAGGTGCCGGAGGCGAGTCCGGAAGGAGTGGCCGGCGGGGGTGTTGTGGTATCTGCTGCGGCAGCCACGGAAACCGCCAAAGTGGCGCACTGGCCGCCGGTCTGGCACACGGAAATAGTAGAGTTGCCTAAAGCCAGAGCCGAAAGAGCCAAGCTACTGCCGTTTATTTGGGCGGAGACCGCGCTGGGATTGGAATTGCTGGAAAGCGTATAACTGCCCGAACCGGAAATGGCCACGGTCTGGCTTTGGCCCGCAATAAGAGCAACGCTGTTCTGGCTGAGTATCGGGGCAGCACCCGTAGCCGCATTCACCGTAATGGTCAAAGGTTTGCAGCTGTCGCTGGCTGCGCATACTACCAGCGTGGCTGAGCCGGCCGTCTGGCCTGTAATCGTTAAAGTGCTCCCGTTTACTGTGGTCTGGGCCGCGGCGGCATTGGAATTGGCCGCAATATAATAGCCCGTACCCGCGCCCCCGGAAATAGTCAGGCTCAAAGCCTGTCCCACTGTAACCACCGGGTTGGTCTGGCTGAAGACTGGCAGGGAATTTGAATTCGTACTGGCAATTACGCCGACAAACAAAATTGCGCACTGGCCGCCGGTCTGGCACACGGAAACATTGGAGTTACCTACTGCCATAGCCGATACAATGGCAATGTTGCCCACAATCTGCACTGTTGCCACGCCCTGGTTGCTGCTGTTGGAAACATAATAGCCGCCGTTGCCATACAGCGTCACCGCTGCGGCCGAACCCACAGCCAAACTCAAGCTGGTCTGGCTAAAGGTTAAGGTGGAACTGGAGCCCGATGAATTTACAATCACGGAAAGCGTGGTGCAAGCGCCGCCCGCGGAACAGACATCTAAAGACTTTGCTCCGGCACTAATGCCCGACAAGGTTAATATACTGCCGTTTAAGCTGGCTTGGACCACCGTGCCCGTATTGGCGCCCAGGCTGTAAGGGGCTGTGCCGCCGGACACGGTCACGCTTAGCACCTGGCCGGAAAGCAGCGACAAACTGGCCTGGCTTAACTGGATCGGACCGCCGCTGGCCACGTAATTAACCGTCACAGCCAGCCAGCCGCAGCTGCCCGCCGAAGAACATACGGTTACCGTGGCCGTGCCGGCAGTGCTGCCGTAAAGCATCAGGCTGCTGCCGCTCACGCTCGCCTGCACGACTGCGGAGTTGGAATTGGAAGACACATAGTAAGCCGTGCCCGTGCCGCCGGACACGCCAATGCTCAAATTTTGGCCAATCAGCAAAGTCGGATTGGTCTGGCTGAAAGTCAGCGGCGAAGAGCTGGTTGCCCCAATGGTCGCGTTAATTATGCCGCAGGAACTCATGTCCGAAGAGCACACGGTAATGGCGGAAGAGCCGCTGGTGCCATTGGCCGTCAGGGTGACCACGGAACCGCTGACGCTGGTCTGGATGGCTGCGGAATTGGAATTGTTGAGAATGGAATAAGTACCCGTGCCGCCGCTGACCGTTACCGGAAAACTCTGGCCCGTGGAAATAGTCACGCTGCTTAAGTTAAAAGTCAGCGCCTGGGCACCGCTGTTCCGCACCGTAATGTAAGCGCTGGCGCAATTGGCTGTGGAACCCTGGGCGCAAAAAGTCGCTACTGTCGAACCATAGCTGATGCCCACCGCGGTTATCTGGTTGCCGCTGATGTTAATGTTGGCAATCGGCGGGTTGGAATTGTTGGACAAATACAGGGAGTTGCCCGTTTGGTTTGTGGCCGTAATGGTGGTACTCTGGCCCACAGACAGCACCACGGCGGTCTGGCTCAGATAAAACGTGCCGTTGGTCGCCAAGTCCGGCCAGGTGACGGAATTGGAGCGCTGGCCGTTTACGGTCACAGAAACCGCGCCCCCGGTGCTGATGGAATACTGCGAGGTGCTGACATCAACGGAATAGCTGCCGCTGGCATTGGTGGCGCCCAAATAAACCAGACTGGGCCCCACATTGGTTTTGGAATAGGAAAGAATCACTCCGCTGTTCGGGTCGCCTCCGGTTACATTCACGGTTACGGAATCTCCGTTGTTGCCGGCCGCCAAAGACAAACTCGGCGTAAGAGCGGCCCTGGCCGCAGGCGCCGCAAGGCCGGCGGCCGCGGACATCGCCATTGCAACAAATAAACTTATGATTTTTGAGGGGTTTTTCATAATTTTTAATTTGGTTTCAAAAAATTAATTAATTCCATATTGTATTATACCACGAAACACCCCACCAATAGAATTGGTTTAGGCTGTCCGCTCCCAGACAAATCAACCGTTGGTTTGTAAATAAAAAAAATTCCGGCCATGGCCGGAATTTTTTGGTAGCGCTACAGGGAATCGAACCCTGATTTAATGGCTGAAAACCATTCGTCCTAACCATTAGACGATAGCGCCAAAAATAAAATTGACTGCCTAATAATACCATAAAACCCGAATCTTTTCAAGGCCCAAGCTTAATGTTAAAATACCCCGTATGGTACATAAACCCGAAAAACTGATTCTGGCCATTGAAACCAGTTGCGATGAAACCGCAGCCGCCGTGCTGCGTTTTCAGGACAGCAAAGCCTGGCCCCGGCTCCACACCCTATCCTCAGTGGTCCGGTCGCAAATTGCATTGCACGCCAAAATGGGGGGCGTGGTGCCGGAGGCCGCGGCCCGCGCCCACGTCAAAAATATCTTGCCTGTCACTGAAAAGGCTCTTAAAGACGGTGGGATTCCCCTGGAACGGATTGATTTAATCGCCGTGACTTATGGTCCGGGTCTGATACCTTCGCTGATTGTGGGCGTGGAATTCGCCAAAGCTTTGGCTCTCGCCAGCCGCAAGCCCGTCTTGCCCGTTAACCACATGGCCGGACATTTGTATTCGCCGCTGGCCAAAATCGAAAGCCTGCAGCTGAAACCCAAAGATATTTTTCCGCAAATTGCCTTAATTGTCTCCGGCGGCCACACCCTGCTGGTATTAATGCAGAACGAAAAACGCTACAAAGTTTTGGGCTCAACTGTAGATGATGCAGCGGGCGAGGCTTTTGATAAAGTCGCCAAGCTCCTCAGCCTCCCCTACCCGGGCGGTCCGGAAGTTTCGCGCTTGGCCGCACACGGCCAGGCTTCGATTGAATTCCCCCGGCCCATGCTCCACCAAAAAAATTATGACTTTTCTTTTTCCGGCCTCAAGACCGCCGTCCTCTACCATGTCCGGGACAGAGGCCCAAAACTCAGCCCCCGGGAAAAACAAGACATTTGCGCTTCGTTCCAAAACGCAGCCGTAGACGTGCTGGTGCAAAAAACTTTGCGCGCAGCCAAAGAATTCCGCGCCAAATCCGTGGCCTTGTCCGGCGGCGTATCGGCCAATACCCTGCTCAGGCACATGCTGGCGGCGGAATGCAAAAAAAACAAGCTTGAATTCTTTGTGCCGGAATTTAAACTCTGCACAGACAACGCGGAGATGATTGGCATTGCCGCGGGCTTCATGCTCCATAACGGCAAAAAACCTGTAAAACCAAAAGTAGTCCGGGCTATGCCAGGCTTAAATCTATAAACACCTTTTCCCAAACACCCCAAACAGGGGTGTTTTTAGTATTGACATTTAACCTAAAATATGCTATACTATTAGGTTACCCCTGCCGTATCTGGTGGAGGTAATGAGGCGATGAAACGCGGTTATATGTGGGCGCTTTATACCGCGCGGAGCCAGTAGCGCAACCGGCATTACCCAATGCCAATCTTCCTAAAGGAGGGAAGAAAGTGAAAACTGATACTGCAGGGTCCCTGGAAACTCTGGCGCAAGCCTTGGGTTTTTCTCTGGATTTCGAATCAACCGAGGCGCTGAGGCGGAGCAATCGAGCTCTGGCTGACGCCCTCGCAACGCGGGGAATAGATTTGGCCCGTCTCTTGGCCCAGTACCCCAACGATGAACTCACCGGGCTGGGCAACAAGAACGATCTGCTTAGGAACGGCTGGCGCGAACTGGCCGAAGCGGACCGCGAAGGCCAGCATGTAACCGTAGTCTTCGCCGACGTCGACGACTTTAAGCCGCTGAACACCAAGTACGGCGAAAAAAAAGTCGACGAGATGGTCGCGGCCGGGGGCTGGGCTATCCAAGAAGTGCTCCGGTCGTACGATCGGGCCTGGCGGTTCGGAGGCGACGAGTTCGTCTTCGTATTCAAAGGCAAAGGCCTGGCGAACGTCAGCGCGCTCATGCAGCGGGTGGAAAAGAAATGGGAATCCAGGCTCATACAAAAAGGCCTGCCCCACGAAACCATCCGTCTGAGCTTCGGGTTCTGCCACATGGAACCCAAGTCCGAACGCAGGCCGGAAACGGCTCACCAGGCTTTTGATGCCGCGGTTAGCGAGGCCAACCTCCGGATGCGCCAAGTAAAGGCGGAGAAGAAGGCTACGGCCAAACCCCAGTAATCAGCAAAACGAAAACAGGCGGCTCGCTTCGCGCGGACGCCTGTTTTTCAATGGTTGCGCTGGTGGCCCGATATTTGCTAAACTATGTTTAAGCCTAAGTTCCGGCTGTCACCGGAACGGCGCGGGAAGAAATTGAATTTTCAAGAGTAGAACCCGCCGGAGGCCGCCCGTTAAAGCGGAAAAATCAAGTATAATTTTGAGATGGTAACGCCCCGATTACTTGGGGCTCTCAAACACCGTTTAGCGGTGTTTTATTTTTAACTTTATTATATTATATGGAACAAAACTCCGAACTCCCCAAAGCCTACGACCATACCCAGGTAGAAGATAAGCTTTACGAAGCCTGGCAAAAGACCGGCTATTTTAACCCGGATAAACTGCCGAACGCGGAGACCCGCGAGCCTTTTACCGTGTCCCTGCCCCCGCCCAATGTCACGGGCGTTCTGCATATGGGCCATGCCTTTGAAGACACCATCCAGGACACGGTCATCCGCTACCAGCGCATGAAAGGCAAAAAGGCCTTGTGGGTGCCGGGCACGGACCACGCGGCCATTGCCACCCAGGCCAAGTTTGAAAAGGAACACTATAAAAAAGCGGGCAAGTCCCGCCACGATTATACGCGGGAAGATTTTTTCAGCATGATCCAGGAATTTGCCATGCAAAACCAGAAGGGCATCCTCTCCCAGCTCCATAAGCTGGGACTGTCCCTGGATTGGAGCCGCCTGGCTTTCACTTTGGACAAAGACCGCGAACTTGCCGTGCGCACCGCGTTTAAAGAAATGTATGACGCCGGGCTGATTTACCGCGGCCACCGCGTAGTCAATTGGGACCCCAAAGGCCAGACCACTGTCTCGGACGACGAGATTGATTACGAGGAAACCAAGGCCAAGCTTTACACTTTCCGCTACAGCAAAGATTTTCCCATTGCCATTGCCACCACCCGACCGGAAACCAAAGTCGGCGACACGGCCGTGGCCGTGCACCCGGATGATGCGCGCTACCAAAAATATATCGGCCAGGAGTTTGATGTGGAATTCTGCGGCGTGCCCTTGCACATAAAAGTTATTGCGGACAAGGAAGTGGATCCGGCTTTCGGCACGGGCGCACTTGGCGTCACCCCCGCGCACAGCGCCGTGGACTACGAAATGGCCCAGCGCCACGGCTTGCCCATCAAACCCGTAATTAACGAGTTTGCCAAAATGACCGTGGGCGAAGAATGGCTCATGGGCAAAAAAACCGCGGAAGCCAGACAGCTGATTGCGGACAAGCTTAAAGAACAGGGCCTTGTGGAAAAAGAGGAAGAGACTGTCCAGAACCTGTCCAAAGCCCAAAGGACAGGCGGGGTCATCGAACCCCTGCCCAAGCTCCAGTGGTTTATTGCGGTCAATAAAAAATTCAAAGCCAAATCGGAAAAACTGAAAAACATTACCCAAGGCCAAGAAGTCACCCTAAAAGAAGTTATGAAAACGGCCGTGGAATCCGGGCAGGTAAGCATTATGCCTGAACGCTTTGAAAAAATTTATTTTCACTGGATCGACAACTTACGCGACTGGTGCATTTCCCGGCAGATTATTTACGGCCATCAAATTCCCGTGTGGTACAAAGGCGAGGAAATTTACTGCGGCCTTACAGCGCCCGAGGGCGAGGGCTGGATTCAGGACACGGACACTTTGGATACCTGGTTTTCTTCCGGCCTGTGGACTTTTAGCACCTTAGGCTGGCCGAACGCGACTGCTGACTTAAAAACTTTCCACCCGACTTCGGTTATGATGCCGGGTTATGAAATCCTGTTCTTCTGGGTGGCGCGCATGGTACTGATGAGCGGCTTCCTTTTGGGCGACATCCCCTTCCACCGGGTTTACCTCCACGGCATTGTGAGGGACAAGCAGGGCCGCAAATTCAGCAAGTCTTTAAACAACGGCATTGACCCCCTGGAAATGACCGCCAAATACGGCACGGATGCTTTGCGTTTTGCCTTGGTCTTTGGCGCGGCGCCGGGCAATGACGTAATCTTCGACGAACAAAAGGTCAAAGGCATGAAGCACTTTGCCAACAAGCTTTGGAACATTGCCCGGTTCATTATGACCAATGTTTCAGAAAGCGACTACAAGTTTGAGGCCCAAACCGAAGCGGACAAGGCTATTCTGGAGGCTTTGGAAAAAACCACGCTGTCAGTCACTAAAAACCTGGACGGCTTCATGCTCCACGAAGCGGCCCAAGAAATTTACCAGTTTGCCTGGCGCGAACTCGCGGATGTGTATTTGGAAAAAAGCAAAGAGCAGCTGCAAGACGAAGAGCTTAAGGTGAATACCCAAAAAATCCTGCTGCATAACCTGGTCTGGACCTTAAAACTTCTCCACCCGTTTATGCCATTTATCACCGAACACATTTGGCAGATGCTGAAAGAGCGTCATCTGGTTAAGACTGACTGGCTCATGGTGGCAGACTGGCCCACCCCACAGCAATAAAACAAAAAACCTCTCCTGAAATGGAGAGGTTTTTTACTAAGTACTAAGAACCATGCACTACGTACTTTTTATACGCTTCAAGGCCAAGCTTCAAAACTTGCATGGCGTTTTTTAAATCCGGTTTTTTTAGCACGCAGGCAATACGGATTTCGTTTTGGCCCAAACCGGGCGTAAGGTAAAAATCTTGCATGGGCGCCACCAGCACCGTCTGATTGTTATAAGCAAAATCTTCCAGCATAAACCTGACAAAGTCCTCGGCATCCTGCACGGGCAGCTGGGCGATAATGTAAAACGCGCCCTGGGTGGGGCGAAAAGTCACGCCCGGCATCTTGGCCAGCTCCCGGCTGACCAGGGCGCACCGGACCTGGTATTCCTTGCGCGCTTTTTGGGCCAGGGTTTTGGCCTGGCGCAAAAGCGGCACAGTCCCCACCTGCTCCAGAGTGCCCGCGGATAGCCGGGCCTGGGCAAACCGTAAAGCTGCGCCCATAATTTCCGGATTAAAGCTGGCAAGACAGCCAATCCGCGCGCCCGGCAGGGTAAACCGCTTGGACACGCTGTCCGTTAAAATTATCCGGTCTCGGTAAGCCGCATACTTAAGCAGGCACTCCGGCCGGCCCTGAAACCGAATTTCGCGGTAAGTCTCATCCGCAATCACAAACAGGTCATGCTTGGCCGCAAAAGCCAGAATGGTTTCCAGTTCTTTTTTCTGCCAGAGTTTGCCCGTGGGGTTGTCGGGGTTTACCACCACCACAGCCCGGGTTTTAGGCGAAAGCTTTTTTTCCATTTCGGCCACCGAAGGCAGGGCGTAGCCGTTTTCAGGCTTGAGCCTTATTGGCTTAAGCACAATACCCGCCATGGCGGCAAAGGATTTGTAGCTGACATACACGGGCTCGAACACCAGCACTTCTTCGCCCGGGTCGGCCGTGGCCAGCAAGGCAAAGAGAATAGCCTCCGCGCACCCGGCCGTGGGGATAATATTTTCCGGCCGGAGTTTTATTCCCAAAATTTGGTAATACTTCTGCCAAGCGGCCACGTGTTCGGGCAGGCCGCTGCTGGGCGCATAACCCAAAGCCTCGGGCTGGTAATTCCTGACGGCTTTAAAAAACGCGGGCGGCACAGATC
>JAKAGU010000023.1 GCA_021825655.1 bacterium | reverse complement strand
TTCGGCAAAAACCAGTAAAGGAAAAGTACGGCCCCGCCGATGGCTAAATATAAAATGAGTTTGAGAAATTTTAACATAAGGTTATGTGGCTTGACTTAGGTATGATATCAAAAAAAAACGGATAATACGATTAAACCACGAAATACAAGCCTACAAAGGCAAAGGTCAGTACCAGCAGGGCAGCCAGGCCAAGGGAAAACCAGGCAAATTTAAAAAGGCGGTTTTGCACCAGGCCGGCCGCAATAAAGACGGGGAAAACATTGAGCAAATACCGGCCCAAGCTGGTGGTGGTGCCGGTGCACAGGGGCAGCAGAATGGACAGAGCGGCGAACCAAAGGTAGGAGCCGCGCAATTCGCGCCGTTTTATTGTTAACAGCCAAAGGCTGGCGCCCAGGGCCAGAAAAGCCAGGGTATAGACCAGGGCCTTGAGCATATCGCCTTGCTGGAAAAAGTGAAGGGTGTTTTTCAGGTCCCACCAGAGTGTCTTTAGGGGAAAGGTGGACTGCCTGCCAAAGCTGGCCTGGTTATAGACAAAAGCAAAAAAATAACCGGTTTTAAGTTTGAGGTAAAGCATGAACGTTGCCAAGCCGGCGGGGATGAGGGTAAGCCAGAGAATCCGGGGGCCCAATTTTTTATTTTGCGCCAGGTATTCGTAGGCCAGGGCAGGCAAGAGCAAAACGCCCGTAACGCGGGTGAGCGCTGCCAAGAAACCCAGTAGCCCGGCCAGCGGCCAGTTTTGTTTCCGTGCGTAATAAAAAGCCGCGGTGACCAAAAGTAAAAACAGCGATTCCGTATAGACCGCTGCCAGGAAAAAACTCCAGGGGAAAATTAGCAAGAACAGCAAAATGGAAAAAGCCCGCTTGTCGTCGAAGTCCAAACGCAGGAGCTTATAAAAGTATCCCAGAGCCAAAAGTAAGGCAAGCCATGAAATAAGCTGACCCGCATAAAAATAGTCCAGGGGAGAAATTTGCGATAGGCCTTTTATAAGCAGCGGGTAGAGAGGAAAAAACACCACAGTGGAATTTTGGCCGGGGTTTAAATAGTAGCCGTATTTGGCCACAGCCGCGTACCAACCGGAATCCCAGCGGGCAAACAGGGGCGCGGAAGCGTTGGAATAGGCTGGCTGCCAAGGGTCGAATTCTTTGAGCTTTTTACTGTTGGCGTGAAAAGAAAAAACTCCGACCAGCTGCAGCAGTACAACAAAGAAAAAGGTCAGACAGAATATTTTGGAATACGGGCTGAGCCGCAAGTTCATATTTAAATACTAACACAAAACCGCCCGAAGAGGCGGTTTTTTTAAAGGAGGTTACTGGTTTAGCTGCTGGATATCTGAAGGTTGAATTTGTTCAATCTGCTGCAGGCTGGTTCCGGAGCCGGAGAGCATGGCTTTGCCGAAAGCAAAAACCAAAACAATAGAGATAACTGTGAGGAGCAGGCAGATTTTGGCCGCTTGTTGGTCGTTTTCATTCTCGCTAAAATAATACTTAACCGCGTAAATCAGGCCAAAGGGAGGTAAGCCCAGCGAAATCAAGTATGGCCATTTGTACGACTTGGCGGAGCTTTTATTTTCGCTCTCCGTTTCCAGGGCGTTCATCATGAGCAGGTTGACGTTTATGTTGGGGTTCTCCTTGCCCAGTTCGCGAAAGGTCTGTATTTTGTTTTCCAGGTCTTTGTCGCTCATATTGTTCTTTGATTATATCATAAAACCGCCTTTTGGGCGGTTAGGATTTTTTGGCTGGGGTGCTAGGAGTTTCACCCTGTCACTTTTTTCTTACTCTTCTGGCTGGGGTGCTAGGATTCGAACCTAGGAATGAGCGGTTCAGAGCCGCTTGCCTTACCGCTTGGCTACACCCCAACAAACGTTGGACCCCAACCAGAAAGTTAAGAAAAATATGTAAAGTTTTAAAAGGTGACAGGGCAAGCCTAGGAATGAGCGGCTTACGAGCCGCTTGCTTGACATTTTGGCTACACCCCAATGTCTTGGCAACTAGCATATTATAAAATAAATCCCCAAAATTGCCAAGACCCTGACAATTGGGAGGGGTGTATTTTCGTGATATTATAAAGAGGTGAAGAAGGTTTGGAGGATACTCAAAATTTGTACATTTGCAGCGGGGGGCATATTTCTGGCCTCGCTTTTGTTCGTGGTAATTTTTGGCCAGACTAAACCGCGCATTTCCAGGGCCGATGCGGTAATCATTCTCGGCGCTGCCATTAACACGCCAGCCTTGTATAACCGGAGCCTGGAAGGCTTGCGGGTATACAATTCAGGCGAAGCTAATTTGATGATTTTGTCCGGGGGCAGAGTTTCGGACCAGGATATTTCCGAGGCCGGTTATATGAAAAAAGTGATTCTAAAAAATTCCACCACCACTCCGCCGCTGCTGCTGGAAGAGGGCTCCCGTACCACGTATGAAAATTTGGAAAACACCAAAGCCTTGGCCCCTGGGGTAAAGAGCCTGGTTGTAGTCAGTGACCGGTTTCATCTCGCGCGGGCCGTATTGGTGGCCCGGGCAGCAGGCTTTAACCCGGTCTATTGGAGCGCACCTGACCCGGGATATTATCCGCCCCATGAACTGGCTTTCTATTATTTCCGGGAAGCCGTGGCCTTGCTGGCGTACGCACCCCGGCTGCTGCTTGGCTTTGCCTATTAAGTTACCTTTAGGCTTGTTCGGCGTATAAAGAAACATAAACACAATAAAATATGGAACTCACAGAAGAAAACCGGCTGATAGCCGGCTGCAAGCAGGGCGATGCCCAAAGTTTTGGCCAGTTGTACGACGCTTATCTGGAAAAACTTTACCGGTTTGTGTATTACCGCACGCACCACAAGCAGACCGCAGAAGATATAACCAGCCAGGCGTTCCTGCAGGCTTGGCATAAGATCGCTTCTTTTAACGCGCAGAAGGCCCGGTTTTCCACCTGGCTTTTCCAGATTGCCCGGAACCTGCTGATTGACCATTACCGCCGGTCTGTTTCCACGGAAGATATCGAGAGTGCCTGGGATGTGGGCGCGGAAGCCGGCCTGGAAACCGACGCCGAAACCGCTTTGCTGATTGATAAAATTAAGCCCTATCTGGCACAGCTGACCGCCCAGCAAAAACAGGTTCTGGTCATGAGGATTTGGGAAGACTTGCCTTACAGCGAGATAGCGCAAATTTTAGGTGCAAGCGAAGCTGCCTGCAAGATGTCCTTTTCCCGGGCCGTGGCTTCTTTGCGGGACAAGCTCCCGGTCATTCTATTAATTTTACAAATCATTAAGCCGAATTAAACATATGGAAAGATTAGAACAAATTTTGGACGAGCTTTTCAGGTTCGAGCCCGAACTTAAAGCCCACGAAGCCGAGGTTAGGCACGCGGTCAGCGCGCTTTTGGCCAGCCGGCCGGATGTAAAAATCGACCCCGCATTTGCGACCAGCTTAAAGCAGCGGCTTTTGTCCGGGGCGCCGCAGGCGGCTGCGCCTATGGCAGGGTTCAGTCTTAGGGCAGCCTTGTCCTGGGTCAGCCGGCCGACTTTTGCCTACGGCTTGGCGGGACTCTTGGTGGTTTCCCTGGACCCAGGCAGTAAATCTGCAGGACAGACACGGGGAGAACAGGTGGCGGTTTACAGCTGGAAAGGGCATTGGAATCGCAAC
>JAKAGU010000022.1 GCA_021825655.1 bacterium | reverse complement strand
TCAGGGTTGGTGTTTGTGGCTGTAAGTCTGGTTACCAATGCCGGTTCGCCCTACGTGGACTTCCCTTTAAGGGAAATCGCGAGCGGTACAGTGTATTATGTGGCGTTGGCCAGCGCTTTTTTAATCGCTTTCGTGCCCATTGTTTTTGTGATGATGCTGGGCACTAGCCTGGTGGCCTACCGTTCGACTTTTCGGAAAATGGGCAGTTTTATGCTGCTGGGTTTATGGGTGGTGGCGATTATCGTTTTTGTTAACATGGCCATAAAGCTGGCGCCGCAGGTGGAATTGCTTACAAAGACCAGCCCTTACTTCCAGACCGCCACCAAGGAATATGCACTGCGGGATTTTACCGGTGTGGAATTGGGCGGTATTGACGAAGCTGTTATTTATCCCGGCACGGCATATAAAGTTGTGGCCGAAGGCAAACAAAAAGACTTGAGCCAAACCAAAGTTTATGTGGAAAATCAGACGCTGAAGGTCGGGCGCGAATACCCGTTCCGCTTTTGCCTCTTTTGCACCCAGAATAAAGTGAAATTAAGCATATACGTCCCAGCCTTAAGCCGGGTCAGCGGCAGCGGCGCGAGCCGGATCCAGACCGACGGCTCATTAACTGGGAAAACTTTGGCTGTCGAGTTATCCGGTGTTTCCAGCCTGAATGCCGAGCTTAAAATAGACCAGCTGACCGGCGAATTGTCCGGCGCTTCCAAATTGAGCCTTGCGGGTGCGGCTAATTCGCTCCAGCTGGGCCTGTCCGGGGCCAGCAAGCTGGAAGCGGCCGATGCAGCTGTCCATAATGCGGATTTGGATTTAAGCGGCGCGAGCGAAGCCCGCTTGGGCAGTCTGGACCTCTTAAAAATCCAGGCCAGCGGGGCCAGCACCATTTACTACCAGTCAGCCCAGGTAATGCAGGAGCACTATTCCGGCGCGGCGCGTTCCGTAAAACAGCTTTACCCGGCACCGGTTTCCGCTGTCCAGAGCTATCGGGACGGGGTATACGGTTTTAGTTTTGAATATCCGGCGGCTTTCCAGCTGCATTTGGGGCCCGACGCTACCGCTGACAATTCGTACTACCTGCCTATGCAAAGCCATTTTTATAAACCCCAGGCCGGCCAGGTGGCGGTTACAGCCAGCCTGCCTAAAACCACCTATCCCGCCAACACTGACTTTGACGGCGCGTTCTTTTCCGTAGGCGCAGCCAAAAATTTGAGCCAAGCCGACTGTTTAAAGTTTGACCCCGCATCGCAGGTTGTAAATATACGGAGCGAACAAATTAACGGCATTGCCTTTACGGCAGCCGACGCTTCAGGCGCAGGCATGAGCCACCAGGCCTATGACAAAATTTACCACGCTTACAACAACGGTACGTGTTACGAGCTGCAGACAGGCGTCAGGACTTCCGGTTACGGCGCAGCTGACTATATTACCGAGCGGGTGGACACCAACGAAGTTTTCAGCCGGCTGGATGCGGTGTTGAATACATTTACTTTTTCCAAGTAAGGTGTAAAATAAAAAAAGAGCGCGTCTAGAGGCGCTCTTTTTTTGTGGCCAAAACACCGGCAGCGGTGTAAAATGCCACTATGGAGAACAACGCCTCTAAGTTTCAGCTCAGGCCGTATGCCGCGGTTATTTTTGCAGGTTTTTTGCTGCTGGTTTTAGTCTGGGGCATTTGGCAGGCAGCGCAAAAAAAACAGCAGGAGGCGAATCCGCCGGGTGTGGCCAAAAAAACCCAGTCTTCGCAGCCGGTAGCCACTTCTACATCCGCTGCTTTTAACCCAGACGCCGGCAAATTGTTGGCCCCAATCAGCAAGGCCCTGGAGCGTGTCACTAAAAAACCTTTTGGTCTCAAGGTTAGCCCGCATTCCTCGCCGGTCAGCCCGGAGCGTTTTTCCGGCTACCATACGGGCGTGGACTTTGAAACTTTTGCCGACGAACAGGATGCGGAAGTGCCGGTGTTCGCGGTTTGCGATGGTGCGTTAGTGGAAAAGCGGTTTGCTTCCGGCTACGGCGGGGTGGCGGTACAGAGCTGCCGTTTGGATAATCAGGATATAACCGTCGTTTACGGCCACCTGCAGCTTGTTAGTATTTCCGCCAAGGCCGGTTCAGCCTTAACAGCGGGCGAACAGCTGGGGATTCTCGGCAAAGGTTTTGGCCCGGAAACAGACGGAGAAAGAAAGCATCTGCATTTGGGCATTCATATGGGTAAGACAGTTAACCTGGCTGGCTATGTAAAAACCCCGGCCGAGTTAAGCGGCTGGCTCAACATTCTAAAATACCTCAAATAAAAAAACGCCCTTAACCGGGTGTTTTTTTATTTGAGCTTATGAGTACCAGCGGACCAGTAAAATAATCAGGCCAAAGAACAGCCAGGACAGTACCAGCCGTTTAAATTGCCAGACCCAGGTGTCTGTCAGCCCGTTGAATTTAAACTGCAAAGGCCAAAGAGGTTTAATGCCCCATTTGGATTTGTGGGTGAAGAGATCGACAAAAATATGCGAGGCATAGGAGCCGATGGCCATTTTGGGCAAGTGAAAAAACAATACGGCAGGAGCCACTACGAACAATAAAAAGAAAATACTGTGGGGCGCTTCCCACACAGCCGCCCAGCCGGGATAGCGGTCGTGGTAGTTTTTATCCATCCAATCAATGTGTTTGGGAAGCCAAAACAGGCGCTTGTGCTGGTGGCTGATTTTGAAGTAGATGGGGATTTGGGTAACGTCGGGCAAAACCGAGAAAGCAGTCACTATCAGAACATCCTTCATGCTGCTTTCCGAGGCTAAACCCAGCGCTCCGCCCATAAGGGCGTGGCTGACAATGTCCATATTCCACATTATACCATATTGGCTAACAAGCGGGAGTGTTTTTTGACCCTTGTCAGCCGCTCTGCTATTCTGGTGCAAATGGGAGGAGTAAGAATGACCGTAAAGCAGTGGTGGTTGTCGCGGAAATGGTTATTCTGTCGGCGGTTGTGCCAGTGGGTACCTTTGGTCGTCAGGGTTCCGGATGCCCAGAATAGGGGCTACCAGATAGTCTGTGCAAACCGGCAGACGCTGGTTTTTTTCTCCAGACAATTCGGGGAGCTTATTGCCCAACAGGGCGTGGGCTTTGCCTATAAGGAGAAGACGGCCCGGCGGCTGGTTAAGCGCATTCGCAAGCTTGGCTTGCCCGACAGAATCACCGAGCAGGACCGGAAAGTGCTGGCGCATTACGCCATAATCCGCTCCGAAGTGCTGGAGCAGCCGGATTTCCAATCCGCATTCGATGAGGCGTAACCATGCTTTTCGGCCACATTTTGCCGTTTGCCTGTACGCGAAATCAGGCACAGCCGGCGCCTCGCTCCCCCTGGCGCCGGTTTTTTAAAGTTATCGAAAATCAACCCGCGGGTGTTTGGGGTCTATCAGGTGGGGCAGCCAGGCGGTGAGCGGGATGAACAAAAACGGAAAAACAACCGCCAAAGGAAAAACCCACCATTTGGGTTTTTTAGCCGTCCGCCCGGCGGGTACAGAGTAGGCAGGCAGGTATACCATGAGCCCATAGACAAAAATCCAGAAAGCGAAGGCGCTCAAGGCGTTCGGGCCGCCGTAGCTGGTTTCGGCCAAGGTACCGGTCAGGCCGAAAAGCAAAAAAGTTTCAAAAGGCGTGAAGTCGAAATAGAGAT
>JAKAGU010000021.1 GCA_021825655.1 bacterium | reverse complement strand
ATCACCCTGTCCGGCACCCTGGCTCCCAATTCCGCCGCCACCCTGAACTTCTTTGCCAAAGTCGCCTTCCCCTCCAACTTCTCCGGCACTTCCTCCCGCTTCCAGAACAGTGCGAGTATTAGCTACATAAAGGATGGCGCAACAACTACTGCCACGGTTCCGGGCAAATCCACGCCTCTGCTTCTCTTTGTTAAGAGCCAGGCGCCAACAAAAGTTGAGACCTCGCCGTAAAGTTTTTTTCAACAACCCCCCTTTTCTTAAAAAAGAAATCGGGGGTTGTTTTTTTATTCCAAATGTGATATAATATATTAACAAAGTAAAAACTTTTTAAGAAATAAAAAGCTAACAAAGAATATATGGAGATTTCGCCTACAAAAAGCAAGGTTTTGCTTGTTGCAAGCTTGGCTCTTTTTTTAGTATTGGGCTCAATTTATGTTTTTTTACGGAATAGCGGAACAGGTTTGTATAAACCGCCTGTCCAGGAAAATAAAACTGGCCAGAGTACCGACGCGGCAAAAGAAACGGCTGCGACCAATGATGCACCCGCAAAACTGCCAGGGGTGGAATTCCAGGCATATCCGGCCGATTTTCCCAAAGACTTGGCAATTTTTCCGGGTACGTTTGAACAGTCCTTACGCTATGTCAATCCGCAAGGCGTAGAAGTGATTTCCATCACCTATGTCACGCCGGGCGAAGTGAAAGCGGCCGTAGATATGTATAAGAGCTTGCTTACTCAAGCTAAATGGAATATAGATGAAAAGACTGTGGGGAAAGGGGAGCTGCTTACTGTCAGCAAGGATAAAATGCGGGCCGAAATTACCTTTGACCCCATGGATAAAAATTCTTCCAAAGTCCACCTGCTTTACTATTTGCCAAAATAACCTAATTTCTTAAATTAATCTTTTGCTTATGAAAACAGTCTTAAAAAATTTGGCTTATGCGGTCGCGGCCAGCGTGATAATTTTTTCGCAAGGTCTACTGCCGGCGCCGGTTGCCCGGGCCAACACCTCCTACCCGGGCTGGCAGATTAACACCGCGCTGGACTGGGTGGCCTCTTATAATGCCTGGAATTATGCTCCGGGCAACAGTGCCACCATTACCCAGGGGCAGTGGGTTTACGTCAGGCAAAATACCACTTTCTCCAACTCCATGGGGTATTACCCTTGCCGCGGCATTATTGATGGCGTGGGCTGCAACAACAGCACCGTGGTCCGCTGGTATATGGATTCTTGCCCCACAGGCGCCAGCTGTGTTTACTGGAATTACCGGACAGGCGACGGCACTTCTTTTCCGTGGTGGAGCGTACTGGTAAATGCCCCGTATCCCGGCTATACCGGTTCCAGCGCACCTTATGTTTCGGTTAGCACCACTGCCAGTACGCCGCCGGGAACTTACACAATGCATTTTTATTCGGAAGAAAATCCCATTACCTGGGGGCCGCCGCTCATGACGCCTTCCATGCAGACATTTACTTTGACAGTAACTGCGCCGCCCAAGCCGGCTATCGCTCTCTCTCCCGCGACTTTCAGTTTTTCAAATGTTGACGGCCAGTCAGGGCCTGCTGCGCAGAATTTAAGCATCCGCAATTCAGGCACAGCCACTTTAAACTGGACAGCTTCCACCAACCAAGCTTGGTGCCATATTAGTCCTGCTACGGGCAGCCTGGGGGTGGGCGCTTCGGCTACTGCTTCGGTTTCCGTAGATGTCCAGGCGCCGGGAACTTATAATTGTACCGTAACAGTTAGCGACCCAAATGCCGCAAATAATCCCCAGACAGCCAATGTGACCTATACGGTAATCCCTAAAACTACTGTCAGCCTTTCGGCCTCGCCAACTTCCGTTGCATATAATTCCGCATCCACGTTGTCCTGGACGACTTCCGGTAATCCCACTTCCTGCACGGCCTCCGGCGACTGGAGCGGCGCCAAAACGGCTTCCGGCAGCCAGTCTACGGGCAACTTAATAGCCAATAAAAATTATACACTGACCTGCAGCGGACCGGGCGGCACAGCCAGCCAGAGTGTGGCTGTGTCTGTAGGTGCCCAGCCTTCAGCCACTATTGGCCTAAACCCCGTCTCGTTGTCTTTTAGTGCTGTTTCTGGAGGAGCCTCGCCTGCGGGCAAAACTTTTTCTATTACTAATACTGCTTCAGCTGGGGCAAAAAATTTGAACTGGACTGCGTCTACCAACCAGACTTGGTGCCATGTGTCGCCTGCTTCCGGCAGTTTGGCCCCGGGCGTTGCGGCAACGGCCACTGTTACCATGGACGCGCCTTCTAATGTTGGAACTTTTAATTGTACAGTTACGGTTACGGACCCGGCGGCCACCAATCCTAACCAAACTGTGGCCGTAGCTTATACGGTCATCCCCGCGACTGTAATAACTTTGTCTGCTACGCCAGCTTCAGTGGCTTATAACGGCAGCTCTACGCTTAATTGGTCAGTCGCGGGCAATCCTACGTCCTGCACGGCCTCCGGCGGTTGGAGCGGGGCCCAGCCGGCTTCCGGCAGCCAGTCTACTGGCAACTTGGTTTCCAGCCAGACTTACACCTTATCTTGCAGCGGCCCCGGCGGTACAGATACCAAGAGTGCAAATGTGACCGTGGGGGTTCAGCCTCCTACGGTTGCTTTAAGCGTTGACCAAGCCAGCATCCCTTACAATTCCTCCGCCAACTTATCGTGGAATGTAACCGGGGGTTCGGGGATTGCTTGCACGGCCTCCGGCGGTTGGAGCGGCAGCAAGCCCTTAAGCGGTTCGCAGAATACCGGCAATCTGGTGGTTTCCCAGAGTTATACTTTAGCCTGTTCCAACAGCGGCGGCAGCGATTCGAAAACCGTCACGGTTAACGTGGGGCCCCAGCCGACGAGCCTGACTTTTACCGCCGATTCGACCAGCCTGCCTTACAATGGTTCCACTAATCTGAATTGGAACGCAACCGGAGCCGCGCCAATTACCTGCACGGCGTCCAATGCCTGGTCCGGAACCCAGGCCGCTTCCGGAACCCAAAGCACCGGCAATCTGACTGCGGCCAAGACTTACAGTTTGTCCTGTACGGGTCCGGGCGGCACGGACGCCAAAAGTGTAACTATCAACGTAGGCGCGCAGCCCATGCCTGGTATTTCTTTGAATCCCGGCACGCTGACTTTTTCCGCCACATCGCAGGGTGCCAACCCCGGGGCCCAAACCACTCAGCTGACCAATACCGGCAATGCGACGCTGAACTGGGTGACAGCCAATACGGGCGGCAAGCCCGGCACCTGGTGCCATGTATCTCCGGCTTCCGGCACCCTGGCTGTCGGAGCCAGCGCTACCATTACTGCCACAGTTGATAATCCGAGCAATGTGGGGACTTTCTCTGACTGCGGCATAACTTTTTCCGACCAGGTTTTTCCGGCTATAACCGGCAATTTGGGTTTTGTTTACAACGTGGTGGCCGGTTCGTGCCCCGCCGCTTCGGTCCAATCCGTACCCGCGAGCCTGATTATCGGCCAATCTGCCACGGCCACGGCTCCGGCCGGCTTTACCGGCGGTACTTTCCAAAGCAGTAACCCGGCAGTGGCCACGGTCGGTTCTTCTTCCGGCACAATTAACGCTTTGTCTGTTGGCAGCACTTCCATTTCCGGTTCCGGCTGGAATTATAATTTCAACGGGGCAACCAACTGCAGCCTTTCGTCCCAGCCTTTGTCTGTCACCGCCAATATGGTGCCGCCCACCAACCTGGGCGGGGTCAATTCCGGCGCCGGCCTCTCCTGCGGCCAAATCAAGGTCACCTGGACGGACAATGCCGTGGGTGAAACCGGCTTTAAGGTCTACC
>JAKAGU010000005.1 GCA_021825655.1 bacterium | reverse complement strand
GCTTATAGAAGCAGTCTCTTTGCTTAAAGAAGATCTCCGGAAAAAATGCAAATTCGTACTTTTCGGCAACGGGCCCGAGGAGAACAATTTAAAATTGAAGATTAAAAATTTAAAATTGGAACCGAGTTTTATCCTTTTAGGCAAACAGGACCGGGCCTACCGTTTTTTAAAGGCTTTTGACGCTTTTCTTCTCCCCTCCCTCAAAGAAGGCTTTCCTTACGCGCTCCTAGAGGCGGCCCAGGCGGGCTTGCCGATTCTGGCCACCAGAACCGGGGGCGTGCCCGAAGCTCTGGGGGAACAAGGGTTTTACGTTACGCCCGGCAGTCCCCAGGAGCTGGCGGAAAAAATTGGCCAGCTTATAAATGACCAAACCTTACGGACAAAATTGGCAAGGCAATCCCAAGAACGGATAGGGCTGTTTACCCAAAAGAAGATGCTTGAAGAAACGGAAGCGGTATACAAAAAAATCCTTCAGTAGAAGGATTTTTTTAAATTTACTGTCCCAATTTCTGCAAAAACTCCTGGGCCTTAACTTTGTATTTAGGTTCATTGGCCAAAAGCTGTCGGGCAATATCCGCAGCCGCGGTTTTATTGCCCGCCTCGGCATAAACCTGGGCCATTGCCCAGTAGCCGTCCGCATCCAGGAGTTTTTTGTCCCGCAGCTCCTCAAATAAGCTCACGGCTTTATCAAACTGCTTATTTTGCCGATAAATATCCACCAACCACGCCGCATCCTTCCAGCTGCGGAAATTATAGCCTTGGCTCAACACATCTTCCGCAACTTTCAACGCTGCGTCGGTTTTGCCCGCCTGG
Source organism: bacterium (assembly GCA_021825655.1). GTDB lineage: Bacteria > Patescibacteriota > Doudnabacteria > UBA920 > UBA920 > JAMDEL01. The sequence goes on along the minus strand of JAKAGU010000005.1, from coordinate 78,807 downwards.
CGCAGCATGTTGGCATACTGCCATTGGATATCCAAATTACTCGGCGCGTCCTGGATAACCTGCCTGAGCAGCTCCAGACCGTCGTCTTTGCGGCCGCCCAAAAACAGCACCTGAGCCTTTAACATACGGGCTTCCGTACGCCGCGGCGCCAGCTCTATGGCGCGGTTCAAATAATCCTGGCCCTCCTGGGAAAACGGCTTGCCCATAATGCTGTCACGAACCAATATCAGGTTCGCCAGCCGCTGGTAATAAATGGGGTTATTGTTCACTGCCGCTACCGCGGCTTTCAGCGCCTCAATGCTTTTATCTATCATGTTTAAAGCCACATCCTTGGGCACGCTTTGGTTGTAAGCCATGCCTAAGGCGCTCTCTCCAAACCTGGCCGCGCTCTCGCCCAGGTCAAAATTAAACGGCGTGTTCACGGCGGATTCAAAAAAATCCAGAGATTTTTTGGGGTCCACGGACGCATAGGCATACCCATAGTTCACGCCTGAGGCTGCCTGCATGGGCAAAACATTGCTCGCGTATACGGCATAGACTGCCACCAGCGCGCTTATCCCCAGTGCGGCCCAGCCCGCTTCCAAATTGGGCAAACTGTTTTTTTTCTGCACCGGTTTTTGTGCGGACAGTTCATTACTTTGCTGCCACAAAAAAGCGCAAAACGCCGTATAGGCAAAAAACATTAAGCTGCCCGAGACGTTGTCAAACACAAACAAGTTTTGAATTTGATAAACTACAATCCCGGCGGCCAGAAGCAAAAACTCCACCAACCCCAGGTACTCCGCCTTAAAGGCGCGGTAGATGCCGTAAATGGACAAGAAAAAAATGGCAACATAAGCCGCAAACCCAAAAATCCCCGTGGTTACCAACACTTCCAGCAAAAAGTTGTGGGGCTTGTCGAACCAGCTGGGATCGTACTTGGTAATTTCCGGGTTATGATACTTGTTGGCCACAAAATAATAATTCTCCGGCCCTGTGCCCAACAGCCAGAACTCGCGCGCGCCTTTTAAGGCTGTGCCCCACTGGATTAAGCGGCTTTCGGTATTGTTGTCCTGCAAATTGAAAACTCTGTGCAAAGTGGTACCCTGGGGCAGGTCTTTGTGGTAGGTAAACAACAGTCCGGCGGTTAACATGAAAAGCGCCAAACCAATGCCGCTCCATAGCCTCAGCCGGTTACTCCCCACAAACGCCACATAAACCACTCCGGCCATAAACAGGCCAATCACCAAGCCCACCACGGCGCCGCGCGTACCGCTCAAATAAATTGCAGCCAATTCCGCCACAGCCATAAACCAATAAAAAACCTTGCCGCCCGTGGAAGTGGACTGCAGGGCAAAAAACGCGGCCAAAAACATGGGCAAAATCATAAAACTGCCCACGTAAATTGGGTTGCCAAAAAAAATGGAAATGCGGGGCAAAGAAGGGTCGGTAACCAGAGGCGGCATGCCCAGGGCGGTAAAAATTCCGTAAACCCCCAAGACCCCCGCCACCCACACAGCTGCTTTCAGGAAATAAGAAAAAACATTCGGGCTCAACTTGGACAAAGCCAACAGGTAAAAATACACCAGGGTCATGTGCAGCAAATAGTAAGTGCCTCCCATGCGCTCAAAATTGCCCCACATAGATTTCACCACGTTCACGCCCGTAAAGGAGGTAACCAAGTTTATGGCCCAAAAAGCCATAATCGCCAAATTGAGAGGGTTTTTCAAATCCGGCCTGGCTTGCGGCCGCACCACCAGCAAGTATACGTAAAACGGCAAAGCCAATTCCACAACTATGCGCAAATAGAAAGCTTTGCTGGTGACAAACGGGAACAGCAAATCTTTATACACCATGAAAGGCGTCAGCAAGGCCAAAAACAAAAAACTCCCGAGCATAAACTTAAAAAAACTGTTGTTTTTCATCCCCGTATATCAATTCAATGTTACCAAACAAACTTATTCTGATTATAACATAAAAACCCCGCTTTCGCGGGGTTTTAAAATATATTTGCTATTGTTTAATAAACGTAACCACTTCTTCACCTTCGTTCAAACCGCTCAAAACTTCCACCAGCCCCCCGTCGGCTTCCATGCCGGTGGTCACCACCACTTCCTTGTAAGCCTTGGTTTTAGGATCCGTAACCACCCGCACCACCTTGCTGTTGTCAGCCTTGCTCAACACCGCGCGCGTGGGCACGGCCAACACGCCTTTTTTCTCACCCGTCAAAATGGTCAAATTGGCGGTCATGCCGGGTTTGATTTCATCCAGCTTGTCTACCTGTACTGTCACCTTATAGTTGACCACGCCGCTCACCACGGTCGAAGCCGGGTCAACAGCTTCCACTTTACCGGAAAATTTCCTGTCCAAGCCAAGCGCGTCAAAAGTCGTATCCACCTGCTGGCCGACTTTCACGCTGGCAATGTTGGCCTCGGAAATATTGGCTTCCACATGCAGGTTGCTCACGTCCTGCAAAATAATTGCTTCCTTTAAAGCAGTGGCCAGCTCGCCGACTTTAACATCCACCGAAGTAACAGTGCCGTCCGAAGGCGCAACAATAACCGTATTGTCCAAGCTCGCCTGCGCGGCCTGCACCTGGCCCTGTGCCGTCAAAATTGCGGCCTGGGCAGCGTCCAAATCCGCTGGCCGGGCCTTGGCCCGCTTTAAGTCCAAAGCGGCCTGGGCAGCGTCTACGCTGGCCTGCGCCTGGCTAATGGCCACACTCTGCGCCTGCAAAGCCGCCTGGTAGGCATTGTAATTGGTCACGTAAGCTGTTGCCTGGGTATTAGGCAGGCTCACAGTCCAAGTGTTATTGGTCGGCACGCTGGTGCTGGAAAATTGGATATATAACCCTTTAGTGCCCAAAGGCTGGGGCGTAACGTCCACATTGCCGCCGCCGGTTTCCAGGCCCGAATACTGGTATTTAAACCCATCGCCTGTGGCAATAATATTTACTTTATACAAACCCTGATCCTTGCCCGTATAAGTACCGGTAATGGTGGCTGTCACACTGCCTGTATTGCCCGTGCCGGGAATGGCAGCCAGGCCGGAATTCATCAGCGCCTTGTAGGCGTTGTCTACGGCCACCTGCTGCTGCTGGGTTGTAGTCACCAAATTAGTCTTGGCATTATCCAAAGTCACCTGGGCCACAGCCACATCTTCATTGGAAGCGCCGTTTAAAACTTTCTGGTAATTCGCCTGGGCTTGGGCTAGCGCACCCCGGGCTTGGGTTACCTGTGCGGCCACGTCGTTGGCCTGCAAACTGGCCAAAATGCTGCCGGCCTTTACCTTGTCCCCCACTTTCACCGGCACCCGGCCTACCACGCCAGAAGTCTTAAAACTCAAAGACAAATCAGTCTCGCTGGTCACCTGGCCGGTAGCCAAAACCGTTTGTTTTAAATCCTGTTTTTTTACCGTATCAGTCTGGGTGCCGGAAGTGTCGGTTTTGCGACTGCGGATAACAAAAAAGCCGACCACCACGACAATTATGCCCAGCCAAATCAACTTTTTCTTATGTTTGGAAAAAAACGCTTTCATCTAATTATTTTCAATTAATTCTAAGTTTGCCCCGTCAAATGTTTACCCCGTCAAATAAGATTTGAGCCGTTTCTGATTTCTTAAATTACCCATATATTTTAGCATATTTTACAGGTTTTTTCAAGCCTAAACAAAACTCCCCCGCCCTTTGGGGGGCGGAGGAGTTTGTGCTGATTTAACGTTTCAGCCAACGCATCTTAGGACAGGCCTAAGCACTATACCCAATTGTTAGTTGGTAACAATAGAGGTGAAGGTGCTCGGGTAGCCGGAGATGAGCGAAGTGCCGGTGGTGGCAGAGCCGCCGCCAGCAGTGTCGGTCCAGCTAAAGCCGGAACCAGTCGCCATGTTGGTCGCCATGGAGTCGCTGCCGGAAGTGGCAGAGGTCACCTGGGTCAACGTGACGAAGACCTTCAAATTCAAAGTCTGGCCAGCAGTAATTCTGGTCTTGGTGTTGTCCAAGGTAACAGTGCTGGTACCGCCAGTAACCGCGCCCAACGCAGTGTTGGAAGTGGCAATGTTGGTGGTCAGGTCAGTAGACCTGTAAACAAGAATGTTGCTGGTCGAGGTGGAGCTCGCCTGCGCGCCGCTCAAACCAATGGTCAACGGAATGCTGTTGAGCGTAATGTCGCCATTGGCGTCAGCCGTAACAGCTACGTCAATAGCTTCGATGTTGGCAACAGCCAACTTGTTGGTCGGCTGAGTCGCGGCCACAGTGGGCTTAGACGCAACCAAGGTCATGGTCGGGGAAGCAACACTCGGGCTGAAGGTCGTGGTAACACCACCGGAAGTGTACTTGACATAAGTCAAGGTCAAATAGGCAGTCTTACCGGACGCAACGCCGCCCGTGGAGCTGACCGGAGCAAAGTCAACCGTAACCGGCACGTTCAAACCTGCTGTGCTGTTCGGCACAGAAATGTTCAAACCGGTCACAGTAACCGTCTCGGTGGTACCGTTGTTCAGCACGTTGCCGGACTGGCCGCCCACGTATACTTTCGTAATCGGGGTGTCAGTCGGGGTGTTGGTGCCGGAAACGGTGAAGTGCAACTCAGTGATGGTCGACGCACCACTGCTAGACACAAAGGTGTAAGTCGCCAACGGCTGGTTGGTGCTGCTGGTAGAGCCAACCACGAACTGGGCCACCGGAGAAGAACCGGTGTTCAAAGTCGGCGGGTTGGTAATAGTGCCAGTGCCGGAAGTCATGGTCTGGCCGGTTACCGCAGCGCCGCCGGACAAACCGGTGGAGTTTAAGTAAACAGTCTGGCCGCTGACCGTGCCCGTGCCCGTACCCAAAAGGGTGGTGGTCACAGTGCCGGTGGCATTGGTAACGTCAGCGTAGACATCAACCGTGGCAGCCTGGTTGGCCGCAACCGTGAAGTCAACGGAGAAGTTGTTGGAAGGCTGCGGGTTAACCGGAGTAGCAGAGCCAGACGGGGTCTGGATGTACAGGTTAGCCAGGTTGGTGGTGCCCAAAGTACCGGAAATGGCCACAGTCAGGCTGGAAACTCTCACGCCGTCAGCGCTGGAAGCCTGGACAGTGTAAGAACCAATCTTCTGCTTAGCCACATTGGTGCTAAGAGTACCGTTGGCCAAAGAACCATTCTTAGCCAAGGTAATGCTGGAAGTGACCACAGACTGGGACACACCCTGGAAGGTGGCCGGGTTAGTCGGGAAGGTCTGGTAAGAAGTCACACCCTGCATGGAGTTGGCCGGGGTAACAATGTCAGCCCGGACAGAAGCCACTTTCGTGCCGGAGTCCAAAGCCATGTCGCCCTTAACCGCGATAGTCACGGTAGTACCGGCCGGGATGGTGAACAAGTTGGTCGTACCATAGGTCTTAGTGTGGGTGGTGCCAGTCTGAGCCACAGTGGTCTGAGAGGAACCAACCATACCGCCGTTCACGTAGATACCGAGGTTGTTAAAGCCTTCGGTAGCAGTCGTGGTAGTGGCAGCGCCGGTGGAGTCAAAGTAGTTGACCACGACATTCATGGTCTGGACTTTGACATCTTCGCCGTAAGCCTTCATGGTCCACTGGCCCAAAGTCACGTTAGAGGAATTCTTGACCACCTGAGTCTGCGTGAAAGAAGCATCCTGCTGGGTGGAAGTAGAACCCTGGGAAATGGTTTGGGCAGCCGTGGTAGCGGGCAAAACCGCACCGCCGCTCAAGGCTACAGGAAGGTTAACGCCATAGTTGGTGTCAACCGCAACAATGTCAGAAGACGTCTGGATGCGGAAGGTGTAGTTAAAGGAAGAACCCTTAATTACATCACCGCGGAGTTCAATGGTCTGGGAACCGGTGTTCAAAGTCACCGGGGAACCGGACATATCAAACACTACGTTGTTGGTGGAGTCCAGGGTGGCTACAGGAGAGCCAACCGGGGAACCGGCCACGTACAATTTCATGTTCTGCAAAGAACCAACCGGCACGGAGCCGACCTGTTTGAAGGCCACATACTTCAGGTTGACCTTGCGGGTACCCACGTTGAAGTTGCCGGACCACAGGCTCTGGTTCATAGTGCCAGCAGTCACATTGCCGGTGGCCGACGGGGTCGGAACAGCGGTCAAGGTGAAAGTAGCCATGTCAGAAACAGAAGCCACGGTCATGAGATTACCAGAAAGGGAAACAGTTGCCGGGGTACCGTTGGCAACCGTATAGGAAGACAACTGCACACCAATGGTCTGGCCGGAGCCAACACCACCAGCAATATCAGCCCTTACCGAAACAACGGTGTTGCCGCTGACGGTAAAGATGCCAGCCGGGTTGTTGAAAGTCAACACGCCGTTGGAGAAACTGGCCGCATCGGTAACCTTGTTGTTGTTCACGTACAGGTACACGTTGCTCAAGACAGTGTCAGCAGAAATGCCGATTCTGTTCAAGACAACTTGGGTAACTGTGCCGGAACCGGAGAAGGCGAAATGAGCCAAATCCGCAACAGACTGACCGGCGGGCTGAGGAGAGGCTACCGGAGTAGTGATGACAGTATTGGCAGCCGGGGTGTCAGAAGCCAACATGGCGCTGACATTGCCGGAAACCACGCTACCGCTGCCGCTGCCAGAACCGGAACCGGTCAAGGCAGTCGGGGAAAGCTGGCCCGCAGTGCGAGCAGCCATCACGCCGGTCTGGGACATCGCCTTGTCGGCGGCGTTAGCCACAACGACATCGGAGAAGCTGTAACCCCAGCTGTTGAAGGTAGCAATGTCGGGAATGCCCAAAAGGCCGGTAGCACCGACCAAGTAGACAGTACCGTTGTTGTTGACAAGCACGCCAGCGCGGTGAGCCGCGGTGGTGTTGTCAATGTTTGTCGTGGAGGTCATCCAGGACACGTCGCCCATTTGAGAGCGAGCGAAGCTAAAGCCAAGGCCCGTAAAGACAGCCGCGCTGGTAAAGCCGGCTTTCTGGCCACCGGTAATCAGGTAGCAGGTGCCTTTGTCAGCTCCGCGGTCGGAGCAGATGATTTTGCCGTCCTGCGGAGGGATGAAAGATCCGACCGGAAGGGCCAAATCGTCCGCGTTAGCATCCACAACCGAGCTCCAGGAGTTGAAGCCGTAGGAAAGGAATGCACCGGCGGAAGTGTAAGGGCGGCGCTGGCCACCGATGATCATGGAAACCGTACCATCGGAAGCTTTAACGTTGGTGCCTTCGGCGTGGGACGCAGCCTGAGCCGCGAACGGAGCCAAGGACATCAAAACGGTAGAAGCAGCTACCCCTACAGCAAAGATTTTCTTTGCGACAGAAGTTTGCATTTTAGAGTTTTATCCTCTCTCTGAAGGGTTGATTATTCAATTGAGACAATCAACTGGTTTTCAGAGAATATTAATTGGGTTTTACATCTGCCTGGCCGTTTGCTTGAAAGCGCTCTAGAGATCGCCTTAAAACTCGTAGCAAGACGAGATGTATTGGGTTAGTTCACGGACGACTATGCGCCGCGAAGATCGACCGCCCCCTAAAAAGACAGGCTTTTCGGGGACCAGGGCAGCTTGCCGTCTGCAAGCGCCCAATAAATTATTTTCCGGACCGTACTTGCCCAGTTAAATTTACCCGAAGGGATTTAACCAGGGTTACCAGCCCGGAAAAGTACCTTTGCTGTAAAAAAGGCACTTTTCCAAGCTTGTTACCTAAGTTATACGTTTTCAACCCTATGTTGTATGCATTTTCGAGCCATTTAGTAACATTTTGGGATAAAAACGCATTTGTTTCTGTTATATGTTTCGCATATATAAGCGAAATATATAAAATAGCCTTGAATTTAAGAGTTTTTGTTTCAAGACTTCTAGAGATTCACCCCCCATTATAGGAGGCTGTTTGCCTAAAAATAAGCAGTTTTTAGGCATTTTCCCTATTTTAACCTTTACCAGAGGCTAAAATTGGGACTTACACATGTATAGACGTTAGTTTTTGGGGTTTGTTACACCTTAAAAACAGATTTCCCGGCAAATTTCCAAAAAATCAAAAAGCCGGAAAACAACCACAATTTTCAGCTTAAATAAGCCAAAACCTTAAATTGTAGGTATTTTCCGGTCTTCTGGGACCCAGTTTCCAAATTTTTAAAACTCTCTAACACTTCCAAAAAAGTAGTCATAACTTCCCGCATTATAAAACACTTTTCACCTCGCGTCAAGCAAGCTTGTCTTATTTATACAGAATTGTTAAATCCAAAGACTAATGGTAAAATATCCTCTGGACCTCGGGCTGTAGTATACCGGTAGTACGCCTGCTTTGGGAGCAGGTAGACTGGGTTCGATTCCCAGCAGCCCGACCAAAAGAGAGTGTCGAACTTTTCGATACTCTCTTTTGGTTAATAGTGAGGGAATCGAAGGGTGCGAGAAAAAAGCGACTATTTGGAGCTTTTGAGTGTAGCACCCTAGGCTTACGAGTCGGAGCGAAGAGGGTTTCCAGCAGTCCGACCATTAAAAAATCCACCTTAAGGTGGATTTTTTAATTTTCCAATTCAACCAGAAAGGCTGCGCCCGTACTGTCAGGCGGATCAAAAACCTTCCTAACCAAATCATGTTTCTCCAGATACCTTTTTATGCCGTTATACAGCACGCCCGACCCCCTGCCCGTAACAATTTTGCCCGAGCCGGTTCCGGATTTGTGCAGCGAGAATAAAAACAACTCCACGGCATGCTCCGCTTCCCTGAGGGACATGCCGTGCAAATCCAATTCGTCAAAATTCTTTTCAAACTCCCCGCCTTGTTCCCGGCTCATGAGGTTAAGCGATTAAATTGTTCCAATCCTGGGCAAACTTTGCCAGGCCTTTGTCGGTTAACTCGTGCCGGATATCGTATTCTGCATAAGGCTTAGATAAAGCTACATTTTCATAGGCAATAGGCTTTAAATTCTGGTTTTCCGGCAGGGCAAGGCTTTCCGGCCGGCCGGCATCCACCCATTCTTTAAAGGCTTTTAAAGGCGCGGTAATAATATCGCTGCCATATTCCAGGCATTTCACAAAGTGCTGGAGGTTCCGCACCGAAGCGGACAAAACTTCCACGTGGCCGTCCCCGGCCTTGTACATTTCCATAATGTTTTTAATCAAATCCAGGCCGTTTTCTCCCCGGTCGTCCAACCGGCCAATGAAGGGCGACAGAAAGACGTCGCCTTTTTTTGCGCCCTGGGTGGCCGCGTACACGGCCGCGGCCTGGTTTTGGGAAAAAACCAAAGTCATATTTACGCGAACACCTTCCCCTACCAGCACCTCCGCGGCTTTTAAACCTTCGGCCGTGGTGGGCAGCTTAATGTGCGCATTGGGTATCCAGGCGTTGAATTCGCGGGCCTGTTTTAGCATGGCTTCGGCCGTGGTCTGGGCATCGGCATAAACTTCAATGGAGACCGAGGCCTCAGGCTTGAGCAGTCCGGAAATTTCGCTGACCACGCCTTTATAAAAAGCGTAAATTTCAGCCTCGCTGAATTTTTTACCCGCGGCTTCCGGATTTTTGGCGATTAAAGACGGGTTGGTGGTCTGGCCGTCTATGTGGCCAAGCAGCTCCAGCGCGGCGCGGGTTTCCTTGGGGTCGCCCGAATCCAAAAAAAGTTTTGTAGACATTACATTATCTCCTTATACTTAAGAGCCATTTCTAAATACTTGCCAAAACACGCTTCCCAAAATCCTTTTTCCTCCGGCGTTGGATAATTTTTGGCCGCCTGGTCGTGGAAATACAACAACACATACTCAAAAAATTCATCCCATATGGCTCTCTGGTAATATTTCCGGGCCTGAATTTCTTTGTACTTGGCATTGATTTCCACGGAAGCCGGCTTGGGCAGCATTTCCAAAATAACACTTAAATCCGCGGAGTACTTTTCCCACGCCGAGGCTTTGGCAAACCCCCTGCCCAAGGATAAATCCCTTACTTTTTGCGCCAGGTCCTGAAACTGCTCCGGGGTGGGCATAATCCGCGCCTTTTCAGTATCAATTTTTATCTGCTCCAGGACGAAATCGATGTTGTCGGGCTCCCCTTCCCCGCCCGGCCGTTTTGCGGACATAGGCTAGTTGAATAAATTCTTATTCTTGGAAAGTTCCTTAATCAGCTTGTAGGCCTCATCGGCATTGTTCACCAAATGGTATATTTCCATATCCGCTTTGTCGATGGCTTTATTTTTTTCATAAATATAAGCCTTGATCCACTCAAGCAGCGGCTGCCAGAACTCCCGGTTGACCAGGATAATCGGCACGGGGCGGATTTTTTTGGTCTGGATCAAGGTAATCATTTCAAACAGTTCATCCAAGGTGCCGAACCCGCCGGGGAAAAAAATGTAAACGCTGGAAGCGGTTTCCAGCATGACCTTGCGGGTAAAAAAGAAGCTAAAACTTTCCGACTCTTTAACATAGGCGTTGGTGCGCTGCTCAAACGGCAGCTTGATGTTAATGCCCACGCTCCGGCCGCCCGCTTCGAACGCGCCCTTGTTGCCGGCTTCCATTATACCCGGACCGCCGCCGGTAATCACCGCAAAACCGGCCTTAGACAGCTTGCTGGCCAAATCCGTTGCTTCCTGGTACACCCCGTTTTGCAGGCCCACGCGCGCGCTGCCCATAATACTGACCGCTTTCTTGTAGCGCTTTAAAAACTCAAAACCCGCAATAAACTCGGCCATAATCTTAAATATAGTCCAGGTCGAAACTTCGCGGGTTTTGCCTTTTTTAAAAATATGTTCCAGCTGGGACACCGGGATGCAGATTTCCCTGCCCTGGGAGGTAAAGCATACAACCTCGTGCCCGTCGTGGTGGTTTGGATTTTTTCCCTTGGTAACCATAAATGCTTCCATTTAATTGTATTTAATTGTTTTGCGTATAAATTTGATAAAAATGCAGGTACTTGTTGGCGATTTTTTCCACGGCTTCCTCGCGGGTAAGCTCTGCGGTTTTGTACTTCATCAGCGCCTCGTGGAAAATGCTCCGGCCAATGGCAAAGCCCACCACGCCTTCGGCGCGGCTGGCGGCCTTGAGCCACTTTTCCACCTGGCTCTGGCTGGCGCCCCGGCCTAAAATTACTGCGCTCACCTGGTCGCGGCCGCCTGACCGGGCCTGTTTTACCACGGCTTCGTACTCCGCGGTGTCTTCCAAGCCTTCTATTTTCCACACGTCGGGCTCCACGCCGCCCTCCTGCATCTGTTTGACCATTTCCACCATAAGCTTGGGCCGGATTTCCAAATCATACCTGCCCTGGTCTCCGCCCACTTTTTCCAGCTGTTCAGGCAGGGCGGCTACCAGCGGTTCGATTAAAAACTTCAGGTTGTTGGCGTGGCAGTATTCGCTCAAAATTTTCAACTTTTCCAACTGGCGGCGGTTCATGTCCTTGTCGTCCTTGGGGTTATAGCGCACCAGGGCCTTGGCAAAAGTCGGCGCGTATTCCGTAAGGTGCACGCCAAAGTCGGCGCCGTATTCAAAATCAAACTCTTTTTGTCCGCTTTTTTCCGTGCAGGCGGCAAACACAAAACCGGCAGCGCGCGCGCCGCGCAAGACCGCATCGCCGAACTGTTCATCACACAGCACCGCAGCCTGAGCCTTAGGCACACCCAATTCCACGCCGCGCTTAAAGCCTTCAAAAATCACATTTTTAAAATCCACCACTTGCTTAACCTGGTCCATATCCGGCTGGCCGGTAACCCCGAGCATATTTTTTACAAAGCTGGCGCGATGGTCGAAAGCCAGCACATATAGCGGCTGAATGTAGCCTAAATCCCGTTTTGGCATGTTTTATTTGTACTTTAAATGATGTTGCGTAGAAATATATCTGACTGTGCCGGACTGGCCGCGGATTACCACGGAATGGGTCAAAATCGTATGATCGGAAAACCTGACTCCGGCCAATAGCGGCCCATCTATGACTCCTGTGGCTGTAAAGGTCAAAATTTTGCCTTTGGCCAAATCAGCGGCGCTGTAAACCTTGCTTAAATTTAGGCCTGCCTGCTTAATCAGCTTAACATGTTTTTCCTTGTGCGGGGAAAAGCGGCAAAATATCTGTCCGCCCAGGGTTTTAACCGCAGCCGCCGCCAGCACGGCCTCGGCCGAAGCGCCAATGCCCATAAGCAGGTCAATGCCGCTCTCCGGCAGGCTGGGCGCAATCGCCCCGGCCACATCCCCATCCGTAATTAAACGGACGCGCGCGCCGGCCCGGCGCACCTGCTGGATTAACTCCTGATGCCGTTCACGGTCCAAAATCACCACGGTCATCTCACTGACTTTTTTCCCCAAAGCGCGGGCGGCCTTTTGCAGATTCTGCTTGACGGGCGCGCCAAACTTGATGCTTTTGGCGGCCCTGGGCCCGGCGGCCAATTTTTCCATATACACGTCCGGTGCGGAAAGCAAGCTGTTTTTCGCGCCCGCCACGATGACCGACATGGCGTTGTAGCGCCCAAAGGCCACGCTGTCCGTGCATTCCAAAGGGTCAACCGCCAAATCCAAAACCGGACTCTTGCCCTTGCCCACGCGTTCGCCTACGTATAATTCCGGGGCTTCATCTTTGGCACCCTCGCCAATCACCACCTGCCCTTTAAAGTCCATTTGGTTAAACCGGGCGCGCATCTCCTTTACGGCCGCGCCATCGGCCCTGTGCTTGTCGCCTTTGCCAATCCAGCGGGCCGAGGCAATAGCCGCGGCCTCGGTTACGCGAACAAATTCCAAAGCCAAATTCCTATCCATGGACTAAAGCTTTTACTGCTTTAACAATGGCCGCGGCGTTTATTTCTTCATAGGCCAAAAGTTCGTCCGGCTTGCCGCTATGCGGCGTTTTTTTCACTGAAAGCGCTTTAAATTTCGCGCTGCTGCCGGCCAGTTCGTTTAAGCCGTAAAGTACGGCTTCCGCCAAACCGCCCTCGTGGTGGTTGTCCTCCACGGTCAAAATCTTCCCGGTTTCCGCAGCGGCTTTCTTCAGCATATCCACGTCGAGCGGCTTAATGGAGTACAAATCCACCACGCGAATATCGATATTCTCCTTTTGCAACTCTTCATACGCTGCCAAAGCTTCGTGCAAAGTCACGCCCGCACCAATTACCGTTGCCTGGTCGTGGGCCGAAAATTTTAAGGTTTTGGAGCCGCCAATGGGAAAATCTTCCTCTGCGGCGTATAAAATGGGGGTTTCCTTGCGCGTGGTCTGGATGTAGACGTTCCCCTGGTGGCGCGCCGCCTCCCACACCAGCTTTTCCGCGGACACCGCGTCCGACGGGTACAGCACCACGCTGCCGGACACAGACCGGAACATAGACAGCTCCTCCAGGCCCATTTGGCTGCTGCCGTCCTCGCCGATAGAAACCCCGGCGTGCGAGCCGCAAAACTTAATGTTGCCGGCCGCGTACTGCGACATGCGGATCTGGTCAAACGCGCGGGACAAAAATGCGGCAAAAGTGGACACGAACGGCAGTTTGCCGCGGCGGGAAAAACCCAAGGCCATGCCGGCCATGTTCTGCTCCGCAATGTAGCACTCTATAAATTTTTCCGGATAATTCTTTTTAATGTCCGCCGCATAAGTGGAATTGCTGGTTTCCGCATCCAGCACCACCAAGTTGGGATAGGCTGCGGCCAAATTCACCAGCGCATTGCCATAAGCCTTGCGCGTGGCCACAGTTTTATCCTGGGGATAAGCAGTGAGCTTAACGGACGAATTCCCGGGCAATGGCGCGGGTTTTGCAGCCTGTTCGGGCAACTGAACTTCGCCTACCAAAGTTTTATCCACTTCGCCCAGCTCCTGCAAAGCTTTTGCCAATTCTTCCTGTTTTAAAGCTTTGCCGTGCCAGTTGTCCTGGTCTTCCAGAAAAGACACGCCTTTGCCTTTTAAAGTTTTAGCCACCACCAGCTTAGGCAGGCCGTTCTGTTCTGACAATAATTTTTTATAAACAGCGTCAATTTCTCCCAGATTGTGTCCGTCAATGCTTTCCGTTTGCCAGCCAAAAGCCTCGCCTTTGCGTTTAAAATCTTCCAAATTATGGCCCTGCATGGTCTCGCCCCTTTGGCCCAAACGGTTTACATCAATCACAGCCAACAAATTGTCCAATTTATAGTGGGCAGCCAGCTGCATGGCTTCCCACACGCTGCCTTCGGCCATTTCCGAATCGCCCAAAAGCACAAACACCCGGCCGGGCAATTTGTCGAGCTTGGCATTCAGCGCCTCGCCCACGCCCACGGACAGGCCCTGGCCCAAAGAACCGGTCGGCACTTCCGTATAGGGAAATTCCAGGGTTGGATGGCCTTCCAAACGCGAACCAAACTGGCGCAAGGTCAGCATTTCCTCGCTGCTGATTTTGTCGGCAGCCGCATACAGTGAATAGAACAAGGGGCTGGCGTGGCCTTTGGAAAAAATCAGCCGGTCATTGGCCGGATTGTCCGGCTGGCTTAAGTCAAAACGGTAATAACCGCCAAAAAACAGCCCGGTCATGACATCCGCTGCGGACAAGGACGAAGTCGGGTGGCCGCTGCCTGCGGCCGTGGTAGAGGTTAAAATATGGTAACGCACCAGCTTGGCAAGCTGTTCTAAATTATTTTTCATACAAACTTAGTTTATGTGTTTGGTTTCGGTATGCTCCAGCAACTCCTCACCTTTCAAATGCTTATCGGTATGCTCCCCCACTTCGGCCGCCAGCCGGGCCTTTTCGCCCTCAAAAAAAAGTATTTGGTCATTCAGCCTGGCTATGTCCCTGCTTAATTCATCCAAACTTGCCTGGTCTTGGGTATGCAGCCTTTTCTGCGTGGCCGCTCTAAGCTCGGCCTCCAGCTCTTTTTGCTTGGCTTCGGCTTCCTGCAGGCTATCAAAAGCCTCTCCTGCCTTATGGACATGCTCGGAATACCGATGTTCACCTGATGATTTCATATAGAATTGATTACTTGATAATAAATCTCTGTGAGTTAATTTTACCACAAACTATTAAAAAGGCCTTGCTTTTGGCAAGACCCTTTTGTTCCTGGTTATTTCCTTAATTTGGCCAGTTTTTTGATTTCTTTAACTTTATCCAGTTTTTCCCAGGGCAACTTTAAGTCATTGCGGCCAAAGTGGCCATAAGCCGCTACCTGGCGGTAAATCGGCCGCCGCAAATTTAACTGCTTAATAATCATGCCCGGCCGCAAATCAAAAACCTTCCCAACAATGCCCGCAATGGTATCATCGGGAATTTTGCCCGTGCCAAAAGTGTCCACGCGCACACTCAAAGGCTCAGGCACCCCAATGGCATAAGCCACCTGGACTTCCAGTTTTTTGGCCAAACCCGCAGCCACTAAATTTTTGGCCACATAGCGCGCCATGTAAGAGCCCGACCTGTCCACCTTGGAGGGGTCCTTGCCGGAAAAACAGCCGCCGCCGTGCCGGCCCATGCCGCCATAAGTGTCCACAATAATCTTGCGGCCGGTCAGCCCCGTATCGCCCTGCGGCCCGCCAATCACAAAGCGGCCCGTGGAGTTAACTAAGATCCGGGTATGCTTGTCCAAAAGCTTAGTGGGAATGACTTTTTTTATCACCTGTTTGATAATCTCGCTTTTCAGTTTCTCGCTGTCCACATCCGGATCATGCTGGGCCGCAATTAGCACCGTGTGCACGCGCTTGGCCTTGTCGCCGTTGTACTCCACGGTCACCTGGCTTTTGCCGTCCGGACGGAGCCCTTTTACAATACCGTGTTTTCTCACATAAGCCAGGCGCTGGGTTAATTTATGCGCCAGCACAATCGGCAAGGGCATGTACTCTTTGGTTTCATCCGTAGCCAGGCCGAACATCAGCCCCTGGTCGCCCGCGCCGATTTTTTCCAAATCCTCTTTTATCACGCCCCCGCTCTTGCCTTTAACGAACGCATCCACGCCCATGGCAATATCGGAAGACTGTTCCTTAATGGCCACAAGCAAACCGGAGGTTTCCCACTGGAAGCCGTACTCCGCATTGGTGTAGCCAATATCCTTAATGACCTCGCGCGCCACCTTGGGAATATCCACGTAGGTCTTGGTGGTGACTTCGCCCGCCACAACGCACACGCCGTTGGTCAGCAATGTTTCCACAGCCACGCGGCCGCGGGGATCGGCTTTTAAAATAGCGTCCAACACGGCATCGCTAATCTGGTCAGCCATTTTATCCGGATGGCCTTCGGTCACGGACTCGGAAGAAAACAGTTTTTTCATAATTTTTCCTTTCTTAATAAAAAATCCCGTTCTTCACGGGTATAAAAATTATCTTTCCCTGTGAAGGGCTAGAGGTGGCACCTTATCCATAAAAGGACAGGTTGCCGGCAGGTCATCGGGCTAGTTCCCTAACTGCTCTCTTGATATGCACATATTTAATTAAAACTAGCTTACACTGGGTATGGTTTTTTGTCAATTTACCCATTAGCGGTAATTAGCCAAAAAAACTAGCATGCGTACCCAAAGGCTGGTTTCTTATGCCCGCCCCAGCAGGGTCAACGTCAACCCATTTTTCCCCAATCCTAACCTGTAAGTATTGGTGTGGTACGAAGTTTAAAAAAACATGCCTGATCTTAACATCTTGAGCGGTAAAATATTTACTCTTAGCCAAAAGCACGTAAACAATAAAATTTATGCTGGTGCAATAGACAAAGCCTTTGGTGTGCCAAATTTCTGTTAAATCTTTTTTAAACAGCTTGGGCAACAACAGCCCGGCTTTCAGTCGGCTGTGCTCCCAGCGACCCAAAACAAATCTATAAACAGCTTCCAAATATGAATTCTGGTCTTGGGTTTGGTTTTCCAAATTCAAGATTGCGCTTTTCATTTCCCCTGGAATCTCAACAGGCAAAGGGTACGGCCTGAACCCCATATACGGGGCGACCAAACGGAGCAGAACAAAGACAATAAAAAAATAGCCTGCCACAATAGCTATTGATAAAAGAAAATAATTCATAGGATTGCCTTGGAGCGGGTAGCGGGAATCGAACCCGCATCATCAGTTTGGAAAACTGAGATAATAACCATTATACGATACCCGCATTTTTTCGTGTGCTGATTATAACATTTTCAAAGAAAAAATAAAACCCCCTTTCCGGGGGTTTTCGCTCTGACTAAAATTAATAAAAATTCCTAACCCTGGGGGCTTCTCAGCTTCACCGCTTCCTTGAAAGCCTCGCCAGCCTTGAACTTCGGCGTATTCAATTCCGGAATGGTAATCTTCTGGGTAGGGTTCCGGGGGTTAACACCGATTCTGGGAGCGCGATGGGATACGCTGAACTGGCCAAAGCCTGAAATGTTTACTTTATCACCGTTTCTAAGCACATCGTAAACCATTTGGATAAAGGTGTTCAAATACCTTTCGGCTTCGCTGACGGTAATGCCCAATTTGGCCGCCAATTGTTCCGTAAATTGCAGCTTGTTCATATGCGTAGGTCTCCTTTTATGGGTTAATTATCTTGGGTCAAATGCCTACATATTATAGCACTATTCCAATAAATCAACTACAAATTAGAGGAATTTTATGCCGGTTGTCCAGGGCTTGGGTTCCGGGGTAAAAACTTGTATAGCCAGAAGAGAAAAAACCCGCAGGCGAAAGCCAAAACTAGGTATTTTCTGCTTTCCTATCGTTCCTACAATCAAATAATATAATTTATTTCAGATATTCCCTATGAAACGATGTTCAAACCGAAGTTGAGAAAACGTCAGCCTTTTTTGACTAAATTGGAACTGTAACTAATATTAGCCAGTACTTCCCTCCGAAAGAGCTGCGATTAATTTTTCTAATACTTTTTCATATCGTAGTAATATTTCTCTATGCAACAGTGACCAGTTGTCTTTTGTATACATATCCAATAATTTTTCTTCAGTCAACAAATTAATAAATTCTTCCCCTAGTGTTTCGTTTGGGTGTGCAAGTTTTGTAACAAGTCTATTTATATTTCTTAAACCGAAAATTCCTTTATCTACAGTTACACCTTTATCCAAAAGTAGATAGTGAAATTTATTAATACTTCCACCCCAGTCCTGTATTTCAGGTAAAAATTGCTTTGCTTTGTCTACTGGGATCACGGAATCTTTTATAGCT
Organism: bacterium; assembly: GCA_021825655.1. Taxonomy (GTDB): domain Bacteria; phylum Patescibacteriota; class Doudnabacteria; order UBA920; family UBA920; genus JAMDEL01. The sequence continues at coordinate 60,840 of JAKAGU010000005.1, read as the reverse complement.
TCATCAAATTTTTGCAGGAACTCTCGTAGAACCATACAATAACCCACTAAAGAGGCTTTATTTTGAGCGGGTTTATTTTGTTCATAAAATTCTTCCGATTGTGCAAAGAAAGGAAAGCCAAACCTTTTATCAGCCGAGCTGATCCTGTTAACCTTTGTCCTTAATGCAGCAATGCCGGAAACAATATCTGCTGTTTCGTATGTACCTTTTATCTTTTCTTGTTCTTTTTTTTCGGCTTGATCTTTTGTTTTGGTTCTTTTTGTCTGTGCTTCTTCTATGATTTCTTGTGCCCTTCTAGAGCCGTTTTTTAAAATCTTTTTATGAAGTTCTGGTATTATCCCTCCCTGCCATGTAGAAATTTCTTCAGCAAAAATTATTTCGGCCTTTTTGTTTTTTATTTTATCGTAATTTTCGTAGTAATAGTTAATGAGTTGTTTATTCGAGACCAAGAGATCTCGAAGAACCTTAGTTCTTAGGGAGTATGCAAGACCCTCATTTTCAAAGCATGCTTGTAATACGGGTTCTAAATCTTTTATGCCATTTTTTGATTTTTTTAAATACGCCAAGCACGCTTCCACGTCATACTCATCTGTTCCTTTTAGGAATAGCTTGTCCTTAAGTAAGGTGCTAGCTTTTTCGATTATAGTAGGATCGAAGTATTCAATGTCTGCCAGGTAGTCGAGTGTAAATTCAAAATCAGCAGATTTTGTAGCCTCATGGGCTATTTCTTTCATAATTTCTGCTACTTCAGGTGACCTAAATCCCGCAAGATCTGAGATAAAATAGTGGGAGCTAGACGTGTTTTTAAATTTTTTGTATGCCTCGTATATTATTCGAGGAAAAATTAGATTCCCTATGCCTACCATTTCGTCTGAAATTTCTTTAGCTTTTTCCACGTCGTCAGTAAGAAAAAGTTGGGTAATTAAATCTGCGTTATAATCTTCAGCCATTTTTATTATTTTTAAATATGAACACCACTTTAAGTTTAAAACCCCCTTTATTTAAAGTCAATTAATAAAAAAAACACCTTTTCGGATGGTTTAAAAGTCATAGCAGTCCCTATGGAACGATGTTCGAACCAAAATTTTAAAAAAACACTCCTCTTAAGGAGTGTTAAAAAATTATTTTTTTTCTTCGGTAATTTCGCCGGCGGCCTGCATCTGCTTGTAAAGCGTGCCAAGCACGCCGTTCACAAACTTGCCGCTCTGCTCGCCCCCGAAGGTTTTGGCCAGCTCCACCGCTTCGTTGATAACCACTTTGGGCGGAGCCTGTTTTTGAAACTGCAGTTCGTAAATCCCTAGACGCAAAACGCTGCGGTCCACGTCGGGTATCTGGTCTACCGGCCAGTCGGGTGCGGTTTTGGCAATCACCAGGTCAATGGCGGGCAGATTTTCCGCCACGCCTTCGGCCAAACCGTACACGAACTCCGGCTCCTTAATATCCGAAGCGAACTCGCCCAGGTTGGTGGCAATAATTTTTTTAAGTTCTTCCTTGCGACCGTTAAAATCCCACTCAAACAGGGATTGCATGGCCACGGTGCGGGCAAGATGCCTTGATGCCATAAAATTTGTTCAGCTTAACGATAAAAAAATAACCAAGCTTACTTGGTTACTTTTCTGCCTTTGTAATAGCCGCAGTTTTTGCACGGATAGTGAGGCATAACCGGTTCGCCGCAGTTTTTGCAGGTGGCAAAGCTCTTCGGCTTAAGGGACAAATGGCTGCGCCTCTGGTTGCGGCCGCTACGGGTCTTGTGCTTTTTGGGAACGCCCATGAAAGTAAATTTCCTTTTAAAGATAATAAAAGTAGCTAAAGTATACTAAAAATGACAAATTTTGTCAAAAGAAAAGGCAGGAAGCGGGCGCTCCTGCCTTTGTAGGCTTACAGCTTCTCGGCTTTGGGCAATGGGGGAGGATTTTATAATACCGTCTGGTGTGTTCGCCGCCTCTGCGGGCGGTTTAAATTGCGAACGCGCTCAGCAGCGGCATCCCGACCGGATTGTGGTAGTCCTCCTGGACGTGCTGGAGTGCGTCGACGAACGTCTCCTGCTCGGTGAAGCGTCCTTCCGCCAGCCACTGGTGATAGCGACGATCACCTTCTGTTACTCCCCGCCAATACAGCGGGTTCTGGTTCTCGTGATCCACGAGGTTGTTGAACCCGTCTTGTATACCCTGAGCCCAAAGCTCCTGGTTCTTCATGTGTTAATTGTCCTCCTAGGACATGGAATAGTTTGGTGGGTACCAAACTTGACTGCATATTATGCCCGATTAAAAAACTTGTAAAGCGGTAAGACTGGCTCTTACCCGCTGGCGATAACAGGACGCTGGCCTTGGCATTTATCCTTTTGGGATATTTGCGAAAGTTAGCGAATCGCCAACGGATAAGAAACAGGCTTAAAGGGGGTTGGGGGCGCTTTGGAAAGACTGTTGTCTATCCACCGCGCCCGCGCCGATGCTGTCGGTTGGACTTGTCGGACCGGTCAGACCGGTCGATGGGTTTGCCGAACAGCAAGTCATGAAGGAAAAACAGGCCGAGCGCCGAGAAAAATACGGCGTTTGCAATGAGCAGCTTATCCATGCCTGCTCCCTCAGCGGTACAACCACTGCCCAGGCGGGCGGGTTGGGTCATTGAGCCGGTCTTCCAGATTCTTGCGCCAAAGCGACGCAAGGATGATGGCAAGGAGAACAAACCCTGCCGCCATCATAAATGGCCAAAGGAGCTTTTCCTTTACCACTTTTCTTTCCCCTCCTCTCGTTTTTTCGGCCAGAGCACGGTTTGCGCCGTGTCGACTAGCGTGTTGAACTGTTGGTCCAGGGCCGTACCCAGGGACCGGAATGGGGTCATCAGAAAGCGCCCGAACGCTCGGAACGCCTGCATCAGCTCTTCGTCTCTCAGTGTCTGTTTGACCAAATTCTTGGCCCAGCAGATTTCGACGGCAAAACCGCCAAGCACCAAGACGACGAGAGTCGCCATCATCATTTTGTTAAACATATTTCTCCCCAAACCTGGCAACTATTCCCAAGAATACTTGGCAAGTTTGGAGATGGGCGGAAATAAGCTGGTTAGCTACCCCGCCCCCTCTGTTTGTCCATGTTGTTGGCTACCTCGGCCCCACGAGCAGGGCCAGGCCCGAAACAGCGGCCGCAAAGACCAGCAGCGCGAATGCCGCGCCGACGATCTTCCAGACCAACTTGTACTCGGGGTTCATTCCCCGCCACTTGAACTGGCAGCACGCTGCCAACTCCTTGAACAGGTCACTCACGATTTCCTCCATCTAGGGTTTCTCCTCTCCGTTCTTTTCCACCCGGCCGTCCGGATGGACGGTGTAACCTTCGTGCAAGTGCAAAAGCACGTACACGGTGGGTTCGTTGTTACCGAGCCCATTCCATTCGAGCAAGGCGCTGCCGCCGTGCTCAATGATGAACTGCTGTGCATGGCGATTGGCATCGGCCTGAAGCCGGTTAAACTTCTCCGGCCCGCCGACCATCATCACGACTGTGTACTGTTTGAACTGCCAGAGCATCTTGCCGGCAGTCCCTAAAATCAGGAGCGCGAAAGCCAACTGGCACACCAACATCGTTTTGGACTTTCTCATACCCCCTCCTTCAAAGACAGAATGGATTTGCCGCACAAGTGCGGCAGTCTGCCCGGAAGGCTGCTGGGCTCTTAAAAAGCGCAACAGCGTTCCGGACAAAAAAATTCCTTCCGCCAATGTGGGTCTTTGAGAAACAGGCCTAAGCATCGTAGCAGATGCCAAATATTATTTGCCCTCCAAAGGCCCACGCTGCCAAAAGGAATTATAACCAAACTTGGAATAAAACACGATATTCCCCCGGTTTGAAAAAACAAAAAACCGTGGACAGGAGAACCAAAGTAAAATCGTTCTTGTGCCACGGCTTTATCGCGCCCCCAATCCGGTATTAGCGAAATCAGGAGCATGTAAGTCCCCCACACCAATCCTCAACAAGTCTGTATAGCAGATGACTCTATGTAAAAATTCGCTCGTCTCTAAATCATGCCTGGTGAAGATTGGCGTGAGGGCGATATCCGTGTGCTCTCCTGTTAAAAACAGACAGATATCTATATGAAATTGTTAAGTACGACTTTTAGATCGTAACTGGCAATTGTACACTAAAATTGACAGTTTGTCAAGGCTTTTGCTTATATTTGAAGACTTTGGTCTTAAATAAGCCAAAAAATAAGACCCCTGCTTTTGCAGGGGTCTAAAATTTCCTATTTCAGACTTTTTAGTAATCCATGCCGCCCATACCGCCCATGCCCGGGCCGCCAACCGGCGCCAAAGGCTTAGGTTCAGGCTTGTCCACGACAATAGCTTCCGATGTCACCAAGGTTGAAGCAATGGACACCGCGTTTTCTAAAGCCAAACGGGTGACTTTTACCGGATCGACAATCCCCGCTTTCATTAAATCCTTTTTGCCTTTTGCCCAGTCCATTTCGTCAAAATCCAAAAAGTCATACCCTTCATGCTCGCCGGAAGACTGCACATAAGACACTACCCCCGAAGGCTCCACGCCCGTATTCTCGGCAATTTGCCTTAAGGGCGCTTCCAAAGACTTGCGGATAATCATGGCGCCCAGCTTTTCGTTTTCCGCAAAATATTTGCCCTTAGCCACTTCCTCTTCCAGCCTGGGAGCGATTTTGGCCAGGGCCGCGCCGCCGCCAATCACAATCCCCTCTTCCACCGCGGCTTTGGTGGCATTCAGCGCATCTTCAATCTTAAATTTTTTGGCTTTCATTTCCGTTTCCGTAAAAGCGCCGACTTTAATCACGCCCACGCCGCCGGCCAAACGCGCCATGCGCTCCTGCAGCTTTTCCTTGTCAAAATCCGAAGTGGACTCCTTGTATTCTGCCTTAATCTGGCTGACCCGGTCTTCAATCTTGGCCTTGTCGCCCTGCCCGTCCACAATAGTGGTGTTGTCTTTGGTGGCAATCACCTTGCGGGCGCGGCCCAGCTGTTCCAGTTCGGTCTTGTCCAACTTTAGACCCAAGTCTTCGGTAATCACCGAGCCGCCGGTTAAGACGGCAATATCCTGCAGCATTTCTTTGCGGCGGTCGCCAAAACCCGGAGCCTTTACCGCCAGCACGTTAAAGGTGCCGCGGATTCTGTTAAGTATGAATGTGGCCAAAGCTTCGCCCTCGACTTCGTCGGCAATAATTACCAAATCCTTTTTGCCGGTCTGCGCCACTTTTTCCAAGAGCGGCAGCACGTCCTGGACTGAAGAAACTTTTTTGTCGGTAATTAAAATGTACGGATCTTCCCACACGGCTTCCATGCGCTTGGCATTGGTCACCATGTACGGGGTCACAAAACCCTTGTCAAAACGCATGCCTTTTACCACTTCTTTTTCCAAACCGATGGTCTGGCCTTCTTCCACGGTAATCACGCCGTCATGGCCGACTTCTTCCATGGCTTCGGCAATAAGCTTGCCGACTTCGGGGTCCAAGGAGGAGATGGTAGCCACTTGTTCAATGCCTTCCTTGCCTTTGACTTCCTTTTTGACTTTGTTCAATTCAGCCACCACAAACCTGACCGCCTTGTCCATGCCGCGCTTCATGTCGTTGGCCTTGTAGGGATTGCGCTTTAACATCTCAAAACCGTCTTCAATCATCTGCTGGGCCAGGACCGTGGCCGTGGTCGTGCCGTCGCCCGCCTCGTCATTGGTTCGGTTGGCCACTTCCTGAATTAAAGAAGCCCCCACATTTTCAAACTTGTCTTCCAGCTCAATATCTTTAGCCACGGTTACGCCGTCGTCCGTAATGCTCGGGCTGCCGTAGCCCTTGTCCAAAATTACTGTCCGGCCCGTCGGGCCCAGGGTCACTTTGACCACGTCCGCCGCTTTGTCTACGCCGGCTTTAATTGATTGCTTGGCCTCAAGGCCGTATTTGATAACTTTTGCCATATGTTATTATTTGGTTACTTATTCAACAATTGCCAAAATATCGGACTCGTCTTTAACCTTGCCGACATATAAAACTTTGTATTCATGTTTTTTGCCGTCTTCTTCCATCTCCACTTCATCGCCCGCGTACTTGCCAAAAACCACCACGTCACCCACTTTGAGCCCCAAAGTTTTTAGCTCTTCGCCATTGCCTAAGGCTACAATCGTGCCCTGGGCCTTTTTTTCCTTGTCTGCGGTTTCGGGCAGCACAATGCCGCTTTTGGTCACTTCTTCGCTGGACAACTGCTTCACCAAAATCCGGTCGCCGAGAGGTTTGATTTTCATATGGTTTCTCTTTCGCTTGCCCCTGCTTTTTGGAGGCAAAATTAATTACTACCGTTTAATTATAACCGATTTTATCACTCTGTCAAGCTGAGTGATAATACCCGGTTTTTACGCCTGGGTGGTATAATACCACCATGAACCCGGGATATCAAGAGGAAAAATTTGTCCGCAACTACCTCCGTTTTCTGGCCTCGCACAACGGCCGGCTGCAGCAAAAATTCCTGTATCAAACCCTAAGGCCCCTCCTGCCCCCAAACCCCCAGGCTGCGGTTTTAGACGCGGCGTGCGGTTCGGGCTGGCTTTTGGCCCTGCTGCGTCCGGATTACCAAAAACTGGCCGGCTTTGACGCCTCCCCCGCCCTGCTGGCTCTGGCCAAAAAAATCGCGCCAAATGCGCGCCTGGAAATTGCGGATGTTATGCAGCCCCTGCCGTTTGCAACGGACAGCTTTGATTGCGTTGTTTTGAACATGGCCGCTCCGGATATTGAAAATCTAAACTCGGCTTTCCAAAACGTGGCCCGAACGCTTAAACCTTTAGGCCGGCTGATTATTACCGTACCCAATCCGGACCTGACTTTCCCAAAAGCCGTCTGGAAGCGGGGTGTATTAGGCTGGCTTTTGCGGCAAAAGCCAAAGCTGAAGATTAGCCCCCAGGTCTGGCCTTCGGGACAAAAAATCCAGCGCGAGTTTGGCCGGATTAAAATCCCCTCTTTCTATTACACGCTCGCGGACTACGCCCGGGCCGCAAACGGCGCAGGTCTGGAGCAAAAAAGCCTGATCGAAATAAAATCCGGGACCGACAGCCCGGACTTTGACCTTGCCTACCAGCTTTTCCGCTACCCCTTGCTTTTGGCCCTAATTTTCGAAAAACCGCTTAAGTAAAAACTCCTGCTTGCTGTCAGGATGAAACGACAGCTCGTCGTCAGCCACGAGGATGTATTTTTCCGTGCGGATTTTCGGCAGCTGCCAGGCTTTGAGCCGGGCTTCCAGCCACGCGCCGAATTTGCCCTGAAAAAGTTTTTCCAAAAACACCTGGACTGGCGAAGCAGCAGGCGCCTGGGCCGTTGGCGCCTGCCAATTGGGGTAAAAACCTGAAATCCAGGCCTGATTTTTTTTCTGGAATGCGGCCACGGCCCGGGCGCCCGCCAAGGGGCGCAGCTTGGCGTATTCCAGCGCCGTGTACAAATTGCGCAGTTTGGTGAGCTCCTTATCCCCCGCGACATAGTGGTTAAGGCAAAAACGGTTTTTTACCTTTGTCCCGTGGCGCCTGAGCCCCAATATCTGGAAATAGGCAGTAACCAAGGTACGGGCCAGCCACATGCGGTTTTCATCAGTGATAATAAACAAATCAATATCGGAAGTGTCTTTCTGCTGGCCCAAAACCTGGCTACCGGCCAGGCCCACGCCCCGGACAAAGGGTATCCATTTCAGGCCGCGGGCAAACCGGGCAACGCGCTTTTCCCGAAACATGCCGTGCAAATAATTAAGCAAGCGCTGCCGGATAATCCCTCCGCGTCCCTTTAAACAATAAAACCCGCGGTGACACTCCGTTCTCTCGGCCAGTTCGCCGCTCAAACACTCCGCAATAGCCAGCGCCGGCACCGACGCGGCCCCAGCAACAGGCGCCGCACCGCGGAATTCGTGCTGCGCATCTAATAATCCGGCCAGGTTTTCTTTCTCCGGCAACAAATAGGTGCAAATTTCCAAAAGCGTCAGGGGGTAATCCTGCAGGTCAAAAAACCGCAAAGTTTCCAAAATCCGGTCTGAAAGCATTTTGCTTTTACAAGCCTAACTTATCCAAAGTCACTTCTTCCCAGTCATCGTACCCCACCTCTTTGTAGACTTTCAGCTTGTGGGAAAATTCCGTGTCCGACAATTTATATTCCGTGCGGGCGGTATCGCCCATGCGGTGGGAAAAGTACTGTTTTTTTTCCAATACCGCGGGCCGGTTTTCGCGCACCAGCCGGAAACGCCCGCCCTGCTTTTCGAATTCCAACACATCCTGGGTGCCTTCCGTTTGCTGTCCCTCGGGCGTATCCCTAAGCAGCGCTTCCGACTTTATGGACACATCCTCAAAATGGTTTTTTGCGGCCTGCACCAGCTGTTCCCATTTTTCGTCAGTCATAAATTTTGTTATTTAATCTTTAACCAAAGCGAGCTTAATCGCTTCCGCCGCATAATAGCGGGTGTGATCGTTTATGGTTAACTCCGAATTTTCCAGCTCCTCCCGGGCAAACCACCTGAACTCAACCTGCTTTTCCTCCGGGCCGGGCTGGATGGTAAGGGTTTTAGCCCTGGCCACATACAGCATGTCAACATGTTCGTGGCCGGGTCCGGTATGGTGCCGATTGATAAAAGCGGGTACGGGCAAATCCTCCGACTCTGCGGAAAAATTCTGCGGGCGCCTCCCGGCCAGCTCAAATTCCAATCCGCACTCCTCTTTCACTTCCCGATAAAGCGCCTCAATTGGGTCCTCACCAGGCTCAATGTGCCCGCCCACGCCCAGCCAGACATTGTATTTGTCGTGCATGCGCAGCAAAACCTTATTGTCATGGACAATGAAAACCGTGGCGGTAAAATCTAGTTTTTCGTTGATATGCGGCATAATTTACTGGAGCAGTCCGCCCGTGCCATAGACGCTGCCCAGGCTGCTTAACACCATGGGCAAAATCGCAATCATGGCAATGAGCGGAATTACCACCAAGGCCACGGTAATATACAGCTGCCATTGCATGTACCTTTTGGTCTTGTGCGTATTTTCCAGAATCTCCTGTAAAATTTGGTCTTGGCTCTTGGGAGCCGGCGGATTTAGGTTGTCCATAAGTCTTTCCTTTCTTGTTTAATTGTAACACGGCCGGGTTTTACGCCTGGCATTGGGGGCAAAACGAGCCGGTCCGGCCGCCCAGCTTTATGGCCTGGATTATACTGCCGCACTTTTTACACTTTTGCCCTTTCCGGCCATAAACATAATGGAACTTGCCCATGCGCCCCCAGCTGCCGTCTGTGCGCACGAAATCCCCTACGCTGGAACCTTTGGCCTGGATGGCTTTCTGTAGTATGGGCCGGATGTGCCTATAAATTTTTGCCAGCTCTTGGGCGGATAATTTGGCAACTTCTCTGGCTGGCCGGACCCCGGCGTGAAAAAGTATTTCATCGCTGTAAATATTGCCAATCCCCACCACCACCTTGTTGTCCATTAACACTTGTTTGATTTTGGCTTTCGGCCGCGCGCTTACCCGGTCGACAAACACCTGCAGCGTAAACTTTTTATCCAGCGGCTCCGGACCGTATTCCGAAAATTCCCGGACCTGGCCCAGTTCATTGTCATGGACCAGTTTCAAATACCCGAATTTCCTCACGTCATTAAAATACAAGGCGCTCTTGTCACTAAAACGAAAAACCACATGAGTGTGCCTGGCCGGCAGCTGCAGCTTGGGCGCCGCCGCTTTGTTCAGCAGCCGGTATTTTCCCCCGGTCATTTTTCTTAAACGCACATCCTCAAAAATGAACTGGCCGGTCATTTTCAAATGCACCAGCATGGTCCAAGGGCCGGATAAATCGAAAATCAGCAATTTGGCGCGGCGGCGGACGGAAACAAACTTTTGCCCCACGGCAATTTTTTTAAAACGCGCGACCGCAGCGGGGCTGGCGGCGCGGACGGGCGGCAGCGTGGCCGGACCGATGCTGATAATTTTCGGCGCGCGCACTTCCACGGAAACAATCTTCCGGCCCTTAAGCTTGCGGCCCAGCTCACGGGCGACGGTTTCCACTTCGGGTAATTCTGGCATAACGATACAGGAAATAAATATGTTATATATTGAGTATAATTTATATTCTATCTGCCAACAAATAATGGTATAATTAGCCTGATATGACGGAATTTCTCAAAGCCATCCCCCACAACTTCAAGCCCGGCGAAACAGCGCTTTTGCATAAAGCGCTGGATTTTGCGACCAAGGCCCACGCCGGACAAAAAAGGAAAAACGGCGAAGACTACATTGTCCATCCGCGGGGCGCGGCTATTATCCTTGGCCAAATTTTCCCCGACACCGCCACCCTGGCCGCCACCCTGCTGCACGATGTCCACGAGGACACAGGCACGCCTTTGGAAAAAATCCGCGCGGAATTCGGGGAAGACATCGCCCGGCTGGTGGACGGCGTGACCAAACTGGGACATGTGCGCTTTCGCGACAGCAAAGACAAATTTTACGTGGAGAACCTGCGCAAACTGTTTTTTGCCACCAGTGAGGACGTGCGCGTCATTCTGATTAAAATCGCCGACCGCATCCACAACATGCGGACAATCCACCACATACCCAAGGACAAACAGCTTAAAGTGGCTTCCGAAACCCTGGAGGTGTACGCGCCCATTGCCGCGCGCCTGGGCATCGGCTCCTGGAAGGACGAGCTGGAAAACCTGTCTTTCCAAATCGTGCACCCCAAAGAATACGCGGAAACCGAAAAACTGCTTAACCAGGAAATGGCTGAGCGCGAAGAAAGCATCAAAGAAATGCAAAAATCCCTGATCCACACCCTAAAAATTGAAGGGATTAAATTCATAGAGGTCTCCGGCCGGGTGAAGCGCCTGTATTCCTTTTACCACAAGCTGAAGAAGTACGACGGGGATATTTCCAAAATTCACGATATTATTGCGCTGCGGGTCATCACCAAATCTACAGGCGACTGTTACGCGGCTTTAGGCGCCATCCACAAACATTTTCAGCCCGTGCCCGGCCGGATTAAGGACTATATCGCCACCCCCAAGCCCAACGGCTACCAGAGCATCCACACCACGGTTATCGGCAAAGGCGGCAAAACTTTTGAGATCCAAATCCGCACCGACCTCATGCACGAAGAGGCGGAACGCGGCGTAGCCGCCCACTGGTTTTACAATGAAGAAGGCAAAAATCACGCTTTTACGCGCAGCCTGCAAGCGCCGTGGCTCAAGGAACTCCGCGCCTGGCAGGAAAACACGCCCAACCCCGAAGATTTTTTGGAAAACCTGAAAATCGACTTTTTCAAAAATCGCATCTTCGTCTACACGCCCAAAGGCGACATTAAAGACCTGCCCTCCGGCGCCACGGTAATTGATTTTGCTTTCAGCGTCCACTCGGATTTGGCCATGCACATGATGGGTGCGCGCATTAACGGCAAAATGGCCAGCATCTACGACGAACTGGACAAAGAAGACGTTATAGAAATCATCAAGAGTAAAAACCCGGTCAAGGTCTCCCCCAAATGGCTGGAATACGCCAGGACCAACAATGCCAAAAGCAAAATCCGCGCCCACCTAAACCAGGAAAACCGCGGCCTCATACAGAGGGTTAAGGAAATGAACTTTACCCTGCCCCGGTTTTTCAGAAAAAAATAATCCGTCTTTGAACTAAAAAACAAAAAAGAGTTGAGCCGCCGGACAACTGCCGGCGGCTTTTTTGCTCAGGCCACTTGGGCCTTTTCCACCGACACTTCGCCGATGGGAGAAAGCCTCAGGCCTTCCTCCACCAAGCGGACCAGTTCGCCGGAGTCTTCGGCTGTCGCCGACCACTGAAGCGAAAATGCTGACTTAACGAGGATGGGGTAGCCGTGTTTTTCGGCAAAACCCAGCCCTGCTTCCGCGCTTCTCACCACAACTGCCCTGACCTTGGGCATATCTGCCCTCCTTTCATTTGGGGTTTAAAAAAACCCGCCTTTTGGGGCGGGAGTTTTTTAGAACATAATATCTTCTTCAGCGCGTTTATAATCGTGAATCTCATCGGGCTTAAACCACAGATTAATTTCATTGCCGGCCTCTTCCTTGGTCTCCGAGGCATGCATAATGTTGTGGATGGCGCGGCGCTCCACGTTGGCGACAGACGGGCTGTCCACGGAGTAGTCGCCCCGAATCGTGCCCATTTCCGCAAACACCGGCAAAGTGTTGCCCGCCAGCTTCCTGACCATGTCTATGGCGTGAATGCCTTCTATAACCATGGCCACCACGGGGCCGGACTGGAGGTATTCAAACAGGCTTTCCTTGACCATTTTGCCGAGTTCTTTGGGATCGGCCGTGCCCTGGGCTTCCACCGGGTCAATCTGGTATTCGGTAAAAGTTTTCAAAGTCTTGTTGCCCAAACGCTCAACCCACTCTTCGCTTTTGGGAAAATGGTTTTCCAAATGCTCGCGGCCAACCTGGACCATTTTCATGGCTACCACTTTCAAACCGCGCTTCTCAATGCGGTGGACCACCTCGCCGACCAGGCCGCGCTTCACGCCGTCGGGCTTAACCAATACTAAAGTTTTTTCCTGTTTGATTGTCTTATGAATCTCCGTCATGGTTTTCCTAAAAATTAATGCCTATTTTAAAATTTTAATGCTTTCAATAACCACCTTTTCCTTGGGCGCGCCGTCGCCATAAGGCGAATCAATTGGCACCTGACCGATTTTTTCCGCCACATCCATACCCTGCACCACGTAACCAAACACCGTGTACTGGCCGTCCAGCTGGGGCAAATCGTTCAAGGCGATATAGAACTGGCTGCCGCTGGAGTCGCGTTTCGGATTAACCTGGTCGCCCAGGCGGGCCATGGCAATTGCGCCTTTTTTGTGCAGCAGTTTTATTTCCGCCGGCACAGTATAGCCCGGACCGCCCGTACCGTCCCCTTTCGGGTCGCCGCCCTGGATTACAAAATCCTTGGCAATGCGGTGGAAAGTCAGGCCGTTATAAAAACCTTCGTTAGCCAGCTTCACAAAATTGGCCACGGTTTTTGGGGCGGCCACCGGATCAAGCTCCAGCTTCATTACTCCGAAATTCTTTACGCTGATTTCCGCACAGACTTTCTGCTCTGGGCAGGGCTTGGCCGCTGTTGGGGAAGAAGTTGGGGTTTGGGGTTGGGTTGGTTGCATAGTGGGTTGAGTGCTTGTAGGCACGGGTTCTTTGGGCTCTGACGGCGATTCGCTTTGCGACAGCTGCTCCGTTTTTTCAGCTGGAGAATAAAAGCGGTACGCAAACAGACCGGCGGCTAATAGTAAAATTAAAGCAATTAAAATATACAGGGTTTTATTTGTCATTTTTTACGCAGAATTAATACTTGAACATAGCTATAGCAGTTTACCATAAACCCGTGCCGAGTTTCAACCCGGGCGGCTTTTTCTCAGTCCCCAAAAAAATACGGCCAGCAGGACCAAATAAACAGCAAAAACCGCTGCGGGCGCCACGCTCACCTTCCAGACTGCGCCCGGCCAGGAGGCTACCCAGCCAATAATCGCCAGCATATAATCCAAAATCAGCTTGGCTACAAAGCCAAAACCCGGGCCAAAAAAAGGAACAAGGGCCAAAAACCCAAACAGCATGGCATAGGGCACAGCAGGCAAAACAAGAATATTGGCCAAAAGCGCATAAACCGGCAGCTGGCCAAAATGCAACAGGCTCAAGGGCAGCGTAGCCAAGATGGCCGCCAGGGAAGACAGGGCAGCCGCTTTAAGCCCCGCAGCGCCGGCTTCCAAACGGAAAAACTTTTCCAAAACCGGCAAGGCATAAACAATGCCGAACGTGGCCAAAAAAGACAATTGAAACCCCGCATCCCAGTACAACACGCGGGGGTTAAAGGCTACCATCACGGCTGCCGCCAAACAGATGCCGGGCCCGGCCGAATACGGCCGGCCGCTCCAAAAGCCGACCAGCAGCACAGCCCCCATAATTGCCGCGCGTACCACGGAAGCCGACCAGCCGGCAATTACCGCAAAGGCAAATATGGCCAAAAGCGAAAACCAAAAACTCGCCCGGCGCCCCAGCAGGTAGGCGGCCAGGCCCAAAAACGAAGCGAGGATAGTGATATTATAGCCGGACACGGCCACAATATGGCTCAGCCCGGTGGCCTGAAATTTGGCAACCAAGTCTTGAGGCAAGGTTTTTTTCGCGCCTATCAAAATACCCAGAAGCAAACTGGCGTGAGGTTCGGCAAATTTCTCCGATAAATCTTTTACCAATGCCTGCTTCAGTTTTAGCAGCTGGAACTTTACCCAATTGCCCTGTCCGGTCCTGGTAACCAAAATTTTCGGATAGCTCATAATCGCATAGACTTCGTAGCGTTCCAAATATTTTTGGTAGTCAAAATCCTCATAAGCCTTTGGCTCCCTGGGCTTCCCCGTCACCACCAGCTTGTCGCCATAAAAATATTCCTGGGCTTTGCTGGTGGTAATAAGGATTCTTTGCCCAAAGCCCTCGGGCTGAAAAGTAAGCAGCTGGCGGTCTTGCCTGATGTCCGGATCCTCCACAATCAGCCCGTCCAAATCCTGCTTAGCGTCAAGCAAATTTGCATATTCATTTTCCATGAGCGACCACTGCAGCCTTAACACCCCCAAGCTGCCCGCAAAAAGCAGCAGAGGGGGCAAAAAAACCAGCGGGCGCCGGCTTACAAGTCCCAAAGACAAGGCCATTATGGAAAGGCCCAGCAACAAAGCCGTGGCATGCGCGTCAACTTTCAGCCAGGATGACAAAAACACGCCTGCGGCAAAACTGGCGCAGACGGCAATAAAAATTCTGCTCTTGGTCATACCCTTAACTTATTTCAAAAGTTTTTTGTTTGGCTTTGGCGCCGCGCACCAATACAACCCTCGACTTGGCTACTTTAAAATATTCGGCGAGAGCCATGGCCGTGGCCTGATTGGCCCGCCCCTCCAAGGGCGGCGCATTAACGTGCACATGTAAATCCCCCAGCAAATCGGTTTCCACGCGCGGCTTTCGGGAATTAGGGTGGACAAAAACTGTTACTCTCATAGCCTCTCTTTGTACTTTTCCAAAAAATAAGGCAGTTGTGAATGCAGGTTTGCGGGCAGGTCAGCAAGCCTGAACCATTTCAATTCATCAAACTTATGCGGCTCGCCGATTTTTACCTTCTTCCGGTCGACCAAAACCTTAAAGTCCAGCGCGATCCAGTGCGTCGGCCGGCCGGCCTCCTCCCGGTGTACGTCGCGGAAGCCCAAAAATTCAAACCCCAAAACATCGGTGCAGTACTCTTCCATAATTTCTTTCTTCAGCGTATTCTCCACTGAATCGCCAAACTCTACGCCCCCGGCCCCAATGTCCCACCGGCCATGCTCATCGCGCGCGTTTTTCGACCGCTTGGCCATCACAAAACTGCCTTGCCCATCATGGCAAAAATACACGGCCGTAACTCCGATATAATCCTGGCCTTTTTTTAAACTGAGGTCACCCGGCATTTTCCAAAATCTCCTGCATTTGCTTACTCAAACGCTTAAACTCTTCTAGTTTGTCCGCCCGGGCCGCCTGCGCGATTCCATCTCTCTCCAGCATAAGATTTTTTATCTTAGGCTCTTCTATGGTTTCGCCCAAATCCCGCTCCAGCCATACGTCGCTGGCCCTGTCTAAATTTTGAGGAACACGTCGCGCGGCCAATACAATCTCAAAATCGTCTTCATCCGGGCTGGTTGAACTGTAAGCACCCAATTTTCCCATTGGCCCGTATAAATTCTGCCACCTATCCTGCTCGGCCTCCTTTTCCCTGACATCGCTGTCCGTAGGGGCGAACCCTGCCGGCGCCTCAACTAACCCCGGAACCTTGGACTTGGGTTTTTTTAATTTGGATAAATCCATCCTGTTGCCGTTGATTATCCCCCACCTCAAAGTCCCGCCAACATGGTCAACTTCATCTTGTAAAAGTTCCCGGTTGGCCAAATCAATGGCCGCGGACAAGCCCAAGCCCCGGTACCGGGTGGTAATCTCCCCGCTCGTTTCAATTCTTGATCCGGGGTGATCGGCCCCGTAATAATAAGTGCGCATCATGCGGTTGCCCAGAATGACGCCCTGCGCATCGGTGGCAACCAAATAGCTCCGCCGGTACTTTTGGTAATCTCCCGGAATAGGCCTGATACTGGAGTTTTGCTTGTCAAAATGGAACGTTTTTACCTGAACTTCCATGCCTTTGGAAGTTTTAAGGTGGAACACCGGACCGTAGCCGAAAGCTTCGGGATTGAATTTCAAATCCCTTTCCATCTCATCGTGAATTTTTTTTAAATGAAGCGGATAGTCCCTGGCCTGCTCCCCATACTCCCCGGGTTTCTGGCGCTCCTGGCCGTAATTTTTATTTTCCGGATTCATAAAATAAAACCTCTACTTTAGAGAGGTTTTTTTACTAACTGCCGGCTGGCCGCAAGGCTGGTAACCAGACCATAAGCCCCGAACAGGGCTGTGCTGTATGTAAGGTCGCCCAAAACCGTACCTCGCAGGAAAGGCAGCCCGGCCTCGTAGGCCTGAATTATACCGGACAGGTTGTGCGGGTACTGCGCGTACAAAAAAGCAAAATTAGTAATGGCAAAAAACAACAAGGAAGCGCCGAGCGAGGAAGCAAAAATTTTCAGCCAGCGGTTCTGGCTGTCGCGCTTTATCCAAAGACCGAACAATACCCCCAAAAGATGGGAGGCATAAACGGCCAGCATCAGTGGCCAGGCAAAAAACCCAATGAACAAATCGGAAACAAAACGCGCGGCCAAAGGTATGACAATCGCCTGTTTTTTGGGCAGGTACACGGCGCTGAAAATCGCCAGCGCGGTGATGGGCGCGAAATTCGGTATGTGGGGAACAAAGCGGGAGACTGCGGCAATGGCAATTATAAGCAAATATACAATCATGGTTTATTGGCTGTTAGGTTGATAAGAATTTACGCTATTAAGCTTCCACTCCAGCTTGTCGTTATTTTTTAAAGTATAGCTGCCCGCGCCCAGATTGGCCAATTTGCCGTTCACATAAAAGGCCCAAAACTGGTCCAGCCGCGGAGCAATGCCGTCTATGCTCGTGACCATCTCCCCCAAACTGCCGTAATCTTTGGTTACCACCTTATGGCTGACTTTTAAAAAGGCCAAGGCTGTTGTGTTTTCCGCCACCTGGTAGCTGGGGCTGTTAAGGTTGGACCCCTGGACGGTTTGGTAGACTGTCAGCCCCGCAAGCTGCGGCTGAACCGCGCCGGGCTGGGGGGGATTCGGATGATAGTCCGGCCTACCCGCGTTCTGTACGGTCTGGGTTTGGCCCGCAGGCTTCTGCGCCTGCTTTTGGACCGGGGGGCTCGCTTCAGGCGCGGGCTGTGGCGCTTCCGCTTTTTTGTTGCAGCCTGCAGCCAGCAAGGACACCAATAGCGCTGCGTATAAAAACTTTTTTTTCATATGTCAGTAGTCAATCCCCCGCTGGGCCAAAATGCCCTTGTAGTACGGGTGCTTAATCATTTTCATCTCCGTCACCAAATCGCACAATGCTAAAATTTTAGGGTATTTGTTGTGCCCGGTCAAGACAAGATGCATGTCCTTGGGCTTAAGTTTGATGAGGTCCACAATGTCCCGCTCTTCAATCAGTTTAACCTCCAGGGCGGAAATTAGCTCATCCAGCACCAGGAGCTGGTAGCGGCCGGAAAGCATCAGCTCCCGCGCGCGCTCCAAACCCTGTAGAGCTTCCCGCACATGCTCCTGCCGGGCTTTCTCGTCGCCCAAAATCCCCACAAAGCCCAGGCCCATCTGCTGGTTCTCTATGCTGCCAATACTGGACGGGTAGCTGACGGCGTTAAAAAAATCAATCTCCGAAGACAGCGGCCACTCGCCTTTTTCCTTATTATTGCCCGTTTCCTTTTTTGCCTTCACAAACTGCAAGACAAACACATCCATGCCCGCGCCAGCCGCGCGCGCTGCCATACCCATGGCCGCCGTAGTCTTGCCCTTGCCCGCGCCGATATAGGCAATCACCAGGCCCTTGGGCTCGGCAGAAAACTCCGTAGGCATTTTAATTTTTTGTTTTGTGCTCATATTTTTTGGGCGGCGGTTGCCCGCCGCCCATCAAATCTTAAATTTCTGCTTCAATTAGCCGCATTTGGAGTAGCCGCAGGAATCGCACTTCATGCAGCCTTCGGCAAAGACCAGCATGCTGGCGCAGGAGGGGCACACCGGCGCATTGCCCAAATTGGCAATAGAAATCTTCTGCTTTTTCTGCGTTTGGGCAATAACCTGGGTGGCCAAACGGGAGTTGCTTTCCGCCACCAGCTGTTTGACTTCTTCCTTCACCAAAGTTTCGGCAATGTTCGGGGCATCGGTAGCGGCAGGTAAATCCAAGGCAAGCTGTTTGTCTCTGCGCTTAATATGCTTTTCCAAAACTTTGGCCACCGCGTCGGGCAAAGAAAACACCATGCCCTGTTCGGAGAAGCTGACATCCGGGCCGCGGATGCCTTTTAACTGATCGATAACTTCTTCAATGGCCACATTGGAACGCAAAGCCAGAGAAATGAGCCGGGTAATGGCTTCGGTCTGCGCGGAGAAAAAGCCGCCGGACTTGCCCATCTGGGCAAAGACTTCAAACGGACCCTGCTCGTCCTCGTTGATTGTCACATACAATTTTCCGTAAGCCGTGTCCATGCGGTAGGTTATCCCCTGCATCATGTCCGGGCGCTGGCGGGGCGCAATCTTAATCTGCATGTTGTCGCCGGAGGTGGACAGCACTTCCTGGGGCTTGGCGCTCACAGGCGCGCCTTCCATTTTCTGCACCAGTTTTTCCGCTTCCTTGGAGGCTTCCTTGCCCAGCTTTTTGTGGTCAGTGGCCAGCACCTGTTCGTCACGCGAGCCGTCGCGGTAGATAGTGCCGCCCTTGCAGCCCAAGTCAAACATCAAAGTGTACAATTGTTTGGTTTGCTCCACGGTGTAATCAGCCGGGGCATTTACGGTTTTGGAAATAGCGCTGTCCGTCCATTTTTGGACGGCGGCCTGCACGCGCACGTGCTCTTCGGGCATAAGGTCCATGGCCGTGGCAAAGTAGGCTGGCAAATCCTGCCCGGGGTGCTTATCCAGCCAGTCCTGGGCGATTTGCATTTTTTCCTGGTGTACGCCGATGCGGCTCTTTCTGAAATAGGTCCAGGAGAAGAACGGCTCAATGCCCGTAGATGTGCCCACCATGGTACCCACGCTGCCGGTAGGCGCTTGGGTCAGGATGGTTACATTGCGAATACCGTAGCGCCTGACCAGATCGCGGATGTATTCCGGCATCTGCTTCATAAAGCCGGACTGGAGATATTTTTCCGCATCGAATTTCGGGAAAGAGCCTTTTTCGCGCGCCAGTTCAATGCTGGTCTCGTAAGCGGTTACGGAAATAAACTGGTAAAGCTTGTCGATGAATTCCACGGCCTCTGGGCTGCCGTAGCGCAGGCCTTTGTAAATAAGCATCTCAGCCAGGCCGATGGTGCCCAAGCCAATGCGCCGTTCGGACATCTGCTGAGCTTCATTCTCTTTAAAGAAATACGGCGTGGCATCAATTACGTTATCCTGGAAGCGCACAGCATACTGGACCGAAGACTTCAGTTCGTTCCACATTACCTCCGCAGTCTCCTTGTTGATATGCTTGGCTAAATTGACATGGCCCAAGTTGCATACGCCCCAGGCCGGCAAGGGCTGTTCGCCACAGGGGTTGGTGCAGGGCAAAGCGGAAAAATACCAGGAATTGGAAAAATGCTCGGCTCGATCGATAAAGTACACCCCCGGCTCGGCCGAAGCATGGGCAGACTCAATAATCTGCGTCCAAATATCAGCCGCACGCACGGTCTTGTATTTAATCACCTTGCCGCCCAAACTTTGCCACTTGCGCATGTTGCCGTCCCAGTGTTCTTCATACAGCGGGTCATGGTTGTCCGGAAAAACCAAATCCCAGGAAGCGTCGTCCTTCACCGCCTGCATAAAATCGTCAGTAATGCCTACGGAAATGTTGGCATTGGTAATCTTGCCCGCCTCGCGCTTGGCATTAATGAAGTCTAAAATATCCGGGTGCCAGACATTTAAAATTAACATCAGCGCGCCGCGCCTTGAACCACCCTGTTCAATCAGGCCGGTCACAAAACTATAAAGCGAAGCCCAGGACACTGCGCCGGAAGACCTTCCGTTTACGCCTTTAACATAGCTGTAGCGCGGGCGCAGGGAAGAAACGTTGATGCCCACGCCGCCGCCGCGCGACATAATTTCCGCCATCTGCCGCAAAGTCTCAAAAATCCCTCCCCGGCTGTCATGCGGGCTGGGAATTACGAAGCAGTTGTAGAACGACAGGTTACTGGAGCCCGCGCCGGAATAAATTCTTCCGCCCGGCGTGTACTTCCAATCATCCATAAGTTGATAAAATTTTTGTTCCCACTCCCGCACCTTCTCCGGGGTTTTCTCCACGCTCGCCATATGCTTGGCCACGCGTTCAAACATCTGCTCGGGCACGGTCTCCAAAGGCTTGTCCATGTGTTCGAACGCCCGCTTCTCCAATTGGCCGTCGCGCAAACGGACCATGGCTTCGCGGTGCTCCTGATCCAAACTTTCAATCACGCCGATTTCCCTTTGACCGGTCTTGGCGTTAACCATGACAATAACTGTGTCGCCCACGTTCAAAGTCGCTCTTCTTACGTCTTTCACCGCGTAGCGGTCAAGAAAAATTTTCTCGCCTAATTCGGACAGGGCGTTTTTGTTTCTGGCTTGCAGGTTTTCTTTGGTTTGCATATGGCTTGTTTGCGCGTCCGCCATGTTGATGTTCCAACTCTCCTTTTGGAATCTCGTAATAAGCCGGACAGATTAGTTAATTTTTTTAAAGTAAAATGTTTAAAGTTTTTTTAGCTCTTCCTTGAACTCGTCCACGTCTTCAAAGCAACGGTAAACGGAGGCAAAACGGATATAGGCAATTTTATCGACTTTCTTTACCCGCTTCATCAAGGCCTCCCCAATCTCCGTGCTCTTAATAACGCTGTCCTTGGCTTTCTTGTAAATCTCCTGCTCTGTGCCGGAAACCAGTTTTCTCAAAGTATCATCGGTATGGGGCCGTTTCTCAAAAGCCCGCCTAATTCCCTTCTCCAGCTTCTCCCTACTATATAATTCCTTACGGCCGTCCTTCTTTAAAACATACAAGTCCAAAATTTCCATTTCTTCGTAAGTACTGAAGCGAAAACCGCATTTTTCGCATTCCCGCCGCCGCCTGATAGCACTGCCGTCTTCCACGGGGCGGCTGTCTAGGACCTTGGTGTCCTCATCCTGGCAATTCGGGCATCTCATTTTTGTTTCCTTATAATACTATATCTAGTGATTACCTTACTTATCATAATACTACATATAGTGCTTGGTCAAAATTCCCAAAAACCTGGGGTTTTTGCCCAAACCACGGAATGGGGGCATATGATATCCACAAAATAAAAAAATTTAACTTTTTTAACGCGCGCGGGATTTTTTTGTCAAACGAAAAGGCGCGCAGATTTCCTCCTAAAATCTGCGCGCCTTCGGTTTAGGCGACTTCCGGCTTCAGCCAGCCACTAAACAGGTGTTTGATGCCGGGTTGAACATAGGCCCAGGCGTCAAAACACTGGTCGAGCCTCTCCTGCCCCAGAACAGACAGGGCGGTTTGCGGGTCAACCCTGGACAGCGGCATCTCGGAAACCGCTTGCTTAAGGGTCAGGTCGGTCCGGAAAGAGGCCTGCTGCAGGTAGTCGTAAGCTGCGTTGTAGTCCACCCCCGCCTCCATGAGAGCAGTGCGGACCAGCTGGCTGGCCCAAACGCCCCGGGAGGCAGTGTTGAGGTTGTAAGCCATCCGTTCCGGATATACGACCAGCCTGGCCACCAAGGCAGTCGCCCGGGCGGCCATGTAATGGAGCAAGCTGGTCGCGTCGGGGAAGATGTGCCGTTCCACGCTGGACTGGGAAATATCCCTTCCCTCCGGCGTAGCGATGTTTTCCATGGCTGCATGGGCATAGCCGCGCAGGAGGCGCGGCAAACCCATGAGCTGCTCCGTGAGAATCGGATTGCGCTTGTGGGCCATGGCCGAGGAGCCGCGCTGTTTTGCGCCGCGGGGCTCCTGGAGCTCTTGGGTGTCTGAACGCATCATTTCCCAGAAAGTCCTGGCCAGGCGTTCAATGCTGCCAGCGGCCACCGCCAGCGTGTTCAGAACCGTAGCGTGGCGATCGCGTTGCAGAATTTGGGTTTCGGCCTTGGCCGGCTTGAGGCCCAGTTCTTTAAGCGCAGCCGCTTCCAGCTTCGGATCAAGTCCGGCATAGGAACCGACAGCTCCGGACATTTTGCCTTCGGCGAGTTCGGTTTCAAGCAAGTGGCGCAGCCGGCCCAGGCTACGATCGATTTCGTAGTAATGGACCAGCAGGACTTGCCCGAAAGTAGTGGGTTCGGCGAACTGCCCGTGCGTGCGGGCAATCATCAGCGTTTCGCGGTGCTCGTAGGCTTTGACGCACAGCGCGTCGGAAAGCAGCTCCAATTCGGTGAGAACCAGCTCCACTGCGCGACGGAGCATCAAAATCATAGCTGGATCTTCGGTATCATAGGAAGTCAGCAGCTTGTGCAGCTCTTCCTTGTATTGTCCAGCTCCGGCGGCGGTCAGGGACTCCTGCACAGCTACGACAAAAGCAATCATGTCGTGGCGGTACTCGGCTTCGAGTTGGTCGATGCGGGCCACGTCAATTTTGGCGTTGGCCGCGATGGCGTTATAAGCGTCTTCAGTAATCTGGCCGGAAAGCTGTCTCGCCCTCAGCATGGCGAGTTCCACCTTCAGCCAGAACTGGAATTTGGTTTGCGGGTCGCCCCACAAACGCTGCATGGGTTCAAGGGTGTAACGTGCTTGCACTATACTGCCTCCTTCAGGAAATTTGGGTACAAAAAAGCCGTGATGAATCACAGCTTTTGCGTGCTCACAGTATACTCAAAACCGACAGGCTTGGCAAACAAAAATCCCCGGGGGCACAACCGGGGATTTAAAAATCTATTTTTATCTTTCCTGTTTTCTATCGGCTTAAAATCATGGAATAGACCGAGCTCATACCCTCTTGCCGGTATTCCGGATTGACGATATGCGCACCGGCCACCTGCCCCTCCGCAGGCGCGGCTTGCGTCTTATCCATTAAACCTTCCACGCCGAACGCGTAAGCCATCCCGCTTTCCTTAAAAGCAAAGGCGAGATTTTCTCCATACACGCTGTAATCCGCCATCAACGGCTGGATAAAGTTGGCGCTAAGGAACTGGCTGTAGGATGCGGCGGCCTGGTCAATAACCGCCACCACGTTCTCCGTGGAAAACGGATTATAAACCTGGGCTTTCGTTCCCGCAAAACTGGCGTCAGTCGAAGAGACGGTAAACAGAAATGCGAGCGAAAAAAGCGCCACACCCAGTAAGCTAAACACTTTACCCGGCGTTTCCCGGGTTAAAACTTGATTCATATATTTTTTGTTTTGGCTTGCCGAAAATTTTGTCCGGCAAGGATTTTTGTTTTTCCTGACACTAAGCCAGGACGGGCTTATTCGCTCTCCAATTGACAGAGCCAACAAGCACAAATTTTGGTTTCTAAATGCCAGGCACTTCCCCGCCTCTAGATATTTTATGCGGGACGACCTTTGAAATGCCACGAAAAAAATTCTTTTTAACCCTATTCAGTTGTGTTTTTGTTTCCTCTGCAGTTCTAGCACTATTAAATGTATTATAGCACAAATAAAAAAAAATTGCAAGCAACAAAAATCCTTACCAACACTCCCCCAATGTTGGTAAGGATTCGGTTTACAAAGCTCCCACTTTCTCTGCGTAAGCGCGGGCTTCGGCAATGCGCCTGTCCTCCCACAACAGTGCCGGCAGCGAAACGTAAGCCCGTAAAGCGTTTATTTTTTCCAGGAGCTGCGGCGTCAGCCTATGGCTATTTTCGCAGCGCCTTAGCGTCTCCCGAACTGCGAAGTTCACCAGTTGGCGGTCAACGCTGAGTTCCTGTGCCAGCACACGGGCCTCTTCCGGGCCTTCTAGCGCGTGGATATTGGAAGCAAGCGCGTGCCATATGTCCGAGTCTGCTACGCGGAAATTTGAACGGCGAACGACCCGCAGGCTGTCTCGCGTATGCCGGCGGATCTGCTGTGCGCTGAAGCCGGCCATGGACTGCGTACTGCCGCTCAGTAAAAAATACAGCGCGCTGTTCTTTCCCCTGCGGTCTTCTACTCCTTTCAAAATTTCTGCGAGGCTCTGCTCGCGCTTCTGTTGTGCGTTTAACTTTATCCTTTGGCTTCTCCATCGGCCGCCCATTTAGCAATCCCCCTTTTAGGATGACGACTCACCAGCTTACCACAGACAGCGGTCGATTTCAAGGGCAATAAAAAATCCCCCGCTAGCGGGGGATTTTTTATTTTGACTTTATTTCATTTTCTTTCTAATGAAAGCAGGTATCTCCAACTCATCTTCTTCGCTTTGGGCCGGCTTGCTCTCAATGGGCTGTATTGGCTGTACGGGCTGGACCGGCTGTACGGGCTGAATAGGTTTGGGGTTGAACAAAGGCTTCCTGACTTCCATAGGCTGGTGAGCCGGCTGCTGGCGGGGTTCCGCCATAACCGGCTTCTTTGTTTCTTCGCCGAAAGACATGGTCAGGGGAGTGGGCCGCTTATTGCCCTCGTCAAAACCCGTCGCAATCACGGTAATCCTCACTTCTTCACCCATCTCCTCGTCAATAACCGCGCCAAACTTCACCTTGGCATCAGGGTCAATACTCTTGGTAATAACCTTGGCGGCTTCGTCGATTTCAAACATGCCCAAGGAGGAACCGCCGGTGATGTTTAACAGCACGCCTTTGGCACCATCAATGGTCAGCTCCAGCAAAGGCGAATTAATGGCCAACTTGGCAGCTTCAGCCGCCCGGTTTTCGCCGGAAGCATGGCCAATGCCCATAAGCGCAGTGCCGGCGTCCTGCATAATGCTTTTTACGTCCGCAAAGTCTGCGTTCACAATCCCGTGCGTAGTAATCAAATCCGAAATTCCCGAAATGCCCTGGCGCAACACCTCATCCACTGTTTTGAAAGCTTCCACCAAGGAAGTCTTTTTGTCGATAATCTGTAAAATCCTGTCGTTGTGGATGGAGATTATGGCATCCACTTTGTCTTTCAGGTTGTCATAGCCCATCTCCGCCACTTCTTTGCGCTTGCTGCCTTCAAATGTAAACGGTTTGGTAACTACAGCTACGGTCAGGATGCCTTTGTTTTTGGCAAGCTCAGCCACAATCGGCGCTGCGCCCGTGCCCGTACCGCCGCCCAAGCCGCAAGTCAAAAATACCATGTCAGAATTATCAATCACCTCTTCCAACTCTTCCACGCTTTCTTCGGCCGCCTGCCTGCCCAGCTCCGGATTCATGCCACTGCCCAAACCCTTAGTAATGGTTTTGCCGATGTGGACCTTGCGGTCTGCCTTGTTGTTATGCAGCGCCTGTGCGTCCGTGTTGATGGCAATGAACTCCACCCCCCTTACTCCCAGCTCGGTCATGCGGTTAACCGCATTCGTCCCCGACCCTCCGATGCCTAAAACCTTGATCCTCGCAAAACTTTCAATTTTGGGCTTTACTTCCATAAATTTAGCTTTTTTCATGGCTAGA
The DNA here is from genome assembly GCA_021825655.1 of bacterium. Classification (GTDB taxonomy): domain Bacteria; phylum Patescibacteriota; class Doudnabacteria; order UBA920; family UBA920; genus JAMDEL01. Next base: position 35,227 of record JAKAGU010000005.1, on the reverse strand, counting down.
TTATAAACTATGTAACCGGTTTTTGCAAAAAAATATCGCTTATCAAAGAAGCTGACTGAATTATAGCATAACGCTTTTAAAATAAGCAAAAACCCCGCCTCCGGGGGCGGGGTTTATTTAAACTCACAGCTCGCTTAGGCGGCTTTGGGACGGAGTTTTCTTACTGCATCCATGTCTACCAAGTCGTACTGCTCAACCAGACTGGCTTTGATGTTGCCGGCGCGGTCCAAAAGCGATGCCGGGAAAGCCAATTTCATCTCCGGGGTTATCTGCAGGCCCTTAGCCCCCTGAATAAGCTGCTTGGTCTTGGCGTAATCGAAGTGATGCTCGTTGTGCTCGTAATCCATAATCGACATAAGCAAAGACATAAACTGAGGCCGCTCCACCTTGTTACCTTCCTGGCTCTTGCCGTCCAGAAGTTCTGCCAAATTTTTTAAGGCTTTGCGGTTGACTACGGCTTCCGCAAAGGCCGTAAACGGAATATGGAATTTTTCCTGCATGAGCTTCAGCACATTGCGTTCATCTTGGTACGGCTCGCTGCGGTAAGTAACCTGTTTGGCGCCTTCGTCTTTGTATATCCTGTCGGTAATATCCTTAGCCAGGGTTTCAGTAACCGCTTCGTTCAGCGCACGGCCGCGCTCACGGACCAGGTCGGTGGAAGCGTTTTCCCTGCGGACCATTTTTAAACCCGTGCGCCTCTGCACAAACACCCCGTCGCTGCCGTCGGCCTCCTGTTCAAACGCCCAATAGTTGGCCGCCGCGCCCCCATGGACCACTTCGTGGGCAATTGTGCGCTTTAATTCACGGACAAATTCGTCGCTGTTGGCCGCCGCCTCTTTTATTAGCTCATAATTGATGAAAATTTCGCCGTTTTGGGTAAAACACAGGCCCAAAGCGTCCCGGCCGCCCAATTCGGCCTGGGCCTGGAACTCGTAAATGCTGACAATATGCACTTTGCTGGCATCCGGCATTTCGCTCCGGCCCGCCTGCCCGTACTTGGCAAACTCTTCATTGACCCGGTTCAGCACGAAACTGGTCAGCTCCTGGGCCGCCTCCGGCTTAATGACTCCGTCGCGCAGCTCCAGGCCGGTCGTGCGGGCTTTTTTAATCCGCTCCTCCAAAAACTTCACCTTGCCAGCCTGGTCCAATTTTTTCAGCGCATCCAAATCTTCTGCCCGGGCAAAAAATTTGCCCGTCCCCTTGAGCACGTTGACCAGATAATCGGCCATTTGCTTTTCGTCCTTAAACGGAAACTTCTGCGGGTAGTCTTTGCCGTAATCTTTGCGGTCATTGGTAATTTTCTGGCCGCGCGTATCCACAGCCACCTTCTGTTTAAACTTTTTACCCAGCAGCTTTTTCTTTATCGCTTCCTCGGTTTCTTCCTCTTCCTCAAAGTAGATAAACTTTGGTTCAATTTTTTTGCCTTCCGTATCCACAATAATCGGCTTTTCATTGCCGTGGCCTTCGCCTTCCTGGCCAGGCGAGCCCTTCCCCTTCTGTTCGCCGCCCAATTCTTTTTTCTGCTTTTGCTCCAGAGCCTTGCGCCTGAAAATGCCAATCCAGGGCATCCACCATTCGCGCGGATACTTCCTGGTAATCTCATTAATCACGCGCTGGCCCGGACCTGTTTCAATGGCTTCGCCGTTGCCACGGATACTGTTTATCCAGCGGGCAACGGCACTGCCTTTGGGGTTTTCTATCATGCCCATAAAGCCGTTGCCTTTATAGGTAACATTGCCCGAGCCGTCCACACCGAACATTTTGGCAACTTCACTGCCTGCAGGCAGCACATATTCACCCGTTGCGGCATTTGGCTGGAAAGTGAACATTTCTCCCGGATGGTCCGGGTCAGGTGCGATGGCAATTTTTATCTCCCCGCTTTTAAAGGCACTGACAATATCCAACGCCCGCTCGCCATGCCTGGAACCCGACACTTGGGAAAAATTCTCTTCCAGGTATTCCCGGATCTTGCCCGCATCCATGGTAATGTTGCCGTGAGGATCTGCGTGCATGTAAAACCGAAGTTCGTTGAAATCAAACTTTGGCGCCGGGGTGTCGTTGTCGTAAAACATCTCCGTATGCAAATGCTCCATATTTGCCCCCTTCGGCAAGCCGGCGCGGCTGTCCTGCATCCATTCGGCCACGCTCCGGTGCCCGCCGCCCGCGGTGCGGGAAGAAAAATCAATAAGGTTATGGTCAAAGCTCCCCGGCCGGGGCGTAAGCTGTCCTGATGCGGGATCTATATCCATTTCCGCCAAAATTTTGGTATGGTCGGCCTTATCCACCAGATTCCATAAGCCGGTTGACCGATTTTGGACCAGCTCAGTGGAGCCGTCAATCTTAACAGTGCCGTGCGCGCCGGCAATCCCCACCACTTCAGCCAAACCCGCACCCGAAGGCGCGGTCGGCAAATCGCCTTTAACAAAGTGATAAAGCCGCTCCATGCCCGTAGCCCGGCCTCCCGGCCGCAGCCAGGAAAGCCAGGAAACACGGTCGCCGATTTCCGCTGCCCCCTGCTGGGCCAAGCCGCCCACCACCAATCCGGTAACTGCGCCCACGGCTGCGGCTTTCGTGTTTTCTTTCCAGCGCTTGTACTTTTCGCTTTTTTCCAATTTGTCCATATTGCCGCCCAAAGAAGCCATAAAATCTTTATAGTCCTGGCTGCCGGCAATATTGGAATCAAAGCCCTTATTACCCAGCTTTACTTTGGCCTCGGCGAGTTCTTTTAGCAAAAACAGCCGGCCGCGCTCCAGCGTAGTTTCGCCGTCAAAAGAAATCAAATCCCGCTGCCGTTCTTCGGAAAGCGACATACGCGCTTCCGTTTCCGCCAAAAGCTTGGTTAAAGCCGCCGCATTTTCAGGGCTGGGCCCGGCTTCGAAAGCCGCGCGCAAACTGGCCAATTCCGCGCTCACTTCGGAGGCATTTTTCATTTCATGCACATATTTTTCCATTTCCTGGCGGCGCTTGGCTGCCGGTCCATAGTCCGCAATCTTATTGCCCATGGCCGCTTCAATGCGGTGCATTTCCAAATCGCGCTTCTGCTCAAAATTGCGCCGCATGCCGCCTAAGATGCCGCCCGCGCCCGCCGCGCCGCCCACAAAATACAAAGGTTTTTTAAATAAATAGCCACCCACGGAAACCCCAAACCCTACGCTGCCCGGAGTAAACACATGGCCAATGCCGGGGTATTTCTGGAGCTTGGCAATCATCCTGTCCGTCCATTTTAGGTTAGCCTGGGTTTTGATGGCCTGCTTGGCATTGCCCAAATCTATGCCCAGATTGATATCCACCCGGGCCAGCTTTTTGGAATGCTCGTGGATTTTCTTAAACTCCCGCGCCGCCTCCAAAAAATTGTCCGCTGTCAATTTGCCGGCCGCAAAACTCTCCGGATATTTTTTACCGATAGCCGCAATCATCTCATCTTTCTGCTTCTCAAATTCTTCGTCCGACAGTCCGCCTTCCACATATTTAAAAACCAAGTCATTGAGCTGGCTGTTGAATTCGGGGTCTTGCAGCTGCTCTTTCTGTTCGCCTTCCGATTCTTTAATGTAGCCTTTGGAAAACCGCTCAGCCAAAGCCGTTAGCTCGGTTTTATTTTCGCCTTCCGAAGCCGTACCGGCAAACAAATTTTTCTTGCCCGTGGCATCAAACTCCTTTGCCCCGAACAGTTTGCGCTTTAGCCAGTTGGCTTTGTTGCCTTCGCCTAAAATTTTCTTGCGCTCTTCGTCAATCAGCTGCTGGCGGTAGCCTTCTTCCCAGGCGCGATACCACATTTTTTTAAGCCGTCCGGCGCCATTGAACATTTCCGTCAGCCTCTCGTTGGCGCGCTTACGGGCCAAAAGCTCTACCTGCGCTTCGGCATTAACAATAGCCACGCGCTCTGGGCCTTTAATAAATTCTGTGGGGCCTTCTGTGGGGCCTTGCACAGGACCCTCAGTCGGACCCGTCGGCCCCTGGATTATCTCAGTCTCTTTCTTTTCTTCCAAAATCAGTTCCCTTCTTTTGCCCATGGCATCCATGGCCGCCTGATAATCCTGATCTTTGTTTTTTGTTTTGCGGTAGTCATGGTGAATTAAATACGCCTCATGGGTAGTACGCACATTCTGCTTGTCGGACTCTTCCTTGCTTAAAGGCAGCTCATGGCTGAAATGCGCCTGAAAGTGAGTTTCGCTCCGCTTGTAAAGCTCCCCGGCCAGTTCGTCCAGCTCTTTGCCTTTTGCATCATACCCCAATTCATAGGCTTCCTGGGCGGCCTCATAGGCCTTTTTGGCTTGCTCCCACTGGCTATACACCCAGGCCTTATCGTGCGTCTGGTCTTTTAAATCCACCTCGTGCGCCAAATTATACCGCTCCCACAGTGCATCCATTGCTTGCTTTTTCTTTTTGACGCTGTCCTTTTTTCTGACTTCAGTATTCAGCTCTTGGGCGCGGCCTTTCAGCAAATCAATCAACTCATCCACGGGCACGCCTTCGTCCTGCACTGCTGGACTGCCCTCCGGCCACTTGGCCGGTTTGCCTTCGTGGTCTTTCATTTCCAGGCGGTACTTGCCTTCACCCGCGCCATTTTTCCCCAAATTACCCAAAGCCCACTCCACCGCCCTAAGGGTATGCTCTGCGCGCTTGCCTTCTTTGGAGTCTCGGGGCAAATCTTTTAGCAAATTTTTCAATTCCAAAACCGCCCGGTCCAAGTATTCCCGCGTTTTCAGTTTTTCTTTTTGCTGTTCTTTCCCCTCTTGCCCCTGGCGTTGTTCGCGGCTGGGCTTAGGCTCAAGATCGGAAGATAAAATAACCCTATTTTCTCCTTCTGGCATAGTGGGCAAAGTTAATTTGGGTAAAATAAAAAGGCTTATTCCTGTAAGCCTAAATAATCGCTACGAAAAGTCATCATGGCCTGGGCAAACACTTCAGCCGAATTGGGTACATTGGCATCCACAAATTTTTCCAACTCGTCCTGCGAGCCGCCGTTGTCCACCAATTCGCGGAATTCGGTAAGCTTGCCGTCGCTCAAATTCATAACAATGGTACCGAACAGCCGGTCCTGCAAACGGGCCCTTAAGTCCGTCAGCATCTGTTCTTTGACTTCAGCCGAAACCGTGTCCATACCAGCTTCGGTTAACAACGCCTGCAAAAAATCTTCAACATATTGTGCGGAGGTTAATGAAGGGTTCATATTTTTGTTTCCAATGCTTAATTTTTGGCTTAATTTAAATTAATTATAGCATAAACGGTTCATTTTTAAAAAAACAACTCACTTCTTTTGCCTGCCAAAATCCAATTAAAATCAGCACTTTTGTCACATATGTGACTCGGTTGACCAAAATAAAAAACAGGCATGGAAAAAAGGGCAAGCTGTGAGGCCGGCCCTTTTTTCGAGTGTGTGTCCCCCGCCGGCCTTTTTACAGGCGTGCGGGGAACGGCGATTGTAGTGCTACTGTTTGCTGGCTTTGGCTTTGGCGTCTTCGACGGCCTCAACCACGGTTTTGGAACGGAACAGGCCGGTCTTAAACCGGGCAAGGCCCATCTCTTCATACCGGGTGTTGGCATCGGTAGCCTTGGCATCTGCCTGTTGCGCGGTACTGAGCGCAGTGTTGGCCGTGGCCTTCACTCGCGCCAGCTCGGCTTCGAGCGTGGCCACGCGCTGCTCCAAAGGAGCCAGGTCGACCCGGGGGGCCGGCCGGCTTTCCAGAGCGGAGACGCGCTCCTCCAGTCGGTCGTGCGCGGCGGCGATGGCCTTGATCTGGTCACTGAGCGTCCCCACCGACTTCTCGGTAGTGGTCACCCGGCTCATTGCCGCGTTGGCCTTGACATCAGCCTGCTTGGCCTGAGTGCGCGCCGTGGCGTCAGCCGAAGAGACCGAACCGCGGGACAGATCCACAGAGCCGTTGATCAGGAACGCGCCGTAGCGGTCCGTGACCACCAGCGGACTGATGGTGACCCTGCCTGCGCGGATATGGTAACGGCCGGAGGTTGTGGGAGTGAAGGTGATAGTCCGCGTCCCCGTGGCAACTGCCCGGCCGCTCTCGTCAAACACGGTGAGAGGGCTGGAGTTGTTGCAGCGAAGGGTGTTGGATTCCTTCACAATAGCGATCGGCACCGGAGAGGCGCCGCCGACCGGGGCCGCGGTGTTGAAGCAGTTCGCGGCGCGGACGGAAGAAGCGAGACCACTGAAAAGCAACACGAAAGCAATCACCGGAAGTGTCTGCCTCAGCCTGCTTTTGGCTGCGTCGTCCAGAATGGGTGCCGGGTTCGGGTTGCGGTTAGGAGCGGGAGCGGGCGGGTTCGGATTCTCGGGTTCCGCAGGCGCAGCCGGTTCGGGTTGCGGTGCGGGCGCCGGAGGAGCCGGGGGTTCGCCACCACCGTTGTCGGGAGCGGGCGGGTTCGGATTCTCGGGTTCCGCAGGCGCAGCCGGTTCGGGAACGATAGGCGGTTGCCCCTCTCCACGATTACGGAAAAAGAACCACCATGCCCCGAGACCGATCGGAATCAGCAGCAGCAACCACCACATCCACGTGTTGTCGGATGTGAGGCCGCCGCCCTTCTTGAGCGTGTCCACTTCTTTCTTGAGATCGTCGGCCTGCTTCTTGGCAGCCGCGGCATCGGCTTTCGCCTGTGCCGCATCTGCCTGGGCCTGGATCCCCGGGTTTTCGGCTCCGCCAAACTGCGCGAGAGCCGAGTGAGAAAACGTGATGGCCAGCGCCAGCACGAAGGCGAACATCAGGGTCAATCGTTTCATCGAATCATCTCCATGGAGTCTGTGTCTAAACTACATTCCGGTTTTGGAAACGCTGTTAAACGCTCCCAGAAAAAATCGCCAGAGGACCTCTGCGCGGCTTCGGAACACACGTAGGTGTCCTCTGCCACAAAAAGACGAAAAATCGCCTGCTTGTCGCAAAGGACACCTCTAAATTAAGTAGCACTTATTCCTCCTACGGAATAAAAAGGTACAATTGGCCAAAATTACCGGCATAAATACACTGATAATTTTGACCCACTATTATAGCAAAAAAATGGCCAATTGTCAATAGTCCTGCCTAATTTTACCCTTATTTAAAACAAGTTTTCACATAACTACTTATAATTCGGGCGGTATGGCATTAAAAAAACCCTCAAATTGAGGGTTTTTTTAACTTTAATTTACTAGGGCAGGAAAGATTTAAACCAACTCTTCACCTTTTCCGCTTTGGGGTGTTTTAAAAATTTATTCAGGACCGAGGACAAGGAATCGCCGCCCCCGCCATGCCCAAACTCTTCGCCCCACAGGGCCAGACCGGAAACCGTGGCAAAGCTCGGATCCTGCACCCGGTCAATAATGGTTGAAATGTTCTGGAGCTTGCCGATAGTCACTGGCAAACGCAAATGCTTCTTGGCAAAATCCGCTACGCCCGGCAAGTTAGCTCCCCCGCCTGTCAGCACAATACCGGCCGGCAGTTTGCCGTCGCGGGAAATTTTTTTCAATTCCGCATTCACCATGTTAAAAATTTCTTCCAAGCGGGCTTCAATGATTTCGACCACGTAATTGCGCGTCGTGTTCTGCTCTTCGCCTGGGTCTATTTTGGACAAATCTATCTCCTCGTCCCGGGCAATAGCTTTCGGGTCCGAATGGCCATAATCCAATTTCACGCGCTCCGCGGTCTCGATGCTGCACCGGAGGCCAATGGCAATATCGTTGGTAATATGCTGGCTGCCCACTGGCAAAACCACGGTATGGACAAGGTCGCTTTCTTCAAATACGGCCATACTGGTCGTACCCGCACCCAAATCCACCAGGCACACTCCCAAATCTTTCTGGCGCTTGGAAAGCACGGCTTCGCTGGCGCCTAAGGGCGCCAGAACCAGGTCTTCAATCTCCAAACCCGCCTGCATGACCGCTTTGGTCAGATTTTTTACAAAAGGCAAACCGGCCTGGACAATCACGCTGTCCACTTCCAGACGGATGCCGCTCATGCCAAGCGGGTCGCGGATGCCGGTCTGGCCGTCCAAAGTGAAAGTCTTGGGAAAGACGTGGAGCACCTCGCGGTTCTGCGGGATGGAGATGGCCTGGCTGGCGTCAATGCAGCGCACCACATCGGCCTCTGAAATTTCGCCGTCAGCCCGGGAAACCGCAATCACGCCGTGGGACTGCAAAGCGGACACGTGCCCGCCGGAAACCGAAACGTTAGCCGCGGACACGGGCACGCCCGTCATGCGCTCCAAGCGCTCCAAAGTTTTGGAAATGCAAGAAACGGCTTCTTCTATGTCCACGATGACGCCGCGCCGCACGCCGCGGGACTCCACTTCCGAGGCGCCAATTACGCTGAATTCATTTTTTTCAGGGTTATATTTGGCCTGGACCGCCCGCACCGCATAAGTGCCTACGTCCAAACCGACAATGTAGTGTTCTTTTGGCATGAAAAATAACCTAGCTGAAATTACTTTAGTTGCTCTTTTAGGACCTTGGCAAGCAAGGAACCGTCCGCGTTCTGTCCGGCCTGGGCCTTAAGCTGCCCCATGGCCTTGCCAAAATCCGCAGCCGTAAAACCTTTTTCCGCAATAATTTTTTCCGCCATTTCCGCAATCTGGGACTCGCTCATCTGGGGCGGCAAATATTTTTCCAAAAACCCGGCTTCCATCAGCTCTTTTTCCGCCAATTCAGCCCGGCCGCCGGAAACGTAAGTTTCCGCAGCTTCTTTGCGCCTTTTCACCTCCGACTTTACCAAAGCCACAATATCAGCCTCAGCCAATTCCTTCATTTTGGCAATCTGCTCGTTTTGGATGCGTGTTTTAAGCCCCCGCAGGGTCTCTACCAGCGCCTGCTGCTTGGATTTGATAGCCGCCACCAGGTCTGTTTCAATTTGTGATAGCGAAAGCATTTTTATTTCCGAATTATGACTAATAATTGGATAACTTATATCCCCTCTTTAAGAGAATAAGTTATCTGTCATGAGTCATATTTATCTGCGGCCGAATTTCTTGACCGGGCGCATCATTTTTTTCTGTTCTTCCTTTTCGCTGCGGATTTGCGAGCGCCTTCTGGCGGCAACTTTTTGCAAATTGCGGGACTTGGGAGATTCAAAAAAACGAGTTTTGCGGGCGCGAATAAGCACGCCGCTCTGTTGGATTTTGCGGTTGAAACGCCTCAGCAAACTCTCAAATGATTCATTATCTTTGCGTTTGACTTCTACCATGTTGAAAAACTCACTCTCCTTTCTCGTTAACAGATACCAATACTATACAGAAATTTTGGGCTTTGGTCAAACCTAAGCCGAAAAGGCTGCCAGCCCGAATGATAAAGCTGGCAACACCCTGCCCCGAAGGCATAAAAAACCGCCCCGCTTTAAACAGCGGGGCGGCAATTTTCTCATTTTAGGCTTCCAAGGTTTTACCACCGAGCAAATGCAGATGCAGATGGGGAATAACCTGGCCGCCGTCCCGGCCCACATTAAAAATAAGCCGGTAACCGCTTTCGTAAACCCCGTACTTTAAAGCCATTTTTCTGGCTACGTTAACCATATGCCCGGCCAAATTCTCCTGCGTGTCCGCAATGTGGTTAATGGATACAATATGGTCCTTGCTGACAATGAGCAAATGCACGGGCGCTTTAGGCAGGATGTCTTTGAAAACAACCACCTTGTCGTCTTCGTAAAGCAATTCCTTTTCCAAAGTTTTATTGACGATGCTGCAAAATACGCAATCTTCCATATTTGTTCCGTTAATTACTTGCCTAGGCGCTTTTTCACTTCTTCCACTATTTTATCATAAGAAATAACTTCCTGCATGCCGGATTTTACATCCCTCAAAATCACCATTTCATCCATAGCTTCCTTCTGCCCCATAATCAAGGCAATGGGGGCTTTGAAGGTTTGGGCCGCTTTGAGCTGGTTCTTTACACCCGCGTCGCCAAAATGGTCGTAAACAGAAATTTTGCTGCTGATCAAATCCCTGAACAGCCGCAGGGCCTTTTTGGAAGCCAGTTCGCCCAAAGGCACCAGAAAAACTTCGCTGGACTGCTCGCGGGAAACCGTCACCCGGCTGGCCGTCAGCAGGTCGTAAACTTTCTGCAGGCTGCCGTAAAAACCAAAAGAACAAAAATTTTTCCCGCAAATGTTCTGAATTACGCCGTCATGGTAACCGCCTTCGCCCAGCACCAGGCTGCCTGTTTTGGTTTTTTGCTTTATCACAAAATTAGTGCGGCTGTGGCCCTCGGGTCCGCTGTACAGGTGGTTAAGCTGGTAAGGAATCCCCATTTCATCCAAAGCTTCGAGGATGTTGGTAAAATGCTTATGGCTTTTCGGATCCAAATAGTCCAAAATGGTCGGGGCTTCGGCTGTCAAAGCCTGGCAGTCCAAATTTTCACAGCGCAACACGTTCAACACCCTGCCTTTCAAGTGCTCGCTGCAGGCGTCGCACAGCTCATATTTTTTGCCGCTCAGGTATCCGGCCAAGGCCTCTTCGTAAACCCGCTGGCAAGCCTCTTCCCCGATACTGTTGATTTCCAAAGCCAAATCCTTGAGCCCCAAAGACTGGAACAGCTCCCAGACGCCGGAAATCAGCTGGGCTTCGGTTAAGTGGGTAAACGTGCCGAACACCTCAAAACCAAAATTAAAATCCGATGCGGCCTGGCTTTTTTCTTTCTGGGCTACGGTAAAGCCGCTGTACCACCATTTGCTGACAGGAGAAGTTTCGTAAATTTTTTGCTGGACATAGGCGCGGAGCACTGACGGCAACAACGCGGGCCGGAGCACAACCGGCCGGCCATAAGCTTGGTCCGAAATGGCCACTGCCTGCCCGGGGTTAAAAGCGCCCGCGCTTTCAAACAGGCGCGACTCTTCCAAAAGCGGCGATTCCACCCGGTTAAAGCCGTACGCCCGGGCGGTCCTGGACAAACGCTTCAGCAAAATATCCCACAGCGCATCGGCGGAGGTAATAATATCCGTAGAGCCCGGCAGGCTCTGGATTTTTTTGGACACATAACCGCCTGAGGCGGTCGGGTTCTTTTTTGGACGACCCATGGTAATGGAAAAGCTGAATGCTTAGACTAAAAAAGAAAGCGCTGAAGGCTACTGGGCGTAACTCGGTGTCGCCATAAACCCAAAGTCATGGAAAGGAAAAATTCGGAGCCAAACCCGGCCGACAATATCATCTTTGGGTAGAATCCCCCAGACCCGGGAATCGCTGCTGGCCATGCGGTTGTCGCCAAGCACGAAATACTCGTCACTGCCTAAAACCTGCTTGGGTTTGCAGTTTTGGGTGAGTGCGGTGCTGGGCAGGTAGGTTTCAGCCAGTATTTGCGGCGCGGCTTCTCCAGACGCCTCCACCGCCACCCGGCCCTGTTCGCAAATTACAGTTTCGCCCGGAAGGCCGATTATACGCTTAATAAAGTATTGGGTCGTGTCTTTGGGAAACTTAAGCACAATCACATCGCCTCTTTGGGGATTATGTATCCGGTAAGACAGGCGGTCCACAATTAAATAGTCCTTGTCATGGAAATTCGGGATCATGGAAGAGCCGGAAACCATAAACGGTTCAGCTAAAAAAGTCCTGACCGGCAGGATAATAATCATGGCCAAAAGAAAAATTTTGACCAAATCCCATAAAAATAAACCAAACGATGCGACAGGGCTCTGATTTTGGTTTTCCTGATTGTTTGTTTCCTCGGGCATAAATGGCGGTTTAGTCTTGTGTAGGATTATTCTACGGATTTCCCGGGCAGAGTCAAGAAAAGGCGGCGGGCTCTAACTTCACCCTGTTGCAAATGGTGGACAATACTGGATTCGAACCAGTGACCTCGCCGATGTGAACGGCGCGCTCTAACCAGCTGAGCTAATTGTCCAGGCATTTGCAACAGGGTAAGCCTGAGCTAATTGTCCAAAAGATGCAGCAGGACAAACCTTCTTGGTTTGCGGTTTACCGCCTGTTTTGCGCGGCATTCGCCGCATGCTGGGTAAAATATACACGATTTGAGGCGGCAATGCAAGAGAAAAACAGGCGGCTTAACTTATGGCGCAAATTCGGTTATAATACCTGGGCAAACTTATGAAAAATATCGACTCTCTAGAACCGAAAAAGCCAACCCCGCCGCAGATTAACAGCCGGGTTGGGCTGCCCGACTTTCGGCCCCAGGCAAACACACCCGAGCTCAGCCTGTTAAAACCCAGCCTTGCCCCGAAAAAACGGCACCGGGTTTTTAAAACTCTTTTCGTCACGATTCTGCTGGCGATTTTAATTTTAGGCGGCTTGGTGGTCAGCAAGGCCATGAACCTTTCCGATAAAATCTTTGTGGGCCAAAAGTATTCCTTTCTGCAAAAAATCCAATTCGCCATCCGGGGCACTTTCGGGGGTACCACCCTGGTAGGCGAAGACCTGGGCCAGATTAACATCCTGCTGTTGGGTATTGGCGGCGAAGGCCACGACGGTCCTTACCTGACCGACACCATGATTGTCGCCCAAATCCGGCCTGACATCGGCGAAGCCACGCTCACCTCCCTGCCCCGCGACTACCTGGTGGAACTGCCTAATAATCTCGGCTACCGGAAAATCAACGCCGCCTTTGCAGAAGGCTACAACCTGCACAAAGATTACAACGAAGCCGGCCAGTGGGCGACCCAAACTACGGAAAAAGTGACCGGACTGAAACTGCCTTATTTTGCCGTGATAGATTTCACCGGATTTGAAAAAGCCATCGATCTCTTAGGCGGGGTGGATGTCAACGTGGACCGCACCTTTACCGACGCCCAGTTCCCCGATTCAGGCATTGGCTACCTGCCGCCTATTACCTTTAAGCAAGGCCCGGCCCATTTGGACGGCAAAACTGCCTTGGAGTTCGCCCGCTCCCGCCACGGCAACAACGGTGAAGGTTCGGATTTTGCCCGCAGCCTCCGGCAGCAAAAGGTAATTTCAGCTTTCAAAACCAAAGCCTTTAGCCTCAATCTCATAACCGATTCAGGTAAAATCAACAGTCTGCTTAACACGTTCGCCGACCACTTCCACACCAACATCAACCCCGGGGAAATTTTCCGCCTCTACAGCCTGATGAAAGAAAAAAATATCCAGAAGTTCCTCAGTTCATCGCTGGACGAAGAAACCGGGCTGATTTGCCCAAAAATTATGGAGGGCACCGGCGCCTGGGTGCTGGTCGCCTGTCCGGGCAAAACAGAAAGCGATATTCAAAATTACTTTAAAAACAGTTTTACCGTGGGCCGGCTGAAAGAAGAAGGCAGCGTGGTCTGGCTTGGCACCAGCACAGGCGACAAGACCGAATACAACCAAGTTTTTAAAACGCTGAAAGGCGCGGGGCTGACGGTTTGGGAAGTTGGCTACAGCCAGGGGCCCCTAACCGAAAACCTGGTCTACCAGGTCAACCCCAAACCCGCCACCACGGAATTTATAAAAAACGAACTGCACGCCGTGGAAGTCACCACTCCGCCGCCCGGCATAAAAATCGACAAAGACAAAGTCGACCTGGTGGTGCTGCTGGGCCAGAAAAATTAACAGTGCCGCCTGATATTTTAACCTGAATATTCAACCAAACCGCGCATGAAAGACACTCTACCTATTATTGCCATTGTTGGCCCGCCCAATGCGGGCAAATCCACGTTGTTAAACAAAATCGCCGGCAAACCTTTGGCTGTAACTTCGGAGCTGGCGGGCACCACCCGAGACCGGCAATATTTGGACATCAGCTGGGGCGGCCGCAATTTTACCCTGGTCGACACTGCGGGTCTGGCTTTCCAGAACCGCGACGAACTGGAAGCCTCCATTCAAAGACAAATCGAATTTGCACTGGCGGAAGCCGACATGGCAGTGTTGCTGGTGGACAGCAAGGAGCCTGCCGCCGCACTGGACCCGAAAGTCATAAAAAAATTCCGCAGCCTAAAAATCCCCGTGGCCTTGGCCGTTAACAAGGTGGATTCGCCCAAAAAATTGGAAGAAAGCCTGGCGGCCTTCGCCCGGCTGGGCATTAAAAACGCTTTTGCGGTTTCCGCAATCACCGGCCGGGGCATCGGCGACCTGCTTGACCACCTGGCCACGACCCTGGCCCACAAACGCGAAACACCAACCGAAGATTCCACCCACGCAAGCAGGATTGCCGTATCCATTGTCGGCAAACCCAACGTGGGCAAGTCTAGCCTATTTAACGCCATCCTCAAACAAGAACGCGTAGTGGTCTCCCCTATTCCCGGCACCACCCGCACGGCCATAGATTCTCAAATGGAAATCGACGGCACGGCCTACACTTTTATCGATACCGCCGGACTAAAAAAGAAAGAGCACCGGCAATCCAAACCCGACCTGTTCTCCGGGTTCCAAACCTTCAAGGCCATCCGCCGCAGCGATGTGTGTTTTTTTGTCATCGACGCAACCGAGGAAGTGACCAAGCAGGACCAGCGCGTGGCCCAGGAAATTTTTGCCATGGAAAAAGGCTGCGTGATTCTCGCCAACAAATTCGACATCTACCACGGCAAAGAAGACATGCTGCGGGATTATGTCAGCCGTTTTTTCCCGTTTCTTTGGATGTGTCCGGCATTTTTTGTCTCCGCCAAGAACGGCCAGGGCCTGCCCGAAGCCCTGGCAGCCGTTAAACCTATTTACGAAGCGCGGAACAAGCAAATTGACAGCCAGGTGCTGGCAGAATACCTGTCAAAAAAACTTAAAACCAACCCGCCAAAGCTTTTGCGCGACCAAAAACGGCCCAAGGTTTTTTCCCTGCACCAGGTCGACACCAACCCGCCCACCTTCCAAATGCTGGTCAACCACCCCGCGGCCATTTCCATGCAGTTCAGAAAATTTTTGGAAAACTCAATGGTCAAAGAGCTGGGTTTCTGGGGTACGCCCATTTTGCTGAAACTCCTGAAAAAAGATAAAGCCCTCACCAATTCATAAAACGTTTTTGCAAAAACCCAGGCCGCCCTGGGTTTTTTGATTACTTTGTTTTTTCTTTTAACGTGTTATAATCAAAATAGCTATGAAATTCGTTGTCGGCTTGGGCAATCCCGAAATCAAATACCAAAAAACGCGGCACAACGCCGGATTTTTGGCTGTGGATTTTTTCTTAAAAGGCATCCACCCCCTGGCCTGCCAGTCCAGGTTCCAAGCCCAAATCTGCGAACTGCATTTCGGCAGCCTGAAAATCTTTTTTATCAAGCCCCTGACTTACATGAATCTTTCGGGCGAAGCGGTGGCGGAAATCTGCCACTACTACAAACTGGATACCGAACATGACCTGATGGTTCTACACGATGACGTGGATTTGCCCTTTGGCGCGCTGCGTACCGGCACGGGGTCTTCGGCAGCCGGACACAATGGCGTGCAGAGCATTATTGACGCCCTGGGCAGCCAAAACTTCAGCCGGGTGCGCATCGGGGTTGAAACCCGGATAGACAAAAAGAACCCGCCCACCGACGCCTTTGTCCTGCAGAACTTTACTCCCCAGGAACTGGCACAGCTGGACGCTGAGGTGCTGCCCAAAGTAAAAAATGAAGTTGACCAATTTTTAAAACTCGGAGTATAAAAAAAATCCCGCGCTCTGCGGGATTTATTGTTTGTTTAGAGGACCCTACCTGCAAGTGAAAGGCCGCAAGCAAACGCCTACAAACCTTTACTTGATGCCAAAACAAGTAGTAGGAGGGATCATACCTGTTTCGAGCTACTTGCATGTAGGATCCAAGAAACAAACAAACTAAGCAAAACTCCTTCTGACCGTATACTGATATAATATTATATACCATTTTGAGGGTTTTGTCAAGGCTAAAACGCGCATAAACTAAGCAAAAATGGGCTTCCCTGAAAATTTATACATCCATGCTTTCAATCTGCTGCCGGAGTTCGGGCCAGCCAGGCTCTATAAAATTGGAGAACATTTTAAAACTTTTGCCCGGGCTTATACTGCAAGCACCAACGAGCTGGTGGCAGCGGGAATTGAGCCGGAACTGGCAAAAAAATTCAGTGCTCTAAAAAACAGCGTGTCGCTGGAACTGGAAACCCAAAGGTTGGCAGGGGAAAATATTTTCCTAATATCTTACCGCGACCTTGCCTACCCCCAGCTGCTGCTTGAGACCGGGCGTTTTCCGGTTTTGTTATACGTCAAAGGCCGGCTGGAACAAAATGACGAACTTTGCCTGGCCGTAGTCGGCACGCGCAAAATTACCACCTACGGCCGCAGTGTCACGCCCACCCTGGTCGAACCCTTGTGCCTGGCCGGGGTGGTTATTGTCTCCGGCCTGGCTTACGGAGTAGACGCGCTGGCCCACCATACTGCAGTCAAACTGGGCTGCCGCACCATTGCGGTACTGGGCGGCGGCCTGGATAAAAAAAGCCTATACCCGCAAAACCACGCTCTCTTAGCCGAAGAAATTCTGGCTGCGGGCGGCGCGCTTGTAAGCGAATACCCGCCAGCCACCCCCTGCCTGCGCCACCATTTCATTTCCCGCAACCGCATCATATCCGGTTTGGCCGTAGGCACGCTGGTAGTCGAATGCGATTTGGATAGCGGCAGCCTGATAACCGCGCGCCACGCGCTGGAGCAAAACCGAACCGTGTATGCCGTGCCCGGACCCATTTACGTACCTGAAAGCCGCGGCCCCAACAACCTCATCAAAATGGGAGGCCGGCTAGTCAGCGATGCCCGGGATATCCTGGAAGACCTGAATCTGGACAGCCGAAACATAGGCACAGAAAACCAAAGCCTATTTGGAGATTCGCCAACCGAAATCCAGCTCTTAAAAATCCTGCGGCGGGAACCTTTGGCGATAGACGAACTGATTAAATTGTCCGGCCTGTCG
The DNA here is from genome assembly GCA_021825655.1 of bacterium. GTDB lineage: Bacteria > Patescibacteriota > Doudnabacteria > UBA920 > UBA920 > JAMDEL01. Next base: position 18,470 of record JAKAGU010000005.1, on the reverse strand, counting down.
CCCGCCGAAACCAGCTCGGCTTTGACATTTCTGGAAATGAAAGGCAAAATAAGAAACTTAGGAGGCCAGCAATACGCACTCAGCCATTAAGAGCTTTTTACATTTATGGACTTAAAGAAAAACTACTGGAAAATTTTATTGGGTTTGCTTTTTGCCCTGGCTGCGGCCTGGGGACTGCTCCAAAGAAATACCGACCCCTACGCGGGCCTCTCTAAAAAAACATACAGCTTTAAAAATCCGACAGCCGCAAATAAAAGCCTCGGCCAATACTATAACGAGGCGGCGGCTTTGGGCAAAAACCCAATAGCACCCCGCCAGGCCAGTTTCATAGCCACGGGCGACATTATGCTTTCGCGCCATGTGGCCGAAAAAATCAAGGCCGCAGGCGACCCCGCGGCGCCTTTTTACCAAATCAGCAACACACTCCAAAGCGCGGACTTTTCCTTTGGCAACCTGGAGTCGCCCATAGTCGACGGCCCGGGAACCTTTGGGGGCAATAGCTTGGTTTTTGCGGCCAGCTCCAGCACGCTGGGCGGGCTGGCTAAAACTAAATTCAAAGTCCTGAATTTAGCCAACAACCACGCGCTTGACCAGGGTATCACTGGACTGGAATCCACCGTGCACTTCTTGGACGATTTAGGCATACAGCACATTGGCGCAGGCAAAGACCAGGCAGATGCCTGGCGACCGGCCAAAGTAAAAACAGACGGCATCACCACCTGCTTTATTGGCGCATCATATGCCTCTGTTAATGATGGCGGCAAGGCCAAAAACAACTTCGTTGCCCGCATGGAAGACTTGGATCATCTAAAGGCCAACATTTTAAGCCTCAGGCCTTCCTGCGACTTTATAGTGGCCAGCATGCACGCGGGTACCGAATACACCCGCACGCCCAACCAGGCGCAAACCATCTTTGCGCATGCGGCCGTTGACGCGGGCGCGGACATGGTGATTGGCGCGCACCCCCATTGGGTCCAGAGCGTGGAAAAATACCAGGGCAAATACATTTTTTACTCTCTGGGTAATTTCATTTTTGACCAGATGTGGAGCCAGGAAACCCGCGAGGGGCTAATCTTAAAAATCAACCTGGAAAAAGCTCCAGCGGACAATTCTGGGCTGCAGGGGCCAAAAAGTGCGGCCAGCCTGCAAAGCATAGAGCTGCTGCCCATCATTATCGACGACTACTCAACCCCTCGACTTGCCAACGAAACAGAGAGCGCACAGATCTTGAAAAAAATCGGTTTGACTGAAAAAACTTTACATTAATGTCCGATAAAAATTTCGGGCGCATTTGACAGAAGCTGAGTTCATCAGTAAAATCCATTCCGTACCTTTTAAATAATTTTCTTAAAAAATGTCCAAGCCTTTAATCATTGTTGAATCTCCCACCAAAGCGAAAACCATTTCGCGTTTTTTGGGCGGGGCGTTTCAGGTGGAAGCGAGCATGGGGCACGTGCGCGATTTGCCCAAAAGCAAAATGAGCATCGATGTGGAGAACGGCTTCACCCCTACCTATATAATACCCGCCAAAGCCAAAGAAACCGTAGCCAAGCTGAAAAACCTGGCCAAAACAGCGCCCAAAGTGGTGTTGGCCACTGATGAAGATCGCGAGGGAGAAGCCATTTCCTGGCACTTAATCCAAGCCTTGGGTTTGGAAAAAAAACCCAAGGAACGGATAGTTTTCCACGAAATCACCAAAAGCGCCATTGCCGAAGCCCTGGAACACCCGCGCGACATTGACCAGAACCTGGTAGACGCCCAGCAGGCGCGCCGCGTACTGGACCGCCTGGTCGGCTACGAACTCTCCCCCTTCCTGTGGCGCAAAATCCGTTACGGCCTTTCCGCTGGGCGCGTGCAGTCAGTGGCGGTCCGCCTGGTAGTGGAAAGGGAACGTGAAATCCAAAACTTCAAACGGGAAGAATACTGGAGCATTGAAGCCGAACTGTCCAAACTGGCCGAGAAAAAAACCTTTACGGCAAGGCTGCACCAAAAAGACGGCAAAAGCATCGGTAAGTTGGAAATAAAAAACGAACAGGCCGCGCAAACCGTTTTGAAAGAACTGGCCGGCGCCGCCTACCAGGTCGCAAACGTCAGCAAAAAAGAAATCACGCGGAACCCTGCCCCGCCTTTTACCACCTCCACTCTGCAGCAGGAAGCTGCGCGCAAGCTGGGCATGTCGGCCAAACAAACCATGGTTATTGCCCAGCAGCTCTACGAGGGCGTGGATTTGGGCGAAGAAGGCAGCCAGGGCTTGATTACCTACATGAGAACCGACAGCCTTAACCTTGCGGCCTCGGCCCTGTCTGCGATTGCAGCTGTGGTGAAAAAGGAATTCGGCGAACGCTACGCCCTGGAAAAACCCCGGTTTTACACTAACAAGTCCAAAGGGGCGCAAGAGGCCCATGAAGCCATCCGACCGACCGACGTAATCAGGACGCCTGAAAGCCTAAAAACCTTTTTGGATAAAGGCCAGTACAAGCTGTACAACCTAATTTGGAAGCGCACCATTGCCTGCCAAATGGCTCCCGCTGTTTTAGAACAGACTGCGGCAGACATTAGCGCAAAAAATTACACTTTCCGCGCCACGGGTCAGACCGTAAAATTCGACGGCTTTATCCGGGCCTACACCGAGGGGCGCGACGAGGAAAGCGAAGAAGACGATGAAAACACCCTGCCCGAACTCGACAACGGCGAAAACCTTAAACTGCACCAGCTGTCCCCGCAGCAACATTTCACCGAACCCCCGGCGCGCTACACGGATGCCACTCTGATTAAAGCCCTGGAAGCGGCTGGGGTCGGCCGGCCTTCGACCTACGCACCCACTCTGTCCACCATCCAAGACCGCGAGTACGTGGAAAAAGTTGAAAAAAAATACCAGCCGACTGAAATTGGCACCCTGGTCAACGACATGTTGGTGGAAAACTTCCCTGAAATTGTCGATATTAACTTTACCTCACACATTGAGGAAGAATTGGACGACATTGCGGCAGGCAAAATCGGCTGGACGGAAATCTGTAAAGAATTCTACGGGCCTTTTAAGCAACATTTGACGGAAAAAGAAGCCACCGTGGAAAAACAGGTGGAAATGACCGACGTAATCTGCCCGACCTGCGGGAAAAATATGGTAATCAAATTCGGCCGCATGGGCAAATTCTTGGCCTGCTCCGACCCAGAATGCAAGACCACCCAGCCCTTGCCGGAAGAAGCGGCCAAAATCAAAGAGCTGACGGAAAAAACCCGGGGTGAAAAATGCCCGATCTGCGGCAAGGAAATGGAAGTAAAGCGGGGCCGTTTCGGCTACTTTCTGGGTTGCGTCGATTACCCCAAATGCAAAGGCATCTCCAAAATCTGGAACAAGACCGGCTTTAAGTGCCCCAATTGCCAGGTTGGCGACGTGGTGGAACGAAAGAGCCGCGGGCGGGGCAAAACTTTCTATGCCTGCAATCGTTTTCCGGACTGCAACTTTATTATGAATAAAAAGCCGGAAAGCGAAGCTGAACTGCAGGAAGCCTTGAAATATTGGAAAGAAAATCCGCCCAAACCAAAAAAACCCTATAAGAAAAAAACCTCGTAGCTCTACGAGGTTTTTTAATCGTTGCGGCTAAAAATTTCTTTTTCCCGAAAAACGTACCGCACGGCCGGTCCAAAACCCAGGAGCCGCCAATAATGCCTGAAATGAAAATATAAATCCGCCCAATAGGCAAAATAGCCTGCCAGTAACCAGCGACGCGTTTGAAGCACGCCCCATTTGCCGCCCACGCGCAAGGTCACGGCGTAAAAACCGAGGCTATACGCGCGGGGTTTTTGGTTTTGCATCAAACACGTCAGGGCCTGCGCCACGTACCTGCCCTGCTCCGCAGCCACGGCAGCGCTTCGGGGCACCGGCTGGCCGTGCCTGTCCAGCACCTGGGCCATATTACCGGCTGCAAAAATATTGGCCGCCTGCTTCACCTTTAAATATTCATCCACTTCCAGTCGTCCAGCCAAAGTTTTAGGCAAGACCATGGGGCCAGGCAGACTGGAAGCAGCGGTCCCCAGGCTCCAAACCAGCACATCGTAGCTCATGCGCTCCCCGTTTAAAAATTCCACAAAGTGGTGGTCAAATTTTACTGCATGGTGGTGGAATTCGGTCCTGACACCCAAAGCTGTAAGCCTCTCTAATACCTGGCGACCGAAGTCTTTCCCCAGGCCGGTAACTAATCTATCCGAACTTTCCGCAATCATTATTTCCAGTCTTTCCCTGGGGTAGCCGTATTTCCACGATAAAATATCCAAAAAAGATTTCAGCTCGCCCGCAAATTTAACCGCCACGTACCCGCCGCCCACGACCACGACACGCAGTGTTCCTCTCTGTACTTCATGGCTGGCAGCCTGCACCGCAAACTCCAGCGCGTTGCGTATTCGCAAAGCGCCGGGTAAGCCGCTTAAAGTTAGCGCGTATTCCTGAGCGCCTTCCACCCGGGAAAAATCCGGCCGGTCGCCCAAAGCCAAAATTAAATAATCATACTCTAAGGTGCGGATGCCCACCTTAAGTTTGCGCGCCTGTGAATCCAGTTCCGTAAGCTCACCTTTTATAAAAACAATGCGCTTGCGGCCGATAATCTGGGATAGCGGCAAAACCACGCTGCTTTTCACCTGAGCAACGCTGGTAAACTCTTCTTCGGCCGTGGCCACTTCATAGAGGTTGGGTGTAAACAAGTGGTAGTCTTCGCGATCGACCAAAGTCAAAGAAACCTCCAGATTTTTCCGGAAACGTTTTTCCAATTCCAAAATTGCATTCAGGCCGGCAAACCCCGCCCCCACCACAATAATTTTTTTCATTTTTGTCTCAAAACCTTAGCACCTATACTCAGTATATCAAAAACTTATAAACAAAAACACCCGCTTTGCAAAGCGGGTGTAAGGGAAGTTATTCATACCTCAAAGCTTCAATCGGGTCGAGCTTGGCGGCCGAACGCGCCGGCAATACGCCGAACAAAATGCCAATTACAGCCGAAACCCCGAAACCTAACGCAACGGCGTAAAACGGCACGGTATATTTCCACGACAGGCCGCTGGCCGTCGCCACCAAAGACACCAGCCAGCCGAGCACTGAACCCAAAAATATGCCCACGGCCCCGCCGATTACGGTCACCAAAATAGACTCAATTAAAAATTCACTTAGCACATCCGAGCTTTTTGCGCCCAGCGCTTTTTTTAGACCAATCTCCGCGGTCCTTTCCGTCACCACCACGTACATAATATTCATAATCCCCACGCCGCCCACCACCAGGGAAATGGCGGCAATGGCAATCAATAAAATTGTAATCCCGTTAAAAATAGTGTTGAAGGTGTTCAGGCTGTCGGCCTGGGTCTGCACCAAAAAATCATCCTTGTCCACATCCTTAATGGCATGATTGTGCCTCATCACTTGCCTGATGTCTTCAGCAGTGGCGTCCGCCAGCTTGGTGTCTTTCACCTGCACAATGGCAAAGAGCAGGTAATCGATGCCCAAAAGCTTTTTCTGGGCCGTAAACAGGGGCATATACAAAGTATTATCCTCGTCCCCGCCCAAACCGCCGCGCGGGTTGTAAACACCGATCACTTCAAAATTCAAGTCCCCTACCCGGATAAGTTTGCCCACCGGGTCCTCCTGGCCGAACAAGTCGCTGGCCAGCGTGCTGCCAAGTATTACCACCTGGTCAGCGCCGGTATTTTCGGCCACGGAAAAAAATCTTCCGGCCTTCAGCGTGCCCTTATCAATATCAAACCGTTCCGGCGAAGCGCCGTAAAAAATCACACTTTTATCCACGTCTTTATAGCTGACAACTTTCTGTCCGACCACCACGCCGTAATCGTTCACTACATTGGGTATTTGCTTAATGTCCTGCAGGTCGCGGTTCTTAAACGAAGTAATCGCCACTGGAGAATTTGCCCGGCTGGTATCGGCCGAGGCCGCTCCGGCGTTGCGGTTCTTGGTGGTCGGCGGCACCCGGGTTTCCACAAACAGCGTATTAGTGCCGTACGCTTCCAATTGGGCGTTAATCAGGCTGCGGAACCCCTCGCCCGCGGACAGAACCAGGATTACCGTAGCAATACCGATAACAATACCCAAAGTAGTCAGCCCGGTACGGGCCGGATTGGCAAATAGCGCTTTGATGGATTGGCGGAAAGCATTAAGCATAAAAATTACTCGTACCTTAAAGCTTCAATGGGGTTTAACTTGGCGGCCTTAAAAGCAGGATACAGGCCAAAGACCACTCCGGTCAGGATGGATACGCCTACGGCTAAAACCACGGAGGAAAGGGAAACCACAAAGGCCCAATCATAACCCAAAGATTTCATCAGCAAAGAAACCAAATACGAAACCACCACGCCCAAAACAATTCCGACGAGGCCGCCTAACGAAGTCAGGGTGCCGGCTTCAAATAAGAACTGGTTGCGGATGGCTTGATTGCTTGCACCCACGGCCTTGCGCAATCCCACCTCGCGCGTCCTTTCCGCCACGGTTACCAGCATAATGTTTAAAATGCCGACCCCGCCCACCACCAGAGCAATGGCCGCCATAGCAGTCAAAAAAAGCCTGAGAGCATCGGTAATGGTCGTTAAAATCCCAACCGCATCCGCAATATTTCTGACTGTAAAATCGGCATCCACGTCTTTCTTAATGTGGTGGCGTTCATTGAGCAGCTGTTTGACGTCCTCCCGGGTAGGCTCGACATTCTGGGCCGAATCAACTTTAATGTTAATTGCCTGTAAATACCGGATGCCCAAAAGCTGTTTCTGGCCGATACCCAAGGGCATAAAAATTTGGTCGTCTTGGTTTTGAAAAAACGCGCTACCTCGCGGGGAGACCACGCCAACAACCCTGACCGGCACGCCGCCGGCATCCGGAGCCGAAGCGCTCTTAACCTTAATCACCTGCCCAAGGGGATCCAACCCCGACTCGCCGAAAAGCTCATCGGCCACGGTAGAACCCAATACCACCACGTTAGCATTGCCTTCGGTCTCTTTTTGGTCCAAAAATCTGCCTTCTTTCATGGTAATGGAAACTACGCTTGGGTACGCATAATCCGTGCCCACAAAAGTGGTGTCAAGATTTTTATTCTGCCACACTACGGTCGCCGACCCCCTGACCAGCGCATTTACCGCCACGGCATGGGGCACCCGGCCCGTGTCGCGCATGGCTTGAGCATCTTCGTTGGTTAAAGTCGTAACCACAATACCGAAAATTTGGGAGGGCGGCCCTTTCTCATTACTCTTCCCCGGCTGTACGCTCAACAAATTGGTGCCAAGCTTGGTAATCTGGCCCAAAACCAAACTCTGCGCCCCCGCGCCCAGAGCAATAATAATAATTACTCCGGCCACGCCGATTACAATACCCAAAATCGTCAAAAACGACCGGCCCTTGCGGGCCAGCAGCGTCCGGAACACCAAGCGGATTGTGGAAAACAGGTTCATTTATTTCACCAATTCTTTATCGGGCGTGGCAATAGTCCGCTTTGCCACCTTGTCGTCGGACACCAGGTGCCCGTCTTTAATGCGGATAATTCTTTTGGCATGGTTGGCCGTATCCATTTCGTGCGTCACCAAAATAATGGTCCGGCCCTGCTCATTGAGTTGCTGCAAAAGGTACATGACAGTGTTGCCGCTCTTGGAATCCAAGTTGCCGGTTGGCTCATCGGCAAAAATCACGGCCGGGTCGCACACCAGCGCCCGGGCAATGGCCACGCGTTGCTTTTCCCCGCCTGAAATCTGGTTGGTAAAATATTCCAGGCGATGGGACAGCCCCACGGCCTCCAAAGCTTTTTTGGCCAGTTGGTCATGGTTCTTTTTCTTGCTGTAAAGCAGGGGCAGCTTGACGTTATCCAAAACGGTGGTGCGGGGCAAGAGGTTAAATGACTGGAACACAAAACCCACATGTTCGTTCCTGAGCTCAGCCAGGTAGTCGTCGGTAAAATTTTTGGTGTCCTTGCCTTCGAATTCATACTGGCCGCTGGTGGGCCGATCCAGGAAGCTCAAAATGTGCATTAAGGTGGACTTGCCGCTGCCGGAAGGCCCCATAATGGCGACAAATTCCCCGGGCTCAATATTAAAAGTAACGCCGTGTAATACGGGAGTAACCACATCTTCATTAATGTAATTCTTAACTAAATTTGCAATTTTGATTAGGGACATGATGGTTGTTTAATACTTAGACAGTATAGCGAAAAACACCGTGTAAATAAAGGGGGGCGGAAGGCAAAAATACCTTCCGCCCCTGCCGGCTTGCCTGCTAACCCCAGGCGGACACGTAGTCCCCCGGTACTTTCTTGGGTGCTCTAATCTGCACCTCAATAACAGGTTCGCCGCAAGCGTGAAGCTGCTCTTTGCCTGAAACCTCTTCCAGGCACTTGGGACAGCATCTGACTGACCAGAGTCCGCGCTTACCGTCCAGGGCAATGAAGAGCTGCTGTTGCGCTCCGTTCCAGTGGCGCTCCCGGCTTTTCAGGGCCCGGAGGCGCGACAAGAGAGCTTTCTTGATTTCCATACCCACTCCTTTGAGATATTTTTTTGCCTGCACTGGAAGCGCAAACAAAAACCGGATTCGGTTGAATCCGGCAAACTGGAGCCGAAAATTTAAGCCAGCTTCAAATCGCCAAATTCAACCATACGAAAATTGGCTCCAATAAATTATTAAGTTTTTTTGAATTTTGTAGATCATAAAAAAAATTAGGTCTGCGGCGGCGGAGCAAGATTGTTCTTGACTCCGCCGCCTGAATGTTTGACCGTTATACCATGACGGATACGAACTTCTCCAGCTTTTTCGCCATAGCACGAAACTGCTGGAGCGTGAGTGACTGCGCGCCATCACTCATGGCCTCGTCTGGCTTAGGATGGACTTCAACAATCAGTCCGTCTGAGCCGACCGCAGCGGCCGCAAAGCAGAGGGCCGGCACAATATCCCGGCGCCCGGCTGCATGGCTGGGATCCAAAATAACGGGCAAGTGGGTAAGCGTGCGTAAGACCGGCGCGGATGCAACATCGAACACGTTGCGGGTCACCGTGTCAAAACTGCGGATGCCCCGTTCGCATAGAGCCACCTTGCGGTTGCCGTGGGCGAACAGGTATTCGGCCGACATCAGCCACTCTTTGACAGTGGCTGACATTCCTCGCTTTAGGAGCACGGGCTTTTTACAGCCGCCCAGCTCCTTAAGGAGATCGAAGTTCTGCATGTTGCGCGCGCCGACCTGTACAAGGTCGACGTATCCGGCCACCAGCGAAACCTGGCGGGGGTCCATGACTTCGGTCACCGTGGCCAGCTTGTGCTTTTCGCCGGCTTCGGCCAAAAGCTCCAAACCCTTTTCGCCCAGCCCCTGGAATTCGTACGGGCTGGTGCGGGGTTTGAAGGCGCCGCCGCGAAGCACTTTGCCGCCACACGCAGCTACTACGGCCGCCACGGCATTGAGCTGTTCCCGGCTTTCCACGCTGCACGGCCCGGCCATAAGGGTAAAGCCGTTGCCGCCGATGACGGCTGGCCCAACCGCGATGCGGGTCGGCTGCTTGCGGGTCTCCAAACTCACGAACTTATAAGGGGCCGAAATTCTGACCACCGATTCCACCCCTTCCGTAGCCTCCAAGGCTTGCTGGCAGTGGCTTGCTCCCGAACCCACGCCCACCACTCCGATGACTATGCGCTCTTTGCCGCGCATGGAGTGGACCTTGAGCTTGTGTTTGCCAATTATCTGTTTGACGCGGTCCAATTCTTCCCTGGAAGCGCCTTTCTTCATGGAAACGATCATTTTTCGAGTCCTCCTGAGACTTTTCCAAACTATTGGCCCCGGGCAGCCAAGCACAAAAAAACTCAGCTTGCGCTGAGGCCGGGAGTCTTAAGTCGAATTTTTCTTGGTTTCTTTACCTTTATTCAACTCAAAATTTCCAGTCTCAGCTGGGCTTCCGTAAAATAAAAAAACCAGAAATTTTGAGTGCTTTTCACCATATATTAAATAAAGTATAGCAAAATAAACAGAGTTGTCAATTTTAAAAACCCGCCAAAACCTCCTTAAGCCCGTTGGACTCTAAAATTTTATCCAGACTTAAAGCCATGAGTTCCTTGTCCCTTTCTCTCTCCGGCACCGCAATCCTGTAAATTTCCGGCAGCTCAGCCTCAATACTTTGGGCTAAAGTTATTTTATTTGATAGCTGCCTCAGGGAGGCATGGGAAATATTTTTTAAATACAAATCCAGGGCCGAGGCTTTGAAATAGCTCCCGGTATTTTTTAAAATTGCAAGACTGCCTTCGGCAAAATTCCCCGTCTCCGCGCGCGCAACAGACAAGGAAACCTCCTTCTCGCCCGCTTCCGCAAGCAAAACGGCAAACTTGTTTTTAATTTCCGTGAGCCAGGTTGTCTGATTAAATCCGCCTATGCAGGTAATCTGGTAATACAATAGCACCAAAAAGCACATTAGGCTGGTTGGGTAAATTTCCCTGGCCCGCAGGGCTGCCGCAATCTGCTCCGGCTCAAGCCCCAAGCTGGCATTTTCGCCAAACAGAGAACTGCCCTGCCTTACAAAGGCATAACGCCGGCCTTTTTCGTCCAAGCCCCAAAAAAGAAAACTGCCCCTGCCCCCGCCAAAGGCCCCCCTGACGCCATTAAAATGCTTTTCCGCCAATCCCCAACCTTCTTTCGTAAATAAAAGCTTGTATAAAATGTGTCCAGGGTCTTTGCAGACCGTATCTTCTATAATTTCGCCCACCAAGTCCTCTAACGGAAAATAAACCAGCTGGGGGGCTGAGGGAAAAACAGTCTTCCAAATTTCGTGGCTTATAACGCAGGCTTGGTCGGAAAAATTCCCAAAATCGGCCTGCTTGAAAACTTTGTTGAGCAAACCCTGTAGCTGCTTTTTTTGTTCCAAAGCCAAAAAATCAAGGCCGCTGATTCTGGCCAAAACTTGCGCAAGCCTGTCTGGTGTTATCTTGAGCGACTTAAAAACCGTCCCCGTTTTTTGGTCGTCGCTAAAAAAAGAAAGTTTTACAAGCCGGCCTCTCTTGGGGTCTGTCAACACCAGGCACCCGGGCCAAGAAGAGTTATTCAAAGATACCCCGGAAGTAGAAAGCACGGGCAAAAACTTTATGTCCGTTTTCAGCGAAAAAATCAGATTGGAGTTTAAAAAAAACGGGTGGCCAAAAAGCCCGTGATGATCAATGGTGGAAACCAATCCGTTTTTTGAAAATTGTTCAGCCGCTGGAGCCGCCAGCCCTTTGCCGTAAATGCGCTCCAGGGCTTTTTCCAGATACCCAACAACCGGATTAGCCGGTTCCAAAGGCTGGGCTTTCCAGGTTTTAACGTACTCTGCCAGAGCAAGCCTGCCATATTTCTCATAAATCTGTGCCAGGGTTTTCTGCCTTACGAATACGGCTTTTCTTATTTTCTCCAAACTATGGTCTTCCATAAGCTAAATTATAGCCTGGGGGCCAAAAAAACAAAAACCCTTTCCCGCTCTGGGAAAGGGTTTTAAAATTCATTTTTACTTGATGTTTATATCCTTGTTGTTAGGTGCGACTGATTTGGGACCCGGTCCGATATCACCCGTCTGCTGGCCAATGCAGAAAAAGTAGACATAATCGGGATACACGTTCACGCCCGGAGAGATGGTGCTGGGCGTTCCGCTGGCCACATAGTAATACTGGTTCCAGGGCACCCCCGCACAATTAGGATCCTGCTCCACGCAGTTATAGCCATCGCCTGCCTGGTGCGGCGTGGCGCACGCGCCATCCGGAGGATTGGGCGCCACTGGCAAGCTGGCAGCCATACTGCTTAAATTCTGGGGCACGCCGTTTACGCCGGCAGGATAGCCTTTGTTCGAAAGGTTGTAAAGCTCCAAAACTTTGATGATCTGCACCATATCAGAAACGCGCCGGGTATTCCGGGCCTTCTGCCTGGCTTGCTGGTAAGCCACCAAACTGACCGAGCTTAACAGCGCGATAATGGCCACAACCACCAATAACTCAACCATGGTAAACCCTGAACTGACCCGTTTTTGTTTGTTTTTCATATGCATATATGATTTGTCTATATTATGGCACAAATTCCAAATAACTCAAGTGTGGACAAGACAAAATGGCCACCTTGAAAAAAAATCGGAAATATTGTAAAATAGCAGAGAATTAATTTCAAACCTGCTGCTGGGTCGGTAGCTCAGTTGGTAGAGCAGCGGCCTTTTAAGCCGTTTGTCGTGGGTTCAATCCCCACCCGACCCACCAAAATACCCCACGATTACGTGGGGTATTTTTATCCAACGCCTTGCATATAGCTTTGTGCAAATTTTGACAAACGCCAAAAACTCTTTAGACTAAGGAAAGTAAGGTAATTAACCATAAAGGCATGAACAAATACTTGAAAAACCCCAGAATCCAGGCAGCTTTGGGTTTGGTGGTAGTCGTCCTCCTGGGCTGGTGGCTGGCCAAAACTCCGGCCAAAAACAGCGCTACTCCGGCCGCGCAAGAACAGCAAACCGCTCCGGAAACCGTGGCGCCAAAAACCGAAACCAAAACCGATCCGGGCACCCCTTCCACCTGGGAAGGCATGCTTAAGCTTTCTGACGACCCCCAAAAAGGCAACTTAATGCTGCTGACAACTGATAAAAAAATCTATATCCGGACCAACCGGGACTTCAGCGCCTTGGTGGACAAAGTTGTTTTGGTAACTTATGAAGGCACCAGCGATGCCTTCCGCTTAGGTGATATTGTAGAAAAATCCGTACAAAACAGTGATACTGGAAACTAGCCAAACCGCCTGGGATTTTGAGCTGCTGGACACCGGCAGCGGCCAGCGTTTGGAAAAGTGGGGCGAGGTTGTGCTGGTGCGCCCGGATCCGCAAATTCTCTGGCCTAAAAGCCTGGATGAAGAAGCCTGGAAAAATATCCATGCCCGATTTTTGGCAGGCAAAGACGGCGAGAAAGGTAGGTGGGAGATAATCCGGCCCCTGCCTAAATTGTGGACCGTTACTTACCGGGGCGTAGAATTCCGCCTCAGGCTCTCCCCCTTCAAACACACCGGCCTTTTTGCCGAACAGTCCGCACAGTGGGACTGGATGGTTGCCAAACTCAACAGCGCAATCAAAGCCGGCACCAAACCCAAAATATTAAACCTCTTTGGCTATACCGGCGGAGCAACCGCGGTCCTGGCCAAACAAGGCTGCCAAGTTACCCACGTGGATGCCAGCCGTCCGGCCATTACTTGGGCCAACGAAAACGGCGAACTCAACAGCTTGCCCAAAGACAGCATCCGCTGGATATTAGATGACGCGGTTAAGTTTGTAAAACGCGAGCTCAAGCGCGGCGCCAGGTACGACGGCATTTTACTGGATCCGCCGGCTTTCGGGCATTCTCCCACGGGGAAAACCTGGAAATTCGCCCAGGACGTTCCCGGCTTATTGCAGGACTGCATTGGCCTTCTGTCGCCGGACGCCAGGTTCCTGCTCATCAACGCTTACGCCACCAATTCCTCGGCCCTGTCCCTAAACAACCTTTTGGAAGACGCTGCCCGAAAACTCGGCGGCACAGTGGAAGCCGGCGAACTCTGTTTAAAGCAAAAAAGTTCGCGCCTCATCTCCACGGGCATTTTTGCCCGCTGGTCTAAATAAAAAACTCTCCGCAAGAAGTGGAGAGTTTTTTAAAATTGGCTTTAAATTTCCGTAGGGTCGGCCACTGACCGGCCTAAAATTACCAAAAAGCCCAAAGGTAAAAGCAGCCACACAAACGGGGCTGGAGAATTGACGAACAGCAATTTAATCAACGGGGAAAAAGTCGCTACGGTTGCCGCCGGCAGATAGCCAATAATTGTGCTAATCAGCAAACCGACCTGCAAAACACTAAAAAACAAAGTAAAGGGCACGGAACCGAAATGCCGGCCGTCGGCCGAAGTTCGAAAAGCGTACCGGCCCAGCACTATAAACAGTAAAATAAAAATTATCAAAAAACTCACCAGCAGCTGCAACGCGTTAAACTGGCTTGGCAATTTCTGGGATACGGCATTAGTCAGCCACGGCGCCTGGGTAACCAGCAGCCTGGCAATATACAAAGAAAACAACATGTTAATCACCCGGCCACGGCCCGCGGCAAATGCGTAAATCAAGCTCACCACGGCCCAAAACAAAATAATAAACAAATCCCAGGAAGGGTTGTGCCAGTTAAAAGACTGGGCCGACTGGCTGACTTGGTTGATATATGTTGCGGCTAAAAACATTTGGTTTCTCGGGATTTTATCCTATTAATATTATACCACACCCCGTACCAAAAAAGAGAGTCTGCCCGCTGAACCACGCGGGCAGACTCTCACAAAGCAGGCGGCTCACATTATCTGGCCGCCCAGGTCCACTCGTCCCAGGTCATGAGGATAATACTGCAGAGCGCCAGCATCATGCCGCCGACCTTGGGCAGGGAAATCTGCTCCCCGAAACAAACCCGGCCAATCGCGGCCGAGAAGATGAAGTAATACACCACCTGCAGCACCACCACTTCGACGAGCGGCATTTTGCGGAAGTAGACCGCGGCGAGCAGGGTATACTCAGCGATTGCGGTTACCACTACCGCGGCAGACAGTGGATGGAAGGGCGCGGCCGACAGCACGGCTGAACTTTCGGCTACCCGCTTGATTAACGCTTCGATGACCGCCCCGCAGGCCGAGGCAAAAAAGATCATCATATGTAATACGACTCTGTGTGGATCCGTAAAGATTCCTCCCGTTTCTGGGAGATATCTTATGCCTTTTGAATATTTTTGGCAAGAGCATAAAAAAACCGGACAAATGCCCGGTTTTTTTGATCTTTAAAAATCCTTATTGCTTTTCTTGAAAGACCGAATAAAACTTGCCTTCGGAAATATTTTTTGCAGCCTCTTCGGAGGTAAAAACTTCCCCATTCATGCATAAATAAATTCCGGCCGGCAACTCCTGGATTTTAGCCACGGCAAAGCCTAAAGAAAACGGCGCGTCTGAGGCGTCAAAACCCCTTAAAGGCGCCATTGAACCGGTAAGAATAATCGTCTGGTCACGCCGTTTGATGTTGGCATTTAAAAACCTAGCCGTATCGGGCATGGTATAAGTTCCGTGTGTGACAATAATCCGCTTATTCGGACTTTTTTCGATGGTACTAAGAATATTTTGCAA
Source organism: bacterium (assembly GCA_021825655.1). Classification (GTDB taxonomy): domain Bacteria; phylum Patescibacteriota; class Doudnabacteria; order UBA920; family UBA920; genus JAMDEL01. Next base: position 3,342 of record JAKAGU010000005.1, on the reverse strand, counting down.
ATCCCCTTCCGTTAGGCCGCGGCTGTCCTTCATACAAACTTCGGTAAACTCAAACTCCTCATACAAATTCAGGCCTTGAATATACTCGGGAATAACCGAATGTTCATACGGAGTTATGGTGTCAGTTTTACCTACCCATTTCGAATCAATCGTACCACCCGTCATCACAATATGAATTTTTCCATGTTCCGGCTTCATGTATTCATTTTACACCTTAAACTAAAAACTGTCCTTGATGTGTTCCCAAAAACCTTTGTCGACTTCCACCACTTCGCCGCGCTCCTCCGCCATGTCTTTTAGCAGATCCTTTTCTCTTTTGGACAGCTTATTCGGAATGACCACGCGCGCGGTAATCAGCAAATCGCCGCGGCCGGACTTTTGCAAGTGCGGCACGCCTTTACCTTTAACCTTAAAAACCGTACCCGGCTGCGTGCCTGCCGGGATCTTTAATTCAATGTCGCCATCCAAAGTCTTTACCAAAATTTTCGCGCCTAAGGCCGCTTGGGTAAAGCTGACCGGAATGTCTTTGAGCAAATTAAACCCGTCGCGCGTAAAATCGCTGCCCTTAGCTACGCGGACCACCAGGTATAAATCCCCCGGATTACTGCCCCGGTAGCCCATTTCGCCCTCACCCGCAATCCTCACTCGCTGGCCATCATCGATGCCCGCGGGAATATTCACGCGCAGAGTCTTTTCCTGCCGCTTAATGCCGCTGCCGCCGCAGGTTTTGCAGGGTACTTCCGGCACTTTCCCCGTACCCTCGCAGCGGTCACAGGCAGCGCGCGATTGCACCTGCCCAAAAATTGTCCGGCGCATAGTCACAATCTGGCCTGCGCCGTGGCACTTCGGGCAAGTAATGACCTTGGCGCCGTTTTCCGCCCCGGAACCGCCGCAGGTTTTGCAGGAATCGTGCTTTTCCAAAGTGATGGTTTTCTCCGCGCCAAAAACCGCCTCTTCAAAACTCACCCCAATACCCATCTCCAAATCAATGCCGCGGTTCCGGCGGCTGGCTCGCTCCTGCTGACCGCCAAACATGTCGCCGAAAATATCCCCCAAATCAAAATCCACATTAAACCCGCCCTGGCCGCCGCCAAAGCCAAAGCCTTCAAACGGGTTACCCCCGCCCTGCCAGTTAAAACCTCCGCCGCCGGCCTGGGTATAAGCTTCGCCATAGGTGTCGTACTGCTGGCGCTTGGAAGGCTCAGACAGCACCTGATAGGCCTCGTTGACTTCCTTAAATTTCTCTTCGTTGCCTGAACCTTTATCCGGATGGAACTCGTGGGCTTTTTTCCGGAACGCCCGCTTGATTTCGTCCGCGGAAGCGCTTTTGGCCACGCCTAAAATGTCATAATAATTTTTTGCCATGCGCAAAATTTATCCTAAAGTTAGTTTTTGCTATTCTGTGCGGAAACCGATTTTATGCTCCGGCAAGTTGCTGGATTTAATTTCCCCGAACTGTTCCTCGTACTTCTTGATATTGTCCGCAAGTGCGGCGGCTAGGCGCTTCATATGCCCCGGCGACAGCACCACCCGGGCGACCAGGTTGCCGGCGGGCGGAAAAACGTTCATAAAATCGACCACAAACTCTTCGGAGTTGTGGGCAACCTGGGCCATGTTGGCATACAGACCCTTAAGCGCTTCGTCTGTGGCTTTGATTTGAATTTGTTGCTGGTTGTTCATATATTTTTTCGATGTTTTAGGCGGCTCTCCCTAGAGCCGCCTAAAACAATTATGGCTATTTTACTTCCTTATAGTCTGCGTCCACCGGACCCTGTTCGCTGCCCGGCTGGCCTGTTCCGGCTTGGGGTCCGGGCTGCTCTGCTCCGGCTTCCCCGGCTGGCTGGCTGGCCTGGTACATGGCCGCACCCACTTTTTGCACCGCATCCGACAGCGCGTCCATGGCTTTTTTAATGCTTTCGGTATCGTCTTTGTCCTTAACTTCCTTCAGCACTTTGACTTTGTCTTCCACGGCCTGCTTGTCGGCCTGGGGTGCCTTGTCGCCCGCATCCTTTAAAGTCTTTTCGGAAACGGAAATCAGGGTATCGGCCTGGTTCCGCATATCCACCACTTCCTTAAGCTTGCGGTCTTCGGCCGCATGAGCTTCCGCCTCTTTCTTCATTTTTTCAATCTCGTCCTTGTTCAAGTTGGAAGAACCTTGGATGGTGATTTTATTTTCCTTGCTGGTGGCTTTGTCTTTTGCTTTTACGGTCAGAATGCCGTTGGCGTCAATATCAAAAGTCACTTCCACCTGCGGCACGCCGCGCGGCGCGGGCGGAATGCCATCCAAAATAAAGTGGCCTAAAGACTTGTTGTCTTTGGCAAACTCGCGCTCGCCCTGCAGGACGTGGACCTCCACCGAGGTCTGGTTGTCAGCCGCGGTGGAAAAAGTCTGGGATTTGGAGGTTGGAATCGTGGTGTTGCGGTCAATCAGCGGCGTGCGGATGCCGCCCAAAGTTTCCAAACCCAAAGTCAAAGGCGTTACATCCAAAAGCAAAATTTCCTTGCCCTGCACATCGCCGCCCAAAATACCCGCCTGAATGGCCGCGCCCTTGGCCACAGCTTCCATGGGGTCAATGCCGCCTTCCACCTGCTTGCCCACATATTCTTCCACAAATTTTTTGACTGTGGGCATGCGGGTCGGGCCGCCAACTAAAATTAGCTTATCAATATTGGCCGGAGTAAGTTTGGCATCGCTAATCGCCTGCTCCACGGGGTGCCGCATCCGGTCCACAATAGGCTTAACCAACTCTTCCAGCTTGGCCCGGGTAATTTTCATCTGCAAGTGCTTGGGTCCGTTCTGGTCCGCGGTAATAAAAGGCAGGTTCAAATCAGTTTCCAGGGTGGTGGAGAGTTCGATCTTGGCTTTTTCCGCAGCCTCGCGCACCCGGTTCATGGCCATTTTGTCGTTGGATAAATCTACGCCCTGCTCCTGCTTGAAGGTCGAGGTAATATAGTCAATCATGGCCTTGTCCATGTCTTTGCCGCCCAGCTGGGTGTCTCCCGAAGTGGACAAGACTTCAAAAGTCGCCTGGCCTTCGTGTTCGCCAAAATCCATAATCGTCACATCCAAGGTACCGCCGCCCAAATCAAAGACCAGAATCTTCTGGTCTTTGCCGCCGGTCTTGTCCAAACCGTAAGCAAAAGCCGCGGCCGTGGGTTCGTTAATCACGCGCACCACTTCCAGGCCGGCGATTTCGCCTGCATTCTTGGTGGCTTGCCTCTGAGAGTCGTCAAAATATGCGGGCACGGTAATCACCGCCTTGGCTACTGGCTCGCCCAAATAAGTTTCCGCGTCTTTCTTTATTTTTTGCAAAATAAATGCGCTAATCTGCTCAGATCGGA
>JAKAGU010000020.1 GCA_021825655.1 bacterium | reverse complement strand
CATGACCACGGGCGGCGCGGCCTGGGACAACGCCAAAAAATATATTGAAGAAGGCAACTTTGGCGGCAAAGGCTCCGACGCCCACAAAGCTGCGGTTACCGGCGACACGGTTGGCGATCCTTACAAGGACACCGCGGGCCCGGCTATTAACCCGATGATTAAAATCATCAACATTGTGGCTTTGCTCCTGGTTAAATTCTTAAAACCGTAAGTTTTTAGGTAAAGTTAAAAGGCAGACCGCTCTAAAGAGCGCTCTGCCTTTTTTATTGTGCGGCCTCCTGTCCGCGTTGGTTTAAAGGTGTGTGTCTTCCTGGATGTCCTGCCCCAGCCAGCGGACAAATCGACCCAGTGCGCGGCCGAGCCGCAGGCCGAGAGCGGGACCCCAAAAACAGAACAGCAAAGCAGCGCTGCCGAACAGATAGTCCCAGTTGCCCAGCACTTGTCCGTCCTCGAGAGCCATGCGCCCGGTCACTGAAAGCGCCCAAAGCATCATGGCTACGAACAGCGTGCCCAGAATGCCGATGATTCTGACCGGCCACTTGAGCCACTGGCCTTTCTCCGGCCACGCCAAGCCGAAGACCAGCAGCAGCCCCGTTACTGCGAGAACCGAGCTAATCAACATCTGCACCCCCTAAATCACCCGTTTGCCCGACACCAGCGCCTCGAGCAGGTTGATGAAGTGGTGGATAAAACCACCCCCCTGGTCCGGAACCCGGTCGATGGCGTCGAACGCCGTAAGCATATCCACCAGTTTCGGGTCCTTGATGACCAGGCGAACCTTCCACTTCGTCCCTTCGTTATGGACTTCCTTGCCGTCGATTTTCTCGCCGACTTCGGGAATCCGGGTCATCTCGTAAAGCCAAAAATGCCTCCGCCTGGGCCCATTCTTCTCTTCGACCTGTTCCATAAACACGCTGCATACCACCTTATGGCTACCCTGCATTCAAACCTCCGGTTTTGTGTTGCCGCCTGGTCCAGCGAGAAAGCTGTTCAGCCGGTGACCTATTCTACTACCTGGAATATGCGAAGTCAATGTAAAAAAATATCTGCTATAATTTATTTATGACCCTCAAAAAACTCTTTTATTACCTCCTAATAATCCCAGTGGGATTGGTCTTGATCTCTTTGGGCCTGTTTTGGATGACGGTTCACCCCCAAAAAATAAACTCCGGCGAAACTCCGAAAAAATACAAGCTTGCTTATGAAAATGTCAGCCTGACCAGCTTTGACGGTACCAAGCTCACGGGCTGGTATTTGCCCGCCAAAAAACCCACGAACAAAGCCATCCTCATGCTTCATGGCTACCCTATGGACAAAGGTGACCTCTTGCCCACGGCTACGCTGTTTGAAATCAATTTCAACATTTTACTGGTGGATTTGCGAGGCATGGGCCAGAGCGGCGGGACAATGGCCACATTCGGAGTCAAAGAACAAAAAGACCTAAAATTCGCGGTCAATTTTTTGGAGAGCAAAGGCAACACCGGCGTTGGCGTGTTCGGTTATTCGGAAGGCGGTTCTATTGGCCTGCTCGCGGCGTCCCAGGACAAACGAATCCACGCCGTGGCCGAATACGGCGCCTTTGCGGATTTGCCCGGCCTTGTCCAGAACCAATACAAAAAACTGGGGATACTGGACAAACCCATGGCACGACTGATAACTTTCTGGGAGTGGCTGTTCTTTGGTTCTTTGCCAAACCCCGTCCAAGCCGCGGAAAAAATTACGGCTCATGTTCTCGCTATTCATAACCAGGGCGACGAAGTGGTGCCTTTTGCCCAGGCGCAAGAGCTGCAAGCAGCTCTGTCCAAAAATTCATCCGCGGAATTTTATTTCCCCGCGGGCGGCTCGCACAGCGAACCGCCGCTGGACTTTGAAATAAAAACCAACAATTTCTTTAAAACCCACCTGAAATAACCGGCGTGTTTTCAATATTTGTGCGCAGAGCGAAGTTTTGTCAAACGAGTCACATATGTGACTCGTTTGACAAATTAAGGCGTTGCTAAATTAATACGCGAAAATTCCGAGCACTAAACAAAAACCCCGCTTAGTGCGGGGTTTTAATCTGCCAATTCCTGAGTAAGCAGCAGCTCCTTAACTGCCGCTTCTTTGTTTTTAATCCCTGCCAGCGTTATCTCCCGGTTCCAGGCCGCGGGCAAAGCCGCATAGAAAGATTTAAATTTTTCTATGTCTGCCGCGGGCACGTCTTCAATGTTTTGAATCTGGTTAAAACGGGTGTCATTAACGGGTATGGCCAAAATTTTATTATCCCGCTTGCCCCGGTCCATAACTTCCAAAAGGCCCACGGCACGGCATTCCACCACCGTACCCGTGGTAATGGGGTAGGAGCTGATGACAAAAGCATCCAGCAAATCGTTGTCCCCGGCCAAGGTCTTGGGCACGTGGCCGTAATTGAAGGGAAACCTCAAATCATCATACAATACTTCGCCAAGCTTGATGGCGTCCATTTCGGAATCGTATTCGTATTTTTTTTGGCCTCCGGCCGGCACTTCCACCACCACATTGAAGGTTTTGGCATCGCCGAAAGGCACGTCTTTAAATGGCATAAATTTGGGCAATAAAAAAGTCGTCTCGGAACCAAGATGACTGCTTGATAAAAAAAGTATAGCAAAAAAAATTTATGTTGTAAACGAAAACCAGACGCCCCCTCCTCCCTTAGGGTGCGCCTGGTCAGTTGTGCTGACACGGCAGTCAGCTTTGTTTGCGACGTGAGAGAAACAGACCAGCACCGCCGATGGCCGCACACGCGAGCGCGGGTTTCCACAGCCACCCGTACGGGCTGGTCGGGATGGATGATGTTTCCCGAGCGGCGAGCACTTCCTCCGTAGGTGCGCCAGCTCGGAACTTCGAGGTTTCCTCGTCCACGGGGTCATAGAGCACCGCTGGAACGAGGAGTAAAGCAGCTAAAACGAGCAGCAGAACCGAAACCTTCCTCATAGCCACCTACCGCCGCGCGGTCCTTACGGCCTTCTTCTGCTGGCGGCGCGCCACCACCTTGGGCTGGCTCACGCCATGCGCTTTCTTGATGGCCGCAGCCTCTTCCTGCATGTTGCGGGCGACCGCGAGCTCCAAGCCCTTTTCCAGATCCGGCGAAACCGGCTGGCCGGCCTTGTCCTTGAGCCTACGCACCTCATTGGCGAGTTCGCGGGCCTGCTGAGCATTGCCGTGGGTATTGTGAAGCTTCTTAGACAAAGCAACGGCTTCCGAATTGTACAGCTCGTCCTGTTTGGCCTGCAGCTCGGCCTCAGTCACGCTGATAGCCGAAAACGTCAGGCCCGCGCCGGCCAAATCGCTCTTGATCTTGGCGCGCAGACTTTCGGCCTGCATACCGGTGGAGGCCTGGCGGAACTGCTGGTAGTCAGCAAGCGCAGCCGTAACAGCCGTCTCCTGCTTGGCCTTGAGTTCGGCTGCTTTTTTGTCGCTACCGCAGCCAGCCGCAAACAACAACACCGCGAGAACAACGACGATTGTATATCTCACGAACCCTCCTTAAGGGACCAGTTCAGTTTAAGCTGCCGAAAGCGGCAACCCAGTTAACCCTCTAACACTGGCACGGATTAACAGGCTATTTAACCACAAAAAAACCGCCCGGTCAAGGGCGGCTTTGTTTGTTCTACATTTCCAATTCTTCCAGTTCCTGCTTCACTTGCCGGTACTGCTCTTCCAATATGGCGTAAGCCTTAGGCTCGTTGATTTTTTCTTTCATCCGCGCTTCAATTTCCGCAAGCTCTATTCTTAATTTGGCTTCCCGCGAAATTTCCACCCTGTCATCAGGCGCTTGGTCCGACTGCGGCTGTTTGGGATTATTGCGAGCGCCTTCAACCTTTTTGATTGGCTCCACAAACGGATAATTTTTTGCTCTTTCAATTTTCATACAGGCATCAAAATTAATTTAAACAATCACTCCCCCGCCCACGCACTCTTTGCCCTTGTATAATACCAAGCTTTGGCCCGAAGCCACAGCTTTTTGCGGACGGCTAAAAACCACCCGGTATAAATCTTTTTTTATCCGGTTGATATTCAAGGAAACCAGCTCACCCTGGTGGCGGTACCTGCCCAGCAAGCCTAAGCCTTTGTCCTTTGGGCTAATTTTAGGCCTTATCCAATTCACGCTATGCAATTGTAGTTCTTTTATAAATAACCGCTTATCTTCGGGGTTATTGGTCACATGGAGTGCGTTATGCTTTAAATCCTTCTTAAACACAAAAAACGGGCCTCCAGGGCCGACTTTAATGCCTTGGCGCTGTCCTATTGTATAGTTGGAAAGCCCCTCATGCCAGCCTAATTTTTCGCCAGCCGGTCCCAGAATCGGCCCTGCCTTAGACTTCAGTTTTTGGCCCAA
>JAKAGU010000014.1 GCA_021825655.1 bacterium | reverse complement strand
CTATTGCCATGGGTTTGTCTTTGGGTTTTAAACGCGAGGATGCAGCCCGTTTTTCCTTCCTCATGTCTATTCCGATTATCTTTGGTGCAGGATTGCTTAAACTGAAAGATTTTCACAGCGGAGTCACGACCCAGGACCTGGCGGTGGGTTTTGCTTCCGCTGCTGTGTTTGGTTTTTTGTCCATCAAGTACCTGCTGAGGTATTTGGCCAAGCATGACTTTAAGATTTTTGTGTGGTATCGGCTGCTTTTGGCGGGACTGATCCTGGCCGTTCTGTATTTCAGGTAAATAAAAAAACTCTCCCAGAAATTGGGAGAGTTTTTTGGTGGCCGAGGAGGGAGTCGAACCCTCATGAGTTTCCCCGCACGATTTTGAGTCGTGTGCGTCTGCCAGTTCCGCCACTCGGCCTAAATAAAATAAATATATGCAGTAATACCAAGTTTAGCAAATACGGGCGTTTTGGTAAAGAGTTTGCGGAATAAGCCAAAATTTGTTAGGATTTGAAGGTCAAATTTTACGGATTTTATGGAAAATCAAACCAACATCCAGCCGAATATTACCATCCATCCCTTGGGAGCCTTGGGCCAGCCGGCAACCCTGCCTTCGGGCGCGCCGCTCAAGCCTTTAATCGGCCCTAGCGCGCCGCAAGTTCCTCCTGTGCCAACCCCTACGTCTGCACCCCAAGCCGAGGTCCCCGCTACTGACCGGGTTTCTTATGCTGACGCCCAAATTCAGGAAATTGAAGTTGCCAAAATTGCCCCTAACCCTTTCCAGCCGAGAAAAGTTTTTGAATCCGCGGCTTTAAAAGAACTGGCCGACTCCATTAAGGAACACGGCGTGATTCAGCCTTTGGTGGTCACGCGTACGCCTGTGGGCTATGAGTTGGTTGTGGGGGAAAGGCGTTTTCGGGCTTCGCAATTGGCGGGTCTGGCCAAGGTTCCGGCCATTATTAAAGAAGCCATGGTTGACCAGACCAAGTTGGAAGTGGCGCTGATTGAAAATATCCAGAGACGCGAGCTTAACCCTATTGAGGAAGCCCAAGCCTACGAGCGGCTGATGAAAACTTTCAATATGACCCAGGAGCAGGTGGCTAAGAAAGTCGGCAAGAGCCGTCCGGCAGTGGCCAACACTATCCGTTTGCTGAACTTGCCCGCCGAAATCCAGCGCGGGGTTATTGAGGCCAAAATTACCGAAGGACACGCACGCGCAATTCTGGGCCTTATGGACCCGGAACGCATGCTGCTTATGTACAAGCTGATTTTGGAACAAGGTTTGAATGTTCGGCAGGTGGAATTCAAGGTTAGGGAATTGACGGTCAAAAGGCAGATGGACGCTGCGGCTCCGGACCCCAAGCTTATGGCCATAGAAACCGAGCTGCGCGGCCAGCTAGGCACACAGGTCAAAATCCAGCGCCAGGGCAAGGGCGGCAGGATAACGATTGAATTTTTCAGTGACGAGGAGCTGGAAGAGATTGTCCACCGCATGGCCAAGGAGCAGGCCGCCGCAAACGAGGGTTATTTGGTGGTTTAGCTTGCCTGCACTCCGAAGCTTCGTGGCTAAAGGGTGTGGAAAAATCTGCTTGACGAAAAATCACATTACCGCTATTATTGTTTAAAAGCGTATGAATTCTTACACCCATTCCAATTTGGTTTGCCAGATTCTCCCGGTCTCCTTTAAGGCCGTCATTTGGCATGCACAATTTTGGGCTCAGGGTAAAAGCTAGACAAGTATAAAACTTTCAAACAAAACCCTAAGCCCGAAAGGCTTGGGGTTTTTTAAGGGGTTGACTGCGAACGAAAGAATAGAATTTTATTTTTTCGCTTGCAGTAAACCATTCCGATGCCAGGGAGGAAAGAAGTTGAACAAGTGCTGTATCTGTGGTACCAGGTTTTGGGGGAAGGGGATTGAATCCCAGGGCATAATTTTGCCGGTCTGCGGCAAGCCCTGCTTCGACCGCAAGGTTGAGGAAGTTTCCAAGCTTTTGGAAAACGAGGACATCCAAGAACCTTTCCATCAGGAGCCATGGGCCCTGCAAGAGCCCCTGCTGGCGGCTGTGCCAGCGTAAATCTGCCCTGAAGTTTCGGGGCGAAAGGAGGAAAGACGTGTTTTTAGCGCTGGCGCGTTGCCAGTGCAAGGTGTAAACCCGAATCTACCACCGGAGGTGACTGATGTACAAGACGGAAGACTTGATGGATGATGTTGATGTACGACCTGGTACGAAGGAACGGGTCGAGAAGTGGGAAGAACAGATCAGGGGTATTCAGAGGAGGTTGGGCAAAAACCCTTCGTCCAACAAGGCCGCCAGTCTGAGATACCATCTCGGGCTCCTCATCGACAAGGTCACACGCGTGACCGCTGTCGCGTAACTTCAAACCGTCATCATGCAGTAGCTAGCCAAAGCCAACCAGCCTAGGTTAGCCACCACCACGCCCTTGGGCGCTGTTCCGACTCAGTCGAATAAGTCCTGGCATCACCAGACTATTCCCACACTTTTTGTCGGACAGCACCCTCGGGCGCTGTTGTTTAAGAACAAGGGGAAGACCATGGACGCATTGTTGGATTGTCAGAACTGCGGTGAGATGCGTGTCCACCGGAAGGACGAAAGCGGGGCTTTGCGCTGCACGAAGTGCGGCGAGAAGCAGCCTGTCGCTGTCCAGCCGGAAACCGCCTTGGCTCAGGCCAAAGGCTAACCCGCGGCAGATAACGCCGCCAAAGCAGGCCCGCCGGCAATTTCGTCGGCGGGCCTTTTCCATTTTTTAAATATCGGATATACTTAGTGAGTTAAATTGATATCGGGCTGTAGTATACCGGTAGTACGCATGCATGGGGTGCATGTAGACCGGGTTCAATTCCCGGCAGCCCGACCAGAAGATAAGCCGCCTAAGGGGCGGATTTTTGATATAATACCCGTATCCGCAACTAACCAGGCGTAATATTAAGCCCAGATTATTGTATTAATTTCTATGGATAACGGCACTACCGAGTTAACGGACGAACAACTGGCTTTGGCCGTCCAAAGGGGGGACGCCGAGAGTTTTGGCAGGCTGGTGGAAAGGTACCAGGCAAAGATGCTGCGGTATGCCTATAAGTTTTTGCTTGCCGGCAATTCCGAAGATGCCGTGCAGGAGGTTTTTATTAAAACCTACCAAAATATAAACAGTTTTGATGCCACCCAGCGTTTTAGCCCCTGGATTTACCGCATTGCCCATAATGAATTTATTAATCATCTGAAGAAAAGCGGACGCGAGCATCTTTCCTTTTTTGATCCCGATACTTTTTTTCCGCATCCGGTGGCCAAGGAAACGGCTGAAGGCGAGACCGAAAGGAACCAGGCCAAGCAGATTGTGGAAGCGAGTTTGGAAAAACTGGACAGCAAATACCGCGAAGTATTGGTACTGTATTATTTGGAAGAATTGAGCTATAAGGAAATTTCGGACGTTTTAAAAATTCCCGTAGCGACCGTGGGGGTGCGCATTAAGCGCGCCAAAGAGGCGTTAAAGGCCGTGGTTAAAGAGAAAGGTATTTAAACCGGTATGGAAAACAAGATTACACAAAACGTTTTGGCACAAATAAAATCCGGGCAAGTGAGGAAGCATTCCCGGGCATATTTCGCCGTGCGGGCGGCTTGTTCTATATTTTTTGTTACCCTCACTGCGCTGGTCGCCTGGTTTTTGTTTAGTTTAATTTTGTTTATATTGCTGCGCCATGGCGCGTTTTATCTGCCGCTGTTCGGCCTGATTGGCCTGCGAATTTTGTTTTTTTCTTTCCCCTGGGTGGTGTTTGGTCTTGGCGTTATTCTCTTTATCCTGCTCGACAAATTACTGGGTAACTACGCGGTGGCTTACCGCCGTCCTTCTTTGTACACCGCCCTGGCGCTTTTGGGCTCTCTGGTTTTGGGTATCGGCCTGGTGCATGCGACGGGTCTGAATAACCGCTTGCATGACTTTGTGAAGGCAGAGAACCTGCCGGGACTGAACAGACTGTATGAATTCAGCGAAGACCGGTTGTCGCGCAGTTTGCTGTTTGGCAAGGTCGAGGAAGTGGATTCGGACGGTTTTATCCTGAACACCGGAGAAGGGATGCATGAGGTATTGCAGACCAGCCCGGCCACCAAATTCACCAATGGCAGCGCTCTGGAAAAAGGCGAAACCGTAATTGTCGGGGCGGAGAAAAACGGCGACAAATACAAGGCTTACGGCGTACACAAGGTGACTAGGCCTTTGATGAAAGCGATTATAAACCGGAAGGTCCAGAAAGCAAAATAGGGTTGTTTTCGGTCGGTTTTTGGTTATCCACACAGCAGGTTTGACAACGGGTTTTTTTGGCGATATCATCAGTAAAGATATGCAGACCGCGCAAAAAAATAACCCTGAAAAATCTGCTGTAAAACGTTTCTGGCCCAAGGCCAAAACCTTATATTTTTTAGTTTCCTAACTCCGAATTTCGGAGTTATTTTTTTGCGCGGAAACTATATCAAATCGAAGAAGGGAGAATAGAAATTGGGAATGCCATTCGTGACTTTTCTGGTCATCGGGCCGGAATATATCCAACGTTTGCTCAGTACGAGCTTCCGAGGACAGTTTTACGTCCAAGAACGGCTCGATCAGGGCAGGTACATTACCAACGGCGGGTTTAACTTCGGCGCACAGTCGGTGGCCAAGGACTACACCAACCGTCTCGGTGAATTCGACATCGTAGTGGTTGTCACCAACCACTTTCCGAGCCACGAGGTCGAGCAAATCAGAAGCCGTGCAAACGGCAAAACCGTGCTCTACGATGAGACCGCCAAAGGCCTTGGCCTCAAAGCCCTCATCGAAGAACAGCTCAGGCTCCATCCCATTAAGCCGGAACCGTCATCAACAGAACCGGAGGCCTAACCATGGCCTCCTGCCCAGACGGTCCGGTCTTTAAGCCAGGCGTCAACATCCACGTTGACGCCAGCTTTTTTTCGCCAAAAAATAATGCTATAATTGAGCAGCGATTTATTCCAACAGACTTTAAAATATGATGAAAAGAATAAACTTGGTAGCAGGCGGGTTTTTATTTTTTTTGGGCGTGGCGGGGTTCCTGCCAAATCCGATTATCGGCAGTACGGGGTATTTTAAAACTGACGCCTTCCATAATTTTTTCCATCTGGCCTGCGCCGCAGCGTTTGCCGCGCTGACTTATAGGAAAGGAAAAGCAGCGGGGCAGCCCCTGAAAATTTTCGGCTATTTTTTTATCTTGCTTTCCGTGGCCGGTTTTCTGCTCGCGGACAACGACAGGCTGTTTGGCATTTTATCGGCCAATATTCCGGACAACTGGCTGCATCTGGTGCTGGGTATTGTGTTTTTGCTGCTTGCGGACAAGCTCAACCGGCCGGTTGTTTCGGCTGAACAAAACTTAACTTAACCACCCATAAAATGCAGTTTTCAAAAAAACAAAAAATCATTTTCGGAACATTTTTTTTAGTCATTTTGGCCATTCTGCTCTGGCGGGTAAAATTTTGGCAGCAAAATAAAACCTCAAACACCGGTGTGCTGTCTGGAGGCCAGGCCCAGCAGCTCAAACAGCTTCAGAGCCTTAACGGGCTTATGTTGGATAACCTTGCGTTGGCCGGCAGCCGGCCGCTAGCAGTCGTGATTGAAAACCACCCCGATGCCCGGCCGCAGTCCGGTTTGGCTAAGGCGGACTTGGTCTACGAGACCTTGGCGGAAGGCGGAATTACCAGGTTTTTGGCCGTGTACCAAAGCCAAAAGGCCGACAATATCGGGCCCATCAGGTCGGCCCGCACTTATTTTTCCGAAATCGCCGACGAGTTGGGCGCGGTTTTCGTGCACGTAGGCGGCAACAGTGATGCCCTGGCGGATTTGAAAATGGGCGATTATCCGCATCTGCTCAACATGGACCAATTTTTTCACGGCGACTACTTCCACAGGATAACCCAGCGTTTGGCGCCGCATAATGTTTACAGCTCAACGACAAAGTTGCAGGCTTTCATTTTGGCGTCCAAGTCCGCGGATAAAGCGGAGTTTGGTCCGTGGCTCTATACTGACAATTTCTCCGGCACTCAGCCGGCTGAAAAAATTACGGTCAGTTTTTCCTATCCGGAGTACGAAGCATCTTATGTTTACGATGCGGCCAGGCAGGCTTATGAAAGATTTCTGGCCGGCAAGCCCCATGTGGATGCCGAGGGGCAAATTCCGATTTATGCAAAAAACATAATTGTGCAGTCTGTCAGGACTTGGCCGGTGCAGACCGATACGCCGTTATCCATTGGCATGGATTTGGACGGCGGCGGGCAGGCCTATGTGTTTTCTTCAGGCAGGATGCTGGCGGGCACATGGAAAAAGGCTGCGGGCGACCGGACCCGGTATTACGATGAGCAGGGCAGGGAAATACAGCTTTCCCGGGGTGCCACCTGGATTGAGCTGGTACCGGAGGAAAAAATGGGCGAGTTAAAATGGAGCGCCGCCGCAAAATAACAGGCGCTGTACGGCGGCGGGCCCAGGGTGTAAAATTAAACTGCGAAATAATTAAGACAAAAATTTATGAAACCATATTTTGGACACATTGAGGCCGATACTTTAGCTAACGACAATTTCCGAAAAGTTGTTTTTACCGGCGAGCATAGCCAGCTGGTTTTGATGAGCCTTAAGCCAGGCGAAGAAATTGGTTTGGAAGTCCATCCCCATGTGGACCAGTTTTTTCGTTTCGAACAGGGTGAGGGCAAGGTTATAGTGGACGCAGAAGAGTTTGCCGTTGTCGACGGCTATTCTGTGGTGGTGCCGGCCGGCAGCCAGCACAACGTCATTAACACCGGAGCGGGGGATTTAAAACTCTATACGGTATATTCTCCGGCCAATCATCCGGACGGTACAGTGCATAAAACCAAGGCCGAAGCCGAGGCCGCGGAAGCCGCCGAACATCATGGCTAAAACAAAATCCCGCTCCCAAGTTTTGGGAGCGGGATTTTTTGAACAGGGTTATTTGGACTTGCTTTGCGTCTTTATGCAGCGGGTGCAGGCTTTTATCCTTTTGCCGTTATGGACCGTGTATTGCAGGTTGGGCAGAAGGCGCACAATGCTGGCGCGCATGCTGTGGGAACGCTTGATGGTGCGGCTGTAAGTCTTTCCGCAAATGGCGCACATTCTTGGCATAGGAGTTAAGAGAGTTTAAATCTAGGGTCAAAATCAAAATTGACTTTGATAGGATACCATAATCTGTTAAAATAATCAAGTAGGCGGGTAAGCGGTTAGGAATAATTAACCCCCACCTTTTTATTATGTGGATGATCGGCACGTTCGTAATATTGATTTTTAGCGCCATAGTGCACGAAGTCAGCCATGGCCTTATGGCTGAGCAGCTGGGCGATAATACGGCCCGCGAAGAGGGCAGGATTACGCTTAACCCTATTTCACACATTGATCCTTACGGCACCCTGCTGTTGCCGCTGATTATGTGGGTGGCTACGGGCGGGCGGTTCTTTTTTGGTTCCGCCAAACCCGTACCCGTGAATTTCAGTCGGCTAAAGAACCCTAAGCTGGGCATGCTTCTGGTCAGCCTGGCGGGTCCGCTGTCCAACTTTATTCTGGCTTTGGTCATGGTAGTACCCATTAAGCTGGGCCTGGTCAACCAGATTTCCTACCCATTTTTGCTTTTGGGGATTTATATTAATTTGCTTTTGGGTACTTTTAACCTAATACCCATCCCTCCGCTGGACGGCAGCAAAATTTTGGCCGCCTTGCTGCCCAGCCAATGGACCATAAAAATTTTAGACTTGGAAAAATACGGATTTTTGCTGGTTTTGGTGTTTGTGTTCCTTAACTGGTTTGGCTACGTGCTACTGCCTGTTGTTGAGGGCTTTTGGCGGATAACCGGCCTTAGTTTGGCAGACCTATTTACGGTTTTGAGCCACTAGGCGTATTAAAAAAGAGAACCGGCGCCTATACAGCTGGCGCCGGGGTTTTTGGTGTCCGCGGTTTAGGCCGCGGAGACGGGGTTGAAATGCTCGGCGTAGAAAGTGCCGGGAATGGGGGTGAGCTTTTCTTGCCCTTCCTCCTGTTCGGTTTTGGCGAGCCGGACTGCCCGGCGGCCTCTGATGTTTTCGGTCTGGATGACTTTCGCCACCCCCTGGATGGGGGTGGAGAAGGAATTGCTGACGTTGGGGACAGGGCTGGTTCTGGCAGTAACCAGGCATCCTTCGGTCAGCTCGACGGCAGGTGAGGCTGCGGTTTTTTCAGGCATACTGGTAGACAAATTACAGGTTTGACGCCCTGCTGTCAATAGGGTATAATTAAGCAAACTTGAATTCGGAACCCTCAAACCAGTCGAAGGTTTGGGAAACACCATTGCGCAGACGCAAAACCGAGAAAACGTTGCCCATACATGGGCCAGCTCTTACAGGTTTCAAGAGAGTATCGGCGATGCGAAGTAGTTTTAAACTGACTACTGTCAGTTTTTATTGCGCCGAAATAAGCAGAGTAATTAACTGCTGAGCCGTACAAAACGGCGAAGCAAACATGAGGATTATGCCAACAGTCAACCAGTTAGTCAGAAAAGGCAGGCGGCCGCTTAAGGCCAAGTCCAAGTCTCCGGCCTTGCTTAGGCGGACAAATTTGATCAAAAACAAAACCTTGTACATCAAGACCGGCGCGCCTTTTATGCGCGGCGTGTGCTTGAAAGTGTACACCACTACTCCGAAAAAGCCGAACTCGGCTTTGCGCAAAGTGGCCAAGGTAAAACTAACCAACGGTATGGAAGTTATTGCTTACATTCCAGGCATTGGCCATAACTTGCAGGAGCACAGCGTGGTCATGATCCGCGGCGGCAGAGTAAAAGATTTGCCCGGTGTCCGCTACCATATCGTGCGCGGCAAGCTGGATACATTAGGCGTTGACGGTCGGAAACGCAGCAGAAGCAAGTACGGAGCCAAGAAGAAATAATTTTTTACTACCATGCCAAGAAAAGCAAGAAGCTACGACAAGCATACCCCCAAGCCGGACCCGAAATTCGGCTCGGTTAAGTACGCCAAATTCATCAACTACCTGATGGAACGCGGCAAAAAGAACGTTGCCCGGAAGATTTTCTACGAGGCGCTGGATATCGTCACGGAAAAAATGAAAAACGAGAAGCTGGAAGACGGCCAGAAGCCCCTGGACGGCCGGGCGGTTTTCGATATTGCCCTTAAGAACATTGCCCCGATTATGGAACTCAAGAGCCGCCGCATTGGCGGAGCCAACTACCAGGTGCCGGTGGAAGTTATGGAACCCAGGAAAACTACGCTGGGTATCCGCTGGCTTTTGGCCGCGGCCCGCGGCCGTAAGGGCGCGCCCATGGCCGAAAAACTGGCTACGGAGATTGTTGACGGCTATAACAAGGTCGGCGCAGCTATCAAAAAGCGCGAGGATGTGCACCGCATGGCCGAAGCCAACAAGGCTTTTGCCCACTTCGCCCGCTTTAACCGCAGGTAAAACCAAATTTTAAATTTTTTAACTTTCAAACCACAAAATTATTTATGGCAAGAGAATACCCTATAGAAGTCACCCGTAATATTGGCATTATTGCCCACATTGACGCGGGCAAGACCACGGTTACCGAAGGCGTGCTGTACAACACCGGCATGATTCATAAGATCGGCGCGGTGCACGAAGGCGAGACTACCACCGACTGGATGGAGCAGGAGCGCGAACGCGGCATTACCATCACCTCGGCGGCCGTGACCTGCTACTGGGCGCCCCGCTTCATTAAGCTGGCCGGCGACGTAAAGCACAAGATCAATATTATTGACACTCCGGGCCACGTGGACTTTACCGTGGAAGTGGAGCGGTCTTTGCGCGTGCTCGACGGCGCAGTGGTCGTGTTTGACGGCAAAATGGGCGTCGAACCCCAGTCTGAAACCGTTTGGCGCCAGGCTGACAAGTACCACGTGCCTCGCATGTGCTTTATCAACAAAATCAACCAAACCGGCGGCGACTTTTACAAGTCTTTGGACTCCATCCACAAGCGCCTGTCTCCGAATGCTTTTCCGATTCAGTTGCCGATCGGCTTTGAAAAAGAAATCAACGGCGTGGTGGACTTGATCAACATGAAGTCCTATACGTACAAAGATTTTACGGACAAGGAATTTACCATTGGCGAAGTGCCGGCTGATATGCTGGAAAAGGCCAAGGAATACCGCCACCGCCTGCTCGAAAAAGTCGTCGAAAGCGACGACGCTTTAATGGAAAAGTATTTAAACGGCCAGGAACTGACCGAGCTGGAATTTTTGACGGCTATCCGCAAGGCCGTGCAGGGCGGCAAGTTTTATCCCGTTTTGGGCGGTGACGGCCGTGGCATTATTGTGCAGAAAATTTTGGACGCGGTGGTGAACTTCCTGCCCAGCCCGGTTGACCGCGGCGAAATCCACGGCCACGACATCAAGACCGGCGCCGAACTTGTCAGAAAGCCGAGCGATGACGAGCCGTTCACCGCGCTGGCGTTTAAAATCGCCACCGATCCGTTTGTCGGACGCTTGTGTTTCTTCCGCGTTTACGCCGGAAAACTGGAAGCCGGTTCTTATGTGCTGAATGCCAGAACGGGCGACAAGGAACGCGTAGGCCGGATTGTCCGTATGCGCGCTGACCAGCGGGACGAAGTCAAGGAAGTTTTTGCCGGCGACATTTGCGCGCTGGTGGGTCCGAAGAATACCTTTACCGGAGATACGCTTTGCGATGTGGACAAGCCCATCCAGATGGAGTCCATTAAGTTCGCCGAGCCGGTTATTTCCATGTCCATTGAACCCAAGACCAAAGCGGACCAGGAAAAAATGGGTATTGCTTTGTCCAAACTGGCCGAGGAAGACCCGACTTTCCGCATCCGCGGCGACGAAGAAACCCAGCAGACAATTATTTCCGGCATGGGCGAACTGCACTTGGAAATTATCGTTGACCGCATGAAGCGCGAGTTTAAGGTGGAGGCTAATGTGGGCAAGCCCGAAGTGGCCTATAAGGAAACCATCAAAAAAACCGCTGAAGCCGAAAGCAAGTATATCCGCCAGTCCGGCGGTAAGGGGCAGTATGGCCACGTCTATTTGCGCATTGAGCCGCTGGAACGCGGCAAGGGCTATGAGTTTGTGGATGAAATCGTGGGCGGTGTTATTCCCAAAGAATACATCAAGCCTGTGGACAAGGGGATTCAAGAATCCGCGGCTAACGGCGTCATTGCCGGGTATCCCTTGGTGGACTTCCGTATTGCGCTTTATGACGGCTCCTACCACGAAGTTGACTCCAGCGAAATGGCGTTTAAGATTGCCGCTTCCAAGGGTCTGCAGGAAGTGGTGAAGCGCGCCGATCCGATTATCTTGGAACCGGTTATGAAAGTGGAAGTGATTACGCCGGAAACCAACATGGGCGACGTGATCGGCGATCTTAACAGTAAGCGCGCCCAGATAAATGAGATGACTGACCGCTTGCACCTCAAGGTTATTGACGCATTTGTGCCGCTTTCCGAAATGTTCGGCTACGCCACGGCTTTGCGTTCCATGAGCCAGGGTCAGGCTTCCTACACAATGGAATTCGACCATTATGCTGAAGTGCCGAAGAATGTAGCGGCCGCGATTATTGAAAGCCGGGCGGGCATCAACGTTAGAAAGGGTATGTAATTGTATGCAGGAAGGGGAGTTCGACAATTTCCATCAACAGGAATTGGAAAAAATGCAGAAGGGCGAGCTCCCCGGCATGCTGGACGTTGCCAGTTTTGATGGCCGCTGGGCCCAGGTTCGGGGCGGCGGCGGATATGTCCAGTTTTTGGATACCGGCGAGCACCAGGAAGTGAATTGGAGCGCATGGGAGCTGAAAGAAAAACTGGATATGAGCATAGAAAACCTGCGCGCAATTCAGCCCGGCAGCATTTCCGATTCCGAACTTGCCTATGTTTATTACGGGCCTGAGCAGCATGGGCAGCCGGAGCTGAAACAGGAGGTCAAAGTCTTCGGAAAATTCATTTCAAAAAGACATGACTAATCTAAAAAATTTAATCGACCTGGCTAAGGCGGACGGCGGAAAATTTTTTGTGATTGACGAAACCGGAGAGGCCAGGCTGGTAATAATGCCGGTTGAGGAATACCAGCGCCTGCTGTTGGCTAAGCTTAAAAAGCAGGTGGAAGATGTGGAAAATATCAACCGGGAAATAATCCAGGCCCAGCTCAGGGATGAGGCAAAGCCTCTCCTTAAGCCCCAGCCGAAAGTCCAGGCCAAAGCGCCCGCGCCCAGGTCGCCGGATATGCGTGAAGAAGTGATAGACCCCAGCTTTGATTTTGAAGCTCCCAAAACAGACGGCGACGGGCTGTAAAACCTGAAAAATCCTGTAAAAAGCGATTGACAGTTTCGCTTTAATTCATTAAAATTTATTTTGCATAAACAATTAATTTTCCGCCCTGGATTCCAGTTTCTGGAAAAAAAGAGATACCCTCGGCACTGACGCTAATCGATGAGCCTCAGTGATGAGGGGGCCTCGGGCAGAATGCCCCGATAAAATCGGGGTAAAGAAAGGTAAAAAGAATGGCAGACAAATTTGACCGTAGCAAGCCGCACGTCAATGTGGGTACCATTGGTCACGTCGACCATGGCAAGACCACTTTGACCGCCGCGATTACTACCGTGTTGTCCAAAACCGGCGGAGCCAAGGCCCGCGCCTACGACAGCATTGACAATGCCCCGGAAGAAAAAGCCCGCGGTATTACCATTAACACCGCGCACGTGGAATACGAGTCCGCCAAGCGTCATTACGCGCATGTGGACTGTCCCGGACACGCTGACTATATTAAAAACATGATTACCGGTGCCGCCCAGATGGACGGCGCTATCCTGGTGGTATCCGCCGCTGACGGCCCCATGCCGCAGACCCGCGAACACATTCTGCTCGCTGACCAGGTCGGTGTGAAATACATCGTGGTTTACATGAACAAGTGCGACATGGTCCAGGACGCCGAACTTTTGGACTTGGTTGAGGAAGAAATCCGCGACCTGTTGACCAAATATCACTATCCGGGCAAGGATACTCCGATTATCCGCGGCTCTGCCTTAAAAGCCTTGGAAGGGGACACTTCCGACATGGGCGAAGGTTCCATTAAGAAATTGGTGGATGCTTTGGACTCTTATATCCCCGAACCGAAGCGCGAAACCGACAAGCCGTTTTTGATGCCGATTGAAGACATTTTCTCCATTGAAGGCCGCGGTACTGTGGTCACGGGGCGTATCGAGCGCGGTGAAGTTAAGCTTTCCGACGAAATCGAAATCGTCGGTATCCGCCCGACCACCAAGACAGTGGTTACCGGCATTGAAATGTTCAACAAGCAGCTGGACAGCGGTATGGCTGGCGACAACGCCGGCATCCTGCTCCGCGGCACCAAGAAGGAAGACGTGGAGCGCGGCCAGGTGCTGTGCAAGCCGGGTTCTATTACCCCGCATACCGAGTTTGAAGCTGAGGTCTATATTCTGACCAAAGAAGAAGGCGGCCGACACACCCCGTTCTTTAAGGGCTATAAGCCGCAGTTTTACGTCCGCACCACGGACGTGACCGGTGAAGTCACTTTGCCGGAAGGCCAGGAAATGGTTATGCCTGGCGACACCGTGAAGCTGGTCATTAAACTGATCACTCCGGTAGCTTTGGAAGAAAAAGGCAAGTTCGCCATCCGCGAAGGCGGCCGCACTGTGGGCGCCGGCGTGGTTACCAAGATTATCAAATAGCCTAATTTTAGGCTGTACAAAAAACAACCCCCCGAAAGGGGGGTTGTTTTGATTCTTGAGTGCCAAAAGTTTGCCAAAGGCACCTTCGGCTACTCTTTGCCGGTTTTTCCCCATAATTAAGGCTAAAATCGGTTACAATGTCAGAATTAAGCCAAAATTGTCAAAAATTGCGTGGATAAAACAACTCCTTGGCCTCAAGTTTCCAATAGGATTAGGATTTGACAAAAAACAGGCCTTAGTATAGAATATCGCAAGTGGCTAAGGCATTATATAAGCCTATTTTAGTAATCTCCATTAACCCCACACTTTCACAACCAGAATAGCGATGGAAAAGCAAGCAACTGCGCCAAGAATCCGCATAAAGATTCGAGCTTACGACCACAAATTGATTGACCAGAGCGCCAAACAGATTGTGGATACGGCCAAAAGGACTGGCGCCACCATTTCAGGTCCGATTCCTTTGCCGACCGAAAAAACCAAATATACGGTTTTAAGGTCAACTTTTGTCCATAAGGACAGCCGGGAACAGTTTGAAATGCGGGTGCATAAGCGGCTCATTGACATCTTGCAGGCAACGCCCAAGACGATTGATGCGCTGACAAACCTCAGCCTGCCGGCGGGCGTGGATGTGGAAATTAAGATGGGTTAGCATATTATCAATATTATTGTGGATTAGTTCTGGGGCCCGATAGCCAACAGCAGGCTCGGGGCCGCAGAAAACGATTCACTCCGAAACTATCATTCTTTGATATTTTTGCGGGTGAATTCACCCGTTTTTATTTTTTATAAATATGAACTTCACAGTCGGTAAAAAACTCAATATGTCGCAGTACTTTGATGAGGCGAGCGGGGAAATTGTCCCGGTCACCGTTGTTAAGGCTGAAGACATGGTAATTACCCAGATTAAAGAGGCTTCCGGAAAAGACAAGTACAGCGCCGTACAGATTGGCTTTGGCAAAAAAAAGAAAGTGTCTAAACCGCTTCAGGGCCACCTGAAAGGTTTGGGCGCTTTTTCTAACCTGGCCGAATTCCGTGTGGAAAATCCGGGCGAGTACAAATCGGGCCAGAAGCTGGATTTAAGCGGTTTTCAGGTAGGGGAAATGGTTAATGTGGTGGGCGTTTCCAAGGGCCGCGGCTTTGCCGGGGCCATGAAGCGCCATGGCTTTGCCGGTTTTCCGGCCAGCCACGGCCATGACCGTCCCCGGAGCGTGGGTTCTATTGGCCAGAGGTTTCCGCAGCACACCCGCAAAGGTTTGCGCATGTCAGGCCATATGGGCGTACTGCAGGCCACGGTCAAAAATCTTCAGGTAGTGGAAGTGGATCCGAAACGCAAGCTGATTAGCCTCAAAGGCGCAGTCCCGGGACACCGCAACGGCATAATCAGGATTGTTTCCACCGGCAAAGTTAAGCCCGTGGTTAAAGTAATTGAAGTTAAGGAAGAAAAGAAGAAAAAATAATTTCCACCCTAACTGCTAATTTTTTATGAAAGTTACCCTTTACAACCAAAAAGCGGAAAACGTCGGCGAACTGGACTTAAACCCCAAGATTTTTGAGGTAAAGCCTTCTTTGCACCTTTTGGCAGAGGCTGCCCGCATCCAGCAGAGAGGCTCCCGCAAAGGCAATTCCAACACCAAAACCCGCGGCGAAGTGTCCGGTGGCGGCAAAAAGCCCTGGAAGCAAAAAGGCACGGGCCGCGCCCGCGTCGGGTCAATCCGCAGCCCCATCTGGCGGCACGGCGGCGTGACCTTCGGACCGCGAGCCGACCGTAACTGGGAATTGAAGATGAACAAAAAAGCCAAGAGCAAAGCTTTGTTCATGTCCCTTTCCGACAAAGTCCAGGCGGGTAATTTTTTGGTGGTGGACAACATCCATTTGGATCCCGTAAAGACCAAAGAATTTGTGAAAGTAGTGGAAGCTTTCAAGCAGGCGGTAAAAAATTTGGGCAAGAACGTTATGCTTGTTTTGCCTAAAAGCGAAAAGAACCTGGTCAGGGCTTCCCGCAACCTGCCGAAAGTCAGTTCCATTTTGGCTTCCAGCCTGAATGTCGTGGATGTAATGAAGGCAGACAGCCTGCTGGTACTCAAAGACAGTCTGCCTGTAATTGAAAAGACTTACCTGAAAGTTAAGAGTGTGAAAAAAGCTTAATTTAGGATTTATTTATTATGGCCCAGCCAAGCAAAAAAGAAGATAACAAGACAGCCGCAGCCGACCAGGGTGCGGTGGTGAAGATGCCCCAAATTCTTCTCCAGCCGCGTATTTCCGAAAAAGCCGGCCACCTGACTTCCCTGAACAAGTATGTCTTTAATGTGTTGAAAGCGGCTAACAAAGTGGAGATTAAAAAAGCGGTTGAACGCATGTACAAAGTCAAAGTGTTACGGGTGAACGTGGTGAATACTCAGGGCAAGACCAAGGCCTCCGGCCGGGTTTCGGGCCGCACTTCCAATTTCAGGAAAGCCATTGTGACT
The DNA here is from genome assembly GCA_021825655.1 of bacterium. Classification (GTDB taxonomy): domain Bacteria; phylum Patescibacteriota; class Doudnabacteria; order UBA920; family UBA920; genus JAMDEL01. The sequence continues at coordinate 3,410 of JAKAGU010000014.1, read as the reverse complement.
TTGAAAAAAGGCGACAAGATTGAAGGCGTAAGCGATATCGTTTAATTTAAATAAGACTTTTATATTATGGCAGTAAAGTTATACAAACCAACTTCTCCCGGCAGGCGCATCCAAAGTGTGACTGATTATTCGGTTTTGGAAAAGAACCACAAGACTCCGAAAAAGCTGGTGGTTTACAAGGCCCGCCCCGCCGGCCGGAATAATTCCGGCAAAATTACCGTGCGCCATCAGGGCGGCGGTTTTCGGCGCAAGGTCCGGGTTGTGGATTTCAACCGGGCGGACAAAAAAGGCATTCCGGCCAAAGTTATGACCATTGAGTATGATCCGACCCGCACCTGCTTTATTTCATTGGTCTCTTATAAAGACGGGGAGAAGCGCTATATTTTAACTCCGCAGGGCCTGAAGGTCGGCCAGCAGGTGGTGTACGGCGACATGGCCGAAATTTTGCCTGGCAACCGGCTCATGCTTAAAAGCATTCCGGTAGGTACTTTTGTAAACGATGTGGAATTGATTCCCGGACAGGGCGGAAAATTGGCCCGCAGTGCCGGTGGTTATTGCATTTTGCAGAATACGGAAGCCGGTTATGCCATGCTCAAATTGCCGAGCGGAGAAATCCGCAAGGTCAGGGAAACCTGCGCGGCCTCCATTGGTCAGCTGGCCAATGCCGACTGGATGAACGTGCGCATCGGCAAGGCCGGCCGCATGCGGCTGATGGGCTGGCGCCCGACGGTCCGCGGTAAAGTCATGAACCCGGTGGATCATCCCCACGGCGGTGGTGAAGGCCATAACCCAATTGGACTGAAATACCCGAAGACTCCCTGGGGCAAGCACGCTTTGGGTGTCAGGACCAGAAAGAAGAAGAAGTACAGCAACCCCATGATTGTTAACCGCAGAGCCAAATAACTTAAGCCTATTAATCCAATTTTATGTCTAGAAGTTCAAAAAAAGGTCCATACATCGACGAGCGCTTAATGAAGAAAGTCCTGGCCGGCAAAGCCGGTAAAGACCAGATAAAAACCTGGTCTAGGGATAGCGCAATTGCTCCGGAGTTCGTCGGGTTTACTTTCCTGGTCCACAACGGCCGGGCCCATCTGCCGGTTTTTGTCACGGAAAACATGGTGGGCCACAAGCTGGGCGAGTTTGCCCTGACCCGCAAGTTTATCCGGCACGGCGGTAAGATGGCCAAGGAACAGGAAGCCGCCAAAGCCGAGGCCGAGAAGGCCAAGCTGCAGGCCGCCAAAACCGAACCGGCCAAGAAGTAAGAGTTATTTTGAATTAAGAACAGAAATTTCGATTTATGCCAGAAGTTAAGGCAAAACAGAATAAGCAACTGGTTGAAGCCAGCGCCCGCCATCTCAGGATTGCCCCGAGAAAGATGAGATTGGTTACCAATATGGTGAAAGGCATGCATGTACTGACCGCCATTCACCAGCTCCAGCACACCAATAAGAAAGCTTCTCTCATGCTGGTAAAGCTGCTGAAATCCGCTGTAGCCAACGCGCAGAACAATTTTTCCCTCCAGCCGGAACAGCTCTATATTAAGAGTCTGACCACGGATATGGGCAAAGTTATGAAGCGTTATATGCCCCGCGCCCGCGGCAGTGCCTTCACCATCAAGCGCAAAATGTGCCATGTGAACGTGGTGCTTGAAGCCCGGACCGGCGGCAAAGCGGTTAAGTCCAAATTCCAGCTTTTCAAAAAACAGCAGGAAAAAACTACTCCGTCAGTTGACCAGGAGATCGCCACCACCACCAAGCCGGCAAAAACCGAAGGCCGCAGAAGCCAGGTCGGCAAAACCGAAGACCAAGTCAAGCAGAACAAAGTTCAGCAGAAGCGCAGGCTGTTCAACCGCAAATCCGGCGTCTAAATTTTTAAGAGCATTTCAATTTTAAATTAAGTTTATAAAAATGGGCCATAAGATTAACCCGACATCGTTAAGACTTAAGATCACCGATACCTGGAAGTCCAGGTGGTTTTCCAAAGGTCATTACGCCAAGCAGCTGGAAGAGGATGTAAGAATCCGCGAATACCTGGAGAAGCACCTCAAGACCGCAGGTATGGTCAGGATTGACATTGAACGCTTTAACGATGGCACCATTACCGTTATTATCAAGACAACCAAGCCGGGTTTGATTATCGGCAAGGGCGGCGCAGGCATTGAAGAGCTGAAAAAGAAGATTAAACAGAAGCTGGCCTTAAAAAAGGATTTGAAAGTCAATATTGAAGAAGTCCGGGACATTAACCTCCAGGCCCAGGTAGTCGCCAACACTATTGCCGAACAGATTGAGAAGCGCGTGGCTTTCCGCCGGCTAATGAAGCAGTCCCTGGAACAGGTAATGAATGCCGGCGCCAAAGGGGTTAAAGTGGCCATTGGCGGCCGCTTAAACGGCGCGGAAATTGCCCGTACAGAGCATTTGTCTGTGGGTAAAATTCCTCTGCACACTCTGCGCGCGGACATCGATTTTGCCCGCTCCACCGCTTTTACGACGTATGGCACGGTGGGAATTAAAGTCTGGATTTATAAAGGTGATATTTTTGAAAACCGTCCCGCAGTGGCGGCTGCGCCAAAACAGGGCAGCTTTAGGGCCAGGGCCAACTAACTGATTTAATTTTTTATACTTCTATGTTACTTCCTAAAAAGCTTAAACACAGAAAACACCACCGCGGCCACACTTACGGCAAAGCCACGGCCGGCCAGGAGATGGCTTTCGGCACATTTGCGCTCAAGGCCATGGAGAGCGGCTGGATTACCGCCCGGCAGATTGAAGCGGCCCGGCGCGCCATGACCCGTTATGTCCAAAGGGGCGGCAAGATTTGGATCAGGCTTTTCCCGGATAAGCCGGTGACTGTCCACGGCAATGAATCTCCGATGGGCGGCGGGAAGGGTGCGGTTGATCACTTCGTGTGCGTGGTCAAGCGCGGCCGAATTATGTTTGAAATGGACGGCGTAACCGAAGTTCAGGCCAAGGAAGCTATGCGGCTGGCCAGCTACAAGCTGCCGGTTAAATCCAAGTTCCTGGTCAAAGCAAGCCAGAGTTAATCACTTAAGCCAGAGCGATTTTATGAAGTACAAGGAATTAAAAAACATGTCTGCGGGCGAAGCCAGAAAAATGCTGGAAGAGCTGAACGAAAAAGCCCACAACCTTGCGGTGAAGAGCCGCCTTAACCAGTTGAAAAACACGCACCAGCTGAAACAGGTTAAGAAAGACGTGGCGCGCATTATGACCTTTTTGCACCTCACTAAATAGCCCGGCAAATCATTTATCCAATAATTAGCTTTAAGATGACCTCCAAAGTTACAAAAAAACAGCAGATAACCGGCATCGTGGTCTCCGACAAAATGGACAAGACCGTCGTGGTTAAGGTTGACCAGAAAAAGCGCCACCCCAAGTACAAGAAGACTTACACGG
>JAKAGU010000004.1 GCA_021825655.1 bacterium | reverse complement strand
TTCCGATCTTTTAGTATCGTTGCTAGCGGCTGGCTGCCAGAAAGTGGCGTTAAAACGTGAAATTCCTTCCAGCCCCCAAGCGTCATATGAGCAGTTGCCAAAATAAAAAGACTCCCCGGAGAACGGGGAGTCTTTTTATGGTTTAAGCTTCGTCTTCGTCATCATCTTCCTCCTCATCATCGTATTCTTCTTCTGCGGGGCCGAGGGACTCGGATTCGGGAGAGGGGTTTTCCGCTGCTGTGGGTTGTGCGGCGGTTACGGCTTCGTTTTCCAGAGCCGGGGTTTCGGGTAATTTAATTTGGCCGACCAATTCTTCAAAAGCCGGCAAGTCTTTTATGGAGCCAAGGCCCAGGTGCTGCAAGAATTCGGTGGTGGTCTGGTAGTACAGGCTGCGGGCATCCCGGGGGTTGGAGATTTTTTCTATTAAACCCCGCATCAGCAGATGCCGGAGGCTGTATTGCGAGTTTACACCGCGGATTGCCTCAATCTCCGCCTTGGAAATAGGCTGGCGGTAGGCAATAATTCCCAGGACCTCTACGGTGGCGTCGGTCAGTTTTTCGCGCAGCTCCGCGTTGAGGAAATTTTTGACCTGCGTGGAGTTGCGCGTGTTGGTGGACATCTGGTAAGTGCCGTTGCTTTCCAAAACTACAATTCCGCTGTCTTTCCGTTCCGAAATAAGCGCTTCCAGTCCTGCCTGAACCGCTTCCGGAGGCTCCTCCAGGAATTTTGAAAGTTCTTTTAAGCTTAAGGGCTTGCTGGCAATAAAGAGCAGGCTTTCAAGAACGGACTTTAAATGTTGCGGTTCCATAGTATATACAGGCCGATAATAATTAAAATGGCGGCGTAAATGATTATTTGAAACTTGGGTCCGAAAAGGCTGCGGGGAATTTTCTGCGAAGGCGGCATTTTAAACCAGCCATTTTTAAGCAGAAAGCCCACAGTACTGTCGTAGACGCTCTCAATTGCCAGGCTGCCGTAGCAAACGCCCGCTAATATAAGCAGCAGGCCGATCATAGATTTACTCATTGGGCTCCGCCTCCCGGTATTCATACTTTTTAATCACCACGTCGGCAAACAGGACTTCCTGGTCAGCGGTAAAAATCCGCTGTTTGATAAGCTCCAAGAGCGCCAGGAAAGTTATTATTACTTCTGATTTGTTTTTGGCATTTTTAATCAGGTCAGAGAGCCGGGTTTCGACCTGCTGGCTCAGGTTCTCTTTGAGCAAGGCAATTTTTTCCTGGATAGAAACGGCTTCTTTAACTTTTGCTTTCGGTAGGTTATCCAGCTCCTTGAGGCCGTGGAGCACTTTTAAGATGGAGGCGTGCAGGCTTGCCGCGTCCAGAGTCGGATCGGGAAAAAAATTGATCTTTTGTTCAAAAGTCAGCGTTCGGGTAAAGCCCTGCCTTCTGCGGTTGTCCAGCTTTTTCAAGTGCCGGCCGACTTCCTTGAATTTTTTATACAAAATCAGCCGGGATTCCAGGTCGGCGGCAGATTCGCCGTCGTCTTCTTCGCCCTGGATTTCCAAGGTGGGCAGGATAGCTTTGGATTTAATCACCAGCAGTTTGGCCGCAATGGACAGGAAATCGGCCAGAACTGTGGGGTCCAGGCTTTCCAGTTGTTTTATGTATTGCAAAAATTGCTCCGTGACTTCGGCCAGGGCAATGGTGGTTATGTCCAGCTTCCTTTCTTCAATCAGGGAAAGCAGCAGGTCCAGCGGGCCTTCGAATTGTTGGAGCTTGATTTTGTCCATTATTTTTTGGCTTTGGCAAAAGCGCCTTTGACGGGCCGGGCCAGTTTTTCAAAGTCCTTAATGGCCAGTTCTACGCTATGGGTGTAGGAGCCCGCAGAAGCCACGAGTTTTTTGGTTTTGGCCAGGCCTTTGTCCAGGAGGGTTTGCAGTTTGTATATTTGGCCAAAAGGATGCAGTAGCCCCACTTTGGTTTTTAGATACTTGGTAATGTCTTTTTCTGATGCCATGGAAACCTTTTTGGCTTTAAGGGCTTTTTTAATGCCTGCGAAATCTACGTATTTGCCCGCGGGCAGGACAATGAGCACGAAATTTTTATCCGCCTTGACTAAAACTACTTTGGCAATTTCGCCAAGTTTCTTTTTTGTCGTCTGGGCCGCATCGTGGGCGGTGTAGACCAGTTTATGTTCCAGAACCTTGAATTTTATTTTGGATTGCTCCAGTAGGCGGGTGATTGAGTTTTCAAAAACCTTCAGCGGTTTTTGAATTACGTTCTTTTGTTTCTTCGTGTTTTTTTTCTTGGCCATGGTTTTGGTTTATTTATCCTTTTTTGGTAAATCAAGTTTTATATGAAGTTCCTTTAGCTGTTTTTCTTCCACGGTTCCGGGCGCGCCCATCATTACGTCTTCGGCACTGCCGTTTTTGGGGAAAGCAATGACCTCGCGGATGTTAGGCTCGTTTTCCAGAAGCATCAAAAGCCGATCTATGCCCGGGGCAAAGCCGCCGTGGGGCGGCGCGCCGAATTCAAAAGCGCGGATCATGGCGCCGAATTTTTCGTCCACCACTTCCTTGGAGTAGCCAACTATCTCAAACGCCTTGTACATAATTTCCGGGTTAAAGTTCCGTATGGCGCCGGAGGAGAGTTCCAGGCCGTTGGCGATAATGTCGTACTGGTAAGCGCGTATAGACAGCGGGTCCTGGCTCTCCAGCGCCTTGAGGCCGCCCTGGGGCATGGAAAACGGGTTGTGCATGAAATCAATCTTCTTTTCTTTGTCATTGTATTCGTACATGGGGAAGTCGGTAATCCAGGCCCAGGCCACCACGCCCGGGTCTTTGAGACCGAACATGTCGCCCAAGGTGGAGCGGAGCTTGCCCAAAACTTTGTTGACTACGTCTTTGTGGTCAGCCCCGAAGAAAATAATGTCTCCGGTTTCAGCTTCGGTCCCGGAAATGATAGACTGTTTTTCTTCTTCGGAAAGGAATTTTAGAATGGGGGACTTGACGCCGTCTTCAGCCATAACAATGTAGGCCAGTCCGCCCGCGCCTTCTTTTTTTACCATTTCCGTGAGTTCGTCAATCTGGCTGCGGGTTAAGCGCGCGCCGCCCTCGCAGCAGATTGCCTTAACTACGCCGCCGCCTTTGATTGCATTGCCAAATACAGAAAAAGCGGTCTGTTTCAGTTCTTCGGTCAAGTTGACGAGCTGCATGCCAAAGCGCAAGTCCGGACGGTCTGAACCGTATTTCTCCATGGCTTCCAGGTAAGGCAAGCGGGGAAAAGGTTTGTGCATGCATTTTTTATTTGCAAATTTTTCCGTCAATTCTACAAACAGCGGTTCCATTTCCTGGAAGACTACTTCATCCTTGTCTGCGAAGGCAATCTCCAAATCCAGCTGGTAAAATTCGCCGGGGCTTCTGTCGGCTCTGGGGTCTTCGTCTCTGAAGCAAGGCGCGATTTGGAAATATTTGGGCACGCCCCCGGTCATGAGGAGCTGCTTGAATTGCTGGGGCGCCTGGGGCAAGGCGTAGAACTTGCCCGGGTGAAGGCGGGAAGGCACCAAAAAGTCGCGCGCGCCTTCGGGCGAGGAAGAGGTGAGGATGGGCGTGGTAATTTCTATAAACCCGCGGCTGTCCATCCAGTCGCGGATGTGCTTAATCATTTTATGCCTGCGCACGAGCATGTTTTGCATTTTTTCGCGGCGTAAATCCAGAAAACGGTATTTCAGGCGCAGGTCTTCGTTGGAGAGTGTTTCTTCGCCGTGCCCGTGGGCCACCTGGAAAGGCAGGGGCTTGGCCGTGTTTAAGACCGTAATCTGAGCGGCCAAAATTTCCACTTTGCCGGTCGGCAGGTTGGGGTTCTGGGTTTCGGGAGTGCGGTTCACAACTTTGCCCGCGGCGGAAAGCACGAACTCGTCGCGGCATTTGCTGGCTGCGGCAAAAGCCTCTTTATTTTCCGGGTGGATTGCTAGCTGAACCAGGCCCGTGTGGTCCCTAAGGTCAATAAAAATCACGCCGCCATGGTCGCGCCGTGAGTTGACCCAGCCTGAAACTTTAATTTCTTCTCCAACTTTGGAGACTGTCTCTAAAGCAAGCGTTCTATGCATATTTTTGTGGCCGTAACCCTGCAAAAACTTTTGCAAGGCATATCCGATAAACAGTCGGCACGGCTAATTAAGAATGTGAATGTATTTTACCAAAAAGCCCGACTTTTGCCAAACGGCTTACCTCTGCGACTTGACGAAAAAAAATGGCATGGGTAAGATGTTTTCAAGTTGATCTGGCTCAAGGTGAAAACCAAAAGCTTTCCGGAAGGTTTCCGGAGTTATCCGCCGCAAGGCAAATAATGATCAACGACCATGATCGCAAGAGGAACAATCACTATGAATGCACTGAACGTGTTGAACATGGCCAATCTGGACGTCGGGAACATCGCGCTGAACACCCGGAAGAAGAAGGCCGCCGCCATCACGAAGAACTGAAGAAGGCGGGTCCCGCGCCTCGGCCGATGCCGTTGGCATAACACATAACCTGAGCTTCGGCTCACTAGATTCCGGGCGGACAGCCGCCCGGCGCAATTATCGCCCCCAGCATCTCATACCGGGCAATTTACTGGCGTTTCCCCAACGCCGTTATCAACCCCGTTGATAACACCCCACCTGAGCTGGCAGGTGGGTTTCTTTTTGCCAATTTTTTGTTAAAATATAAATAACATAAATGTCGGGGGCCGGCGGGCCCCAAACATTTATGCCATCTTCAAACCCGGACTTTTATTTTTCATTACTCACCGGGACACCAAGGAGGACATTTTTTAGACGCAATCATCAGTTTTCGTTCAGCCTAGGCGCATCTCTGTACAAGCATTCCCTTTGCAGGGCCTGCCGGCAGACTCGCTGGACAAAACTGGAAACGGGCCTTCGGGCAACCATAGTAGCCGCGGGCAATCTGCCGCGGGCATACTTCGCCAAAACCAGCTTCCCACCGGAAGCTATCCGCGTCCGTCCCGTTTCCCGCTATCCCACCCCATGCCTAGTAGGGGAGGATCTTCGGTACGCGCAAGGCTTTTACAGCTTGCGCTCGCGTAGTATCCGGCTGGCCTTGTACACATTGGCCGGAATTCTCAAGTAGTGACGATGCGAAAGAGAAAAGCGATGCGACTGCAGACCAGGCCAGGTTTGCAAGCCAGCTCCGGCGCCGACAATCTCATACGCCGGGATTAGTCCAACAAAACTTCAACAACCCAATTTTCGGCCGCCGCCGAACCGTTGAACGTCCTTGTTAGGATTGTTATGCGTCTACGAAAGGAACGCAAAAGGAACAGCAACTTGTCGGTGCTGTTCCTTTCCTTTGAGCCTTGTTTTGCCAGAGGCGCTGGAATTTTCTATAATCAATTAGACATTAATTTAGGAAGGACACAAAAACCCAAATGGCTAGTTTGAAAAAAATTGTTCTAGACTTGGAAACCCAGAAAGAATTCGCAGAAGTCGGCGGCCGGGGCAAAAACCACCTGCTCAAAGTTTCGGTTTGCTGCATTTATGATTACAGCACCGATAAGTACGGCTGCTACGAGGAAAAAGAATTACAGAAGCTGGCGCCGATACTTCAGACCGCGGACCAGATAATCGGCTACAACATTAAAGATTTTGATTTTGAGGTCATCCAGCCGTATTTGAACTTCGATATCCACCAGGTGCCTTATTTGGATTTATTGGAAGAAATCGACAAGGTGCTGGGCCACCGCATCAAGCTGGAAGACGTGGCACAGGCCACTTTAGGCAAAGGGAAGTCCGGCAGCGGCAAAGAAGCCTTGTTGTATTTCAAGAACGGGCGGATAGACCTTTTGAAAAAATATTGCCAGGACGACGTGAAGATTACCAAGCAGGTTTACGATTATGTGATGAAAAATCAAAAAGTTTTGTACCGGGACTTTTTCAAAATCCAGGAAATTCCCTTAAGGTTGAAAGACGCCGTGGCCCGGCAGGGCGTGGTGCATCAAGCTTCTTTGTTTTAATTTAAAACTCCTTCTATGAACAAGGCTGGAAAATATTTTGCCATTTTGTTGCTCTTGGGTCTGTTGGTCTGGGGTTTGGCTGAAGTCTTTTCCGGGCGCATAATTTTGCCGCAGAGTTTCCAGCTAGGGCCCTTGACCGTGCATTTTTACGGTCTGACCATGGCGGCTGCGGTTTTGGCCGGATTGCTTTATGCGAGAAAAACGGCTGAAGAATACGGTTTTACAAAAACCCAGGCCGAAGACTTGGCGCTTTACCTGGTGCCCGTCAGTTTTGTATTCGCCCGCGCTTACCACGTGGCAAGCTCTTTTGCTTACTACAAACTGCACCCGCTGGACGCTTTGAAGGTCTGGCAAGGCGGCCTTTCCATTTATGGGGCCGTGTTGGGCGGGGTGCTGGCTCTGCTTGTTCTCCGCAAAGTTTTCCGCACCAAAGCTTCCTTGCTGAGCTCGTTCGACTGGCTGGCGCCCGCTGTTTTGCTCGGACAGATTATCGGCAGGTTCGGTAATTTTTTTAACTACGAAGCATATGGCAACCCCACCGGCTTGCCCTGGAAAATGTTCGTACCAGAACAGTTCAGGCTGCAAGGCTATACGGATTATGCGTACTACCACCCCTGGTTTTTATACGAGCTGTTGGGTAACCTTCTTATTTTCTGGCTGCTGTTCCGGCATTTTAAGAAGCTTGGGCCGGGGAGCTTGTTTTTTGGCTATGTTTTATTGTATAATGTATTGAGATTTTGCCTGGAGTTTATCAGGCTGGACAGTGTTTTTGTAGGTACAGTCAGGCAAAATGCAGTCGCCAGTCTAATCCTTGCATTTATCGGATTATTCGGGCTTATCTTGAGCCATAAAAGGCAAGATGTTTAAATATCACAAACTAATTTCTTTGTTTATAGGTTTGCTTTTTTTAGCGGTGTTGCAGACCTATTCCCGGCCGGTACCGGTGTTTAGGCTGCTGATTGCGGCCTTTTTGATTTATGTTGCGGCCGTGGGCCTGTATAACCGGAAGTACCTCCAGGCTGCGGACAGGTATACTTTTTGGGGGCTGGTAAGGCCGGCTTTGCTAGCCGCGGCGGGCTTGGGGATTTTTTTCTTTTTGCCTTCGGAAGGCTTGAGGAATCTTTTTTTGCTGGTGTCAGTGGGTACGATTTTTTTGTTTGAGGTGTTTCTGGGAAACTTTTCCGAGAATTTTTTGGTGAGCGAAATTTTGGTTGTGGCTTTCGGCTTGTTTCTTTCCCTGGCCGGCTTGAATTTTTATTTTCCCAGTCTCGGCGACGCGGCGACAGGCGGGTTTTCCCTGCAGCCCCTGTACCTGGCCGGAGTTTTTTTAATCGTGTATCTGCTTTCCAGGTCTCTGTATGAGTACACGCCATTGAACAGTGCGCAAAAAAATTTGTCCGCTGCTGTGATGGGGATATTTTGCACCCAGATTTTTTGGTCTTTGAGTTTTTTGCCTTTGCATTTTACCGCTTCCGCGTTTTTGTTGCTTAACTTTTTCTACCTATGCCTCATGCTTTATTACTATCAGATATTTAACACTTTAAATTTAAAAAAAATATACTTCCATTTCGGGTTGTTTGCGGTTTGCGCCAGCCTGGTGCTTCTGACAACGCCCTGGAAAGTTATTTAATTTAGCCTATGAACAAGAAACAGGTTTTTTACGTGCTTTTGCTCACTATCGCATTTACTTTCCTGTTGAATTTATTTTTTGGCAGGTTTGTTGCTGCCCGGCTGTCCACAATTCCGTTTTTAAACCGATTTAATATTTTAAGCCCCCAGGCCCCGATAGTGATCAATACCCGGGAAGAGGTGCGGGTAAACGACGGTAAGGATATTTTAGAGGCTGTGGCGAGCATTAAATCCCGTCTAAGCCAGGTGGTATTGGTGCAAAACGGCCAGTTCACAGTGGCGGGTTATGCCGTGAATGTGGCTTCCGAGGGTTTGTTCTGTGCGCCACAAAGCATTTTTAGCTCCAAGACCGGGAATTATTATTTGGTGCTGCCGGACGGCCGTCAGGCGCCTGTGGGCAACAAGGTTGTAGATCCGGCGACGGGTGTGGCGTTTTTTTCGGCTGACTTAAACGCGGTGCCGGTTGCCGCCTGGGGCGATTCCAGCCAGCTCAAGCCCGGTGAAAAAATAATCGCCGTCCGCAATTCCCTGCAGGCCGCTTCTCCGTTGGTCGAGGTGCTGTTCGTGGGCAGGGCCCAGGATGATGTTTTTGGCCAAACCTATGACGCGGACCACCCAAGCCGGGTTTTTGGCACCGGCGATTTGCAAGGTTTGCCTTTGGGCACGGCATTAGTCAATACCCAGGGCGAAGTCGTGGGCATGCTTAGCGACAAGGATTTTGTCGTATCCTCGGACGTGCTGAAGAAAATTTCTGACCTGTATTTCCAGAACCGGCAAAAAATCACCCGGCCCTATTTCGGTTTTACATACAGCCAGCTGACCAGGTCAGGCAGCCAGCTAAGGGGGTTGCCGGAAGGCGTGCAGGTTTTAACCGTGGACCGCACCAGCAAAACCAAATCGCCGGCTGCCGACGCCGGTCTTTTGGAAAAGGACGTGATTGTTTCGGTTGATGGCCAGGCCTTAAGCGAAAACCAGCTCTTGGAAGAAATGCTGCAGAAGTATAAGCCCGGCGATATTGTTAAGTTTCAAGTCCAGCGGGGCAAGGATTTAAAGGAACTCAGCCTCCTGGTTAAAGAATTAAGCAAGTAAGATATAAGAAAAATGAAGCTTCTTATTACGGGCGGCGCGGGGTTTATCGGCTCCAACTTTGTGCGCTATTGGCTGGAAAAACATCCCGGCGACAGCCTGGTGGTTTTGGACAAGCTGGCCTATGCCGGCAATCTTGAGAACTTGGCAGAGGTTGCAGACAAAATTAAGTTTATAAGAGGCGACATTTGCGAGCCGTTAGAGGTGTTAAAGGCAATGGAGGGGTGTGATACGGTCGTGCATTTTGCCGCTGAATCACATGTTGACCGTTCCATTAAAGACCCGGGCGTTTTTGTAAGAACCAATGTCCTCGGAACTTTGGTTTTATTGCAATCTGCTGTTACGTGCGGGGTTAAGCGTTTCCACCACGTCTCCACGGACGAGGTTTTCGGGCAGATTGATTTAAGTTCTTCTGAGCGCTGGACCGAAGAGTCGCCCTATAATCCGCGGAGCCCGTATTCGGCTTCCAAAGCCGGCAGCGACCATTTGGTCAGGGCGTATTACCAGACGTACGGATTGCCGGTTACGATCAGCAATTGCGCAAACAACATCGGCCCGTATATGTTTCCGGAAAAACTGGTGCCCCTGGCCATCACGAACGTGCTGGAGGGCAAAAAAATCCCCGTTTATAAACCCGGCAACCAGGTCAGGGAATGGTTATATGTGGAAGACCACTGCAGCGGCATTGAGGCGATTTTGGAAAAAGGCAAAACGGGGCAAACTTACTTCATCGGTCCCGATAATCCCGAGTATTCAAACCTTGAGGTAATAAACAAGCTTTTGAAGATTATGGGCAAAGGAGAAGAGTTTATAGACTTCGTGGGTGACCGGCCGGGGCATGACCAAAAATACGCTCTGGACCACTCCAAAATTTCCAAGGAGCTGGGCTGGCAGCCCCGATACGGTTTGGAAGAATCGCTCCGGAAATGCGTGGCCTGGTATGAGGCAAATCGGGAGTGGTGGCAAAAGGTTAAAAGCGGCGAGTATTTAGACTATTACGAAAAACAGTATGCAAAACGATAAGATCTTAATCCTGGGCGCCAAGGGCATGCTGGGCGGCCAGCTGCTTAAAGTTTTCGGCGCCCGCGCTATCGGCTGGGACCGGCAGGAGTGCGATGTAACGGATTTTGACGACACCAAAGCCAGGCTGGCCAGGCTAAAGCCCGACGTGGTAATTAATTGCGTGGCCTTTAACGACGTGGACGGTGCGGAAGACAAAGTGGAAGCGGCTTACAGTCTGAATGTGGCGGCAGTGGGCAACCTGGCGGCTGTGTGCAAGGAGCTGGGTGTTCCCTTGGTTCATTTTTCCACCAACTACGTGTTCGACGGCAAGGCCGGGGAGTATCAGGAACAGGATGAGCCGAATCCGCAATCCATTTACGGGAAAACCAAGCATCAGGGCGAAATTGAGCTGGCAAAATCGACGGACAAATTTTATTTAGTCCGCACGTCCGTGCTGTTCGGGCCCAAAGGCGAGAGCGAACTGTCCAAAAAAAGCTTTGTGGATTTAATGCTGGACCTGGCGGATAAATCGGGTACGGTCAAAGCGGTGAAGGATGAAACAAACAGCCTAACTTACGCCCCCGATTTGGCTGAAGCGGTGAGGCAGCTTGTGGATGACAAAAAGCCTTATGGGGTTTATCATATAACCAACAGCGGGCAGGCCAGCTGGTACGACTTTGCGGCTGAAATTTTCAAGCTTTCGGGCAAAAAAGTCGAACTCGTACCAGTCAGCGCCTCGGAGTTTGCCCGTAAAGCCGCGCGTCCGACTAAAGCGGTTCTTTTAAACACCAAACTGCCGGCCCTGCGGCCCTGGCAGGAAGCATTAAAGGATTTTTTAACTATTTAAGCGGGTACCATACATGAAAGGAATCATTCTTTCCGGCGGCAGCGGCACCAGGCTGGCGCCTCTGACCAAGGTTACCAGCAAGCAGTTATTGCCGGTTTACAATAAGCCGATGATTTTTTATCCGCTGGAAACTTTGCTGAAAGCGGGGATTAAGGACATTTTAATTATTGTTGCGCCCGACCACCCCGGCGATTATTTAAAGCTCTTGGGCAGCGGGCGTGAATTCGGGGCGAAGTTTACCTACGAGATTCAAGACAAGCCGGAAGGCTTGGCCCAGGCATTTATTATTGGGAGAGAGTTTATCGGCGAGGATGATGTTTGCATGATTTTAGGCGACAACATCTTTGAGGACGATTTTTCTGAGACCATAAAAAATTTCAAATCCGGCGGGCACGTTTTTGCCAAGGAGGTCGGGGATCCTGAACGTTTTGGCGTGGTAAAGTTTGATGACAACATGAATGCGGTCAAGATTGAAGAAAAACCCAAGGCTTTTTTGTCCAACTATGCTGTTACCGGGCTGTATTTGTACGACAACCGGGTGGTAGAGGCTGCACGCGAGATTAAGCCGTCCGCCAGGGGTGAACTGGAAATCACCGAGCTGCACAACTGGTACCTTTCCAAAGGCGAGCTCAAGGTGGATATTGTGAAGGGCGACTGGATTGACGCTGGAACTTTTGAATCCTTATACAAAGCATCGGAGTTGGCCAGAAAAAAAGTCTTAAACAACACATAACTGCCGTGACGCATAAAATCCAAAAAATAATTTCAGCCCTGTTTATTGTTGGCACTTCCATTTTAGGCTTCCAGGTGCTGATGTACATTATCAACCTTAACCAGCCGAGTCTTTTTTTGAAAACCGCAGTTTGGGTCTGGCTGTATTTGTGCGCCATGATCCTGCTGTTTTTTGATTTGCACTTTAAAGTCCCCGGCGCTCTGGCTGTGGCGAAAAAGCGCCACGAGAACGTCAGTCATTTGCTGCTCAGGTCGGTAAAAATTGTCTGGACAGCTTTAAATCACCGGCTGGGACATTATTTCCGAATGCAGGAAGTGAAAGCTTTTCTGGTATATTTAGTGCTGCCAACTTTCTTGTTTTGGTTCACCGCGGCCATGCTTTACGGCAATATGGGACAGGAAAAAATTCAGCAGCTCTACGCCTGGATATCCACTGTTGCCATGGGCGTAACTTTTTGGTATTTGAAAGAAGCCTTCCACCGGAAAAAGGAACGGGTGGACAGCGATATTTTTGTGGCTTTTTCCGTGGCTAAAATTTATACTCTGACCGTGGGTTTTGGGGCTGGACTGATGTTAATTCGTCGCTATTGCCTGGACCCCAGCCTGTACGCGGGCATAGTTTTCGGCATTAGTTTTTTATTGGTCTACCAGGCGCTGTATCAGCATGGTTTTTTAAAAGCCAAACACCTTCTCAGCGCTATGGCGATTGCCGGCGCCATGGGTATTCTGGCTTACTTTGTTTATGTTTTTTGGGGCTTTAATTACTTTAGCGCGGCAATTTTTATGGCTGCTTTTTATAACCTGTTCTGGGGCACCTACCATTACCATTTGGACTACGGTCTGAATCGGCGGATTTTTTTTGAAATCCTGGTCGTCTGTCTTGCTGTGGCTTTTCTGGTTTTTGTAAACACCAATTTTAAGGAAAGAATTTTGGGCGGTTGTTTCTAACTTGGGTTTGCGGCCATTTAAAAACTTCCCCTGCAGGGGAAGTTTTTTTTGTTTTTTTGTTTATAGCCAGTAAAGGAAGATTAAAACCAGCAGCGCCAGAACCAGCAACGCCAGATTATTTATTTTTTTATCTAACCCGGCTAATTTGTTTTTGAAAGCGTCCTTAATGTCGGAAACTATAAATACAATTATCAGGGCAGCCAGGGCAAGACTGAGATAACGGGTTAGGTCCTGGGGGTTTTTTGCCGTTGGGATTGAAAATTGAGTGTTGGTTGAGGGCGCAACCGCGGCAGGCGCAGGGCTTGCGCTGCTGGCGGATTCGGCCGGAGGGGATGATTGGGGTAAGGCATAGCCCGCGCTTTCGTCGCCTCTGATGGCCAGCTGGCTGGGTGTGGTAGTCGGGCCTGCGGTTGGGTTTTCCTGCGGTGCGGGGGCGGGTTTGGCCGCAGTGGTTTGCGGTGCGGGTGCTGGAGTTTGCGGTGCGGGTGCTGGGGCCGGGTTTGTGGTTTGGGATTTTACCGCCGGGGGAGGGGGCGCGGTTTTTTTAACCGCCAGGGTGCCGAAAGTGTTGGCAATCACCGAATGGTACTGGCCGATGTCCGCGTTGCCGAAGTCCAGTCCCATGCCCTGGTCTTTGAAACCATCATTTAAAATATTGGCCCGATGCGTTGGGCTGTTCATCCAGGCGTTGACCAGGCTTTCGGTATTGTAAAATTCAATGGCCAAATTTTCACCCAATTCCAAGTAAGGGGTGTAGCCTGCGGCTACAATTTTCGGCCAGATGTAGTTGCCTTCAGGATCTGTATGGCTGAAATAATGCCTTGCCTGCATATCGTCCGCCTTGCTTTGCGCTGCCGAGGAAAGCCGGGAGTCGGTGTTCAGCGTTAACAAATTTCTTAAGGACCTTTCGTGATTAATGGCCGAAAGGATATTTTCAATCGTCAGATCCGAAGCTCTGACCCGGGCCGGCAGGAAAAAATGCCAATAGACCAAACGCAGGCCGACAAAAACCGCCAAAAGCAAAAGTATGGCTTTGGCGAGGGGGAAACGCGGACTTGCCGGCACAGAGGCGGGCATCGGTCTTGCCGGGCGTATATTTGGCATATGCATATTTTAACACATTTTCCGTTATAATAATAAAAGGGGCAAAGGCGTAAAATCGGACAAAATTAGCTGTTTTAAGCGTAAAATCCCCAGTTTTTCAACTTATTTTGTTAATAATAAGCTTTTGGTTTACTCTTGACAAAAACCTATTTTTGTGCTAATATGTAAGGTCTGAATTTTATAATCTTTTTGTCCAAACCATATGTCAGCAGATAAGCAAAAAAATTACCCTGCCGCTACTGAAGATATTGCCGCCATGTTCAAGTTTAATGAACCCGTGGGCGGCAGCCTTGGTCATGGTGAAAACACTTCGCATGCGGGTGGTGACGCTCATTCGGTTGGCGAGGTTAAGCCTGAAGCTGCGGTTGCAGATGACTCGGCGTTTGAAGCGGAAATTGCTTCTGATATCCAGGCTGCAAAGAAAACCCGGTTCGGCCCCATTATCAAATTGCTTTTGCCGTATTTGGCGCTCTTCATTTTCGGCGTGTTTGCCTACTATTTCTTTTTCAGCCGGTTTAACCTTGCCGGTCTGTTTAGCCGCCAGCAAAAAACAGTTCAGACGGTGAAAGATACTGCTTTGACCCAGTTGGAACAGCAGAATATGGCCGCTTACAGCCAGTGGATTCAAAGCTATTATTTTGACGTATCCGATCCGGCGGTGCTGGATCCTGAGGGTGATAATTCGGGCAATGGGCTGTCCAATTTCCAGAAGTTTTTACTGAAATTAAACCCGAAGGCGTATGACACGTTAGGTCTGGGGGTTTCCGATACCGAAAGCCTGGCTCAGGGTATCAACCCTTTGACCGGCGGCAAGCTGACTGACGACCAAAAGCAGATATTGAATAATTACATTGATTTGGAAGTTGCTATGAACAGGCTGGCTTTGGCTCACGCCCAGGGGCGCAGCCGCGTGGCCGGCGCCACGGTGTGGAGCGGTCTGAGGGGTGGCAGCCAGGGCAGTCTTTTCCAGCTAAACAACAGTTCAGCTGGTGGTAGCCAGACTGGTGCAGTTCAGAACAACAATTCGACTTTTGGCTTGCCCGCCCAAAACAATAACACTACAAATTATATTCAGCCCCTGTCGGCTCCAGCCACGGGCGCAAACACCAACGCGGTTGCCCAGGACACTTTGGGTATTAACGGTTTGGATGTGGATACCAGCGTTCCCGGCCGTTTGGAAATCCCTTCCTTGAACATTAATGTGCCTTTGATTTGGACGACAGATACGAAGAATTTCACCCGCGACTTGCAAAACGGCGTAGTGCATTATCCGGGCACTGCCTTGCCGGGCCAAATCGGCACCTCCTATATTTCCGGCCACTCCAGTAATTATATTTGGGCCAAGGGCAGCTATAATCAGATTTTTGCCACTTTGGGCGACCTGCCTGCGAACACCTCGTTTAAGATTACCGTGGTACAAAAGAACGGCAAGGACGCCCGCCTGCATTATGTGGTCACCGGCAGCAAAGAATACAAGCCGACTGATCAGGAACAGTTTGCCAATACCGGCAAGTCCGTGGTGGCTCTTTCCACCTGCTGGCCCGTGGGCTCGACTGCCAAACGCTTAGTTGTGTTCGGCGAGCTGACCCAGATAGAAAAAGATTAAGATTGATTTTCTTGCTAAGTACCTTGTGCCGCTAAAAGTAAAATTTTAGCGGCGCTGTGGTACCCGGCAGACGCTGTTTCGGGAAACCATGCAGCGTGCCGCGAGGTACGCCAGTTCCAAGTCAACTCTGAGGAGGGTTGCAATGAAAAGAATCGTTTTGATGCTCGTGGTCTTTTCCGTTGTCTTCGGCGCAATCGCGTGGGGGCAGCAAACCTATACCAAGTACGACCCGCAGGCCGATATTCACACGCCGACTTTCTTCACGGAAGGGTCGGCCTGCCTTGCGGCCCCGGCGTTCAAGGTTTACGAACCGCGCGACACCACGCGCCTCGGCGCCTGGCAAGAAAGACTCGAGAACCACGAAGCCGGGGTGATAAGCTACCCCTTTGATGTGTGCGCTCGGGAACAAACTGCCATGGGGCATCGTATTATCAGAATGCCTGCCAACACGCCGCTCTTCACGCAGGGCGGTAAGGTCGTGGCTGACGGCCGGTGCGGCAATGAGATCTTCGAGGTCTTTCTGCCGCCGCAGCCTGAGCCGCCCGCCCCAATTCCGCCCGTGGTCCGCAGGCAACCGCCGCCGGAACCCGAACCCGCTCCGGTGCCGCCGCCTGCAGCCGAAGTGCCCAAGCACACTTGCCCGACGTGTGAGATGGTGATCGAGCTCAATCCCAAGAGCAAGATCATTAGGCTCACCAGCAAAGTGACCGATGGGTATGCCTCCGGCGAGTGGAGCATTGACGGCAAACCGCTTGGTATCGGCTCCAGCATTTTGGTCTCGCATAGCCGCCTGCTGAAACTGGCGGGCAAAGGCGAGCACCAGATTGCCTTCAAAACCCACGATAGCGAGGGTCACGAAGTCATCTGCGTGGGTACGGTTAAGCTCGACAAAAAAGGCCGGTTCTGGCTGTTTTACTTGCCGGGACTGAACTGCCTCTACGCGTGGACAGTCGACATCAAGAATTGGAGCCTTCCCGGCACCATTGAGAAAGTCGGCTGTTTGGCTGCCGGTGCGGGCATTTACTTTGCCTTGCCGGGTGGCGGGGCAGCCAACATCAAGTATTGGGTGCCCGGTAGACCGTAACGATTCAACGCTAAAGGTCGGGGAGGGGGATTTGCCAAAAGCATATTTTCCTCCCCGCACCAGACCAAAAATACAGATTGAAGATTGAATTGATAGGAACAGCGCAAAATGTTAAAATAATATGAATTTTTACTTAAATTTAGGCCAAAAGTTATTATTTTTTGGCTTAATCAAGGCAAAAATTTTGAGTAAGTCTTGACAAAAACCTATTTTTGGTGTATAGTTTGAGGTTAATAAGTAAAAACTTATTTGTTTAAACCCTTTTATTTTTCCCATTAGACGGGCAAAGTAACAGGCATTAAAGGTATTTATGAACCAGTTAATCGGAATTATTGGCCAAGCCAAAGCTGTGGCCAAGAACATGAGTTTGAAAAAAGTCGGCCACACCACGGCCGCGGTTTTGTTCGTTGTGACGGCCGCGGTTTTTGCGTTGGCGCCCAGGGCAAATGACCCGCGGCTGTCTGCGCAGGGCGAAGTGGTGTGCGATAACGCGCCGTCTGTGCCGACACTTAACCCGTTTCCGACTTCTTTTAATGCCGGCCAGGATCCCTGCCACGATTTTCCGTCCTTGCTCGCAGTATATAACGGCCAAAGGACCCAGCAAGTCAGCGCTTCTGACGGGCAGACTTTTGACGTCTGGTCGTATGTGCATAACGGCACTGCCGAAGGCAACGGTTATGCGCAGAATATAAACGCGGTGATTACAGTAAATGATAATGCCGAGCCTAACCACGTAATCGGTACGACTGTAACCAGCAGCAACGCAGGCAGCATTACCGGCGCGATTAACATTACCACGGCCAGCGACGAAAAACTCCAGATTGTTCCCGGCAGCCAGCACTTCGAAGACTGGTTCGGCAACTATGACAGCAGCGCGGGCAGCGTTTCGCTGAGCACCCAGAACGGCGAGCCGGCCGTAGTAGCCCATTTGAATGACTTAAACGGCTGTTTTAAATACAGCAAATTTATCGTGTTTACCGTCCGCGTGGTAAAAACCGCGCCCACCGGCCAAAACACCCTGACCGCCTCTGCCGGCGGCCAGATTGGTTCGCAGTGTCTTAGGACCGGCACGGTGGACTGGACCAACTCTTCCGATGTGACTGATGCGGAAATTACCGTGCAGGATATTACCGATAATACGGCCACCCAGATTTTGGCCCGCGATATCAACGGCCATGCCGATACCCCCTGGCTGACCCCGAACCACACCTATTTGTACATTATGTACAACACCACGAACGGCCAGCACTCTGAATTGGCCCGGAAGCAGCTTTTGGTTCCGGATCTTTCCTGCGGCGGCACTCCGGTTGACTACAATTTTACCATCAACAAAACCGAATTCTGCGTGGGCGAAGGCACCCAGTACACCATCACTTCCAGCCCCGCCATGGCCGGCAAAAAAATCTTGTGGAGCTCCTTCTTTAACGGCGCTTCCACCGGCGAAGTCGATACCGACTACGGCCTGTATTTGAATAACCAGGGCTACTGGACTCAGCTGGGCACAGCCTGGCGCGCTGACCAGATTGGTTCCTGGCGCAAAGAAGCCAACATCGATGGCGTGAGAAAGAGCGTTAATTTTATTGTAAAGGATTGTACGCCCGTTACGCCGACTTTGGTTTGTCAGACCCTGACGCCGAATGTTAACACCAACCAGGCGGCCATGTTTTCGGCCACTGGCGGCACCGGCACTTATTCCTGGATTGCGAACGACGGTAATCCGGGCAGCGGCAGCGGGGCGAACTTTAACACTTCTTATGCCGTTTCTGGCACCAAGACCGTGAGGGTGACAAGCGGCAACCAGTCCGTGGATTGTCCGGCTGTGGTGGTTAACCAAGTGCAGCCCAATGACGTGCAGTGTGATATTGTCGGCAGCTCTGTTGTCGATATTAACCAGCCCGTAACCTTCCGCGCTTCGGGCGGCAACGGCACATTTGCCTTTAATGCGCCGGACGGCAACCCCGCGACTCAGAGCGCGAGCAGCCAGACGGATTTTGTTACCCGCTATGTTTCGTCCGGTTCCAAACAGGTTAAGGTTATAAGCGGCAGCAAGTTTGCCTATTGTCCGATTGTGACCGTCAGGCCTCCGGTAGTCCAGTTGTCCTGTTCGGCTTTAAATAGCCCTGTAACAGTAGGCAATACTGCCTATTTTTCCGCCACCGGCGGTACGGGTTTTTACACCTGGACAGCAGGCAGCGGCAATCCGGGCAGCGGCAGCGGAACCAATTTTAGCACCGTTTACAGCACAACCGGCCAGAAAACCGTGACCGTGCAGAGCGGCAGCCAGACAGCCAGCTGTTATACGCAGGTCAATCCGGGTAATCCGGTTTGTGAAATCAACAAGAGCGCCGACCTGACCCGGGGCGCATTGGTGAAAAACAGCGACGGCACCTACCGCGGTACGTTGTTCTATTCCTTCTCCGGCAGTAATCCGGTTAAGCTGACTTACCTGGACCCGGAAGACGGCCAGGAACATACACTGGTCAGCTCTGCGATGGCTTCGGGCAGCCGCGATGTAACAGGTATTAAGCCCAACCTAACTTATGAATTCCGGCTCTATGATATTTCTTCCTGCGGCGGTTTGTTGGATACTCTGATTGTCAGGCAAGACGAGCAGACACAGTGCATTAGCAACACTAACTATGCGCTGAATCTGGGCACGCCGGTAAAAAATAACGACACCTATTCTCTGACGGTAAACTGGACTTCTACCGGCAACCATCAGATTAAACTTGCCCAGGACAGCTCCAGCAACGTCATTGCCACAGGCGGCAGCACCGGCAGCTATACCGTAAGCAACCTGGCTGCTGGCAGCACGCATTCTTTCTACATGATTGATGCGGACTGCAACACTATTTTGGTGTCAGCGGTGGCCTATATCCCGGCTGCCCCGGTGAACCCGGGCAATTATAATAATTGCGTCAACAATTCCTGCAACACCACTAATACCACCAATACTACAAACACCACCAATACCACGAATACAACCAATACCACCAACACCACAACTACGAATAACTACTTCTATTACATCCAGAACGGCAATACGGTGCCTTCCAACGAATTCCGCCAGCTGTCCATTAGCAAGACCGTGCGGAACAACTACGGCAGCTTCCAGAAGAGCGTGTCCGCCAACAATAATGACACTGTGGAGTTCCAGATTGTGGTGCGCAACACCGGCAATCAGCCCGTGAATAATGTCCGGGTTACGGATTATCTGCCGAGCGGTTTATCTTGGGTTTCCGGCAACTTTACCGGCAACAACGATTACTACATCGGCACCCTGTATGCCAATGATTCCCGCACTATGACTTTCCAGGCTCGCGTTACGGGGAATTCGGGAGACAGCATCAGAAACACCGCGAGCGTGAGCGGCGATTCGGTCAGCCAGGTGCAGGACGATGCCTGGGTATTCGTGTCCGGTTCAGTGGCCGGCGGTAATGTTAACCTGGCTTATTCCAAGCGCGGCTTTAACGATACCAAGAATTCGGATGCCACGCTGGTCACTGCCAGCAGCGAAGATTATATCACTTACACCCTGACAGTAAGCAATAATGGCAATACGCCGGCTACCAATTTTGTAATCAGCGACGATTTGTCCCAGGTGTTGCCTTACGCTGACCTTTCCGATAACGGAGGCGGCCAATTATCCGGCAATACTATCAACTTCCAGGGTTTGACCATTCCGGCCGGAGGCAGCGTTTCTAAGAGCTTCCGGGTGAGGATAAAGTATTCTATTTCTTCCGGGGTTACCTATTTGATGTCCAATACTTACGGCAATACCGTAAGTGTCAGAATTAATCAGCCCCAGCAGCAGGTTTTAGGCGCCTTTGTGGCTCCAAAAACCGGCGCTGATTCCTTGGCCTTCGTTTTCGGCGGTTTGTCCAGCGCCAGCTTTGCGCTCTTCCGCCGCCGCGACTTGGCTGCCAAGGCGCTAAGAGCCCTGTTTAGCTAAGCCGCTGTCTTTACAATAACCCGCCCCGGTTTTCCGGGGCGGGTTATTTGTTAGCCAGGTAAAAAGGCAGGGATAACATATCTTCCCACCCCATAAGACTGTATTTGACATCCTTACCGGGTGTGTTAACATAAATTTATAAATCAAAAACAAACCACAGCCGAATATATTTGTGCTGTGGTTTGTTGTTAGGACTTTAAGCGCCGGCTTTGCCTTAAAAGTTGGCGCAAAGGCAATATTTATGGATAACCAATATTTGCAAGAGTTAATTTCCGAAGCCAGACAGCGGGACGGCGGGTTGATTCTGAATCTGGACAATAAGCCCGCGGTTGTGGTTTTAACCATTGATAAGTACAACGCTTTGGTGGGCGGCCTGCCTGCGGAAGAGTCCGTGTCCAAAGCCGCGGCGCCCCAGGTTGAACAGATTTCCCCGGCCAGCCCGGCCGCAACCCAAGGCAAAAAAATTCTGGTTACGGGCGGGGCGGGTTATATTGGTTCCCATGTGGCCAGAAAACTTTTGGCCAGCGGCCACCAAGTCGCGGTTCTGGACAACCTTTCCACCGGCAAACGGGAAAACGTGCCCTCAGGCGCAGTTTTTTATGAAGGCGACTTGGCTGACATGAACTTTGTCAGGGACGTATTTGCTTCCAACCAGTTTGAAGCCGTAATGCATCTGGCAGCCAGCATAGAAGTCGAAGAGTCCGTAAGGCAGCCGGAAAGGTATTTGGAGAACAATGCCATCAACACTTCCAAGTTGCTTTCGGTGATGCATGAGTTCGGGGTTAAAAAAATTGTTTTTTCCTCCACTTGCGCGCTGTATGATCCGGCCGGAGGCAGACCGCTTTCGGAAGAGTCCCCGGTCAGCCCCGGTAATCCTTACGGGCACAGCAAGTTTGTGGCGGAAAAAATTATCGAGTATCACTCTAAGTATTCGGGTGTGGCGGCGATTGTTTTCAGGTACTTTAATGCCTGCGGCTGCGATTTTGACGGGCTGATAAAGCCAACACACGCTTCGCATCTGATACCCAACATACTAGAGGTTGCCAATGGGGACAAGGCGCAGATCCAGGTTAACGGCAACGATTATGCCACGCCGGACGGCACCTGCGTGCGCGATTTTGTACACGTTTTGGATATTGCCCAGGCGCATGAGCTGGGTTTAAAGTTTCTGTCCCAGTCTGCGGGTTTTGAGGTTTTTAATATAGGCACCGGCCGGGGCTACAGCGTACTTGAGATGATTAACGCAACCGCGGAGGTGTTAAACCGCATGATTCCTATGGAGATAGGCGTTCGTCGCGCGGGGGATGCGGATTTGCTGATTGCCGACCCGCGCAAGGCCAAAACGCTTCTGGGGTTTGAGCCTACGCACAGTAATTTGCAAACAATTATCGAGACCGCCTGGAAACAATTTAAACAAAACTAAGAAAGATTTTCCGCTCAAAAAAAGATTTTGGGCGGATTTTTATTTGGCTGGCTTTTGTGTTATAATTAGACTTAATTAATAAAAAAATATGAAAAAATTATCCGTCGTCATTCCCGCTTATAACGAGGAGCACAGAATCGGCAAAACTTTGGCTGCTGTAAGCGAGTTTTTGCAGAAGCAAACCTACCCAACCGAAATTTTGGTGGTGAACGACGGTTCCAAAGACCGCACGGCTGCGGTCGTGGCTGAATACGAGAAGAAAATCCCCAATTTAACCTTGGTGGATAACCAGGAAAACCACGGCAAAGGCTGGGTAACCAAACAAGGGATGCTGAAAGCGACCGGGGACATTAGGCTTTTTATGGATGCGGATAATTCCACCCGCGTGGAAGAGGTGGTAAAAATGCTGCCATTTTTTGAACAGGGTTTTGACTTGGTGGTGGGTTCCAGAAGGATTGCCGGTTCGGATATTGCCGTAAAGCAGCCATGGATTAGGGATTTTTTGGGCGGGGTTTTCCGTCTTATCGTCCATACCTTGGTGCCCGTTGGCGTGACGGATTCACAATGCGGCTTTAAGGCATTCAGTAGGCAGGCGGCGGAAACAATTTTCCCCAAACAGAGTATTTACCGTTGGGCTTTTGACGTGGAAATTTTGGCTCTGGCCCGCAGGCGAAAATACAAAATTAAGGAAGTGCCTGTGCGCTGGGTTAACGATGCGGAAAGCCATGTTAAGTTTGGCGGAATGGTCAGCATGCTGCTGGAGGTTGTACAGGTGCGGTTGAATCTCTGGACAGGCAAATATAAGTAAATCTTTAAATAGACTGATGCAGTTAAAGGGCGGAATAAAATTTTTATTCATTTCACTCAGCCTGTTGGCGGCGCTTGTGGCGGCGGTTTTCCCCGCGAGCGCGGCTTTTGCATATGCCCCGTTGCCGCAAAACCGCGAGTTTTTGGTAAAATTTAAAGCCTCTGCAGCCGCTGCCGGAATGCTAGGAAGCCTGGATAAAAATTACCAGCAGCGCTTTACGGGCACGAACTCAGCGGATTTTCAGAATATCTATTCTTTTAAATGCGCCTGCGAAACAAAGGAGCTGCGCCAGGATTTTTCCGGGCAATACGATTATTTGGAACCGGTCAGCCCGTTTGACGAACAAGCCGTATCGGTAAACGACCCGGGCTTTACCCTCAACACTTCCGACATTGACAAGCAGTGGGGTTTGGAAAAAGCCGGCTTTCCCGAGGTGTGGAATGTGGTAACCGGAAGCCGCGACAATGTCGTGGCTGTGGTGGATACGGGCGTGGATGCGACGCATGAAGATTTGCAGGCCATAACTTTTGTAAAGGGCTTTGATTTTTTGGCGCGCCAGGATATTTCGGGACGGGTCAATTCCGATGACAATGGCCACGGCACTCTGGTGGCGGGAATTTTGGGCGCCGCAGTTAATAATAATTTGGGGATAGCGGGCACCAATTGGCAGATCAGCATTATGCCCTTAAAAGCCCTGGATGGGTCGGGCAAGGGCGATGCGGCCACGATCTCAGAGGCGATTGTCTGGGCCGCAGACCACGGCGCGGGTTTTATCAACTTAAGCATCGGGGGCATTGGCTTTGCGCATGACACGGTTCTGGCGAACTCCATCGATTACGCCTTTAAAAAAGGCCTGGTAATTGTGGCTGCGGCGGGCAATGACGTGGCCACCGAAGGCCATAGCCTGGATACTGAACCCGTATTTCCGATTTGTGACGACAACAACCAGAATATGATTATCGGCGTGGCCGCCGTTGACCAGAATGATATTAAGCCAAGCTTTTCCAATTACGGCAAAAATTGCATTGATGTTGTGGCCCCGGGCAAACGCATACTGTCCACTATTAACCACGACCCCATTTCAAAAAAATATGCGCCTAACTCTTACGCCTATGCTTCCGGCACCTCTCTGGCTGTTCCGTTCGTTGTCGGCCAGGCGGCTTTGATAAAAACCGTTTTTCCAAATGCCACCAATATCCAGATCCGTGATAAAATAATCACCACTGCCGATTCCGTAGACAGCCAAAATCTTTCCCAGTGCGGCGGACTTTCCTGCCGCGGACTTTTGGGGGCCGGCCGGATTAATGTGCCCCGCAGCCTGTCCGGTTCTTTGGCAATTAACGAGTTGAAGGAAGGGGATTTGGTCAAGCTGGCGGACGCCGGCCTGGTTTACCAAATTTCCGGCGGGAAGAAGCGACCCGTGTCTCCGTTTGTGATGAACCGCCGGTTTTCAGGCACGCCGGTAAAAACCGTGAGCGCGCAATTGCTTGATAATTTTCCCGAAGGGCCCTATGTGACACCGGACGACGGCACGCTAATTAAGCTGTCCAGCCAGCCTGCGGTTTACCTTATTAATGCAGGGCAGAAGATGCCTATAACCTATGACGTGTTTAAACAGAGGGGTTTTAGTTTTCAGGCGGTTAATACCGTGGATTATCCCGAGTTTAATTCCTGGGTGACCAGCTCTTTTTTGCCGCCGACCGACGGGACTATCGTCAGGGGGTATAAAAACCGGACTGTGTATTGGACAGTGGCGGGTGTTTTGCATCCCATGAAC
This sequence comes from bacterium, assembly GCA_021825655.1. Classification (GTDB taxonomy): domain Bacteria; phylum Patescibacteriota; class Doudnabacteria; order UBA920; family UBA920; genus JAMDEL01. The sequence continues at coordinate 65,906 of JAKAGU010000004.1, read as the reverse complement.
TACGGCTTTTTCACGGAAAAAGGCTTGAACGTTTTTTCGATTTTTAGCATTCCTGACAAGGATTTGGAAAACATGTCCCAGGGCGACCCGTATATCAGGTAACAAAGTTTTGGTTTAACCGTCTATTACTATGCAGGTGACTTTCCATAAAATAATTAATACGCATATTTAAAAGATTCATGAGAAATCAAAAGTTCAAAAAAATACTCGGCCTACTTTTGTTGCTGGTTTTTCCGCTGCAGGCTTTGGCCCAAATTGACCCCGGCTTTGACCCCAATAAGCTGATTGACGACAAAGTTTTTGCCGATACTCAGACTTTCGGCGGACCCGAGGGCGTACAAAAATTTTTGGAAGCGAAAAATTCCGTATTGGCCGATACTTCTGCGAGCTTTTTGGTTAAACTCAAGGAACCTGATAATTCGCTTTTAAAAACCGGACTGGAAGACCCGCGGCCGAATCTGGGGCGCCTGAGGACCGCGGCCGAATTAATCTGGGACGCCTCCTTGCAAAGCGGCCTTAACCCGCAGGTTATTTTGGTTACACTGAATAAAGAGCAGGGGTTGGTGACCTCGGCTAACGACTATGACCCTGACCACCTGCAAAGAGCCTTGGATCATGCCATGGGTTTTGATTGTCCCGATGCTTCCGGGTGCGGCAATCTGTTCCCTGGATTTTATTACCAACTCTTCGGCAACTATGACGCCGACGGCAACCGGTATTTGGGTGCGGCCAAATCCCTGATGAAGTCTTACAGCACGCCCGGCGGCCGCGGCCCGCAAGTGGATGGCAGGGTGGCGAAAGTGGGGGAGAGCGTGCTTTTGGACAACACAACCGGGGGCTATGCCGAAGCGGCGCCGAGCCAATTTGTTACTTTGAGTAATTTGGCCACAGCGGCCCTTTACCGCTATACCCCCCATGTTTTTAATGGCAATTACAACTTCTGGAAATTTTTTAACAGCTGGTTTAGATATCCCAATGGCACGCTTTTGTCACTGGCCAACGACATTAAGACCTATATTATCCAGAACGGCACCAAGCAGCTAGTGCCGGACTTTGTGGCAAAACAAAGGGGTTTGGACCTAACCAAAAAAATTACCATTTCGCCGAACGAATTTGAAAGTTACCCCACGGATAAAATTTTTGCCCCAGCAGACAATACCGTAGTGAAGATGGCCGACGACGGCAAGACCTATGTATTTATTGCCGGTGTCAAGCATCCTGCTTCTGACTTCGTAATCAAACAGCGGGGTTTGGACCTTGCTTCCGCCCTCACTATTTCCAGTTCGGATGGAGCGCTGTTTGACTCAGGTGCGGTACTGCCGCCCAATGACGGTACAATAATTCGCGGTGCCCAGAACCCGGCAGTATATTTGGTTGACAATGGAATGATTAAGCTGTTTTCCGAATTTACATTCAAACAGCGCAAAGTTACCCCGAAACAGATTGTGATAGTGCCTGATACGGAAATCCCTACATACACCCAGCAAGGTTTTGTTCCGCCGCTGGACGGAACTCTGGTTAAAGCCGCTGAGTCTGGCACGGTTTTCCTCATGGAAGCTGGCTTTAAGCGTCCGCTTACCGGCGAGTTGTTCAAAAACCGGGGTTTGAGCTTTAAGAACGTGGCCTCTTTAAGCTCCGAGGAAGTCGGCGCGTTGCCCATTGGCGCTTTTGCCACCCCGAAAGACCGCACCTTCTTCTCCGCTGACAGCAAAACCGGGCCGCTTTATATTTTCAAAGACGGTACCAAACATCCAATTTCAGCTTTTGTAGCCAAACAGCGCGGCATTACGCCTGACTACGTGTTTACTTCCAATATGGCGCTGGAATGGTTTGATGGCATTCCGATTCCGCCGCGGGACGGCACGCTGGTAAAGGGTTCGTCTTCCGGAACCATTTTCCTTGTCAGCAAGAGCCAGCTTCGGCCGTTGTCCGCCAAAGCCTTCAAAGCCCGGGGCTATAAATTCTCCAGGGTTAGCACTTTGTCTCAGGATGAGGTCGACGCTTATGCCAAAGGTGATGCCATACTTAAGTAGCGGTTTTTAGCCGGCTGTCATGTCCCAGGTCTCCAAAAATATTTTCTGGCTTAGCATTTCCAGGGTCTTGGCCCTGGTTTTGCTATTTGTGGCGTACACCCAGCTTTTCCGCTACTTAGGTCCGTACGCAAGCGGCCAGTATCAGCTTATCCTGTCCTATGTCCTGCTGTTTTCAACCGTTGTAGACTTTGGCATCCAGCAGTTCATTACCAAGAAAATGAGCGAAAATCCGGGGGAAACCCAGGAATATTTTTACGAGTTTTTTTCCTTTGAAGTGGTGGTAGCCTTGCTGCTGTATGTCTTGCTGGTTTTGATCGCTTTTTTGCGCTATCCCGATCCGGCCGTGTTTTACGGTATTTGCCTGGCGGGTTTGGGCATGGTGGCCAATGCCCTGACTTATCCGTATTTGGCGGTTATGGCCGCGTTCCAGGATTTGCGCAAAGTGGCCTGGATAAATTTTTTGAATTCGTGTGTAAATGTAAGCATTATCTTTGCGGCCATTTTCCTGCACCGGCATATTGTTTTTTTGGCGAGCGTGCAGCTGTGCTTTGGGCTTTTGGATTTGGTACTGTACCGCATTTATGCGGCCAAACACCTGCCAAGGCTAAAAATTTTGGGCGGCCTTAAGCTGCTGGATTTTCACCTGATTAAAAATGTGATTAAACAAGGCTGGCCTTTTGCTTTGTTGGTGGGGTTCAGCGCTATTTACAACCGGGTTGACGTGGTGCTGATTTCTCTCATGAAAGGCTATGTCCAGACCGGCTACTATACTGCCGCCTATAAGATTTTTGATTTGCTGGGTTTTTTCCCTTCGGTTGTGTCTTATACCCTGTTTCCGTTTTTTGCGGGGTTAATGGCAAAAAGCGCGCTAAGCGAAGTCAGGGAAAATTTGGAAAAATATCTGCGCCTTATGATGGCGGCGGCTTTGCCCATGGCGGCGGGCGGTATGGTGCTGTCGGCAAAACTTATTGCCCTGGTGGCGGGTCCCGAATACGCGCCTGCGGCTCCCGTCCTTTCCGTGCTCATTTGGGCGCCGGCGATTTTATTTATGTATATCCCGGTTAATTCCCTGGTGATTTCACAGCTGACCAAAAAAGCGGTGGTAATAACCGGAGCCAATGTTGTTGTGAATATTGCCGGCAATCTGCTGCTGATTCCGCGTTTCGGCATCCAAGCGGCTGCGGCCATGACCGTGGTTTCGGAAAGCCTGCAGGGCTTGTTTTACTTTTATTTTGTGCGCCGCAAAATAACCGACTTCCGTTTTGTTTCTAATTTTTTTAAACCCGCCGCCGCCGCCCTGGCCATGGGCCTAGTGCTTTGGCCGCTGCGCACCCACAGCCTGGCGCTGACTTTGCCGCTGGGAGCCGGGGTTTACAGCCTGGCGCTTTTGGCAACGGGTTTTGCCAGCAAAGAAGACATCCGAACGGTCAAAAAATTATTTTTTAAAAAAGATGCCGCATAAACCGCTGCGCAAAAAAAACACGCCCGCGGACAAGCTGCTGCGCGTAATGGCCTTCGGAACTTTTGATTTGGTGCACGCAGGACATCTGGACTTTTTCAGGCAAGCCAGGGCCCTGGCAAAGCACGTGTTTTTAATCGTCTCTTTGGCCAGGGATGCCAACGTTTTGAGGATAAAAGGCCGCTTGCCCAGTCACAGCGAGTCCTACAGGCTGAAACAAATAAAAAAAATTCCCGGAGTGGATAAGGCCGTGCTCGGGGGCAAGCGGGCTTACTTTTTCCACATCAGGCAGCAGCGGCCGGATGTTATTGCTTTGGGTTATGACCAGCGGGATTACGTACGGGAATTGCGCCGGGACCTTAAGCAGGCGGGCATGAGGACTCGGGTAGTGCGCCTGCGGCCATTTCGCCCGAATGTATACAAAACTTCGCTTTTGCGGCAAAATGTGGTAAAATATTTAAAATAAATACCTTCGGGTAAAAATTAAAACACAAGCAATATGCAAGACGCACAAAATGCGGCCACGCAAACGGTTCCTGTTGTGAAAAAACACATTAAAAGTTTCTGGTTATACGTTACCTTGGGTACGCTGGCTTTTCTTGTCGGAGGTTTCGTGATTTGGCAAGTGTACAATTACAACCTGGATGAAGAAATCAGCGCCTCTGCCCTGATAAAAACCAGAATGACGGAAAGACCCATGCCCGCCGGGCGAGTGCTGCCCGGGCAAAAATAAGTATGGTTATAGGCATTGAGGCTGAACGGGCAAACGCCGCGCAGAAAACCGGCGTGGAAAATTACGCCCAACAGCTTATTGTCCATTTGGCGAAGATAGACGCCGTGAATCAGTACGTGTTATATCTCCGGTCCGCCCCCCAGGACTGGTTTTTAAAGCTGCCAGAAAATTTTACAGTCAAGGTTATGCCTTTCCCGCTTTTTTGGACCCAGTTGCGCCTCAGCTGGGAAATGCTTGTGCATCCGCCGGAGGTTTTGCTTATCCCTGCCTCCGCCCTGCCTTTTATACATCCGAAAAAAACCGTGGTGACCGTGCATGACCTGGCGTGGAAATATTATCCGGAAACTTTTAATGCGTCCACTCGCTGGTTTTTGGACTGGTCAACGGGGTTTGCGGCCAAAAGGGCCCAGACGGTAATTGCGGTTTCGGAGGCTACAAAAAAAGACTTGGTAAGATTTTACGGCGTTCGGGGCGATAAAGTAAAAGTTATTCATCATGGCTTCGACACGTCGGTGCTGGAAAGCGAAGCTGGAAGCCTGCCACCCGGTTTGCCGGAAGAATTTATACTCTATTTGTCCACGCTGCAGCCGAGAAAAAATCCGCAAGGCCTGATTGACGCATTCACGGAAATGAAAGCGGCAAATCCAGGTTTAAAGCATAAGCTGGTGATGGTAGGCAGGCTGGGCTGGAAATACGGATCGATTCTGGAGAAAATTAAAAACCACAGCGAGTCCGTGGTCTATCTGAACCACTTGCCTAATGCCCAAAGGAACGCGGTTCTAAAAAAAGCTAAGCTGATGGTGCTGCCGTCGTTTTACGAAGGGTTTGGCATGACTATTTTGGAGGCTTTTGCGGCCGGCACGCCGGTTGCCACCGGCAACCTTTCCAGCATGCCAGAGGTGGCAGGGGAGGCTGCCGAGTATTTTAACCCTCACGATTTAGAATCAATAAAGCATGCCATGCTGAAGGTGTTAAAAAATCCGGAACGCGCCAAGCAGCTTGTCGCTGCAGGGGCTGCCCGGCTATCGCAATTCTCCTGGGCAAAATGCGCACAGGAAACCCTGGAGGTGCTGACTTCATGAGTACTTACCTGGTTAAATTTTGGTCCCTGAAAAACTTAAAATGGCTGCTGGCGGTCTGGCAGTTCATTTCGGTGTTAATGATTTCTGTGGGTAGCTGGCCCGCTGTCCTGGTTTGGGTGAATCTGGTTCTGGGCCTGCTGTTTGTCATTTTCAGCCCCATTTTTGAAAGTCTGTTTTTTTTGGTCCTGTCCATTCCTTTCTATGTGGGGCTGCCCTTGGGCGGTTTCGACGGACTTGCTACCTGGCGCCTTTTGTTCATTGGATTGGCTTTAAAATGGCTGTGGAAAGACATTTGGCTTTTAAAGCAACGCCCGGAATTTCTGCCTTGGGACAAAACGCTGGGCGTCTTTGCTGTTATCACCCTGGCGGTAACCCTGCTGTTCGGCCACTTTAAGGCGGTAGGCTTGCGGCAGCTGATTTTTTTGCTGAACCTTTGGCTGTTTTATATAGTGCTCGTAAATTCCGTTAGAACCAAAGAGCAGGTGATGTCTTTGGTAAAGGCGGCGGTTGTGGCGCTGACTGCCATAATTGTGCTCGGTTATACCCAGTTGTTTGTAACATTTTTTGCCACCATGGACGTATTCTGGGTGTATTGGGCCAGCTATATTTCGAAATTGTATTACGGCACCTACTTTGCTTCTGTCAGCTTATATTCCAACTCCTGGTTTTCCTTTTCCGGCGGCGGCCGGGATTTGCGCATGTTTAGCATTATGCCGGACTCCCAGTCGTTTGCTTATTTGTCGGCCTTTGGCCTGGGTTTTGGCACGGCGGTAACTTATGCCGTAGGCAAAAGGCTTAAAAGCTGGTTATGGTCAGGTATCCGTTTTGCCGGACTGGCGGTTATGCTGTCCGGAACCCGCGCCGTATGGGTGGGCATGCTTGTGCCGTTTTTTGCCATCTGCCTGGCGTGGTACCGCAATTTTCTCAAACCCGTGGCTAAAAAGTTTTTTTGGTCTTTTTTGATGGTGCTGGTTCTGTTCACCGTTTCCCCGCTTTTTAACAAGGGGTTGGAATATTTGAGGGTGGGCGGGAAATTCCAGGAAAATTTTGTGGACCGCGCGCGCAGCATTTATGACCTGAATGAAACTTCCAATGCCGGCCGGATTGCCATTTGGAAAGACAGCCTTAGGTATGCCGCCTTTCATCCCTGGGGCGTGGGTTTGAAAAATTTCATTGTTAGCCAGGAAAAGAACACGCTGGGGCTTTCCAGCTATGATGACTTGGCTAACCGGCACAACCAGCGCTATAACCTGCCGCAGGGCTATGTCAGCGCCCATAGCTTGTATTTGCAGGTGCTGGTGGAAACCGGCCTGGCCGGCCTGGCCGTGTTTTTGTATTTCTGGTACCGGGTGCTGGAAGTTTTCCGAAATTTTTTGGTAACGCATAAGCATGATAATAATTTTTTGGTTTTTTTCGTCTTTCAGGCTGCCTTGGTTTTTATGTGGATACTGGCCGCGGGTGTGTTCGACATTACCTTGTTCAATGACAAAGTTATGATGTTTTTCTTTCTGGCTTTGGGGCTGTCCGGGGTCATTGTGAAGCGTTACCACACTTGGGAGAAAAACGACCATGCCTAAAGTTACAGTGGTCCAGGTCGTATACAATAACCGCCGCTTTATCGAGCCGGTATTCAATGCGATTTTCAACCAGACGTTTCAGGACTACCGCGCTGTGGCCGTAATCGCCGGCAATACGGATAACGGCAAAGAGCTGCTGGCAGAAAAGTTCCCCCAAGTCGAGATAATCGATCCCGGCTACAATATCGGTTTTGCCAAAGGCCACAATCTGGTGTTTGAGAAATATCCCAGCGAGTTTTTTCAGCTTGTGAATCCGGACTTGATAATGGAGCCGGATTACATGGAAAAAATGTTGTTGGCTTTTAAGAATGAGCAAGCGGGAGCGGTTACGGGCAAGCTGTACCAATTTAAAGATTTAAAATTTAAAATTGAAGATTTCCGGAATAATAAAATTTTGGACACGACCGGAGTCTTGATTTACAAATCCGGCCGGGCGCGTGACCGCGGCCAACACGAAGCTGATTGCGGCCAGTACGACCGAAAAACCGACGTGCAGGCTGTGAGCGCGGCCGGGGCCATGTACCGTGGCGCGGCTTTGGATAAGGTAAAAACACCAAGAGCGGCCGGTTCGGGTTTTGAGTATTTTGACGAGGACTTTCATTCGTATTGGGAAGATGTGGATTTGGCCTGGCGCATGAAGAACGCGGGCTGGCGCTGCGTGTTTGCGCCTCAAGCGGTAGCCTACCATGGCCGGGGGGCCGGCTCTTCGAAGCATGGCTATGCCCATGTGCCGGCTTTTATTAAGCACCACAAAACTCTGAGCCCGCGGATCAGGCAGCTCAATTATAAAAACCATATTTTTATGTACATAAAGAACTCGCGAGTTTTTTACCCGCAATTTTTTGCCCGCGAGTTTTTCATGTTTGCTTACATTCTGCTGTTCGAAGCCGGCACGCTGAAAATTTTACCTGAATTTTTTCAACAACTTCCCCGGATGTGGCGCAAAAGAAAAATGTTAAAGAGCCTGTAGAATTTATGCCCGATTTGTCCATTATTATTTTATCGTACAAGTCCAAAGCCGACCTTCAGCGCCTGCTGCCTTCGGTTTTCGCTTCCCAAACCCGCTACAGCTTTGAAACCTTGGTCGTAGATAACGGCTCCAACGACGGCACCGCGGAATGGGTGGAAAGCCAGATAGTTGAAGCCAAATATCCGCTGTTAAAGCTTATAAAAAACCAGAATACCGGTTTTGCCCATGGCAACAATCTTGGGATAAGGCAGGCTGCCGGCAAATATGTCTTGCTGCTTAACCCGGATACGCAAATAAAGCCGGATACGCTGGAGACAATGGTTGGTTTTATGGAAGAACGGCCCGAGATTGGAATTAGCGGCTGTCGGGTGCAAAAACCAGATGGCAGTCTGGATTTGGCCTGCCGTCGGAAATTCCCAAATCCCTGGAACGCGTTTGCCCGGTTATTTTTACTTTCCCGGAAAAATTATAACTTGTTGGACCTCGACGAGAATCTGCCGCAGCAGGTGGATTCAGTGATGGGCGCTTTTTTGCTAGTAAGAAAATCGGTTATGGAGAAAATCGGCCTCTTGGACGAAAGTTTTTTTATGTATGGCGAGGATTTGGACTGGTGCTGGCGGTGCAAGGCTGCCGGGTATCAGGTGTGGTATTACCCCAAAACCAGCATCACCCACTTTAAAGGTTCGTCTTCAAAGAAGGTCCCGTTTCGCGCGCTGAAATGGTTCCATGATGCCATGTGGATTTTCTATCGCAAGCATTACGCCGGCCAGTACCCCTTTGTGCTGAATTGGCTGGTGTGGTTGGGTATCTACGGCCGGCTGGCAGCTTTGGTTATTTTAAACGCCCTTAAAAAAGAAAAACTGGTAAGCAAATAAGCTTATGCCCGCCAACTTTGAGTTGGCAACGTTTTTTGATATAGTTATAGTATTAAAATAATTCATTTTATTATGGAAAATAATCAAATTTCTGGAGAATCGGCCCAGACCCAACCGCCTGTGCCCAAAAAAGGCTTGGCTTGGCGAGTTTGGGCAGCGGCCGTGCTTTTAGCGGTAATTTCCTTTAGCGCTGGCTACCAGACCGGCCATAAGGGTTATGTGTGGAACGGCAGCACTTATCAGGTAGTTAATCAGTCCAGCGTGCCCAAAAATGTGGATTATAACCTGCTGTGGGACGCCATGAAGGTTGTGGACTCCAAGTTTATAGGTAAAGCGCCCACGCCCGAGCAATATTTGTACGGAGCAGTCAAAGGCGCGGTGGCCGCGGCTGGCGACCCGTATACCGCCTTTTTTGAACCAAAAGAACTGGAAATTTTTAATACGGACCTCAAGGGCAACTTTGACGGCATTGGCGCTGAAATTGGCAAGCAGAACGGCAACATTGTGATTATTGCACCTCTGGACGGAACCCCGGCCAGCCGCGCAGGGTTAAGACCCAAAGACATTATCATGAAAGTTGACGGGGCTTCTACGGCAGACTGGACCACCGATGAGGCTGTGGATCATATCCGCGGCCAGCGGGGCACGAAAGTTGTTTTGACGATTGCCCGTGAAGGCCGCCTGCAGCCTTTCGACTTGGAAATTGTCCGGGACCAGATTGTGATTAAGAGCGTCAAATGGGATTTTAAACAGGTTGGAAGCAAGCGAATTGCGGTTATTACCATAAGCCGTTTTGGCGAAGACACAGTGCCGCTTTTCCAAAACGCAGTCAATGACGTGATTACCAAATCGGCCGACGGTTTGATTGTGGATTTGCGCAATAACCCGGGTGGTTATTTGCAGTCAGCTGTGGATGTGGCTTCACAGTGGGTGAAGAGTGGTGATGTGGTGGTAAAAGAAGCCAAAAGCCAGGGAAGCGAACAGGTGTATACGGCTTCGGGGCTAAACCGCCTGGGAGGGATGAAAACAATTGTTCTCATAAACGGCGGCAGCGCTTCGGCGGCAGAGATTTTAGCCGGCGCATTGCATGACCATGGCAAAGCGACGTTACTGGGTGAAAAATCTTTCGGCAAAGGCAGCGTCCAGGAGTTGGTGAACTTGCCCGAAGGCGGAGCGGTAAAGGTTACGGTGGCGAAGTGGATTACGCCCGGCGGAAAAAATTTGGACAAAGACGGACTGAACCCGGATATTCCGGTAAAATTGACAGAGGATGACGCCAAAGCAAACAAAGATCCCCAAATGGATAAGGCATTGGAAGAAATAACCAAATAAACATGTCAGAATACAACGACATCGGACGCCCCTTGCCCAAGGCTGAGGGCGAACACGAGAAGAGTGGGGGCGCAAAGGAGATCCAGCCAGGAAGTCTGGTGCGCGTATCCACAAACAGGCGAAATGACCCCACCGAGCACACCCAGTATGTGTTCGAGGGTATGGTAGCCACGGACCAGGGACAGAAAGCCAAGCTGTCATTTAAGACTGCCGATGGCAAGAGGTTTGTGCGCCTTGCGGAATTTGACGACCTTATCCCGTCCTGATAATTAGGCCCAATATCATGCAGAAAATTACCGCGCAAGAACTGCGGCAAAAATATCTCAACTTTTTTCAATCCAAAGGGCATTCCGTTATTCCTTCGGCTTCTTTGGTGCCCGAAAATGACGCTTCCGTGCTGTTTACAACCGCGGGCATGCACCCCTTGGTTCCGTATCTGCTGGGCCAGGAGCATCCCAAGGGCACGCGGCTGGTCAATTTCCAGAAATGCATCCGCACCGGAGACATTGAGGAAGTGGGGGATGATACCCACCTGACTTTTTTTGAGATGCTCGGGAACTGGAGTTTGGGCGACTATTTCAAACAGGAAGCCATTGAATGGAGTTTTGAATTTTTAACTTCGAAAGAGTATTTGGGCATCCCTCTGGAGCGTTTGGCAGTTTCAGTTTTTGCGGGGGACGCAGATGCCCCTCGCGATACCGAAGCCGCCGAAAAATGGGAAAGCCTGGGCGTAAACCCCAAGCGCATTGCTTATTTGCCCAAGGAAAACAACTGGTGGATTGCCGGTACGACCGGGCCGTGCGGGCCAGACACCGAAATGTTTTACTGGATTGACGATGGCACGCCCGCGCCGGAAAATTTTCAGAAAACGAGCGAGGACAAGCGCTGGGTGGAAATCTGGAATGACGTGTTCATGCAATTTGAAAAACAGGCTGACGGCCGGCTGGTTCCGCTGAAAAAGCAGAATGTAGATACTGGCATGGGTCTTGATCGCACTTTGGCTGTCTTAAACGGCCAGCGTTCGGTGTATGATACGGAGATTTTTAAGCCCATGTTTGAGGTTGTTGGCTTGGGTAACGAAATTCTGTCCAACGAGGAGGTTCGCAAAGCAAGGGTTATTCTGGACCATGTGCGGGCCAGCGTGATGATTGTGGGAGACGGCGTAGAGCCATCCAATAAAGACCGGGGCTACGTGCTCCGTCGGTTGTTGAGGCGGAGCATGGTTATGGCCAGGCTATTGAACCTTCAGGGCACTTGGCTGAAGGCTTTGGTCGGCCAGGTTATTACGGCGTATGCTCAGGCCTATCCATACTTGGTGGAAAAGTCCGAGAATGTTTTTGCCGTGATTGAGGGAGAGCAGAAAAAGTTTGAAAATACCCTGGAGCGGGGTTTGAAAGAACTGGGAAAGATTATCAAAAAGTCGGAAAACGTTGCCGCCAACTCCAAAATTACAGGCAAGGAAGCTTTTGATGTATACCAAACTTACGGCATCCCCTGGGAAGTGACAGCCGAATTGGCTGAGGAAAGCGGTTTTGTTGTAGATAAAAAAGAATTTGAAATTGAGTTTAAAAAACACCAAGAACTTTCGCGTACAGCTTCGGCCGGCCAGTTTAAAGGGGGGCTGGCCAGCCATAGTGACAAGATTGTGAGGCTGCATACGGCCACGCATTTGATGAACGCCGCACTGCGGCAGGTTTTAGGCGACGAGGTTTGGCAAAAAGGAAGCAATATTACCGAGGAGCGCACGCGTTTTGATTTTACTCACGGCCAGAAAATGACGATCGAAGAAATTGAATCCGTGCAAGCAATTGTCAACGACTGGATTGCCCGAGACCTGAGCGTAAAAAAAGAAACCTTGCCTTTGGCAGAGGCCAGAAAGTTGGGTGCCATTGGCGTGTTCGGCGAAAAATACCCGGATATTGTGTCCGTGTACACCGTGTTCGACCCTAAGACCCAGGAAGTGGTGTCGCGCGAGTTCTGCGGCGGCCCGCACGTGGAGCATACGGGGGCCATCGGCCAGTTTAAAATTTTAAAGGAAGAAGCTTCCAGCGCGGGCGTGAGAAGGATTAAGGCATCGGTTTCGTAGGTTAAATTTGCGAGAATTAAAATAAAAATTTATGAAAATTGATTTCTATAATTGCCCCCAGCCTGAAGTGTTGGATCCGGCGCGCTTGCCAGCGGCGCCTGAGTTCGTATCCTACCAGCCGGACTTTGAGCTGATAAAAAAATATTCTGCGCAATACGAAAAATATCCCAAGCTGCTGATTCTGGCCCACGGCGGGAGCTTGACTACTTTTTATGGCTATTATGCGGCTTTAAAATATCAGGCAAAAAAAGAAGTGTTTTTTTTGAATACTGTTGATCCCGATTATATCTATGAGCTGAAGCAGCAATTGAAACCCGAAGATACCTTGGTGCTTTCTATCAGCAAATCCGGGGAAAACACCACCCAGCTGGAAATGACCATGCAGTTTGCGGAGTATCCGATGGTTGCGGTGGCCGGTAAAAATAGTCCGCTGGCCGAAGTTGCCCGCAAGCTTAATATTTCGGTAGTCGAACATCCGCCAATTGGCGGCCGTTATACGGGGCTTACCGAAGTGGCTTTGTTTCCCGCCGGGCTGGTCGGCCTGGATGTGGCCAGCCTGTACGCGGGCGCGAAAAAGTTTTACGGCCTGTATGCGCAGGACAATCTGCCCTGGCGCGCCGCTTCCGTATTTTGGCAATTGGAGCAGCAGGGTTACGTGGATGTGTTCATGCCTTTTTATTCCCATAACCTTTTTCCCATGAGCGCGCTGATCGTTCAGCTGTGCCATGAATCGTTCGGCAAAAACGGCAAGGGGCAGACTTATTTCGCCCACGAGGCGCCGGAATCGCAGCACCATACCAACCAGAGGTTTTTTGGCGGACGTAAAAATATTGCCGGGCTGTTCTTTTCCAGTGAAGCGCCGCTGCATCCTACGGTTAACAGTTATCCGGCGGCAGTGCACAGCGTGGCTATTAAAAACCATGCCATGTTCGACATTGATAAAATTCCTCTGGAAAAATCCCTAGAGTACGAATTATTGGGTACTCTGGAAGACGCCCGGATTAACAGCATCCCGGTGGCCCATATGGCCATTGCGGGGTTTAGTCCGGAGGAGTTGGGCGCCTTTGTCGCTTTTTGGCAGCTCTATGCGGTTTACGCCTCAGTACTTAGGCAAGTTAACCCTTTTGACCAGCCCCAGGTGGAGAACAGCAAGAACTTGAGTTTCTCTAAGCGCTTAGCTTATAAAGGGTTGGCCTAAGGTTTGATTAAGCCCGCAAAAAAGGCTATAGTGTATATAGGTATTAATGTTTGCGCTTGAAAAATGATCCCCAGCATTTACATAAACCTGGAAGACGACGTCTCCAAGATTGTCGAAAGGCTAAAAAAAGAGGCTGTACCGGAGGTGGTGCTGGTTTGTCCCAAAAGATGCTTTCTTTTTAATGACAGCATCAATTTAAGGCTATTAAAAAAACAGGCGGACCTGCTCAAAAAGACTGTTTCGATTTTGACAATGGATGAGCGCGGGCAAATGTACGCCAAAGAGGCCGGTTTTGGCCTGCGATTTTTGCCCAAGAGCCCCAAAAACAAGACTATGTCGGATATAGGCATCGGCGTTAAGCCGGCAAAAGCGGCAGTTATTCAAGATTTGGCCACTGAAGCGCCTGCAACGCCTGCAAAAAAAACGGCGGCAAAACAAATTGAGAAATTTGTGGCCCAGGAACCCGTGGTGCCTTTGGGACTGGAAGAAATCAAGCAGACAGCCAAAAAATTAAGCAAGGTTGAGCCGATTAAAGCGGAGGAACCGAAAGAAAAAGAGCCGGTTTTGTCTGAGATGGCCGCGCCTAAGGTCAGCGTTCAGGAAAATGTTTTCCCTTTCGAAATCGAAGAGCATTATAAAGAACAAGATGTCCGAGGGAGCGCCTGGAAATGGATTGTTGGTTTTTTGGCGGTGGCTGTTTTGTTGGCGGCGTCCTTGGTTTTTGTTGTTCTGCCGAAAGCCGAAGTGGCCTTGGTGCCCAAAAACGATGTCCTGGTCAGGGATTTGGAAATTAGTTTTGGGACTACGGTGAAGGCGGCTGACTCTACGAAATTAGTCTTGCCTGCTACGCAGGTTGCCGAGGAATTGGAGTTGAATAAGACTTTTGAAAGCCAGGGTAAAAAGGAAGTGGGCAATCGCGCCACCGGTTTTGTCCGGATTTATAATTTTACACGCCTGCCTTTAAATTTGAAGGCCGAAACCACCACACTGTCACTGAATGGGAAAAATTACAGCTTGGTTAATGATGTGTCGCAGCTTAAGCCCACTGGTTACAAAAATGTCCGGACAAAAGAGGTTGACCCCGCCACATTGGCAGATCCGGTCGAAGTGATTGCGGCCGAAGGCGGGGATAGCTACAACCTACCTGCAGGCACGCGGTTGGAAATAACCAATAAGGTTTTCGGCAGCAAGCCTCTGGTGCTTTACGCCAAGACGGATTCGCCGATTAGCGGCGGGACATCCCGGTATCTGTCGGTTGTTTCCGACCAGGATGTGGCCGCTGCCCAGGATCAGCTGAAAGCCGCGGGCCTGGCCAAGGTTCAGGACAAGCTTAAGGGCCAAGGGTTAACCCTGCCGGACGATGCGTATACCTTGCAGGTTGAACAGTTCAATTCAGACAAAGCAGCAGGCACAGAGAGTCCCAACTTTGATGCATACATCAAACTCAAAGTCGCGGGTTTGGCAATCAGTGAAACTGATTTGGAAAAATTGATTTTTGACCGGATTGACCAGACACTCTCCGGCAATAAAACCCTGGATACCAAGGACGGCGCCTACCAGCTGGTTTATAAAACCAAAGAGCTCCAGGCCGACAGCCAGTTGGGTATACTCTCAGTTCATTTTCAGGGCCGGGTGTGGTATAATTTATCCACCAGCGTTGAGGATATGGCCAAAGAGCTGGTCAACAAGACCCCCGAGGAGGCAAACGCCATTTTGTCCCAAAACAATGAAATTGACAGAATTGACGTTGTGTTGTCGCCTACTTGGCAAAAACGCCTGCCGTTCTTGGCAAACAATATTAAAATAAAAGTGCAGCCTTAGCTGTCAAATCTTATTTTTGGCTTATTTACAAGGGTTTTATGAGATAATAGTCAAAACGTAGTTTTGATTTGACTTTTTTTTGTTTTGTGATAAAATAAGCCTAATTAGGTGAAAATTATCTTTGAAAGATTTGTATTTTGAATTCCAGCACACACGACTTGGGGAAGTCAGGCACAAGTAAAGACCTAATCGAACTTGAGGGCAAGGTCGTTGAGAACTTGCCTAATGCTGTTTTTCGTGTCCAGTTGGATTCCGGGCAGGCGGTTTTAGGCCACTTATCCGGCAAAATGAGAGTCAACAAGATTAAGGTTCTGCCCGGCGATCGCGTGGTGATTGAAATGACACCCTATGATCTGACCAAGGGCAGGATAACCAGAAGGTTAAGATAACATAAATTCTATGAAAGTTAGCGCAAGCGTAAAACCCCGGTGCAAGAAATGCAAAATCATTAAAAGATTTGGCAGGGTTTATATTGTGTGTGAAAACCCTAAGCACAAACAAAGACAAGGTTAAAGAATACGAATATGGCTAGAATTGCAGGCATCAACATTCCCAACGAAAAAAGAATTGAGGCTTCGCTGCCTTATCTTTACGGTATTGGTTTGGCCCTGTCCCGTAAAATTTTAAGTGCGGCCAAGGTTGACCCGAACAAGCGGACCAAGGACCTGACCGAAGAAGAACTGAACCGCATTCGCGATTTTATTGAAAAAAATTACAAAGTTGAAGGCAACCTGAGGCAGCAAGTACTTTTAAACATCAAGCGTCTCAAAGAAATCGGCGCGTATCGGGGCATCCGGCATATCCGGGGCCTGCCGGTCCGGGGCCAGAGGACGAAGACCAACTCCCGCACCCGCCGGGGCAACGTCAGAAAGACCGCGGGTAGCGGCCGGGCAAAGTCAGCGGAAAAGACCTAAACTAATTTTAAGAACGATATTATATGGCAGACGAAAACAATAAAGTCACCAGCCCCGCCGAAGCCGCGGTGCCTCAGACCGATGTTGCCTCCAAGATAAAAGGCAGCAAGAAAAAAAAGGTCAAGGCAAAAGTGGTTAAGGGCAAGATTTATATCAATTCCACTTACAATAACACAATCATTGCCGTAACCGATCTCTCTGGCAACGTGGTGGTTTGGGGCAGTGCAGGCAAAATTGGTTTTAAGGGTTCCAAAAAGTCCACTCCGTATGCCGGCCAGAAAACCATGGAAGATGTTTTAGCCCGGGCCAAAGAGCGTGGCCTCTCCGAAGTTGACGTTTTTATAAAGGGAATCGGTTCCGGACGGGAATCGGCGGTCCGCGCCTTGCAAGGCAGTTCCCTGACGGTGTTGACCATTAAGGATCAGACTCCCATTCCGCACGGCGGAGTCAGGCCGAAGAAGCCCAGAAGAGTATAATTTTTTACACTTATGCGTTACACAGGACCAAAAGCTAAAAAAGCCCGCCGCCTGGGCATGGCCTTTACGGCCAAAGATGCAAAGATCCTTCAAAAAAGGAGCTATGCGCCCGGTCAGCACGGCCAGTCCCGCAGCCGCCTTTCCGAATACGGCATGCAGCTCCGCGAGAAGCAGAAGGCAAAAATTCAGTACGGCGTAATGGAAAAGCAGTTTTCCAACTATTTTAAGAAAGCCCTGCGCCAGCCCGGCGTAACCGGAGATATTCTGCTCCGCATGCTGGAAACCCGCTTGGATAATTTTGTCTTCCGTGCTGGTTTTGCGGATAGCCGCGCCCAGGCCCGGCAGCTCGTCAACCATGGTTTTTTTGAAGTTAATGGCAAGAGAGCCGATATTCCTTCATACGCGCTGAAAGTCGGCGATACCGTGGCTGTGAAAAAGACCAAGCAGTCCGGTAAATACATGGAACGCGCCAAAGAGAAATTGAAGAATTTCAAAACTCAGGAATGGCTGGAAATGAATCCCGCCAGCTTTTCCGCCAAGTTGTTGGCACAGCCGACCCCGGAGATGATTGCCAACACCATCAACACCCAGCTGATTGTCGAGCACTACAGCCGCACCTAGTTTATAATTTTAGTTTTATTTAATAAATCCTTAAACCTCGGAGGTTTATTATGGAGGCACTCCCTCTTCCAAACCACGCCCAGGTCGCTGATTTGGGAAATAACAAGTATAGCCTGACCCTGGAACCTTTGTATCCGGGTTATGGTGTTACTATTGGCAACACCATGCGCCGGGTTTTGTTATCTTCCATGCCGGGTGCAGCTGTTACTGCGGTTAAGATTAAGTTCGCAGACCACGAATTTTCCACCATCCCCAACGTCAAAGAAGACGTTATCCAGATCATCCTCAATCTGAAACAGCTTAGGGTGAGGAGTTTTTCCAGCGAGCCCGTGCGCCTTTTATTGAAAGAGAAGGGTGAAAAGGTTGTTACCGCCGCCAGCTTCAAGGAAACTGACCAGGTTCAGATTATCAATAAAGACCTGCACATTGCCACCTTGGATAACAAGAGCTCAGATTTAGAAATGGAGATAGTCGTGGAGCAGGGCAGGGGCTATTTGCCGGTGGAAGCCCGTGAGAACTACAAGCCCGAAATCGGCATGATTGCCGTGGACGCCATTTTTACGCCGATTAAGTCTGTGCATTTCGATGTTTCCAATGTCCGCGTGGGCCAGCTGACCAACTACGACAAACTGGAATTGGTTATGGAAACCGACGGTACGCTTACCGGCCAGGAAGCCGGCGATATTGCCGCTCATATCCTAGTTGATCATTTTACCATGATGTTTTCGGGTGATTTCGCTAAAGTTGAGGCTGCTGCGGTTGCCGAAATTCAGGGTAACGAGACAGTTGCGGATTTGCCCGTTGAAGAAACAGCGGAAAATGAAATCACTAACTCCACCTTTTCTACCCGCGCAAAAAACGCTTTGGTTAAAAACGGTATCACTACTCTGGCGGCCCTGCAGGCTCTTTCCAATGAAGAGATTGGCAAGCTGAGCGGCCTGGGCGATAAGACAATTAAAGAAATTTTGGAATTTTTAGGCAGGTAATATGAGGCATCAAAAGAAGAAAAAACTCGGTAAGGGCAATGACCACAGGAGAAAATTGTTAAAGAGTCTGGCGTCTTCATTGTTTTTGTATGAGAAAATTGTCACGAGCTATGCCAATGCCAGAGGCGTGAAATCTTACGCTGAAAAGTGCCTGACAAAATCCAAAGAGGGCAGTTTGCATGCCCGCCGCCTGCTGCTTGGCAAGCTGCAGCCAATGGCTGTAAAAAAACTTATGGAAGTTCTCGGGCCCAAGTACAAGGAAAGAAAAGGCGGCTACACCCGTTTGACCAAACTAAACAATCCCAAAGCCGGTGCCTCTAAAGCCCTTTTGGAACTGGTTGAGTAATCAATTAATCAGCAGTTAAGTCAGAAGTATGAAACCACATAAAATCAGCAGAGCTAAAATTACCCCCAGGCAGTGGATCCAGGTCGACGCTTCCAAGCAGTCGATGGGTCGCGTAGCCTCAGCAATCGCCAACTTTTTAAGAGGCAAGCACAAGCGCGACTTCACTCCTAATTTAGATATGGGCGATTACGTGGTGGCAATTAACGCCGACAAGCTGAAACTGACCGGCAGAAAGCTTGACCAGAAAGTCTATTATCACCATTCGGGGTATTTGGGCGGGCTTAGAAAGACGGCTATAAAAACCGTGATGCAGAAGAACCCGACCGAGGTTCTCCGCAAGGCAGTTTTTAGCATGCTGGACGATGTAAAGTTTCGCAAAGCCATGATGGCCAGACTGAAGCTGGTTAAGGGGGCGGCACATGACTATAAAATCGACAAGGTTAAATAATTTTTTAAATACCAGATATGACTACTAAAAGCACAGCTTCCAAGAGCACCGCAGACAAGCCTGCCAGAAAGCCCCGCGCTACAAGCACGGTTGCCAAGAAGGCTTCGGTCGCCAAACCCGCGGTTAAAAAGGCACCCCTTAAAGCAGAGGCTGTTACTCATGCTAAGGAAGCCGAAGTTGTTAAAAAGCCAGCCTTGGCCCACCAGCCTCCGGCAGCGGGCAAGTATGTTTTTTCAACGGGCAGGCGCAAAACTTCCATTGCCAACGTCCGGCTTTTTGCCGGCGAAGGGGACAGCCAGGTAAATAAGAAGCCGTTTAAAAACTTTTTTTCCTACGAATACTACCAGCAAGACGTGCTTAGGCCTTTTGAGCTAACCGGCTTGGGCTCTGAATACCATTTTACGGCGAATGTTACAGGCGGCGGGCCGCATTCCCAGGCCCAGGCTGTGCAGCATGGCATTTCGATTGCTTTATCCAAGGTGTCCGAAGAAGTCAGGAAAGTGTTAAAAAAGAACGGACTTTTGACCCGCGATGACCGCAAAAAAGAAAGAAAGAAGCCGGGTTTGAAAAGAGCCCGCCGTTCCCCGCAGTGGGCCAAGCGTTAATCCCCGTATTTCTTACAAGCCTCCGGTATTCCGGAGGCTTTTTGTTACTTTTTTTACATTTACCGTATAATATTTATATACAATTAAGTGCACAAAACATATGGAAAACGTTTTCCCAAAATGGTCAGTGGCTGGAGTGTCCGTGCTGCTAATGCTTTTTTTGGCGCTTGCCGCCGTGGCAAAGTACCAGGATTTAGCAGACAGGTACAGCGGCCGTGTGCCGAAAAATACCATGACAGTAACGGCTGAAGGCAAAGTTAAGGCCGTGCCCGACATGGCAACTATTAACCTGGGCGTGGTAACCCAGGGCCCGAGTTCGGCGGCTGTCCAGGACGAAAGCAGCAAGAAGGTAAATAAGATCATCGACTTTGTAAAACAGCAGGGTGTGTCTAAAGATGATATTTCCACCTCGCAGTTTAACATATATCCCCAGTATAATTATAAAGACGGCAAGAATGACATTGTAGGCTATGAAGCCAGGCAGACCATCGTGGTGCAGGTCAAAGGCGTGGACAAGTCAACGCAAGTTTTGGCGAAAATTTTAGCCGATTCCACACAAGCGGGTGCCAACGAAATCAGCGGCGTTTCTTTAGGCTTTGATGATCCGGACAATTTAAAGCAAATCGCAAGGGAACAAGCCATAGAAAAAGCGAAAGTAAGGGCAGAGGAGTTGGCCAAAGTTTCCGGATTATCGTTAGGCAGAGTGGTTAGTGTTTCTCAAACGGGTGCGGGCGATTCGGGCGCGGTGCCTTATTACGGGGGATACGGAATGGGCGGGGGTGGCTCTGATTCTGTTGCAAAATCAATTTCACCGAATATCGAACCGGGCAGCCAGGATGTGACAGAAAGCATGACTCTGACTTTCGAAGTAAAATAAAACGCCCCGTTGACTTTTTACGCAGAACATGCTACAATGTCTACGGCTTTAAGCAAATCGAATAATCGCCCTGTGAATTTCACGGGGAGGAAAGTCCGAACACTTGGTTGATAACCACTTAAGAGTTATCAACGGGGTAGCGGGTAACGCCCGCCGAGGGTAACCTTAGAGGTGCGAACAGTGACGGTTGTTTTTGAAAAAAAGCAACCAGCCAGCCGCAAGGCTGGCTGAATCCCAGCGGTAACGCGGGGAGTGAAACGGCTAAATCCTTACCTGGGTGCAAGGCCAAGTTTGGTAGGCTGCTTGATTTTGCCGGCAACGGCAGAACCAGATAGATGATTATTTAGAAACAGAATTCGGCTTACGAGTTTGCTTAAAGCCAAATAACACCATCCAACGTTGGATGGTGTTATTTGATATAGACTTGCAAGTACTATTTTTTGATTTAATGGCCAAAAATGGTATAATAACACCTGAATATGAAGAAATCCGAACTCGCTTTTAACCTACTTTCAATCCCTGTCGACGCCCTGATGCTTCTCCTGGCAGAGGTTGCCTCTTTTTATCTGCGTTTGCAACCCAGTATAATTTCCAAACCCATTATTTACCAGCTGTCTTTCGGACAATTTTTGGGCTTTGCAGGGTATATTATCCCCATTTTGCTTTTGGTTTTTGCCTTTTTGGGGCTATATAACCTTAAAGGTGCACGCCGGCTGTGGCAGGAAATCAGCCGTGTCACCGTGGGGATTTCCCTGGGGCTATTGGTCATTATTTTGCTGTTCTTTTTCGATCAGAGCATTTTTCCTTCCCGTTTTATTATTTTGGCCAGCTGGGCTCTGGGTATTTTGTTTGTAGTCTTCGGCCGGGTGCTTATCAAGCTATTGCAAAAATGGACTTTTGCCAAAGGGTTCGGTTTGCACCGTTTGGTAATTATCAATGGCGATTCGGGCACGGCAGCGGTGATTGAAAAAATTTACTCGGACAAATCTCTGGGTTTTCGCGTGGTCAAAGAGTTGCCCAGCGGATCCGGATTGGCTGAGCGGCTGGATGATGTGTACAGCCAGGCCGGCATAGATGAAATTTTGCAGGCCAATCCGGGTTTAAGCGAGGAGGAAAACCTGAAGCTGGTCCAGTTCGCGCGCAATAAAGGATTGGCTTTTGCTTTTGTTCCCAATTTATTCGAAGTGCAAAAAAATGCCATTGAAACAGCAAATCTCGGCGGTTTCCCCGTTATCGTTTTAAAAAATACTCCGCTTGACGGCTGGGGCAAGGTTGTTAAAAGAATGCTTGATGTCGTGGTGGCTGCCATTTGTCTGGCTCTCACTTCGCCGTTTTTTCTGCTGATTGCCATTGCCATAAAACTGGACAGTCCCGGGCGAATCATTTACGCAGCCATGCGGGGAGGGCGCGGCAGGGACTTCAGATTTTTTAAGTTTCGCAGCATGTACAGCCATTTAAGCGTGGGGGAAAAATACGGCGGCGACGAAGCGGAAAAGGTGAGGCAGGAATTGTGGCAAAAAAATGACCGCGGCGGCAAAGACGCGCCATTTTTGAAGATAAAACACGACCCCAGGGTGACGCGAGTAGGCAGGTTTTTAAGGCGCACCAAGCTGGACGAAATTCCCCAGTTTTGGAATGTGCTGATTGGCGACATGAGCATGGTCGGCCCCCGGGCTCACGTCCTGGACGAAGTTGAAAGGTACAGGAGCCGCTACCGCCGAATGTTTTCCATCAAGCCGGGGATTTTTGGCCTTTCTCAAATCGCCCAGGTTTCTTGGCCTGATTTGCCTTTCGAGGAAGAAATCAAGCTTAATACTTTTTATATAGAAAACTGGTCGCTTTGGTTGGACCTAAAAATTTTGATTAAGTCATTTTGGTTGCTGTTTTTTTCGAAAAAACCCAAGGAAGACTACTAGATGAAAATTGCCTTAGTTCACGACAGTTTGACGCAGGAAGGCGGAGCGGAGCGGGTTTTGCAGGCACTTCACGGACTCTATCCCGAAGCGCCGGTTTTTGTTCTTGTGGCTAGCAAAAAACTTTGGGAAAAGTATTCCACCTGGGATATCCGCGTGTCTTGGCTGCAGCGTTTGTATCAAATTTTTCCCAAGTTCCAGTATTTTTTCCCCTTGATTCCTACGGCGTTGAAAACTTGGAGTTTTAAGGGTTATGACCTGGTGATTTCTTCCAGTTCCAGCTTTGCAAAAAACATTCACGTGCCAAAAAATACCGTTCATATCGATTATTGCCACACGCCAACGCGTTTTTTGTGGCTGGATCACGATTATCTGACTCAGGAGCTGCCTTGGTTTTTGAAGGTCTTTAGGCCGGTCATTGGATTGCTTCTTAAATGGCTGCGTCGCTGGGACTATAAACGGGCTCAGCAAGTGACGGCTTTTTTTGCTAATTCGCGCGAAGTACAGGCCCGGATAAAAAAGTTTTACGGCCGTGAGGCGGGGATTGTTTATCCGCCGGTGGATACGGATTTTTGGCACAAAACGGGTGATAAGCAGGATTATTTTTTAATCGCCGGCCGGTTGCAGGCGCACAAAAACAACGACGCGGTTATAAAGCTGTTTAACGAGTCGGGCTTGCCCTTGCATGTGGCCGGCACAGGGCGCCAGGAAGCTTTACTCAAGAAGCTGGCCAAGCCTAATATAAAATTTTTGGGCAGAGTCAGTGATGATGCTCTCAGGAATGAATACAGCGGAGCCCGGGCTTTCATTTATCCCCAAGTCGAAGACTTCGGCCTCATGCCCCTGGAGGCCGCGGCCTGCGGAACTGCCAGTCTGGGCGTAAGCGAAGGCGGTAGCCTGGAAACCATTATCCCTGGGAGAACCGGCGAGCTGTTTGACCAAGGCGATTTTGAGCAGCTTGGTCAGCTTGTTCGCAGATGGCAGCAGGAGAAATACCGGCCGGAAGAGCTGCGCCACCATGCTGAGCGATTCAGTCTGGCGCAATTTCAAGCCGGTTTTAAAAAGGCTGTTGAAAATATTTTTGTTTCGGCTAATCGCCCCAATCATGAAAATCGCCATTGACTTAAGGAGCTTGTCCAGCGGTTATGTGTCCGGAGTGGAAAACTATATTTTAAACCTCTTGGACCATATGTTAAAACTGGACAAGTCCAACACCTATATTTTATTCTATAACGCGTTCCAGCGGAAAGCTTTGAGCGATTTTCATTTTGTAAATTCCCAATTGGTGAATTCCCGCTACCCCAACAAATTTTTGAACCTGGGCCTCAAGACCGGCGCCTTGAATTTTGAAAAACTTATTGGGGAGTTTGATGTTCTGTTTATGCCCAACCCAAACCAGTTTTGCCTAAAAAGCCAGGCTCGCTTGGTGGTGACTGCTCACGACCTGTCGCCGCTGGTGACTCCAGAATTTTATGACGTTAAGAGAAGATTGTGGCATAAGTTTTTGAATTACCGTAAAATTTTTGAACGGGCCGATGCCATCGCGGCGGTTTCCGATTATACGCGCCAGGATTTAATCAGGCTGTTGGGCATCAACGAGTCAAAAATTAAAACCGTCTATCCCGGAGTCAACGCTAACCTGTTTAAGCCGGACTTGCCGGAAAGTGCGCTCCGCCTGGTGCGGAACCTGTATGGTTTGCCGGGTGACTACATGCTGTTTTTAAATACCCTGGAACCGCGAAAAAATTTAGGCAACCTAATCAAGGCTTTTGAGCGCTTGGATAAGGACATTTTTTTGGTTGTAGCGGGCAAACCCGGCTGGAAATACCGCGGCCTGCTTAAGCAAATAAAACGGAGCGCGAAAGCCCACCGGATTAAGTTTTTAGGCTATGTCCAGGAAGACCATAAGCCAGCGCTTATGCGCATGGCCAAATTTTTGGTTTACCCAAGTTTTTACGAGGGCTTCGGCTTCCAGCCACTTGAAGCTGGGGCCTGCGGCCGTCCCGCTGTGGTCAGCAGCGTCACTTCTTTGCCCGAAGTTTTGGGTTCAGCCTCGCTGTTGGTCAACCCGCATGATCCGCAGAGTTTGCTTGCCGCCTTTAATCTGCTGCTGGATGAGCCGGGTTTGGCTAAAACTTTGGGGGAAAAAGCCCAGGCAAAAGCCAGGACTTATGCTTGGGAAAAAACAGCCCGGGAGACTTTAGCCTTAATTACAGGACGTTAAAATGGCGAAAATCGGCATTGATATCAGAATGATGGGAACCGCCCATGGCGGCATTGGACGCTATGTGAAAGAGCTGGTTTTGGGGTTGTTGCAATTGGATTTGCCGCACGAGTTTGCCCTATTTTATAATCGTGATTTAAAAAACGATGCAGTGTTTGACGTGCTGGCCCGGCATACCCGCGTCAGGCTGGTTGAGTCCAATGTCCGGCACTATTCTCTCAGGGAACAGTGGCAGTTTTACCGCCAGCTGAAGAAAGCAGGCTTGGACCTTATGCACTTTCCGAATTTTAACGTACCGCTGGCGTTTAATACGCCGTTTGTTGTCACTATTCATGATATGGTGCATCATAAAATCAGCGGGGCGAAAAAAACCCGCCTACCGCATTTTTGGGCCTATAAAAAGGTGATTGAGCATGCCGCCAAGGCTGCGGCAGAAATCATTACGGTATCGGAATATTCCAAGCGCGACATAACCCGTTTGTTGAACGTTCCCGCGGATAAAGTTAAGGTAATCTACGAAGGCGTATCTTTTTTTGCCAGCGCCAGTCCCGACCGGGTTGAGGCAGTCAAACAAAAGTATTTTTTGAACCGCCCCTACTTTTTGTTTGTGGGTGTCATGGAGCGTAAAAAAAATCTGGTCAGCCTGGCCCGGGGGTTTGACGTCTTTATTAAAAAATACCATCAGGACATGGATTTGGTGATTGCCGGCAAGGCCGATTCCCATTACCCGGAAATCCGCCACAAGGTGTTAGATATCAAGAACCGCGACCGCCTGGTATTGACGGACTATGTGTCAGACGTTGACTTGGCTGCCCTGTACGCGGGGGCTTATGCTTTTACTTCAGCCTCGCTGCACGAAGGATTCGGCTTGCCCGGGGTGGAGGCCATGCATTACGGCCTGCCGCTTGCGGTTTCCAATACAGAAGTATTCAACGAGATTTACGATAACGCAGCCATCTATTTTAACCCTTTAGATCCCGAGGATATTGCTGAAAAACTCCAGCTTTTGGCCCGGGATCGGGAGTTCCGCGGCAAGATTGCGGATAACAGTTTGCAGCGCGCGGGTAATTTTTCTTGGGCTGCAACTGCTGCGGCAACCCGTGAAGTTTATGAGCGAGTTTTAGCAAATAAAGCCATCCAGCCATGAATATTTTATTTGCCGGCGGCGGCACCGGCGGCCCAGTCGCACCCGTTTTGGCCGTTGCCCAAAATTTAAAATTTCAGCACCCTAAAGCCCGACTATTGTTTGTCGGAACCCGCCGCGGCCCGGAGCATAGAATGGCTGAGGCGGCGGGGCTGGAATTTACCAGCATCGCTTCGGGCAAGCTGAGGAGGTATTTTTCCTGGAAAAACCTGCTGACGCCTTTTGCGTTGCTGCTCGGTTTCGTGCAAGCCCTGTTTTTATTAAAACGTAAGAAGATTGACTGTATTTTTTGTGCCGGCGGATATGTGCAGGTCCCGCTGGTCTGGGCTGGCTGGCTTTTGGGCATACCCAGTGTCATTCACCAACAAGATGTTCTCCCCAGTTTAGCAAACACGCTTTGCCAGTTTCCGGCCAAAAAAATTACCGTAACTTTCGAGGCGACTGCCAAGCATTTTTTGTCGGGCGTGGGCTTTTTTTACCGCAGACCCGGGGCTGACAAGATTCAGGTCACCGGCAATCCTGTCAGGCCCAATTTGGCCAGCGCAGACAAAGCTGAGGCCTTGAAATATTTTAACCTGTCCTCTGACCTGCCCGTGCTCTACGTTATGGGCGGCGGCACCGGTTCAGTCTTCCTGAACCGGCTAATCCAAGAGGCCTTGCCCAAGCTGAAGAAAACTGTGCAGATAATCCACTCAGCCGGATCCCAGGGCCGGGGCCGCGAAGGGCTGAATGATCAGGCCCATTATCGCGTGTTTGATTTTATTGACCGCGTGGACCTGGCGTACGCGGCAGCGGATATTGTGCTGTGCCGGGCCGGTTTGTCCACCATTAGCGAATTGTCCTTTCTAAGCAAGTTGGCGATTGTGGTACCCATGCCGGACACTCACCAGGAACTCAACGGTTATTATCTAGACCGCACCCAAGCCGCTTTAGTTTTGCCGCAGGAACATCTTTCGGCCGATGCGCTGGCTTACGTGGTCAGGAAGTTGTTGTTTAAATACGACATGCAAAAATCCATGCTGAAAAACATACACAAGATTATGCCGCATGATGCGGCGGAAAAAATTGCCGGCGAAGTCGCCCTCTTGGCCGAAAAACACCATGCAAAGTAACCCAGATGACAAAAAGAGAAGAACATTCGGGCTGGCTTTAAGCGGCAGCGGCAACCGAAGCAGTTTCTATATCGGTTTTTTGGAAGTTCTGGACGAGCAGGGCTTGCGGCCGGACTATATTTCAGTCTGCAGTGGCGGCAGCCTGGTGGCGGCAGCCTATGCCTGCGGGTCTTTGCCTGAATTCAAGGAGCGGGTTTTAAATTTGGACACAGCCCAGATAAAACAGCTGGTGCTTAAGGGTAACGGAGGCGGCTATTATTCTTTGGATTTAGTGGAAGAAGAAATCCGCAAATATACCAAAGGTTTGAGATTCGAAGATGTCCGCCCTCTTATGTCTTTTTCCTGCGTGGACGTGGAGACCGGGGAAAAAGTTTTGATGCAAATGGGCGACATTGCCCGCGCGGCCAGGATTTCCTGCACCCTCCCGGGGATTTTTGAGCCTGTGGTCTGGGGCGGACGGACCTTGGTGGACGGCGGGCTTTTAACCATTGTACCCACCGAAAGCCTGAAACAGGCCAGCGTTGACGTGGTGGTGGGCGTTACTTTGCGCGGCACTAAGCACATTTTTACCTCCAAACAGCTGACCGTGAAAAAAATGTACAACTTGATGAAAAAAATATTTTTTGTTGAAGAAATCAACGAGATGCTGGACTGGATAATCAGCCTGATTCCGGAAACCGAAGAGGAAGAAAAAAGACCCCGCACTTTTTCCGTGTTAGGCAAAAGCCTGGACATTGCTTTAGCCGCCCAAAAGCTGGATCTACAAGAGCCGCCCTGCGACATGCTAATTCAGCCCAAGCTGGGCAAATACAAACGCAGCGAGTTTTCCTCCCAGACCATCCGCAGGTTTTACGAGCTGGGCAGGCAGACAGCTTTGGAAAATTCAGGTAAAATAAAGGAACTTTTGGAACAATAATATGAAGAATTTAGAAGACGTAAAAAGCATATATTTCGTAGGCATTGGCGGAATTGCCATGTCTGCCGTGGCCTGCCTGGCTAAAGAGAGGGGTTATGAGGTTTCCGGCAGCGACAGTCAGGCGGTTTATGACCCGGCAAAAAGCGTGCTGGACAAGCTTAAAATCAACTATCATCTGGGTTATGACGCCGCTCATGTCAGCGCTGCGGCAGCGGACTTGTATGTGCTCTCAGCAGGCGAGAGCGAAGCCAATCCTGAAGTTAAAGAAATTTTGAGCCAGGGTTTGGCGCGCTGCGGCTTTGCGGAGCTGCTGCATGAGATGTTTAAAGACAGCTTGCGCATTGTTGTGGCCGGCACGCATGGCAAAAGCACTACAGCAGGACTTCTCGGCCACCTGCTGAGGCATCAGGACAACAGCTCGTATATTGTGGGCGGCGTGCTCCAGAATTACCAAAGCAATTTTTATGCAGGTGATGGCCATTACGCCGTGTTCGAGGGTGATGAGTATAAGGCGCAATTCGACGACCCAACGCCTAAATTCCAGTACTACAAGCCGGATATTTTAGTGTTGACCAATTTAGAGCTGGACCACCCGGACGTTTTTTCAAGCGTGGAGGAGCTGGAGGACGAGTTCCGGCAGTTAATGGCAGGCCTGCCTGAAGATGGCCTGGTTGTGTATAACGCCGATGACGCGCGGCTTACGAGGTTGGTGCACGAAACCGATTTGGCCAGCGTCAGCTTTGGCATTGAAAACTCCGCTGACTTGCAGGTTGAATCCGTGGAGTACGCCGAGTATACGAAATTTAAAGTTAAAAACAGCCTAAGCAAGGACGCAACCGCCAAGCTTTTGGGCCTGACTGAAGACTACCAGATCCAGCTTCCCGGCCAGCTGAATGTCTATAACGCCTTGGCCTGCGTTGCCTGCCTGAGGGCGCTGGGTTTTCAGCCCGAATCTTTTGCCCTGGACCTGCTTTCATATGCCGGCATTAAGCGCCGGTTTGAACTGGTGGGCAGCAGTCATGGCGCGGTTTTAATCGATGATTATGCCCATCACCCAACGGCTGTAAAAGAAACCCTGGCGGCCGCGCGGCTGAAGTACCCAGGCAGCCGGGTTTGGGCAATTTTTGAACCCCACACTTTTTCGCGAACCAAAGCCACGCTGCCAGAATTGGCTGGCAGTTTTGACGAGGCCGACCGCGTCCTGATTTCCGAGATATACCCGGCTCGCGAAAGCGTGAAAGACGCCAGCGTGACTTCCGAGGAAGTTCTTGGTGCCATTAAAAAACATATGGAACAGAAGGCCGAAGCCATTCGGCTCGTTAAGGATAAGGACGAGGCGCTGAAAATTCTGAAAGCAGAGCTCCGGCCCGGCGACGTTGTGGTGGTTATGGCCGTCGGTAATTTTAACCGCCTGGCTTACGAGCTAAAGGAGACAAAAAATGCAGTCTAACGCCAGGACTTGGGTTTATGCAGTGATAATTTTTATAGTTGCTTCGGCCTTGTTTTACTGGGGTTTTGGCTGGCTAAAGGGCCGTGGGAGCACACCGGTCCGGCCGGGTAATGCTGCTCCCGGGGTTTTCCAGTAATTTTTTATCAAATGGACATACTTGAAAACGTACCTTTAGCCCCTTATACGACGTTTAAAATCGGCGGCCCGTCCCGCTGGTTTTGCGAAGCTTCCAGCTTGGAAGAAATAAAAACAGCTTTAAATTTTGCCCAGCTTCGACAGTTGCCCGTTTTTGTGCTGGGCGGCGGCAGTAATTTACTGGTCAGCGACCGGGGCTTTGAGGGGCTGGTTTTAAAAATCAATCTGCTCGGCAAGGAAAAAATAAAACAGGACGAGTCAGGAGTGTGGCTGAAGGTGGCTTCGGGCGAAAACTGGGACCAGGTGGTAAGCTGGGCCGTTGGGCGCGGCTGGTGGGGAGCGGAAAATCTTTCCCACATACCGGGCAGCTGCGGCGCAATTGCAGTGCAGAACGTCGGCGCATACGGACAGGAAGCATCGCGCCTGGTGGAATCCGTTGCTGTTTACGACACGTCCAGCCAGTCGCTTGTAGAGATTGAAAACGCCTCCTGCGGCTTTGCTTACCGGCGCAGTATTTTCAACAGTTCCCAAAAAGGCCGTTACATAATTTTGTATCTAACCCTGCGCTTAAGCCTGCTGCCGGCGCCAATTTTAGAATATCGGGATTTAAAAGAAAGGTTTAAGGGCCGCTTGCCAGGCTTGGAGGAAGTCCGTGAGGCTGTAATAAAGATCCGGAATTCCAAATACCCGTTTCCCCAAGCGGCCAAAAATGGCAATGCCGGCTCGTTTTTTAAAAACTTGTCGCTCAACCAGACGGAATATGCCGAGTTGCTAAGTAAGGTTGAGGCTGCTTTCGGGGCCGGCCAGGCCGTAGGCTTAGACAAAAAAAAGTTTGCGGACGGGGAGGGGAGGGTAAAACTGCCCGCCGCGGCTTTAATAGAGCTTTGCGGTTTAAAGGACTTAAAGTACGGCGGAGCAAAAATAAACCATGCGCAGCCTTTGGTGATAGTTAACGAAACCGGCCTGGCCACTGCTTCGGATGTGCTGCATTTGGCGGGAGAAGTGGTTTCTGTTGTTAGGCAAAAATTGGGCCTGAACCTTAACTTAGAACCCATCCTGCTGGGGTTTACGGCCGAAGAATTAAAAAGCGTTGAAATTTGAAGCGGAAAATGTTAAACTGCATATACGCTTTACCAGTATAATTTAAAACTTAGACGGAATTTTTATGAAAATCAACATCAAAGCCACAAATACTACGCTTACCCCCTCCATTAAGAATTTTATAGAGGAAAAGCTAAGTTCTTTGGAAAAGTTTTTAAAGCCCGAGTACAAGCTTCATGTTGAGCTGGAAATCGATAAAAAGCATAAAACCGGGGATGTTTTCCGCACAGAAATAAATATCCTGCCCAGCAAATTTTATGCTGAAGGTTTTGCCCCGGATTTTTACGCCGC
Source organism: bacterium (assembly GCA_021825655.1). GTDB lineage: Bacteria > Patescibacteriota > Doudnabacteria > UBA920 > UBA920 > JAMDEL01. The sequence goes on along the minus strand of JAKAGU010000004.1, from coordinate 35,181 downwards.
TTTCGACATCGCTTTGCCAAAAATTAAAGAGCAGCTGATGAAAGCCAAGGACAAACAGCTGACGAGGCGCAAAGTCGCCGCCCGCAGCGCTTCCAGGCTGAAGCGGGGCATGTAATCAAAAATTTTAACTTTCGGCCGCTCGGGCAGCAGGTGTCCGGCGGCCTTTGTTTTTATGCGAAGTTCTGGTATAATAAAGTGTCATAAATTAGCAGAAAAATTGTATAAATATAAGCATGTCAATACTTTCAAGAATTTTCAGCGGTGAAAAGTCTGCGCTGGTCAGATGGTCAAAAGAATTGGAAGAAGTTAACGGGTTTAAGGACGCTGTTTCGCTTTTGAGCGAACAGGACATTAAAAAAGAAATCCAGGATTTTATTTCCGAGTTCGCGGGAAAAACCGAGCGCGATGAAATTCGGACCGAATTGCGCCGAATTGCGCCGAGGGTTTTTGCGCTTACCCGGGAGGCCGCCAAAAGAGCTATCGGACAGTTCCATTACGATGTCCAGGTTGCCGGCGGTTTTGCGCTGGCCGAAAACCATATTGCGGAAATGCGCACCGGCGAGGGCAAAACCTTGACTGCTACCCTGCCTTTGGTGCTGTACGCCTTGGCGGGCAAAGGTTCGCACTTGGTAACGGTCAACGATTACTTGGCCCGGTGGCAGGCCTCCTTGATGGGCCCAATCTTCCATTATTTAGGCTTGTCCGTGGCTTCCATTCAGCACGAACAGTCGTTTTTGTATGATTCCTCGTACCAGCCCGAAGCTTCCGAAATTGAACAGCTGGAAGGCGCCACTCAAGGCCTGGTTATGGATGTAAAACACATGCGCCCCATTTCCCGGCGCCAGGCGTACGCCGCTGACATTACTTATGGGACGAACAACGAATTTGGCTTTGATTTTTTGCGCGATAACATGGTGCAGCACGCCAGCCAAATGGTTCAGCGCGATTTGTTCTTTGCCATTGTGGACGAAGTGGACAGCATTCTGATTGACGAGGCCCGCACGCCTTTGATTATTTCCAGTCCGGACATGGATCCAACGGAAAAGTATACTGAATTTGCCCGCATGGTGGAACAGCTGGAAGACGAAAAGGATTACGTAATCGACGAAAAACACAAAGCGGTGAGCCTGAGCGACGAAGGTATTACCAAAATCGAAAAAATCCTGAAAGTGCCCAATATTTACGACACGTCAAAAGGCGTGACAACAATCCACCATATTGAGCAGGCGCTGAGGGCCAAAACGCTGTTCAAAAAAGACCGCGATTACGTGGTGCGGGAAGGAGAGATTGTGATTGTCGACGAGTTTACGGGCCGGCTGATGTTTGGCCGCAGGTATTCGGAAGGCCTACACCAGGCTATCGAAGCCAAAGAAAGCGTAAAAATCCAGCAAGAAAGCAAAACTCTGGCCACCATTACTTTCCAGAACCTTTTTCGTTTGTACGCATTTCTTTCGGGCATGACGGGTACGGCCAAGACCGAAGAAGAAGAATTTTTTAAGATATACAAGCTGACAGTCGAGCAAATTCCCACCAACAAGCCCATGGTCAGGCAGGATTTGCCGGATATGGTGTATAAGACCGAAGAGGCCAAATTCAGGGCCATTGCGCTTGAGGTCAAGGAACGCAACAAAAAGGGACAGCCCGTGCTTGTGGGCACGGTTAGCATCGCTAAAAACGAACTATTGGCCGAGTCATTGAAAAAAGAAGGCCTGCAGTTTGAAATCTTAAACGCAAAAAACCATGAACGCGAAGCCCAGATTATTTCGCAAGCCGGACGCTTTAAGGCGATAACGCTGGCAACCAACATTGCCGGCCGCGGCGTGGATATTTTGCTGGGCGGCAACCCCATTGACCCGGAGGAGGCAAAAGCCGTACGGGAGGCGGGCGGCCTGCATATTTTGGGTACCGAGCGCCATGAATCCCGCCGTATTGATAACCAGCTCAGAGGCCGTGCCGGGCGCCAGGGCGACCCCGGTTCCTCTCAGTTTTTTGTTTCCATGGAAGACGACCTCATGAGGCTATTCGGCGGCGAACGCATGAAAAACCTCATGAATACGCTGGGTTTGCCGGACGACCAGCCGATAGCGGCCGGTATGGTTTCTAAATCCATTGAACAGGCGCAGAAAAAAATTGAAGGCCTGAATTTCGACACCCGCAAGCATGTGCTGGAGTTCGATGACGTGCTTAACCACCAGCGGAATATTATCTACAAGCGGCGGCGGCGCTATTTGGCAGGCACGCCTGAAAGCCAGGGCGTGGACCTGAAAGCTGAATTTTTGGAAATGGTAAAGCAGGAACTTGGCGAGCTAGTGACTTTTCACCTGAATTTGCCCGAAGAAGAGACCAGTGACAAACGCGATCCGGTTGATGAAATTCTCAAAGCGGCCAATACGATTCTGCCTGTGACTAAAGAAATCGTGGCCGAGGTCAAACAGGCCAGGGAAAACGCCGCAAATGCTGAATTTGCAATCGCAGACGTCCTGGCCAAAGCCGCGGAACAATACTGGGAGGTAAAAGAAAAGGAGATGGGCAAGGAAGTTTTCGAAGGCGCCCAGAGATACGTGGCCTTGCAGGCACTGGATACTTTATGGATGGAGCACTTGGATACTATGGACCATCTGCGGGATAGCGTACGGCTGAGAGGCTACGGGCAAAGGGATCCTTTGGTGGAATACAAAAAGGAAGGCTTTTCCATGTTCCAGCGCATGACGGCGGAGATTAACAAGCAGGTTGTTTACAGTATCTTTAAAGTTTCGGTCCAGGTGAGCGCGGCGCCGCAAACTCCAAAAGCGGAACCCGTCGGTCCAGGCAGTAAAGCCGCAATCGACCCGGCTTTGTTTGAAAATGTCGGCCGGAACGACCCTTGTCCATGCGGCAGCGGCAAAAAGTTTAAGAAGTGCCACGGAGTAAACTCATAAAAATGGGGAAGGAATCTTTGCAACAAATCCGCTTGGGTGCAGGCGTTATTATAATCAAGGACGGCAAGACCCTGCTGGCAAAAAGGAAGAAAAAGGCGTTAGGCGACGGCCAGTGGGGGTCTGCGGGCGGGCACGTGGAAGTTGGCGAAACGCCGGCCCAGGCAGCTGTGCGCGAAACCCGGGAAGAACTCGGGATTGAAGTCGGAAACTTGAAATTTTTGACTTGTTTGGATGAACAGTGGAAAAACGGCAAACAATACGTCGACATTATATTTTTGGCCGATATCCTTTCCGGAGACCCGCGGCCAATGGAACCCGATAAAGTTGAGGCAGTCGGCTGGTTTTCTCTGGACGATCTCCCGGAGCCGCTGTTTGCACCAGTTAGGCTGGCGCTTAGGAATATCAAACAAGGACGGCATTATGACGAATATAAAGAATAATTAACAAAGCAGACTATTATGGCAAACGACTTCAAAAAAAAGGAACCCACCAAAACAGAAAAAGTGCTTTACGAATTAATGATGCGCCAGGAAGTTACTGACCGCAACCTTTGGACAACCAGCGCCCACGTAATAGGCCTTGGTATGCTTTTGAGCATCAAGCCCGAACAGATTGCTGAATTTTTGGTTAACGGCCAGGAAAAAATTAAAGAATACGGCACACAGATTAACCAGGCAATAGACAAGCTGGAGAAAGAGCGCCAGGCCGCCCATCCTCATGACCATAGCCATGAGGGGCACGAGCATCCCCATGAAAGCGCTGCGCCGGAAGCAGTAAAAAAGGAATAAAGGTTTTGCAAAATTTTATCCATGGGCACCATTTGGAAAAAAGTTTTCCGTCTTTTGAAAAAGAAGGCGGTTTTCCGGTCGAGCGGGAAACCAAAATAAAGTACATAGGCAGCCGGGACGACTTTATCGCGCAGATGCAGGCAGTAAAAGCGGAGTTGGCGGAGAAAACCCGGATGATTGATGATTTGCGTTTTACGGCCGGGGAGAATTTTAAACCAGGCAAGAAAACCGCCGTTGCCATGGAGGCTTTTTCAGGTCCGGACAGCGGAGCCAAAGACCCCACAGTTATAAGCGCCTTCACCTTGCTGGGTTTCAGCGTGAGCGAAAATGCGGATAAATTGGAGCTGGTTTCTCCGCCTGACATGGACAACACCACGGTCAGGATCCGCAATGACGGCGGAACCTGGATTTTTACGGCCAAGCGCCGCTTGGAAAAGCTGGATGAAAACGGGTACATTGAAGAAAAACCCGAAGTGGAAGTAGAGCTTAAGGACCCTACTATGCTGCGCCAATTTTTAGAAAATGAATTGGGCTTAGAGCTGGACAGTCATCGCCAAAAACTCCGGACCAGTTACCGCCTAAAGACCGGGCAGCTGGTTGAGCTTAATGAAAGCCCGGCCTTTGAAACCCACAATGTCCCGTTTTGGCTGGAAATTGAAGGCAAGGACCTGCCCGACATAGAAGTGGCCGCTAAGCTTTTGGGGTTTGATAAGAGCCATTTTTTCAAAGGCTCGGACAAGAAATTTTTAATGAAAACCGGGGGGTTGTCCGAGGCTGAAACTAAAAACTTACTTTTTTAAATTGTATATGCAAAACCAGCACCGCTTGCCCGGCCATGTTGTCCCGGAACGCTACAGGCTTATGCTTAAGCCCGATTTGGAAGGGTTTGTCTTTCAGGGTGAGGAAACAATTTACCTCAAGCTCAAAAAAAGTGACAAGCAAATAATCCTACACGCGAAAGAACTGGATATTTTAAGCGCACAGCTTGTTTCCGGTAAGCGCCGGTTTACAGCTAAAAACATTGCGTATAACGAGAAGAACGAAACGGTTGCCTTGCGGTTTAGCGCCGCTTTGCCTAAGGGCAAAGCAGAACTGTCTATAAAGTTTAAAGGGGTGCTGAACGATAAGATGCGTGGTTTTTACCGCAGTCGCTACTTGCATGAAGGCAAAGAAAAATATTTAGCCACAACCCAGTTCGAAGCCACAGATGCGCGCCGAGCTTTTCCCTGTTTTGACGAGCCCGCTTCTAAGGCCGTGTTTGACGTCACCCTGATTGTTCCCAAGCAACTGATGGCTGTCTCCAATACCGTGCCCGCAAAAATCGCCGAGCATGATGCCGGCTACAAAGTGGTGGAGTTCGCTCCTACGCCAAAAATGTCCACCTATCTTTTGGCGTTTGTGGTTGGCAATCTGGAGTATATTGAAGCGCGGAGCAAGCGGGGAGTGCTGGTCAGGGTGTTTACCACGCCCGAAAAAAAGCACCAAGCAAAATTTGCGCTGGGTTGCGCCACCCGCGCCTTGGATTTTTACGAAAAATATTTCGACATTGCTTACCCGCTGCCGGTTTTGGACATGATTGCCATACCGGATTTTGCTTCCGCGGCCATGGAAAACTGGGGAGCCATCATTTACCGGGAGTCGGCGTTACTGGTGGACGAGGCCGGTTCGTCTGCGGCCACGCGGCAGTGGGTCGCCATTGTGGTGGCGCATGAAATTGCCCATATGTGGTTTGGCAACCTGGTGACCATGCACTGGTGGACGCATCTTTGGCTCAACGAAGGTTTCGCGAGCTATATGGAGTATAAATGCGTGGATGCGCTGTTTCCTGAATGGCGGATGTGGGAGCAGTACGTATCGGGCCGCATGTCAGCGGCGCTACGCTTGGACGCTTTGGAAAATACGCATCCCGTGGAAGTGGAGGTGGGCCACCCGGGGGAAATAAGCGAAATTTTCGACGAAGTTTCCTACGCAAAAGGTTCGGCGGTTATCCGCATGCTGGCCGAGTATCTGGGGGAGAAGACTTTTCGGGAAGGGTTGAGGCGGTATTTAAAAAAGCACGCCTATAAAAACACCCGTACCGAGGATTTATGGCAGGCCCTGCAAGCAGCTTCTAAAAAGCCTGTGCGGCAAATTATGGCCACCTGGACAAAACAGCCGGGTTATCCGCTGCTTCGACTGACAGAACAGCCGAAAAATTTGCGCTTAGACCAGGCGCGTTTCTATTCTAGCCGGCTATCCAGGCAAGCTGCCAAAAATTCCCAGCTCTGGCAGGTTCCTGTGGCTTACGGCAGCAGCAAAGTTCTGTTAACCAGACGCAGCCAAAATTTTTCAAAACCCAAGGCCCCGCTGAAGTTTAATTTAGGCGAGACGTCTCTGCTCCGGGTCAGTTATCCGGCGGATTATCTTCAATCCCTAGGCCGCCTGGTGAGCGCCAAAAGGCTTTCGGCGATTGACCGGCTGGGCCTGATACGGGACGCCTTTGCCTTATCAGAAAGCGGCCAACTGCCCGCAACAAAAGTTTTGGAACTGGCACTTGCTTATAAAAACGAGGAAGAGCTGATTGTCTGGGAGGAGCTGGCGGACGGCTTAATGCGGCTGCGCAGCTTGCTGTATGGCACAGCGGCTTATGAAAGTTATTTGGCGTTTTGCCGGAGCCTGTTTTCGGGTATCGGCAAGAAGCTTGGCTGGAGCGCTGGCAAAAACGAAACCCACCACCGCCACATGCTCCGCAGTCTGGTACTGACGCAGCTGGGCGCCAGCGGCGACCAAAAAGTCTTAAGCCAAGCGAAAAGCAAATTATATTCTTCGCGGCCTTTGCCCGCCAACCTGAAAGGCGCGGTTTATGGCCTGGCAGCCCGGATGGGCGGCAAGAAAGTACACGCAACCCTGCTGGCTAAATATAAGGCGGCCACTTCCCATGAGGAACAGGACCGCTTAGGCAGATCTCTGGCCCAGTTTACCGACGCTCGCTTGTTAAAATTGACTTTGGATTTTGCCTTATCCAGGCAGGTAAGAGCCCAAGATGCGCCGTTTATTATTGCTGCCGTGCTTCAGAACCCGGCTGGCCGGGATTTGGCTTGGAAGTTTATCAGCCAGAATTGGCAGGAACTGGTTAAAAGGTATGGCGACGGGCTTGGCCTTCTGGGCCGCCTGCTTAAGGCGGCCGGAGTGTTTACCAGCCGTAAAAAAGCCGTTGAGCTGGAAAAGTTCTTTAAACAACACAAAATTTTAGGCGCCCAAAGGACAGTCCGGCAGGTTTTGGAAAAAGTGCTTTCAAACGCCGACTGGCTTGAGCGCGAAGAAAAAAACATTTACATTTGGCTGCAAAACCGCATATGAAACCCAGGTTTTTGCTTTTTGTAATCTGCGCGGTACTGCTCTTGCCTGTGCGGGCCAAGGCCCTGGATTTGAACGGGGACTCCGATCATGATGGCCTGACCGATGTCCAGGAACTGGAAATTTATCATACTGATCCCAGCAGGGCAGATACGGACAATGACGGCTATGCGGACGGCGAGGAGGTAAAATACAATTACGATCCCAACAGCCCGCAAGACGATAAATTGGAAAAACATATTGATGTCAATCTTAAAACCCAAAGCCTGACTTACAGCCTGGGGCCATACCTGCTGAAAACCATCAAAGTTTCCACTGGCGATCGCCTGCACCCGACCCCGGCTGGGGAATATTCGATTATTCTAAAAAAGCCTTTGGTTACCTATAAAGGCGCCAACTACTTCTTTCCCAACACGCGTTGGAACATGATGTTTAAGCGCGGTTCTTTGGGCAACTTGTACATCCACGGCGCCTATTGGCACAATAAATTCGGCCAGCGCATGAGTCACGGCTGCGTGAATGTGTCTTATCAGGACATGGAAAGCCTTTATAACTGGACTGATGACGGCACAAAAGTGGTAATAAAATAATTTGCAAACCAAGTGATTAGAGAGTATAATACCCCTAAACTTTGCGCTTTAACGGATGTTTTCAGGTCAAACACCCAAAGCATGAAGCCTCAAGCCTTAACCGGTATTTTTTAATGCCAATGAAACCTAAACTTAAGCTATACCTTTCTTTGTTCGCAATTTTGGTACTATTTGCAGGCGCAGCCTGGATTGCCTACCCCAAGGGCAGTAAAATTGACTTAAACAGCCTTAAAATCAAATACAGCCGGGTCTTCAAGACCCGTTTGGGCCTGGACCTGCAGGGCGGTGCCCACCTGGTTTACCAGGCGGACTTTAAGGATATCAAGCCCCAAGATCGCGCCGATGCCTTAAATGCCATCCGGGACGTAATTGAACGCCGTGTTAACAGCTTTGGTTTGGCCGAACCCCAGGTGGCAGTCTCCGGCCAGGACCGGATAATCATTGAACTGCCCGGCATCAAGGATGTCAACGAAGCCATTGACCAAATCGGTAAAACGCCCTATTTGGATTTTCGGATCCAGGATGGCACGACTCCGCAAGTCCAGCCCAACAGCAAGGGCGAGGTCAGCGTGGATGCCATGGCAGGCTGGAAGCCGACCGGGCTTTCCGGCAAGCAGTTGCAAAAAGCCTCGGTTGATTTTCAGACCAGCGGCGGGCTTTCTAACCAGCCCGTTGTCAGGCTGGAGTTTAATGACGAAGGCAAAAAACTTTTCGGTCAAATTACCTCGGCCAACATTGGCAAGCCCGTGGCTATTTTTCTGGACAAGCAGCTGATCAGCGCCCCCACCGTGCAAACCGCCATTACCGACGGCGTTGCCGTTATCAGCGGAAATTTCTCAGTGCAGGAAGCCAAAAATCTTGCCACCAACCTCAACAGCGGCGCTTTGCCCGTGCCAATCCAGCTGGTTTCCCAGCAGAATGTCGGGGCAACCCTGGGCAAGGAGTCTATCCAGAAGTCCTTAATTGCCGGAATCTTGGGCATACTCATGATTGCCCTGTTTATGATCAGCTACTACCGTTTCCCCGGCTTTTTAGCTGTTTGCGCACTTATGGTGTATGCCGTAGTCTCGCTGTCAGTTTTTAAAATCGGCATTTCGCCTGTGGCTGTGGTGCTTGTGGGCCTGTTTTTCTTTTTGGGCCTAACAGTGAATGCATGGTTCGGTTTTTTGGCCTTACTTAGCTATATTGTTTTAATGCTCGCAGGTGCGCTTTCTCCGGTTACCCTGACTTTGGCGGGTATTGCGGGCTTTATCTTGTCCATTGGCATGGCGGTTGACGCCAACATTCTAATCTTTGAGCGCCTGAAGGAAGAAATCCGGGCAGGCAAGGATATTGCCAAGGCCGTAGACGACGGTTTTGACCGTGCCTGGCTTTCCATCCGCGATTCCAACGTGTCCAGCTTGATAACCACGTTAATCCTCTACATGTTCGGCACCCCGAGCATCAAGGGTTTTGCCGTGACTTTAAGCATCGGCATTCTTATTTCCATGTTTACCGCAATTACCGTTACCCGGACTTTCTTAAAACTGTTTGTCGGCAACAACATCCTTACACACCCCTGGCTCTTCGGGGTCAGCAAAATTAAGGCAACAAAAGACAATGTTTAATACCCTCAAGTACTACAAATTTTGGTTTACGGTCTCCGGGCTTATCCTGGCTTTCGGCATAATTTCGCTTTCTATGTTCGGCCTCCGGCTGGGTATAGATTTTAAAGGTGGTACCCTGACCGAGCTAAAGTTTGACCAGAAATACGATTTGCAGAAGGTTAAGGATGTCCTGGCCACGGAAAAAATCGGCAATTATCAGCTGCAGACTTCGGAAGAAAACGGTTTGATTATCAAGACCGAAAGCGTAGACAAAGCGGTCCACGATAAAATGCTGTCCGACTTAAAGCAGCAGATAGGGGAGTTTAAGGAAGCGAAGTTCGACTCCATTGGCCCGGTTATTGGAAACGAGCTGCGGCGCAACGCGGTTTTACAGCTGGTGATGGTTTCTCTGGGCATTGTGGCTTACATTGCCTATGCATTCCGCCGGGTGCCCAAACCCATTACTTCGTGGCGTTTCGGCTGGTCAGCGGTTATTGCCCTGCTCCATGACTTGTTGTTTGTGCTTGGCTTTTTTTCCATCCTCGGCCATTTTAAAGGGGTGGAGATTGACGGGATGTTTGTTACCGCCCTGCTCACCGTCTTAGGCTTTTCCGTACATGACACGATTGTGGTGTTCGACCGGATCCGTGAAAACCTGAAGGTCTATTCCGGCCAATCCATTGAATACGTGGTGAATAAAAGCATCGGCCAGACAATCGTCAGGTCCTTAAACACCAGCCTGACGGTACTGTTTGTTTTGCTGACTCTGTTGCTTTTCGGCGGTGACACCATTAGATATTTTGTCCTCGCCTTGTTTATCGGCATTTTTGTAGGAACCTACTCTTCCATTTTTATCGCCAGCCCTATCCTGGTTGTTTGGCAAAACTGGAAGGCGAAAAAGTAGATAATTAGGCAATAAAATGCCAAAAATCACAAATTTAGCACCCGTATAAAAGCGGGTGCTTTTGTTTTCAGCAAGACTCCAGGAGGTATATTTGACAAACCTTATGCTTTGTGCTATACTGAGGTCGATATTAAAACTCCTCTATGGGAATTCTCGACACCATCATTACAACCAAACAGAACGAGACCATCCAGCAGATGCACCCGGTGGACATCGTAAAAGAGATTTTGCAGAACCTGAAAGAACGCGACAGGCAGATTTTGGCGCACCGCTACGGGCTGGAAGGCCGGGGAGTTAAAACTTTGGCTGCTATTGGGCAGGAGCAAAATCTTACCAGGGAGCGCGTCCGGCAAATCGAGAAGGATTTGATGAAGCACCTGAAAAAAACCAGCTCCAAGTACTCCAGCTTCAACGCGACCAAAGAATTCATCCTTAATATTATCTCAGAACACGGCCGCATTATTGCGGAAGAAAACCTGCTTTTGAACCTTAACATCAAGGACGAGCAGGAAAAAAACGCGGTGATTTTTTTGCTGAACCTTATTGAAGAACTGGATAACTTCATCCACGATAACTACAAAAAGAACTGGGTTATGGTCCTGTTTAAGGAAGATTTGCTCCACGGGTTCGTGGACCAGGGCAAAAAAATCATTGCCGAGAAGCAAAAACCCCTCCAAGCTGAGGAATTTTTGCAGCATTTTAAACAGACCCAATTTTATCAGGAAAACCAAATAGAACTGAACGACAAAACCATTATCAACTTTTTGGAACTTGCCGTAGAGATTGAAAAGAATGTGTTCGGTGAATTCGGCCTCAGCCATTGGAAGGAGATTGTCCCCAAAGACGTCGGCGACAAGGCGTATCTGGTCATGAAATACCACAAGAAGCCGGAGCACTATTCGGCCATTACCGAAATGATCAACAAGGCCAAATTCGACAGCAAAACCGCCTACAAAGAGACCGTGCACAACGAACTGATTAAGGACCAAAGGTTTGTACTGATTGGCCGAGGCATTTATGCCCTCGCCGAATGGGGTTTTAAGCCCGGGGTGGTGTCGGATGTTATTTCGGAAATCCTCAAAAAATACGGCCAGCCTATGCCGAAAGAAAAAATCATTGAAGAGGTGATGAAAGTCAGGCAGGTCAAGAAAAATACGATTTTAGTCAGTCTTTCCAATAAAAAATTATTCAAGAAAGTCGGCAAGAACCTTTACGCGCTGGCCTAGACATAAAAACGGAAGATAAAACAAAATGGACATTTTTCAGGGAATTCTGCCTAACCCACTGGATATACTGAAAGCAACGGGAGGTCTTTTGATATTTTCAGTTATCGGCGCGCTGCTGTATATCCTCTATAAAAGCTACCGCAAAGAAATTGAGCACCAGTTTGTGCACAGCATTGACTGGGTGCTGCTTAACATCAAAGTGCCTAAGGACAACCTGGCCAGCACTTTGGCCGTGGAGACCATTTTTTCCCAGATGCACGCGCTTCACAGCGGTCTGACTTTTCCGCAGATCTATATCGAGGGGCGCATCCAGAAATGGTATTCGCTGGAGCTGATCAGCATGGGCGGCAAAATTTCCTTTATCGTGCGCGTGCCCAAAGATAGCCGGGGCCTGGTGGAGTCGGCGTTTTATTCGCACTACCCGGACGTGGAGATTACCGAGGCCGATGATTACATGGAGAATTTCCATTTTGACCCCAATTATGAAAACAGCCAGTACGATATTTGGGGTACGGAATTCAAGCTGACCGAGGATTTTGTTTTTCCTATTAAAACCTACCGGGATTTTGAACATTTGTCCGCAGAGGAGAAAATTATCGACCCATTAGCCAACCTTTTTGAGGCGCTCAATAAAATGCAGCCTTACGAATTTTACGGCATCCAGGTTATTCTTCAGCCTTTGGCCGACGACGAATGGAAGCCGCACGGCGAAGCTATGGTTAAGGAACTTATCGGCGAAGAGGCCGAGCATGACGTGAAGCTGAAAGATGTGGCCATGACGCCGTTCAACAAGTTCGCACAATTCAGCCTGAAAAATTTGCTGTTTGGCGGCGGGCACGGAGCCCATGGGGCGCACGGCGCGGAGGAGAAGGGGCCGAAAAACAACTGGATGAGCATGACGGAAACACAAAAAGAGCGGGTCAATTTGGTGGAACGGAAAATCGGCAAGCCGGGCTACAAGGCTAAAATTCGGCATTTATATATTGCCCCAAAAGACAAGTTTGATCCCACCAAAAAGGGTTTAATTATCGGCGCGTACCGGCCACTAGGCACGGCTAATTCCAACAAGTTCAAGCCCGATGTCAGCAATACCTGGGTCGGGGCGGATTATTATATTTCTCCCACGCTGGAAAAGCCTTATATGGATTATTTGCTCCGGAAGAAAAAACGGCATATTTTTAAAGGTTACAAAAACCGGGACATCCATATCGGGCTGCCCATGTACGTACTGAACGTGGAAGAGATCGCCACCATCTATCATTTCCCGATTACCACCAAGGAGACTTCTGTGGCGTCCAGCATTGAAAAAACCATGAGCAAGAAATCCCAGCCGCCGGCAAATTTGCCCATTCTTGAAGAGCTAAGCTAATTTTCATGGAAACTCCAGACACAATCACTTTATTTGCGAAAACCAACTTCCGGAACCGCGAAGTGCCTTTTGGCATTAAGACCGATGACCGCCGCCGCCACATGTACCTAATCGGCAAAACGGGCATGGGTAAAACCACTGTCATGGAGAATATGGCCATTCAGGATATCCGTAACGGGCACGGCCTGGCATTTTTGGACCCGCACGGCGATTCCATCCAGCGGATTTTGGACTGCGTGCCGCCCAGCCGCGTTAACGACGTGGTGTACTTCAACCCTGCGGATTTGGAAAATCCGATTGCCTTCAACATTCTGGAATCCGTAGAAAGCCGCTACAAGCATTTGGTGGCTTCCGGCTTGATGGGGGTCTTCACCAAAATCTGGGCCAATGTCTGGTCAGCCCGCATGGAGTACATCCTGAACAACACCGTACTGGCCCTTTTGGAAAGCCCGGGCAACACGCTGCTCGGCATTACCCGCATGTATGTGGACAAAAAATACCGCAAGCGCATCGTGGATAACATTAAGGATCCCGTGGTCAGGGCCTTTTGGACCGACGAATACGCCAACTACAACGAAAAATACCGCACCGAGGCCATTGCGCCGATTCAGAACAAGGTGGGGCAATTTTTGTCATCCGCGATTGTCCGCAACATTGTGGGGCAGCCCAAAAGCACCATTGATTTAAGGGAAATTATGGACAAAAAGAAAATCTTGATTATGGATTTGTCCAAAGGCCGCGTTGGGGAAAATAATTCGGCCTTGCTCGGCTCCATGCTGGTGACCAAGCTGCAGCTCGCCGCCATGTCCCGCACTGACATCCCCGAAAACGAGCGTTCCGACTTTTATTTGTATGTGGATGAATTCCAAAATTTTGCCACGGACAGCTTTGCCACCATTTTGAGCGAAGCCCGGAAATACCGCTTAAACCTGATTGTTGGCCACCAATACATTGCCCAGTTGGAAAATGACAAGAGCACCAAGGTGAGGGATGCCATCTTCGGCAACGTGGGGACCATGGTCATTTTCCGCATAGGCGCAGCTGACGCGGAATTTTTGGAAACGGAGTTTGCACCGACATTCACCCCCACCGACATGGTAAATTTGCCCAAGTACCACGTTATTTTAAAACTGATGATCAACGGCGTTGCCAGCGAGCCGTTTTCGGCCGTTACCATCCCCGCCAGCCCCGACTATTTTACGGGCAACTTTGAAAAAGTGCTGAAGGTTTCCAGGGAGCGCTACAGCAACCCCGTGGCCGAAGTGGAAGAAAGGATTACCCGCTGGATGGGCGCGGACTACCATCAAGGCGCGGCGCTGCTGATTGGCAAAGAGCCTGCGGAAGAGGACGAGGAAGAGGAGAAAACAAACGCTGAAGAAGAATTGCCGCCCATGCAAGCGCCTGAGGAAATTCCCAGCCCCACAATAACCGTGCAGCCGCTGCCGGCTCAGCCTAAGCCTAAAAGTGCGCCCAGGCAAGAGCCGCAAAAACAGCAAAACCGGTATGCTCAGCAAAGTCAGCAACCCAGGCCGCCCAAAAGGCATAACCCGTTAGCCCATAAAAGTCCGCTTAAACCTAAAAAAGAAAATCCCATTTGGGATACGGTAGCCGCCCTGCAAAAAGATAAACAAGTATTTCCCGCCCCGGCTCCTGAGGCTGCGGGATCCGACCTGCCTCAGCCTGAATCTGCGCAAGCCAAAACCGTAATTTTACCCAACCAACCGCACAAGTTCTAAACAAAAAACCTCCCGAAAGGGAGGTTTTTTTAAATTCAGACAACTTTATACAAGCTTTTTAATGGCTTCTTCAAATTGGGCTTTGGGTGCTGCGCCGATTATCTCGTTGACTATCTTGCCGTCTTTGAAATATTTCATAGTTGGGATGCTCATTACGCCGTAACGCGAAGCCAGTTCGTTATTTTCATCCACGTTCACCTTGCCTACCTTGATTTTGCCTTCGTATTCCTTGGCCAGTTCTTCAATTACCGGGGCCACGGCCCGGCAAGGCCCGCACCATACGGCCCAAAAGTCCACGAGTACCGGAATGGGCGAGTTTAAGACTTCTTTTTCAAAATTGCCGCTGTTTAAAGTGATTTCACTCATATTTTGTTGGGATATTTTTTAATCTGCAATTCATCTTATCCACAATTTTTTCTTTTGTCAACCATGCTTTATAATGAGAATATACACATTTTACATGGAGCAGGCACAAAAACAAAAACTTTTAAAAAGGGTGTTCTGGGGCGCGGTTTTTTTTAATTTTGCAGCCATGGCCGGGCTCGGGTTGTGGATTTTTTTTAAACCCGGATCTGCTCCGCGCGGGTTTGCGGCCCAGAATCCCGCGCCCCAGGTTCTGGGAGCCATTTCCGCTCCGCTCCGTGGGCCGGAGCAGCCCATTTTACCCAGCCTGTTTGAGGAAACCGGGCAATTGCAGCTGGATGGCGTGTCTGCCAAGAGTTTTTTAGTCTATGACGCCGAGACCGGACAGGATTTGCTGGCCCGCGACCCGGACCAGCGTTTGGGTATTGCCAGCCTGACTAAGCTGCTTACGGCTTACACGGCTTACCAGCAGTTAAACATGGCAGGGGAGATTACCGTGCCTTCCAGCACAGATTCCAGCATTAGCCCAAGCCTGAAACTTAGGCCCGGCGACCGGATTAAAACCCTGGATATTTTCAATGCAATGCTGGTGGGCTCGGAAAATGACGCTGCCGGCGTATTGGCTTTTGTCGTAAAAACCCAGACCGGGCAAAGCACAGTAACCTTGATGAACCAAGCAGCCCAAGGCTTGGGTATGAACAATTCTCATTTTGGCAATCCGTTCGGGTTTGACTACGGAAACAATTATTCTACGGCCAATGATTTAAAAAAACTGGTTAACCAAACCCAGCAGCTGCGGGCATTTACCGCTCTGGAATCTAAAACCGGGTATTCGTTTAAAGGCAGTTTTAATGAAACCTACCGGGCGCGCGCCACCAATAAGCTGGTGGGCAGCAGAAAAAACATTTATGCGATTAAGACAGGCTACACCGAAACCACCTTGGGCTCCATTGCCCTGAAAACCTACTTTGAAGGGCGTCCCGTGGTGGTGATTGTCCTGGGCAGCCTGAACAGGGAAGCGGATGCCTTAAAGCTGATAGATGAAGTAACGAAGAATTTCCATTTGGCTAAGTAGTTATTTGGGAAAAGACGCGTTTTGTGGTAAAATAAAGCCAATATGGTTGACTCAATCCTCAACAAGATTTTCACGTTATCCTCGCTTTCTTTTATTGCCGCTTTCCTGGCAACCCCGCTTTTAACCGCCTTTCTTTACCGCAACAAGCTGGGTAAGCAGATCCGCAACGACGGCAGCACGCCGCTCTTTTCCAAGCTTCATGCCAGCAAGGCAGGCACGCCAACAATGGGCGGCGTTCTGGTTTGGGGCACGACCTGCGCCTTGGCCGGTTTACTCTGGCTGCTAAAAACTTTTACGGACTGGTCCTGGGCCGCACATTTGAATTTTTTGACGCGCAAAGAAACCCTGCTGCCTTTAGGCGCTTTTTTGGGGGCTTCGCTGGTGGGTTTGGTTGATGATTGGCTGGATGCCCGGCGCCTTGGCCACAACGGCCGGGGGCTGAGATTCCGTTCCAAACTCTGGCTTTACGTGCTGGTGGCGGCCATTGGCGCTTGGTGGTTTTACTTCAAACTGGATTTTTCCTCCATCCACGTGCCGTTCTACGGCTCTATCGATCTGGGCTGGTGGTACATTCCGTTTTTTATCTTCACGGTGGTGGCAACCAGCTTTTCGGTCAACCAGACGGACGGTCTGGACGGCTTGGCCGGCGGAATACTTTCTTTGGCCTTCTTCGGTTTCGCGCTGATTGCCTACATTCAGGGCAAAAACGACTTAGCCAGCCTGCTTGGCGTGGTATGCGGTTCGCTTCTGGCTTTTCTGTGGTTTAATGTCCATCCCGCCCGGTTCTTTATGGGCGATACGGGCTCCATGGGGCTGGGCGTGCTCCTCGCCGTGGTTGCTTTCCTCACCAACTCCGTGCTGCTTATTCCGATTATCGGCGTAATTTTTTTACTGGAAGCGCTTTCCACGATTATCCAAATTTTTTCCAAAAAATTTCTGGGCCGGAAGGTTTTCCTTTCCTCGCCTTTGCACAACCATTTTCAGGCGATTGGCTGGCCGGAAACAAAAATCACCATGCGCTTTTGGATTATTTCCGCGGTCATGAGCATTGTCGGCGTTATCATTTATTTCATAACTTAACCTTATGTATTCGCTGTTAATCAAAAATTGCCAGCTGGTGGACGGCACCGGCGAGCCGCCCCGCAAGGCCGACGTGGCCATTCAGGGCGACAAGATTGTCAATATTGACCAGAGTATCAACATTGAGGCGGAAAGTGTTATTGATGCGGGCGGCAAAGTGCTGGCTCCGGGCTTTGTTGATTTGCAGAACCACAGCGACAGCTATTGGCAGGTTTTTGACAATCCGCGGTTTGACAGCCTAATTACCCAGGGCTTTACCAGCATCGTCATTGGCAACTGCGGAGCCAGTTTAGCGCCGCTTTTGTCGCACGATGCGCTTTTGTCCGTGCAGAAATGGCACAACCTGGAAGGCACAAACATCAACTGGCAATCGTTTAGCGAGTACATCGAGGAGCTTTCCCGTCACCGTTTTGCCTGCAACGTGGCCAGCCTGGTGGGGTATTCCACTTTGAGGCGAGGCATCGTCGGCGACCAGGTGCGCAGCCTGGAAAAAGAAGAGCTGGCGGCCTTAAAGAAATTCTTGTCCGAAAGCATTGATGCCGGCGCCTTTGGCATGTCCAGCGGCCTGTCCTACTCGCACGAGATTATTATTTCCGAAATCGAACTGTACGAGCTGGCAAAAATTCTGACTCAGAAAAAAGCCCTGTTTTCCATCCATTTGCGCAGTGAAGGTTCGGAGGTTTCCGAGGCTGTGGAAGAATCCCTGGACATTGCGCGCAGCACGGAAGTCAACTTGAAAATCTCCCATTTCAAAGTCCGCAACGAAAACAACTGGCAGAAATTCGAGGAAGTCATCCAGAAAATCGAAAACGCCTACCACAAAGGCTATAACGTGCATTTTGACGCCTACCCTTACACTGCTATCTGGCAGCCGCTGTACGCCTATCTGCCGCGCTGGGCGATTGAGGGCGGGCGCCAGGTAATGCTCAAGCATTTTGAAAACCCCACCCAGAAAAATAAAATTTTGGCCTATCTCAACAACCTCAACGTCAAATTTCCTTCCATGCTGGTGGCCTCCACGGCCAATAAGCTGAATTTCATGGGCAAGACCATCGGGCAGATTGCCAAAAACATGGAGGTCTCCAGCGAACAGGCGGTTTTGCATATTATCCAGAACGGCGGCAGCGAGGTTCTGGTCTTTGAGGAAAGCCTCAATCCCGACCAGGTTAAACAGGCTATTTTCCATCCGCTCTCGTTTGTGGCTACGGATGGCGGCGGTTTTCCGGAAACCGTCAAAGACAAGCTGGTACACCCGCGCTGCTTCGGCAGCGCCCCGAAGTTTTTGCACATGGCACTGGCTGAAAATGCCATGCCTTTGGAAAAAGCCATTAAGAAACTGACCTCGGGGCCAGCAGCCAAGATTGGCCTCAAAAAGCGGGGTGAAATTAAAATTGGCAATTTTGCGGATTTGGTCATTTTCGATCCGGCTAAAATTAGCTCCCAAGCCAGCTACCAAAACCCTTACCAGTTCAGCCAAGGGATCGATTACGTATTCGTTAACGGCAAACCCGCGCTGGCTGAAGGCAAGCTCACCAGCCAGCTGCCCGGCTATGTATTAAGGAAAAGCTAGACATGCTAAGCGAGTTGCGCCAGAAAAAAATTGCTGTTTTGGGTTTCGGCGTGGAAGGCAAAACAGTCATAGGCTACCTCTCAAGGCACGGCATAAAACCCGTGCTCTTTGATCAAAGTCCGGCAAATGGCTTTTCCGTGACAGACCGCCAATTCATAAAGCGGCACTGCACGGCCGCGGTATTCGGCAAGCTGGCCTTTTCCAAGCTCCAGGGCTTTGAGATTATTTTTAAAAGTCCGGGAATTCCGCCGAGAGAGCTAAAACGGCTGCCTAAAACAGCAAAGGTGACCAGCCAAACCGCGGAATTTTTAAAAGCCCACAGCCGGCGCACAATCGGGGTAACCGGCACCAAAGGCAAGGGCACAACCAGCACGCTTGTCTACGAAATGCTGAAAGCGGCCGGCCGCCCCGCTTACCTTACGGGCAATATCGGCAAACTTCAAGCTTTCGAAATTTACGATAAGCTTAAGCCGGCCGACTGGGTAGTCTTTGAACTTTCCAGTTTCCAGTTGCGCGACGTCCAGGCCAGCCCGCACATTGCCGTGGTACTGATGACCACTAGCGAACATTTGAACTGGCACAAAAATCGCAGGGACTACTGGCAAAGCAAAACCGGGATTACCCGGTTTCAGCAAAAAAAAGATTTTACTGTCCTTAACCGGGATTACCCGGGTTCCAAAGCCGTGGGCCGGCTGGGCCGGGGGCAAAAAAGTTATGTCAGCCGTTTTGGAAGCGTGTCCCAGGGCTGCTGCGTGTTAAACGGGAAGATTGTACTCAAAAAAGGCAAACAGGTTTTACCAATTATCCCCGTATCCGAACTGGCGCTGATTGGCGAGCACAACTGGGAAAACGCCTGCGCCGCGAGCGAAGCGGCCCATCTGGCCGGCTGCGGCTTGGGACCAATCAGAAAAGTTTTGCGCCGATTCCGCGGTCTGGAACACCGATTGGAGTTTGCGGGGCAAAAAGCCGGGGTTAAGTTCTACAACGACTCCTTTTCCACTATTCCGGAAACCACCATGGCGGCAGTCCGGGCCTTTAGGAAGCCCGTTGTGCTGCTGCTCGGAGGTTCGGGTAAAAATTCCGATTTTCGGCCGTTAGCTAAAATGCTGGCCGAACAGAAAAACCTGCGCAAGGCCGTCGTCTACGGCAGCGAAGCGCCGCGCATTCTGGCTGCACTGAAGCGTGCCCGCGTGCCCGCGGAAAAAATCACCGCAGGCCGCAATACTTTTTCCGCCGTGTTCCAGCAGGCCCGGTCTGCGGCCAAAAAAGGCGATGTGGTGCTGCTCAGTCCGGCCTGCGCCTCCTTTGATATGTTTAAAAACTACAAACAGCGCGGCGAAACTTTTAAGCGCCTCGTTAAATAATTTTCTATGGTCAAAAAAAGCGCCAACTTCGATTATGCTTTGCTGGGCATCACTCTGGCCCTTTTGGCCGTGGGTTTAGTTTCCCTTTACTCAGCTTCAGCCGTGGAGTCTTTCAAGCATTCGGGCAATTCCACATACTACATACAAAAGCAGCTGCTGAGCGGGGTGGTGTTCGGGCTTATCGGCATGTACGTTGCTTCCCGGATCGATTACCATTTTTGGCAGAAAAATTTACCCTTGCTGGTGGTAATCTCCTTGGGCTTATTGGCGGCCACCAAGCTTACGCCTCTGGGCGTGTCCGCGGGCGGGGCGAGCCGCTGGCTGAATTTGGGCTTCACCACTTTTCAGCCCGCAGAGCTGGCCAAAATCGTCCTGGTTTTTTATATTGCCGCCTGGATTGGAAAAAAAGGCAAGGCCATTAACGATTTTACCTTAGGCCTCCTGCCGTCGCTGATAATTGTGGCCTTATTTGCGGGCATGATTTTGTGGCAGCCTGATTTTGGCACCATGTCCGTGCTCGTGGGCGTGTCTTTTTTTATGCTGATTGTCGGAGGCGTTAA
Source organism: bacterium (assembly GCA_021825655.1). Classification (GTDB taxonomy): domain Bacteria; phylum Patescibacteriota; class Doudnabacteria; order UBA920; family UBA920; genus JAMDEL01. Next base: position 14,716 of record JAKAGU010000004.1, on the reverse strand, counting down.
CTGGAAATATTTGTTCTGGGCCGCAGTATCCGGATTCCTGCTGACTTACGCCATTGTCCACTTCGAGCCCTACCGCTTAAAGCGCATTACCGCTTTCCTTAATCCCGCCTCCGATCCGCAAGGCATTAGCTATCATGTCAACCAAGCGCTTTTGGCCGTGGGTTCCGGCGGGCTGTGGGGTTATGGCTACGGCCTTTCGCGCCAAAAACACAGCTACCTGCCCGAAGTCATGGGCGATTCCATTTTTGCGGTCACGGCCGAAGAATTGGGCTTTATCCGGATTACCGCCATTCTCGCTCTATTTGTCGCCTTTTTAATCCGCGGCATTGCTCTGGCCAAAAAAGCGCCCGACGAATTTGGCCGCCTCACCGCTTTTGGAATTACGGCCTGGATTGCTTTGCAGGCCATTATCAACATCGGGGCCATGGTTAAACTACTGCCTTTAACCGGCATTCCGCTGCCTTTTTTCAGCTATGGCAGCTCTGCCATGCTGATTAACCTGTCTGCCGTAGGCGTTTTGCTGAATATTTCCAGGCAAGCCAAAACTTAAAGCCATGCTCAAGCGCAAAAAATTTAAATTTTACTACCACCAGCAGGCTTTTTTACGCTTGAGCGATGGCCCAAAGCGCAAATACCCTTCGGGCAAAAAGTTTTTATTCTGGCTGGGCCGGGGGTTATACGAAGTGGCTTACTGGGTGGGCTATGTCCTGTACGAGTTTTCCCGGCTCGTAAAAGCTTTTTCCGTCACAGACTGGCGGCGCACGGGCAAGTCGCTCAGGCAACGCTTCCGCAAGTTTAGCCAGGCGCGGCCGGCCATGAACTTTACCGTGTTCGTTATTGTCTTGCTTTTGCCCCTCGGCCTGATCGAGGGTTTCCGCCTGGCCGCCAAGGCCGTGGATACCCAAAACAAAGTTTTGCAGTTTACGGCCGCGGGCCTGGAGCAGTTCCAAAAAGCCAAAACCGATTTAGGCGAGCAAAACTTTACGGCCGCGGGCAACAGTTTTGCCCTGGCGGAACGCAGCTTTAACACAGGCCGGGACGAACTTACACAAATGGGCAGCATGCTGGGCGGCCTGGTCAATTTGGCGCCGGTCAAGCACCAGGCGGACTTGCTGGTGCAAACGGCTCAGCAGGCGGCCAGCGTGGGCTCGGAGTTTTCGGCATTCGCCGAGCAGATGAACCAGCTGCAAATTACGCCTGCGGGGTTTGCTGTCACCGGCAATGCCCAGTTCCCGGAGCTTATGGACCGCATGGAAGCCTCGGTGGCAAAAATCAGCCGTGGGATTTCGTTAATTGAAAACAACCTGCAGAACATTGACCCGAACAGCCTGCCTGCAGGCTACCGCGAAAGTTATGTGGAGAAAGCCGGCAGCTTTGCCGAACTGGCAAAAAATTTCCAGAATCTGAAAAGCCTGTTCGAGCTTTTCCGCCTGACTTTTTCGGGCCAGAACCGCATCCTGGTCGTCTTGGAAAACAACAACGAACTTAGGCCTACCGGCGGGTTTGTCGGCAGCTTTGCTAGCCTGAACGTGAAGGACGGCAACATTAGCACGCTGAAAGTCGACAGCATTTACGCGTTAGACGGCCAGCTGCAGGACAACATTGCGCCGCCCCAGCCCGTACTCAACGTCAACAACCGCTGGTACATGCGCGACGCCAACTGGTTTGCCGATTTTCCGGATTCCGCGCGCAAGCTGTCCGCTTTTTACGAAAAGGAAGGCGGGGAGACGCCGGATATAATTATTGCCCTTACGCCCAACCTGATTATCGATTTGCTGCGCCTGACCGGACCCGTGGATATGCCCAAGTACAACGTAACCCTCACGCCGGATAATTTTGTGGAACTGACCCAGGTGGTCAGCTCGGAATACGCCACCATGCCGGAAAATAAACCCAAACAAATTTTGGCCGACCTGGTGCCTGTGCTTTTCGACCGTTTGGCCAAGCTCCAACCCGAACAAAAACCGCAATTTTTGGAAGCCTTGCAGAAAAATTTGAACGAGAAGCAAATTTTGCTATACTCCCGGAACGAGCCGCTGCAGAATTTATACCAGAGCTTTAACTGGTCCGGCCACATCCTGGACACGGACCGCGACTACTTGTCGGTTGTGGGCGCTAATTTAGGCGCCACCAAAAGCGACCTTTACGTGGACCAAAGCATGAAGCTGGTTACGGACATCGCGCCTGACGGCACGATAACCAACCACCTGACCATTACCCGGCACAACAAGCTGCCGCTTTTGGACCAGACTTTCAACAACAGCTTTATCCGCGTGCTTGTGCCCGCCGGCTCCAAGCTGTTGGAAAACCAGGGTTTTGATTACAAAGTATTGGATATGCAAAAACCTTTGGACCAAAAAACCGACGACGAGGTCATGGCTTGGGAAAAAGGCGCGGTGCGCGACCTGGTCAGCGGCACGACCATTGGCTCGGAAAGCGGGAAAACGTTCTTTGGGAACTGGCAAAAGCTGGACGGGGGGCAGACGCGCGACATAAACTTGGTCTACCAGCTGCCGTTTAAACTGAAAGACATTGACCGTTACAGCCTGCTGCTGCAAAAGCAGCCGGGCGCGCAGAACCAGAATTTCACCCAGGAAGTGCACTTCGACAACCGCCGTTTGGAATGGTCCAATTTCCAGCCGCAGGACTTGACTGCGGATTCGTACTCCCAAACTTTGGAATTAAACCGCGACCAGGTTCTGGGCGCCGTGTTCGTAAGGCGCTAACCCAATTATGCTTGGCCTAAAAAATTTGGAAACCAATTTTAACAGTTCCAAAGCCGCGCTCATCGTGGGCTTTTTAACGCTGGCCTCGCGCTTGGTGGGCCTGCTGCGCGACCGCTTGTTTGCTTCCAAGTTCGGGGCGGGGGATATATTGGACGCATACTATGCCGCTTTCCGCATCCCGGATTTAATTTTCAATCTGCTGGTTTTGGGCACGCTGTCCGTGGCTTTCATTCCCGTGTTTACCTCCCTGCTGATTAAAGACAAGCAGCGGGCCATAAAAAACGCCAACACCGTGCTCAACTTTTCTGCTGGCTTCATGACGCTCTTTTGCCTGCTGCTCCTGCTGTTCTCCAAACCGCTGACGCATTTGCTGGTCCCGGGCTTTACGGGGCAAAAGCTGCAAAACACCCTGCTCTTGACCCGCATCTTCCTGCTGTCGCCGATAATTTTTACCATTTCCAATGTGTTCAGCAGCGTGCTGAATGCCAGCAAGCGTTTTTTCATTGTGGGCTTTGCGCCCGTGCTCTATAACCTGGGCATAATTTTCGGTTTATTAGTCTTATACCCCAAACTGGGCATTATGGGTTTGGGTCTGGGCGTTATTTTGGGCGCCGTGCTGCATGCGCTCTGCCAGATCCCCGAAGTGCTGTCTTTGGGCTTTTCCTGGCAACCGGTTTTGGACATTAAAGACGAAGCCGTGCGGAAAATTGGCCGCCTGTTCTTGCCCCGCATTATCGGCGTGGATAATTCCCAGGTCAGCCTGCTAATCGGTTCCGTGGTCGGTTCGGTTCTGGCGTCCGGCTCCATTGCGGTCTTCACTTTGGCCAACAATTTGCAGGCCGTGCCCGTGGGTATTTTTGCCATTTCGTCGGCCGTGGCCATTTTCCCCGTGCTCTCCGAAGAGTTCGCCCGGCAGGAGCACGAAAAATTCCTGGACAGCCTGCGCGAAACCATTGTGCAGATTTCTTTCTACATTATTCCCATTAGCATCCTGCTTCTGCTGCTCCGAGCCCATGCTGTGCGCCTGGCTTTTGGCGCAGGCAAATTTAACTGGGACGATACGCGCGCCACATTCCAGGTTTTGGGCATCTTCAGCATTTCGCTGTTTACCCAGGCGCTCTCGCCCCTGTTTTCCCGGGCTTTTTACGCGCGCCACAATACCAAGATTCCGGTGGTCATTAACCTGGGCGCTATGGCCCTAAATGCCTTTCTGGCGTATTATTTGGGCCTGAGAATGGGGATTTCCGGGGTAGCCTGGGGTTTTACCCTTTCCAGCATTTTAAACGCTATAGCCCTGTTTGTGGTCTTGCACTTCAGCCTGTCCGAATCCGTGGATAATAGCCACACCATCCGCTTGTTTGATCAGCAACTCATTGACAGCCTGCTTAAAATTTTGGCTGCAAGCTTGGCCATGGGCCTGGTAACCTACGCCTGGCTGTACGCGCTGGCGCCCTGGCTGGATACCCACACGGGCCTGGGCCTTTTGGTCCAATCCGGGGTATCCGCTTTCTTTGGCCTGAGCACTTTATTTGTTTGCGCATATTATGTAAAATTACCCCAGGCTGTTCGGCTGGCCAAAAAGCTGTTTTAAGAAAGAACCCTTGAAGGACATGGACCTGAAGCATATCCGAAATTTTTGCATTATTGCGCATATTGACCACGGCAAATCCACGCTCGCGGACCGGCTTTTGGAAGTCACCCACACGGTTGCCAAACGGGATATGAAAAGCCAGCTCTTGGACACCATGGATTTGGAGCGGGAGCGGGGAATTACCATCAAGCTCCAGCCCGTGCGCATGGAGTACACGCTGAATAACGAAAAGTATCTGCTGAACTTAATCGACACGCCGGGCCACGTGGATTTTACCTACGAAGTTTCGCGTTCCTTAAATGCCTGCGAGGGCGCCATTTTAGTGGTGGATTCCACCCAGGGCATTGAGGCCCAGACTTTGGCCAACGTGCATTTGGCTTTGGAACACAACTTGAAGCTGATTCCCGTAGTCAACAAAATAGACCTGCCCAACTCCAACCGCGAGGAAACCGCGCGCGAGCTTATGGACGCGTTCGGCTTTGAGGAAAACGAAATCCTTTACGCTTCCGGCAAAACCGGCGAAGGCGTGGAGGGCATACTCAAGGCCATTATTGAGCGCGTGCCCGAACCCGTGGGCGATTCCAAAAAGCCGCTCAAGGCCCTGATTTTCGATTCCAGCTACGACATCCACAAAGGCGTGATTGTGTTCGTGCGGGTTATGGACGGCGAATTGTTCCCGCGCGAAAAAATTTGGCTCATGGGCAGCAAGACTGAGGCGGAAAGTTTGGAAGTCGGCTACTTTAACCCCAAGTTCGAGAAGTCCGGCCAGCTCAACACCAGCGAAGTGGGCTATATTGTTACGGGCTTGCGCGATGTCAGCCGCGCACGGGTGGGCGACACGGTCACTCTGTTCGAAGGCCGCCAGACGGTAGAGCCTTTGCCCGGCTACAAACAGATTAAGCCCATGGTCTATGCCACCATTTTCCCCACTTCGGGCGACGACTATCCGCTTTTACGCGATGCCATAGAAAAGCTCAAGCTTTCGGACGCGGCTTTGGAATTTGAACCCGTCAACATTCCCAGCATTGGCTTTGGCTTCCGCACGGGCTTTTTAGGCCTGCTCCACATGGACATTGTCCAGGAACGCCTGACCCGCGAATACAATTTGGATTTGGTGCTCACTGCGCCAACTGTGGCTTACCGCGTTGTCAAAAACAACGGCGAGGAAGTGCTTATTCATAACCCCGCGGAATTCCCGGACCCTTCGCACATTAAGGAAATCTTCGAGCCCTGGATGGCGGTCAACATTTTAACCCCCAGCGACTACATTGGGCCGATTATGGAAATTGCCACCCAAAGGCGCGCCATTTCCAAGGACATTAAATATATTGGCAAGGACCGGGTGGACATTATTTTCGAAATGCCTCTGGCCAATATTATTACCGACTTTTACGATAAGCTGAAAAGCGTGTCTTCGGGCTATGCCAGCCTGAACTACGAATTTATGGAAGAGCGCCCGGGCGATTTGGTCAAAGTGGATATTTTAGTGGCCAGCGAGCCTGTTCCTGCCATGGCCGCCATTATGCACCGCTCCACCGCGCACATAGACGGCAAGGAACTGGTGGAAAAACTCAAAACGCTTATTCCCCGCCACCAGTTCGAAATTGCCATCCAGGCCGCCATTGGCGGCAAGATTGTAGCACGCGAAACCATTTCTGCACTTCGTAAAGACGTAACCGGCTACCTCTACGGCGGCGACGTTACCCGCAAAATGAAGTTGCTAAACAAGCAGAAAAAGGGTAAAAAGAGGATGAAGAAGATTGGGAAAGTTGATATACCCCAAGAAGCATTTTTGGCGGTGTTAAAGAAATAAGGTTATGGATAATCCGGAAAAAGAACTTTCAGAAAAAGCAGTAGAGCACTTTCGCTGTAAAGAAGTTCAAGAGGGGCTTGTTTTAAAATTTTCTGATTTATCAAAGCATCCTCCAGATACAAAACCTGTTTCGATATTTATGGCGGGTTCTCCAGGAGCAGGAAAAACTGAATTTTCAAAAAATCTAATTAAAGAAGTAGGCCCTAGTGTAGTAAGAATAGATCCAGACGAAATACGAGATGAGCTACTCCAATACAACGGAGGAAACGCTCATCTATTTCAAAGTGCCGTTAAAATTGGCGTTGATAAAATATATTATTTTGCTTTAAAAAACAAGCAAAATTTTATACTTGACGGAACTTTTGCCAACTTTTCAAAAGCTCTAGAAAACATCAATAGGTGTTTAGAAAAAAGAGATTTTATTGAAATTTTTTATATCTATCAAGACCCGTTAATCGCATGGGATTTTACTAAAAAAAGAGAGGTAATCGAACACAGGCATATTGGTAAAGAAATATTTATTAACGCTTTTTTTTCTTCTAAAGACAATGTGAACAAAGTTAAACAATTATTTCCTAACAAAGTCAAATTAAACCTGGTAATAAAAGATTTTAAGAACGACCTAGAGAGTTTAAAACTTAACGTTGAAAAGATTGACTTTCATTTAAAAGAAGGCTATACTAGTGAGGAGTTAGAAAGGATACTAAAATGAAAGAAGCGATATACAAATTACTTGGCATCCGGTCTGCTCAAACAAGCGGTTTTTCAACGTTTTTTAGAGAGGCCTCTTCAAGTGAAAAAAAGAAAGTCATAAAAAAAGTTATTAGAGAAGCTAATAAAGACCAGAGAAAACTTGTGGAAAAAGCGGATAGGCTCCTAAGAGCAAATTGATAATAAAAACCGGCGGAAGCCGGTTTCTTTATTATTGGAGTTTTAAATTAAAAAACAGGACGTCCCCGGCGCGGTTGGGGACGTCCTTTTGAATTGCCTGTGAAGGCTATGGGCGGAGGGCAACGGGGATGAACCCGTTCTCGTGCACGCTGGTGGCGTACTTGAGGAAGGTTTCCTCCGTGAGCTCGGCTTCTTTGGCCAGCACCAGGCCGATTTCCCACAGGAGCTCCTGCATTTTCTGCTTGGCCTGCTCCGGGTTCCACCCGAAGATTCTCGCCGTTTTGCCCACGAGGGCCTTAACGGCGGAATCGGTCTCTTCTGCCCCAAACTCCGCAAGCGCAGCTTTCAGGGCTTCTTCCCTCGTCTGTATTGTGTTATCCATAAAGCCAGTATATTCCTTTTCATTAATTGGCAAAAGCTCAAATCTGATATAATTAATTAACCTTTATTATTTAAATTTCTAAATGAAAAACGAAGAAAAAAAGTCACGGATTAGCTGGTTAATGGAAAACATTAGGGCCTTGCAGAGTGAGCTGGACGCGGAACTGGCCAAGCAGCGGGCAAGGCTGTCTTACGGACTGGAAAAGGGGAGGGCGGTTTTTGAACAGGAAATCTTAAGAAGGCACAAGGAGCTAAAAGTTAATCTGTTTAAATACATAACCCACGCCAACATCTTGACCGCCCTCACCGCACCGGTTATTTACGCCATGATTGTGCCGTTTGTGTTTTTGGATATCTGCGTGAGCATTTACCAGTTTGTCTGTTTTCCGGCTTACGGCATAACCAAAGTAAAGCGCAGCGACTACATTGTGTTTGACAGGGAGTATCTGGCCTACCTGAACCTGCTCCAAAAAATCAACTGCGGCTACTGCTCCTATGCCAATGGCGTGGCCGGGTATGTGCGGGAAGTGGCCGGGCGCACGGAAGAATACTGGTGCCCCATTAAGCACGCCAAAAAAATGATTAACGCCCACGAACACTACAAAAACTTTGCGGAGTTCGGGGACGCCGAAAGTTTCCGCGAATTAATGAAGCACGAAAAGCCTTTGCGCAAAGAAGCAAAAGAAAGCTAAGGCATTGACAAAACTCCTGAATTTGGGTAAATTACCAAGTTATCTGCAGCACATGCTTGCGTAAGTCCAAATTCAAGGAGTGAGACAATAGTGAAAGGCAAACCGGAAGACATCCACACGGTGATGAACTTCACCGCCGATGGGGGCATTCATTTTACCCAACATAAGCCGGACGACTGTCCGGTGCACGGCAACGGAAAGGCCAAAGGCCGGAGCCACCATGGCTCCACCTCGGAATTCCGCAGTGGCTACGATGCCATTGACTGGACGAAAGTCCGGGCCAACGCCCGCAACAACTAGGGCCAATTATTCGGCCTAATCAACCCGCGCGTTCCCTGAAAGCTTCGGCTAAAGGGGAACGCGTGTTTAATTTGCTATAATTACAAAAGAGATTTTAAACAGGTTAATTTAAAAAATATGGACTCTTATGTAAATTATTCCGAGCTCGTAAAGCCGGCTTGGGCGCCGCCCGCTTGGCTGTTCGGCCCCGTTTGGACTGTTTTATACATCATTATAGCCGCGACATTCCTTTACGTTGGAATGCTATATTTTAAAAAACAAATACCCTGGGTTGTGGCTTTGCCGTTTTTGCTAAACCTTGTTTTTAATTTTGCCTTCACCCCTATTCAGTTTGGTTTAAAAAATCTTTTTTTGGCCTGGCTGGATATTTTAGCCGTGCTGGGCACGCTAGTCTGGCTCATGTTTGCAATTTTCCCTTACGCCCGCTGGGTTACGCTCGCAAATATCCCGTATTTATTATGGGTTGCTTTTGCCACGGTATTACAGAGCACTATAACTTACCTGAACAGAAAATAAAATGAAAACGACTGCGCGGCAAGAGGGAGCCGGCAGTCGTTTCATTGATGAGCGGGGGGGCAGATAGGCTACGGCGCAACGGCCGCTTTGACTGGTTCGGGCGAGAGGTGGCTGTTGGCTTGGGTGGCTTGCTGGTTGTGGACCAGGCGAAGTAGGTAAAAGAAGCCTATAATCGCCAAAATGATGTGCAGCAGCCATGTGGCTGCAAGCGAGGTTCTCTGACGGCTGCGCCTTCGTCTGCTCATATCTTGAGAAACCCTCCCTATGGTTTCTAATTGCAAATTATATGGGCTTTTGCACTCGGTGTAAAGGCGGGCTTGTGTATAAGCCCAGGGGCTAAAAATGTGGTAAAATACAGGCATGTTTAACAACCGCAAACTGGTAAACAAAATTATGTACGGCCTGGCCATTGTAATGGTACTGGGTCTGGTCATAATGACCATCGGCGCGGCGTTTTTGCAGTAAACCCATGTTTAAAATAAAACTTCGGGAAAACGAAAAACTAATCTTGGCCAGCCGCCAGACCGAATGGGTTTGGGGCAAGGCCGTGCTCATGGTCTTTGTGCTGATTTATCTGCCCTGGGCGTTTTACGCCAAGTACGATTTGCAGGATATTACCGCTTTCCGCCGCATCCTCTTGTTCTGGACTGTACTGGTTTTGCTCTATGCCTTGAACAAATACCTGCTTTGGCTGGTTAACGCTTACCTGGTGACCAACCAGCGGGTTATTTCCGTGGAATATAAAAATCTTTTTTCCAAGACCGTGGAAGAAGTGGATCTGCAGTCCGTAGCCGCCATTTCCTGCAAGACCCAAGGCATCCTGGAGTCGCTGTTTAAGACCGGCAAAGTGATAATCACTTTTTCCAACGCGAGTAAAACTTTCGTGCTGGATAAAATCCGCGAACCCGAAGATTTAAAAGAAACCATCCTTAAAGCCAAAGCCCTAAATTCGGCCGTGCATGTTTAAAGAATACTTTTCCAGGAAAACCATACTCTTATTACTGGCCGGCCTGACCGTATTTTTGTTTTACATCCGCTTCCAGCAGTTCCGGGAAAAAAAGAGCATTGACGCGGAAAAGGCCAGCCTGGAAAGCCAGATTGCGGGCGTGGAAAAAAAGAACCAGGAAATGGAAGCCTCGATTAAATACCTGACTTCGCTCAGTTCCAAAGAAAAAGTGGCGCGCGAACAGCTCAACCTTAAAAAGCAAGGGGAAAAAGTTTACAGCTTTACCCAGGTGGACGGCACGGACAGCAACGCTCCGGGCTATGCCGCGAGCCAGGAGGTGAGCAACCCGGTAAAATGGTGGAGGTATTTCACGGAATGAAAAAAGCGCTCAAAATTTTTAGCTGGGTCATCTTAGCCGCAATTTTAGCCGCAGGCCTGGTTTTGGCCGGCGGGGTTTTGTGGCTGAAAACCGGGCACATCACATTTGCCAAAGCCGCCTTGCTGAAAAAACTGCCCGCGCCCGTGGCCCTGGTCGGCTCCCAACCCGTCTGGTCTACCGAATACTTTAGCCGGCTGGACGCCTTAAAACCCTACCAGCCCGCGGGCATGGATGCGGAGACTTACGAACAAACGGTTTTTAACCGGCTGATGCAGGAAAAGGCCATGGGCCAGCTGCTGGCGGAAAAAAAGGTGGAAAGCCCCGCATCCGCTTTCAGCGACAAGGCAGTCCAAAATCTGGGCGCCTGGCAGGACAAGAAAACTGCGCTGCAGATTTGGTACAACGGCCAACAGAGCTTGAACAGCGTAGTTTTCCAAAAAGCCGCGGACTTGCAGCAAGCCATGCAGAACGGCAAGACATTTGAAGACTTGGCGGCCCAGAACAGCCAGGAGCCCCTTTCCAAAGCCTACAGTGGCGATTTGGGCTTTCTGGAGGCCAAAGATTTGCTGCCCGAAATACTCAAAGCCACGGATGACATGAAAGTCGGCCAGACCAAGCAGGTTGCAACCCGCCAGGGATTGCATATAATAAAACTGGAAGGCAAAGACAATCTGGGCCAGGATAACGGCCAGCGCCTGCATTTGAAACAAATTTTTCTGTCCGAGTCCGGTTTTGAAAACTGGCTGGACACGGAGATAAATAAAATCAAAATTATTAAATTCTTAAGTATTTAGGCATTTGTCCGAAATACCAAAACCAATATGGAAGAAGAAGTCATAGGCTACATCAAGAGTGCCAGAGGGCACGGCATGAGCGATTCGGAAATTAAACAAAACCTGCTCAACGCCGGCTGGGAGGCTGAGGTGGTGGAGGATAGCTTTACGCACGTGCGCGCCCTGGATTCCCAGGAAAACCTGCCTGCGCGGGCGCCCGAAACCCACATTCCCGGGCACATGGGCCAGCCTATCCGGCCCAGCGAAGTTTTGACCCACAACACGGCCAATTTTCCCAACCCGACCACGGGCATCAGCGAAACCACTTTTCAGACTGATGCATCAAGCAAGCCTTTTTACAAAAAAGCCTGGGTGTGGATTGTAGCCCTGCTGGTGGCGCTGGTAATTGGCGGTGGCGGCTACTGGTACATGGCGTACGGCTTTAACACCCCGCAGGGGATTTGGAAAAAATTCACCAGCCTGAATCAGAGCAAGGTTTACAAGAATAAATTCCTGTTTAATTACATCGACACGGGCGAGTTTTCCTCCAAAGATCTGGGCACATTCAGCCTGAAAGATTTGAAGCTGACTTTTGACGGGCAGTCCTACGTGGACGTGCGCGACGAAAAGAACCCCCAGTCCAGCGCCGAAATTCAGTACACTTTCGGCAGCGGCAACACAAACTTCAGTACCGGTTTTAAATACCGCATTTTAAACCGCATTCTGTATTTGAACGTGGGCGAGAACCCGTTTTTGAATAACATCTTTGCCTCCCTGGGCAAGGGCGAAAAAGTGGACTGGCTGAAAATTGACCTGAACGCCCTGCAGGACGAGATGAACCAGAGCGGCACAAACACCCAGGCCGAATTCGATAAAATTTTTGACAACCAGCTGAAAAGCGAAATTTCCAAAATCTGGGAAGACGCCACCTTTGTCAAAATCCAAAAATACGCGGGCCGCGAACAGGTCAACGGCGTGAACACCGTGCATTTTATCAATACCCTGGACAAGCAGGCCATAAAAGACGCGCTTACCAACTCTCTCACCAAAATTGCGGACTCGGTCAATGCCAAAGCCACCAGCGATGCGGACAAACTCCAAGACAAAGACTTAAACCTGGCAAAAATTGCCATTAACGGCCTGGTGGACAAGCTGGAAATTAAAGACTTTGAAACCTGGGTAGGTGTCAGGGATTTCCGGCTGTACCGCGTTAAATTTGAAAGCAATGCGCCATCCGTGACTTCGGCCATGAATTTGGTGGTAAACGAGGCCTTGTCCGGAGCCAAGGAAAAATCGCGTGATGCCAAACGTCTAGCCGACGTCCGGCAAATGGCTTCGGCTCTGGAGCTCTACTATAACGATATGGAAGGATACCCCGAAGCCAAGAATGGCGTACCGGACGGCGGCATTACTCCTATGTATATTGGCATAGTGCCGGTTTCACCCGCGCCGGCCGACGGCAGCTGCACGGATTACTATAACACTTATTGGTACCAGCCGAAGGGCGAAAAACGGGTCGTCAAAGGTAAGACCGTGTACAGCGACTACGAACTGACCTTCTGCTTGGGCTCCGATGTGGGCGGCTACAAAGCTGGAATTGCCAAACTCAGCCCGCAGGGCATTGAAGGCAATATTGCCTGTCCGACTTCGGACGAAAAGTGCGTATCCGCCAACCCCACGCCCGCAGAACCCGTTAAAACCCCGGAGCAGCAGGTTCAGGATTTCGTGGACAAACTGGACTACTCCGCACAGATAAAAATCGATGCAAATTATTCCGACTACGAAAAACCGGAAGCTGTCCAGGTGCCGGATAACGCGCTGGACCTGATCCAGGCCACCAAAGGCCAGGTGCAGGGCCTGTTTATAAAAGCGCCGGACGCTACAGCCAAATAATATGCCCATTTTGAGCAGAAAAAAATCTCCGGGCCTGATTGAAGTGGCCGCAATGATGCTTGGTTTTGTGGCCGCCGTAGTGCTGCTTAGTCTTAATTCCGCCCGGGCCAAGGCTCGCGACGCCAAGCGCATGGCGGATGTCCGAATGATGGCTTCGGCCCTTGAACTCTATGCCAACGACCACCGGCAATACCCGAAGAAATTCGAAGATATGACACCCAATTACATTGGCCAAATGCCGGTTGCGCCTCTGCCGGCCGACGGCAGCTGCACCACCGATAACAACCAATACAAATACGCCCAACGCGGCGCAGAAGACTACCAGCTGACTTTCTGTTTGGGACAAACCACCGGCGGCTATGCGGCCGGAGTGCACACGCTGACCAAGCAGGGCGTCCAATAGAGTCTGTTTTAAGCCGCCGGCAAATGCCGGCGGCTTTGGGTTTTTGGATACATTCGGGTATAATAGGGGATATGAAAATCGGAATTTTTGACTCAGGACTAGGCGGGTTAGTGGTGACAAAAGCCGTAATCAACCGCTTGCCGCAATACGATATCCTGTACTTGGGCGACACCAAAAGGGTGCCCTACGGCAACCGCAGCCAAAAAACCGTTTACGATTTCACGGCCCGGGCCGTAGAATTTTTGTTTGCCCAGAACTGCAAACTAGTAATTTTAGCTTGCAACACCGCCTCAGCCCAGGCTTTGCGCAAAATCCAGCAGGAGCTCCTGCCTGCAAAATATCCGGACCGCAAGGTCTTAGGCGTGATTATCCCCACACTGGAAGCGGTAGGCAATAACCCACGGAACAAAAAAGTCGGAGTACTGGCCACGCAGAGCACGGCGGCTTCCCACATTTACCGCACGGAGTTGAAAAAAATCAACCCGCGCCTAAAAGTACTGGAACAGCCCGCGCCCTTGCTCGTGCCCTTAATCGAAAACGGGGCAAAAAAATTCGCGCAGCCGTTCCTGCTGGATTACCTCCGGCCTTTAAAAAAATTCCGGTCCGATGCCGTGGTCTTGGGTTGTACGCATTATCCGATTTTAAAAAAACAGATGCAAAAAATCCTGCCGAAAGGCGTACTGCTGTATTCCCAGGAACAGATTATCCCCGAAAAGCTGGCCGAGTACTTAAAACGCCACCCGGAAATTGATTCCCGGCTCAGTAAAAAAGCACAGCGGGTGTTCATGGTCACGGACATAAATGTCAACCTTGCGGCCGCGGCAAAAGAAATATTCGGTAAAAAAATCACTTTCAAACTTGCGGACTTTTAGCTATAATACCTGCAAGGCAAACGCATTCAGTTTTCCATTCTGCCCCGACGATTTTTTGCCGGCTTAGCTCATCTGGTAGAGCAGCGGTATCGTAAACCGCAGGTGGTCGGTTCAAGTCCGACAGCCGGCTCCATTTAAATGTTCTCGTCGGGGTTTGTTTTAAAAAGGCCTTAAATAAAGGGAAAAAAATAACAAACAGCAAGTCAAGAGCGCTTAAAAAAGCCAGTCTTGCCAAAACTGCCAAATTTTGGTAGACTTGTTGCGTTCTAAATTAAAAAAGCCTTATGCCAAATGATTTGAAACAAAATAACGCGGAAAAAAACGAAGGCGTGGATTTAGAACGCCTGCGCAAAAACGAGGCGGACTTAAAAGCCGCCCAACAGGCCATGGCGCCCAAAACCGAAGGTTCGGGCTTTATGGGTGCGGCCTACATGCTAAACGTAGCCATTGAATTTGCCGTCATCCTTGCTGTACCCTTAATTGTCGCTGCCTTACTGGGCCGCTGGCTGGCTGCCAAATACCATACGCAAACCTATTCCC
>JAKAGU010000003.1 GCA_021825655.1 bacterium | reverse complement strand
CAGTCTGGTAAGAAGCGAAGCCCTGCCCAGAGATCAGCAAAATCGGGTTGAGGACGCTTTGGCCAACATACGAGCAGTCAACCGGCAGTCCGGGCTTAGAACCCCGGAAGATATGGTGATTTTGAAGCGGGAATTTACTAACGCACTATATGCACTTCTCGAATCGGCTGACTAAATAGGATTTGCAAATGAATGAACTGATAAAAAAACTGGAAATTTTACTGAAAGCGCTTGCGGAATTGAAACAGCACTTGAGCCTGCCCCAGAAAGAGCAGAAAATATTGGAATTGGAAGACCGCATGCAGGCGCCGGATTTTTGGGCTGATAACCAGTCGGCCCAAAAAGTCGCCCAGGAATATAAGCAGCTCAAGGATTTTTATGGGTTTTGGCAGAACTTGGAAGCGGAAGCGGCTGAGCTTTTGAACATTATCAAAGCCAACCAGGACGAGTCCCAGGAAACTTTGGATTTTTTGAAAAAACAAGCCGAAGACTTGCAGGCCAAGTACGCACACAACCGTTTTTTGGCTTTGCTTTCCAAAAAGTACGATGACCACAGCGCAATTTTTTCCCTGCACAGCGGCGCAGGAGGCGTGGATGCGCAGGATTGGGCGGATATGCTTCTTAGGATGTTTCTGCGCTATTGCGAACGCCGCGGTCTGGCCACGGAAGTACTGGAGCTCAGCCGCGGTGAGCAGGGCGGAGTGAAAACCTGCGTGGTGGAAGCCCGCGGGCCGTACGCTTATGGCCTGCTGAAGAGCGAGGCCGGGGTGCACCGACTGGTCCGGCTGTCGCCGTTCAATCCGGCGCATACCCGGGAAACCTCTTTTGCGCTTATGGAAATTCTGCCCGTTTTGGAAACCCAGGAAGAGCTGAAAGTCGACCCCAAAGACCTGAAAATTGAAGCTAATACTTCTTCCGGCCACGGCGGGCAGTCGGTTAATACCACTTATTCAGCCATTCGCATCACCCATATCCCGACGGGCATCAAGGTGAGTATCCAGAACGAGCGCTCCCAGCACCAGAACCGGGAAATTGCCATGCGCATTTTAATGGCTAAACTGAAAACCCTGGAAGAAGAAAGGCAGCAAGCGGAAAAAAAGGCCATCCGCGGCGAATTTAAGTCCGCGGAGTGGGGCAACCAAATCCGTTCTTATGTTTTACACCCTTATAAAATGGTTAAAGACCACCGGACCGGTTTTGAAACTTCGGACCCGGAAAGTGTGCTGAACGGGGAACTTGACGAATTTGTGGAAAAATTTTTGGAAAAACAGGCTGATTAGCCTGTTTTTTTCTTTTGTGTACGCCTGCCAGTGGCAAAAGAAGTAAAATTTTGGTATAATAGTTTTATTGCGTTACGCCGGAAACAGAAAACAAACCTGCATGATAAAATTTGAAAACGTCAGCAAACAATACAATAAGTCCAAAGCCCTGGATGGGATTAATCTGGAGATCCATCACGGGGAGTTTATTTCTTTAGTGGGCCTTTCCGGAGCCGGCAAAACCACTTTGATGAAATTGCTGATAGGCGAAGAGGGGATAGACGGCGGCCGGATTTTAATCGATGACATTGACATATCTAAAGTCAAGAAATCCGATATGCCCTTTTTGCGCCGCAAAATCGGCATGGTTTTCCAGGACATAAAACTGCTGCCTAAACGCACCGCCTTTGAAAACGTGGCCTTTGCCATGGAGGTCTGCGGCCACCGCAAGGAAAAAATTTACGAGGATGTGCCGAAAATTTTGGAATTGGTCGGCCTGATGCACAAGCGCGACGACTTTCCGCACCAGATGTCGGGCGGGGAAAGGCAGCGCGTGGCCATTGCCCGGGCTTTGGCCCACCGGCCGGTCTTGCTTCTGGCTGACGAGCCCACGGGCAACCTGGATGAAGTCAATGCCAACGAAGTTATTGACCTGCTTTTAAAAATCAACCAGTTGGGCACTACTGTGGTGCTTGCGACTCACGCCGCGGACTTGGTCAACAAAGTAAAAAAAAGGGTAATCACCATTGAAAACGGGCGCATTACTTTGGAGCAGGAAAAAGGCAGATATAAATTATAAAAACATGTTTCATTCCGTTTCTTTTTTACGCATTATAAAAACCGGTCTGGTCAATTTTACCCGCAACCTATGGCTTTCGGCCGCGGCGACTATGGTTATGACCATTACTTTGGTGATTTTTTCCACCTTGTTTTTGCTGTTTGCCATAACCAGTTTCTCGTTGCAGAGCATCCAGAACACCGTGGATATCAGCGTGTATTTTAAAATCGGCCTGGCCGAGGAAAAAATCCAGGCGCTAGAGCAGGATATCCAAAGCAATCCCAAGGTTAAAGAGGTAAAATACACTTCCGCCGAGCAGGCATTCCAGAATTTTAAAGACAAGCATGCCAGCGACCCGCTAATCACTCAATCGCTGAACGAGCTGACTGAAAACCCTTTGCCGGCCACGCTGAACATTAAGGCCAACACGCTGGAGGACTATCCCGCGATTGCCTCCCAGCTCCAGGACGCCAAGTACCAGGAAGTGGTGGACAAAATAAATTTTGAGGATAACCGCGTGGTAATTGAAAGGCTGAACCGGATCTTGAAGTTTATTGTTTCATTCGGGGTTGGCCTGGTAGCGGTTTTTTCGCTGATTGCAATTTTGGTGATTTTCAACACCATCACCCTGACTATTTACAACCGCAGGGAAGAAGTGGAGATTATGCGGCTGGTGGGCGCCACTAACTGGTATATCCGGGGACCATTCCTTACGGAAAGCTTCCTTTATGCCATTTCTGCCACGGTGTTGTGTTCACTGATTTTTTTACCCGTGTTTGTTAAAGTTCTGCCCAAGGTGGCGGCTTATGTGAATCCCCAGGTAAATTTGTTTAACCAGAACATTTTTAATTTTTGGTACCTGGTTTTAATTTTATTGGCCCTTTCCCTGTTTTTGGCCACTTCCTCCACTTTGCTGGCCATTAGGAAGTATCTAAAGATTTGACATTCCGGCCCGTTCCGATATACTGAAAAAGAGCTTCGTGCCCTGGGTGGTTTTGGATTTATTTCCTGCCTGTGAATTGGCGGAAACGGGCAGGAAGTACTCTCCCTTTGAGGAGGGTTTTTTATTAGGGTATTTAGAATATTTGAACATATGAAAATTATTTTTTTGAAAGATTCCTCGGGTAATGGCCGGAAAGGGGAAGTCAAAGATGTCAGCGACGGCTTTGCCAAGAATTTTTTGATTGCCAAAGGCTTTGCCCAGGCGGTTACCCCCCAATTGAAGCAGAAGCTGGAGAAAGAAAGCCGGGAGCAGGCCGAAAAGCAACAAAGGGATTTTGCCCGGCAGCAGGCATTAAAGGCTGATATAGAAAAACGGGTTTTCCCCATCCACGTAAAAGTTGGTGAAAAAGGCCAGGTTTTCGGGGGCGTGCACGAGAAAGAAGTGGCCAAGGCAATTGCCGAAAAGCTGGGTGCAATAATCGAGAAGAACCAGGTGGAAATTCCCGCGCCCATAAAGACCCCCGGCGAACACGCGGTCTTGGTAAGATTGGCTTCGGGTGTTACGGCAAAAGCAAGAATTAACCTGGAACCCGCAAATTAACATGAACGACAGGTTGAAAAGTTTATTGATGATTTTGATTTTCGTGTTTTTAGCCAGCGGTCTGACATTGACCGTGCTGTCCCAGATCCAGGCTTACCGCGACCAGCAAGTTTACCTGGCGACGCAGGCCACTCTGCCTGTCCATCGCTTGCCCGCCAGCAGCGACCGCTTGTATCTTAACCCGGTAATGGGCCTCTCTTTCAGGTACCCGGCTATTTTGGCACTTAGCGATACCAGCACCAGTGTGGAGCTGACTCACCAGATTCCATTTAAGAACCACGGCACATGCGACATGAAAGGCGACACCGCGGTTTACGATAACCTCACGGATTTTAGGGCGAGTTTTAAGATTGTCGAGGGTACGGTGGCCCAGGTTGTAAAACAGCTTTCGCCTTATATGCCCAAAGAGAATTTTGCCGGAGATACCTTAAAACTTTCACCCGGTTTTATTGATGAGTATGAAGCTGGCAATCTTAGAGGTTTTGCCATTTACGAGGGGGTGGAAGGCTGCGGCCATACAATTTACTATTTTCCGATTGCGAACAACCGGGTTTTGGTGGTGGAGCAGGCCATGGTGCAGCAGCTGTCCGGCGTGCTTTCCAGTGATCTGGAAAAGCAGGTGCTCGCCGTACCCGGAGTGATCAGCCGTGAAAAAAATTATGAAATTTTCGACAAAATTTTAAAGACGGTCCAATTTAACTAAACAAATTTTTAACCATAAAAGGAAAGCTTTCATGTCATACCACATCAAACCCCGCAAAGCCAAAAAACTGCACACAAAGTTTATTTTCGTTTCCGGCGGGGTGATTTCTTCGGTCGGCAAGGGGATAACCGCGGCCTCTATTGCCATGCTGCTGGAGTCCCGGGGTTACCGCGTGGCGCCGGTGAAGTGCGACGCCTACCTGAATATTGACGCGGGCACCATACGGCCCCAGGAACACGGCGAGGTTTTTGTGACTAAGGACGGGGTGGAAACCGACCAGGACGTGGGCAATTATGAACGCTTTATGAACACCGAGCTGTCCAGCGCCAACTACGTAACCAATGGCCAGATTTACCAGGAGATAATCCGCAAAGAACGCAATTTTGAATACGAAGGCGAAGACGTGGAAGTCGCTTTGCATGTGCCTGAGGAAATTATCCGGCGCTGTGAACTGGCCGCCAAAGAACGCAATGCGGACTTTGTGATTGTGGAGGTCGGGGGCACGGTCGGCGAATACCAAAATATTCTGTTTATTGAGGCTAACCGGATTATGAAGTACCGCGATGGCCGCGACGTGGTGCATATCCATGTCGGTTACTTGCCTACGCCGCCCGCTATCGGGGAAATGAAGTCTAAGCCTGTACAGAACTCCGTGCGCCAGCTGATTGCTTCGGGCATTCAGCCGGATTTTTTAATTGGACGGGCGGAAAAGCCGTTGGACGACCGCCGCAAGGAAACTCTGGCCTGGACCTGCAATATCCCGGTGGAAAATATCATTTCCGGACCCAACGTGGACACAATTTACCGCGTACCTCTTTCTTACGACCAGCAGAAGCTGACCGACAAGCTGTTGGAAAAGTTTGGGCTTAAGTCCAAAAAAAACGATTTGACCAAGTGGAAAAATTTGCTGGGCAAAATTACCAGAATTAGCAGCAGCAAAAAAGAGGTAAACATTGCGGTGGTGGGCAAATATTACGAAACCGGGGCTTACAAGCTGGCGGATGTTTATATCTCCGTTGTGGAATCAATCAAACACGCTTCCTGGCATAACGGGGTTAAGGCAAATCTGCACTGGATTTCCAGCATTGACGTGGAGAGGCAGGGTGCCAAAAAAGTCCTTTCGGGTTTTGACGGTATTGTGGTGCCGGGTGGTTTTGGCAGCCGGGGTACGGAAGGTATGATTGAGACAATCCAGTTTGCCCGCGAAAATAAGGTGCCTTATTTAGGCCTGTGCTACGGCATGCAGATGGCGACGATCGAGTTTGCCAGGCACGTGGCCGGATTGCAGAAAGCCAACACCACAGAAGTTGATGCCAAAACCCCCAACCCCGTAATCCACATAATGCCGGACCAGGAGAAGAAGCTGCTTAACCGGGAGTACGGGGCCACTATGCGCCTGGGGGGCTGGGATTGCGTAATTGTACGCGGGACAAAAACCGAGAAAGCTTACTTGGGCATGGGCTTGATAAAAAAATCGGGCAAAGCCAAGATTTCTGAACGCCATCGCCATCGTTACGAATTCAATAATGAGTACCGCGAGGTTTTGGAAAAAGCCGGACTGGTTATAGCCGGCACTACGCCTGACGGGCGCCTGGTGGAAATTATTGAGCTGAAAGACCATCCTTTCTTTGTGGGTTCGCAGTTCCATCCCGAATTCCAGTCACATCCTTTATCGCCGCATCCTTTGTTTAACGGGTTTATGCAGGCCGCAGCTAAGGCGCTAAAAGCATAAAAAAACACCCCCTCAGCAAGAGGGGATGTTTTTTTAAATGGGATTTATTTGGCGGGCACCACGTTGACAATTCTGGTCCGCCGCAGGTTGCCGTGGAATTTTTTCGACATCTTGCTTTGGAATTTAACCAATCCGGCAGCCACTGCGTACAAGGTGGAGTCGCCGCCCATGCGCACATTTTTACCCGGGTGGTATTTGGTGCCTTTTTGGCGGACAATCACCTGACCGGTTTTAACGGCCTGGTTGCCGAAGATTTTTACGCCTAAGCGCTTGGAAACTGAGTCGCGGCCTAAACTGGTACTGCCGCCTGCTTTTTTATGGGCCATATTTGAAAATAAAAATTACTGTTTTTGGAAAATTGCGATTTCTCTTGCCACGATCTGATCCTTACGGTCATAAATGGCAGTATTTCTAGCAGTAAGCTTGAGAAATTTTAGCTTTTTGGCCAAAACTGGAGAAATCAAATCTATACAATTATAGCCTAAATCCTTGGCCCAGTCAAGGCTGGGCAGGGTGTCGTATTCGTCCTTGCCGCGGCGGTAGGCAGGGATACAGATGACGATGCGGCCGCCCGCGGGGAGAATTTTTAGAAATTCTTTGAAGGTTTCCCGGTAAAGGGTTTGTAAATCGCTAAAATTGGTGTCAATCTCGCTTTTTTTGGGGTAGGTCGAGTAAATGGGGCCAAGCGTGGATTCGCTCACGATAGAGCTGATTTTTTGGGTTTCCAGCAGCTTATGGATGTGCCTTGCGTCTGCAGTTTCAAAATGGTATTTGCCCGGCGCGATTTTGTAGCGGTTTCTGAACCATTCCAGATTTTGCTCGCTGCCCTTTATGGCTTGTTTGTTGATATCGGAACCTAGCATGCGGTAGCCCAGTAGCAGGCCTTCCTGGACCATGGTGCCGATGCCGCAAAAAGGGTCGAGCAGGGTTTCCCCGGCTTTCGCGCCCGAAAGGTTAAGCATAATTTGGGCAACCTTGGGCGGAATCATGCCTTGTTTTTCGTCGCGGGCGGGACGTTGGTAATCGCGGCGGCCATAGTCCTCAAAATCCTGTACCGTTAGGGTTTTGGCCGTGTAAACGACTTCTTTGCCTGCCAGGATACAGATTTCCGCGCCTTTTTGCAGGAGCAGATTTTTGGTCACAACTACGGAAGCCAGGGCAAGCGAGTTGTATTCAGGCAGTACAAGCCGGACACTGTAACCGCTTTCCGTCAAAGTTTTTTTTGCCATCATGCCTATCCGCTTCGGTTCCGTGAAAATGCTTATCTGGGGATTTTTTTCGGAGGCATTTGGAGAAGGCCGCCTGGCCAATTCCGGGTCCAGCAGGTAAATACTCATCCCGATTTGAATTTTGCCTTTATATTCTTTTAGAAACTGTTTTCTTAAGGTGCTGGGCCGAAAGTAGTGTTTTAGGGCAAAATTAACCGAGTCCTGAGGCCGTTTTTTTATTGTGTCCACAATTTGTAAAATTTTTATGGAGCCGCCTAGCCGCTTTTGCAGAACCTCGGCTTTCAGGGGAGCGGGCGTTTCGACGATCAGCACTTCCTCGGACGCCTCAGTGATTTTTACCGGGTCGCCGTTAAGGTTCAAAGCCGGGTCGGCTTTTTCCAGGACCGCGATCAGCTCCGCAAGCGAGAGGGTGTAGACTCTTCCCAGAACAAAGGCATATTGCATGGCAATTTTACCGCAAAGTGTTAAGATTAAAGAAATGAAAAGCTACGCAGAAATAAAAAAAATAATTTTGGAAAACCGCACCACTTTGATTTTAGGTATCGGCTACCTGCTTGTTTTTTTGCTGGGTTTTGGCACGGGTCGGTATGACCAGGAATGGCAGAAGCACGTGCAAAGATTACAAAATAATTATAACACAAAATTTGACAATTTGCAAAAAGAAACACAGGCAATTCCGGCCGAAGAGGGGACTTTACCCGCTAAAAGTTTTCAAACCGCCAGTTCGGGTCCGTGTATAATCAAAGGCAATATTTCTTCCCAGGGTAGAAAGCTTTACCATATGCCCGGAGGCAGTTTTTATGAACGCGTAAACCCGGAACAGTGCTTTGCCACCGAAGGCGAGGCACAAGCGGCGGGGTTTACAAAATCCAGCCGGTAGATCGTACAGGTTTTCTTTCCAATTTACCTTATAGCCATAAGGTTTTTTGGGTTTGATTCTGTTGACAAAACTCTTCTGCTCCTGTAAACTTGCAGCTACACATAAAAAGGTAAAAAGTGGGTGGGGCCCTACGGGTTTCTGACATCAAACCCGCGCAAGAATGCGGCTGCGCCTGATGGGATATTCCCAAGACCGCAGGCAGACAGTCTGGGCCCCTTAGTTTTTTACTTTTCCCGTGGCTTAAAGAGGCTGCTTTAAAGGGCTCGGCTCTTCTAAAGATAGTGCCCGCCACGGAAGGCGGCGAAGGAGGAAAATTTGGACCTGTTCTGTAATGCTGGAGCGGTTGGGTACATTGGGTACCGCAAGAGGCATTATGGAAAATCCGGGCAATGGTTTGTTCCGGAAAGAAGCCGTATCTGACTCAGGCAGCTGCTGTTCTTTGCTCCTGAGACAGGCTTCACAGGCCCTCCTTCGCCGCTGCGCCCCAAGTTATTATTGGTGGCGCAGCTTTTTTTATTTTCAGGCAAGTGTGTTATAATCACCACGATTTATATGCAACCAAGGGTTAGACAAACAACTAAAATCTTTTATTTTGATTACGCCGCGGCTACGCCTGTAAGTGCGCAGGTGGAACGCGCTATGCGTCCGTACTTGAGCCGGGTTTACGGCAATCCTTCCAGCCTGCACCGGCAAGGCCAGAAGGCCAGGCGGGCCTTGGAAGATTCCAGAAAACAAGTTGCGGAGGCGCTGGCTGCCCGGCAGGAAGAGATTATATTTACGGCCGGAGGCACGGAGAGCTGCAATTTGGCAATTTTGGGTTTTGCCAAAGCTTTGGCCGGACAGAAAGCGCATTTCATTACTTCGGCAATTGAACACCCTGCGGTGTTAAAACCTTTTGCCGAGCTCCAAAAATGGGGGCATGCCGTAACCTATTTAAAAACCAGCGCCGAAGGCTTGGTGTCTGTCCGGGAGCTCGCCAAGGCGATTCGTCCGGAAACCGCACTGGTATCAATAATGTTTGCCAATAATGAAATTGGGGCTTTGCAGCCAATTGCCGAAATCGGAAAATTTCTTTCAAAAATAAATTTTGAAAGAAGCAAGCGGAAGCGCGGAAGAATTTATTTTCATACTGACGCCTGTCAGGCGGCGGGGTTTTGCGACCTCTCTGTCAGCCGTTTAAACATAGATCTTCTTACTTTAAACGGCGGCAAAATTTATGGACCGAAGCAGTCCGGAGTTTTGTATGCCAAAAATGGCACGCCTCTTTTTCCGTTGCTCCTGGGAGGCGGCCAGGAAAGGGGGCTTAGAAGCGGGACGGAAAATGTGGCTGCGGCGGTCGGCTTAGCCAAGGCTCTGGTCCTGGCCCAGGCAAGCCGTAAAACAGCATCGGTCCGGCTGGCCGCTTTGCGCGATTTTTTGGCCAAGTCTTTAGCCCGGAGCGTTCCCGAAATTATCTTAAACGGACCGCAGCTTGATTCAGGGCTGCGCTTGCCTAACAATTTAAACATAACAGTCCCGGGTGTGGAAGGCGAGGCCCTTTTACTGTACCTGGACGCATATGGTGTTTGTGTTTCCACGGGCAGTGCCTGCAGTTCCAATGAAAACCAGCCTTCCCATGTGCTTAAGGCGATTGGTGTTCCCGGCCGGCTGGTTAAAAGCAATCTCCGTATTACCTTAGGCGCTGGTACCAGCAAGGCAGAAGTGAGTTATTTGGCTAAAGTTTTTCCCCAGGTAGTGCTATCCCTAAAAACAGTTATAAACCAGGTAAAGTAAACTAGCTTTCCTTTTTATTTTATACGTTCAAAGGTTGAAGTGCGGTGTTTATCTTGCAGGCGGGGGAGTTCCTGAATGTATTTTTAGAAAAGTAAGCCCTAATAAAAAACCAGGTTAACCTTATTAGTTTGGGTACCCGGTTTTTTTATATTAAATCTTACTTTTACTTTTAACTACCCTTTATTTCAGCTTTGCTTTTACAGCGGCTAAGTAGGTGCCTGCCTAAGAGGGGTGGTAATTTGCTTAAATCCACTATGTCGCACAATGTATCTTATGCGACATAGTGGATATTATGTTCTGACAATATCCCAATGATCAGACTCTTTTGCGTAAATTGCGCCGGTTGGAGACTGGTATTGCATGGCATTATCCCCGCCTCTGGGACCGATATTTTTAAAATTTGTGGTAATGTACGTGTCGAGCTGTGAGTTTAGGCTTAAGTCCAGTTTATAGCCGTTGCTGTGGCTATAAGTGCCGGTTGTTGAGTGTCCGGGTTCGGTTCCCCCCGTAATGGTCACGCTGCAGTTGCATTTCTGTTTAAGATTGACGACTTCCTGGGCTATGCCTGATTGGAGACCTTGCAGCATGGTCTTAGGCGGCTGGGCATTAACGGAAACGCCGTTGGTTTGAAAATAGTTACGGGCGGTTTGTTCGCTCATGCCATTAGTGGGTCCGCTGCCGTCCGGCGTGGTTGTGCCCGTACCGGCCGGAATGACCACCGGCGGTATGTTGTTCCAGCCCGTAGTGTCCAATTGTACGCTGGGCGGCTGAATAGATTTGAATTTAATCAGGTCAGGATTAATGGCTTTGAGCAGCACGTAGCCACCCAATAAAATGACCATGGCCGTAATGCTGCTGACTAATATATCCTTTGCTTTGTCCACCGATTCCTGGTTGCCATCGGCTGACATATAAATATATCCGGCTACCACTACAAAAAATACAGCTATGGTGCCGCCCAAAGCAATGGCAAATTTATATAGCTGGTTAATACATCTGTACAGGTCGCTGCTGGCGGCATTGTTGGCCGCAGCCGTGGAGTTGCCAATGTAAGGCGTGTTGCCTGCGCCGCCGCTGGCATCTGTAGGGGCACACAAATATTGTTTAATTTGGTCGCTGACCCCAGAGTATTTGGGCAGCGTATCCGCTGCGAAAACTGTGGCGTGCGCGAAGAAAATATAAACAGCCAGGATTAATAAAAAGTATTTTTTTGCTTTGGCTTGAAGCATAAATTTTTATTTTGTTGATAACGATTATTATTGGGAAAGAAAATCCAAAGGATTGTAGGTATAGCCATAAGGCAAACGGTATGGCCCGTAAATTTTTGTATAGGCGCCGTCTTTTACTCCAAAACCTTCTGCGTCGTATACTCCAAAATGTACGTGGTATCCCCTCTCCGGGCCGTAGAGTTTTTTGGTGGTATTGCCGGTGTTGCCTTCATAGCCGATTAAGTCCCCTTGTTTTACCGCCTGTCCCGGTTTAACTTTTATGGTCCTGAAATGGGCGTACAGGGTAATTATCTGCCGGGTACCGGTTTGGGTGGAAATAGAATGCTTGATGGCTATCCAGTTGCCGTAGGACGTGTCGCTGTAATCCGTGTATAAAATCGTGCCGTCCGCAGCGGCGTACACTGGCGAACCCGCAGGGCCCGCAATATCAATGCCGTTGTGGAAATTATAGCCTAGCGAAGTAAAGCCCGTATTGCCGTAACCCTGGGTAAGGATGCCGTCAACTGGCCAGGCCAAAACGCCGTGGTTGGCCGAAATGCTGCGGTTGCCCAATTTGGCCCGGATTTGCGCGTCCAAGTCTTCAATTTCTTTCTGGATGTCGGCTTCCTGTTTTTGGCTCACAGCCAAAAGCTTTTGGTAGTTCTTTTCCAGCCCCCGGGTTTGGTTTAATAGCGAGGTCTTTTGGTCGCGCTGGGACTGCAGGCTTTGCTGGGCAATTTGCAGCTGCTCTTTCAGGTCAGTCAGGTTTTTAAGCTGAATCTCCAGTTCCGCTTTTTGGTCCTCCATCCTTTTTTTCAAATCCTTGATTTTTTGGACCAATTGGTAAATTTTGCCCTGGTAGTTTTGGGTGTATTGGATTTGGTCCAAAAATTCCGAAAGATTGTCCGTGCCCAGGGTGGTTTTAAGCAAATAGCTGTCGTCATACTGGCTGAGCTGCCGTATGAGTTCCGCCAGGATTTTTTTATTTTCCTCAATTTCTTTGCTCTTTTGGTCAATCAATTTTTCCAGTTCCGCGATCTGAACTTGCGTGTCTTCAATTTGGGTATTTTTTGCCTCAATCTGCAGCTGTGACGTGGCAATCTGCCCGTCAAAGATCAGGATTTCGTTTTTAAGGCTGTTGCTCTTTTTTTGGGTGTCGACAATTTGCTGGTTATAGGCTTTAATCTGTTGGTTAATGTCATCGAGTTTTTTTTGTCTGTCGCTTTTTTGGCTGTTGAGTGCGTCAACGCTATCGTCTGCTCTTACGGGCAAAGATAATACAAGAATTAGCAAAACCGCCATACTGGCAAAAATTTTTAGGCTTGCCCATGGTTTTTGTTTACGATTTTTTATTTCCAAACGCCATAACATTGAATATATTATAACAAAAAATCCAATGTTTGGCAAAATTTCCTACGCAAGCTTATCTATCCCGATTTTTATCCTTTTGAGGATTTCCGTTTTACCCAATCCAATAAAGAGGGTTGCCGCCACTTCAAATGGCCCCGGACTGGCCGCCATGCCTGTCAGGCAGGTCCTGAGAGGCCAAAGCACCGAGCCGTTGTCAAAGCCGTTTTGGCCAATGAACTTCTTTAACTCTTCTTCCAGGCTGGTTTTTTGGAACCGGCCTTCCGGCAAGTTGGTAAAGAATTCGTAAAGTTTTTGCAATTTATGGCTGGCATCGTTTGCGTCCGCTTTTTTCCAGATTAAAAGCTCCTTTTCGTATTCGGGCTGGGCAAAAAAATATTTGGTCCTCTCCCCTATTTCCGAAAGTTTTTTTAAGCGGTCTTTTTCCAGGGTCAGGATTTCGGAAAGGTATTCCTTAGGGTAGGATTCCGTGTTTATGCCCAGGAGTTCCCAAAACGGCAGCGCGAGAGCGACTGTTTCCCGCAGCGGTTTGTTGCGGATGTACAGGCTGTTAAGCCAATCCAGTTTGGCCAAGTCAAAGATGGCAGCGGACTTATTGATTTTTTTCAAGTCAAACTGTTCGATAAGCTCCTGCAGCGAAAATATTTCCTGATCGGTCTTCGGGTTCCAGCCCAAAAAAGCCACAAAATTAATCAGCGCTTCTTTCAGGTAACCTTTGCTGAGAAAATCTTCCACGGCCACGTCGCCCTGACGCTTGGAGAGCTTGGACTTGTCCGGATTGAGGATTAGGGGCACATGCGCGAATTCCGGCGGCGCCCAGCCCAATGCTTGGTACAGGAGAATGTGTTTGGGCGTGGACGGGATCCATTCTTCACCCCGGATTACGTGGGAAATTTCCATAAAGTGGTCATCTACGACTACCGCCAGGTGGTAAGTGGGGAAACCGTCTGATTTGAGAATTACCTGGTCATCCAGAATTCGGTGTTCATAAGTCATTTCCCCATATACCAAATCCGGCACCAGAGTTGAGCCGCCTTCGGGTATGGCTTGGCGGATGACCGGGTTTTTGCCTTGGGCTTTGGCTTCGTTCAGCTTCTCTCGCACTTCTTCAGGGGTAAGTTTTCTGCACAAACGGTCGTACATGGGAGGTTTTTTTAACGCAATCTGTTCTTTGCGCACCTCTTCCAGCCGCTGCTCATCACAAAAACAGTAATAAGCGGAGCCTTTCTCCACCAATTCTAGGGCGTACTTTTTATACAACTCAAGCCTTTGAGATTGCAAATACGGGCCCTTTTCGCCTTTTTCCTGCACTTTCCCCTGGTCGTCAAGGTAAAAACCTTCGTCAAAGTTTATACCCAAGTGCTGCATGACTTTGAGCAGGTTTTCCACGGCGCCTTCCACAAAACGGTTTTGGTCCGTGTCCTCAATTCTTAAAATTAACTTACCGGAATTTTTTCTTGCAAACAAAAAAGCGAACAAAGCGGTACGCAAAGAAC
Organism: bacterium; assembly: GCA_021825655.1. GTDB lineage: Bacteria > Patescibacteriota > Doudnabacteria > UBA920 > UBA920 > JAMDEL01. The sequence goes on along the minus strand of JAKAGU010000003.1, from coordinate 78,190 downwards.
CAATATGGACAAAACCGGTCGGACTGGGGGCGAACCGGGTTCTGATTTCAGGATGGGTGTGGGCCATAAGTGTGAAATAAATACCGTTAAATTATACCTTTTTCGGACATTTCTTTCAAATCCCGCAGGGCAATATTCACAAGGCCGGCCTTGGCTTCGTGCAGGGTACCGGCCAGCTCTTCCGGTCTGGCCCAGCGGAATTCCACGAACTCCTTATGGTCGATACCGACTTCTTTTTCTTGTCCCGTGAATTTGAAGTAAACCAGCTGCTGTTTTTGTCCGCGGTAAAGGAACCTGGGGCTGGTAAATAAGGCGTGGTCAGCCGGCCACTGGTAAGTGAAGTCCTGTTCGGAAATTTTCAGGAATTCCAGGTTTTTAATGCCGGTTTCTTCCCGGGCTTCCCTTCGGGCCGCCTCGACCAGGTTTTCGCCGGGCTCCACGCCGCCCTGGGGGAATTGCCAGCGGCTTAAAAAGTTTTTTTCGCCCGATAAGGGAAAGATTTTTTTTATCGGGTGTGCGGGGTTGAAGCGCCCAATAAAAACTTTGCCGTCCGGATTGATAATTACACTGACGACGTTCTGCCGGTAAGGCAATGTCGAAAAGATTTTATGTTTTACACACATGGAGACTGTTCCCCAGGTTGCCTGCCAAATTCTTACGGCTCTCCCTCTTTGGGTGAAAAGCCGCCAGAGCCATTCCAAGCCGCTGTACCTGATAATTTTGGGCGGCAAGGGTTTTTTGCCGGCAAGGTAGTCAAAAGTTCCGCCCAGGCCGATGGCCAGGAGGCAGGGAATTTTGGAAAGGTTTTCAGCAATCCACCTTTCCTGGATAATCGGCCCGAAAGCGACAAATAGCAAATCCGGCTTTGCGGCTATTAGGTCGGACAGGATGGAAAGGTCTCCCGGGTTTTTTGAAGAATAACCAGCCAGTTTCAGTTTGGGATAGGTTTTCGCCAGCTTTTCTGCGGCCAGATGCGGAGTATCGCCGAATCCGCCCAAAAAATAGACTGAGCGGCCTGTTTTTTCCGCCAAGCCGGCCAAGTCCCAGACTAAGTCCGCACCCACGATTTTCTCCGGCAAAATTGTCCGTAAAAGCCGGGGAGCGAAAACAATCATCAATAGGCTATAAAAAGCCTGCCAGGCAGCCTGGAGGACTTTCAGCCAGTAGGCGTTTGCCTTAAGCGGCAGGGAAAAATATTTTGCCGCCCACAGTATGCCGATACCGTCTGCCACGGCATAGTCGGCTTGGTTTAGGTTTTTTAAGTCACCGGGTGACCACAAGATTCGGTAGAGGAACTCCGAATAGGGAGTGGTAATAAAAGTTTTTTGGTTTGCATCCAGTCTCTCGCTTATCCGTTTTAGCAGCTCTGCCTTGCTTATCGCATCAATTTTTAAACCGGCAATATCAATCTTGGTCATATGCCGTATTATAGCTTATTTTAAGGTTTTCTTGTATAATTAACCCATGGAACCCTTAGGCAAAATTGCTGAAAAGCGTGTAAAATTGTCTGCCGGGGCCAAGGCGGACACCCACCTACACTCCCCTGCTCACCTGCTGGCCGACGAGTTGGCTAAGAAATTCAACGACAGGAAGCACTTCGGCTTTTACCTGAAAATGGCTACCCTTTACAACCATGATTTTTTAAGGAACTTGGCCGGCCAGGTGCTGGAAAGCCGGGAAGTAAAAACGCCGGGCCGGCTGTTTGCTTTTTTAATCAAAAAGCACAACCTTGAGAATAAAGAGAAGCCTTAAAGCATATTTATGATTTTACCCATCAAAAAATTTCCTGATAAAGTATTGCGGGCTCCAACCCAGGCAGTGGTTTTTCCGCTGTCTCCGGAAATAAAAAAACTCACCGCGGACATGATTGATACGGTCAAGGCGGCGGATGGGATTGGCTTGGCCGCTCCCCAGGTTGGCAAGTCGGTTAAGCTTGTGGTTATAAATTTGGAAAAGAGCGGGCTTGAACTATTTCCGCTATATAACCCCAGGATTGTTAAAACCGGTTTTAAAAAAATCGAGATTGAGGAGGGCTGCCTTTCCCTGCCGGGGATTTTTGGCATGGTAAAGCGCCCCAAAAAAGTCAGCGTGGAAGCTTATAGCGCGTCCGGACAAAAAGTAGTCTTTGAGGATGACGGCTGGGTATCCCGCGTGGTCCAGCACGAGCTGGACCACATTAACGGCACTTTGATTATCGACCTGGTCCGTAAATATACCCAGGGCGGAGATGTGGTAAAGGCTTGGAAAAAACAGAAATTATTGTAAAGTCGGATGAAATTTATTAAAGACCTGCTTTTTTTTGACATCAACACAACTGGGCCGGACACAGACAAAGACAATATTGTTCAGCTGTCGGCGATTCTGATTGATAAGCATAATCTTTTGGAAAAAGATTATTTTAACGTTTATGTCAGGGTAAGTTATCTCGACAGCGTAATTTTTGAGCACGCTAAGCTGTTGGGCATCGGCCCCGAAGACCTGCGTAAAAGCCCCAAAATTTATGACGCGGTCAAACAGTTTCGTGCGCGTTTCGGCAATGGCGCGCTGCTGGCCACCCACAATTTGAGCAACGTTATGTTTTTGAAGTCGGCTTTCAAAAAAGCCAGCCTCTCTTTTGATTACGATCCGCATGTGGTTGAGCTCTGGACTTTAGGTTATATTTACTCTTTGAATTACGGGCTTAAAAAAATGCCGACCCTGAACACCTTCTTGGAGTATTTTAAGCTGCGCCTGAAGAATCCCGGCGATGCGCTGGAACGGGCCAGGTTGGAGATGGAAGTATTTAAAAAAATTGTTATCGAGGCTTGAGGTTCTTATGGATTTCAAAAAAGATATTTTGCTCGTTGATACCGAACTGACGGGCCTGGACGCGGACAGGCACGAAATAATCCAGTTGGCTGCGGTTTTGCTGGACAGGAAAAGCCTGAAAGAGAAAGCGTTTTTTAACAGCTACGTTCGTCCGCAAAAATGGCAATCGCGCGACCCCGAAGCCATGAAGGTGAATGGTCTGAAACTGGAGAGCCTGAAGAATGCGCCCGCTTTGACTTCCGTTATCCGGGCTTTTGCAAAAAAATTCGACGGCCGGAAAGTTTTGCTGGCTGCCTATGTGGGCTGGGTGGACAAGCGGTTTTTGCTCAAGGCTTTTGAAAAGGCAAAAATTTCTTGGCGGTTCGATTACCATTACTTGGATGTGTGGTCTCTGGCTTACGGGGCGCTGGCCCGTCGCGGCCAGTTGAGAAACCGTAAGGAATTCGCGGGGTTCTGCCTTGAGGACCTGATAAAGCGGTATGGTATTAAGCTGCCCGGCAGCCACCATGACGCGCTCTTTGACTGCCGGGCCGAGGCTGAGGTGTTAAGGCAGGTAATTAAGCGGGGTTAGCTATGAAAATTGTTTTTTTTGGCACGTCCAATGTGGCTTTGCCGGTCTTGGAAACCCTTTATCGCCACCATGATGTGGCCGCTGTAATAACTTCCCCGGATGCCGCCTCGGGCAGAAAACAGACTTTGGTGGAGTCGCCTGTTTCGGTTTTGGCCAAGGAAATGGATATTGAGCTTTTAAAACCGGAAAAGGTAAAGGGTAATGCGGATTTTTTGGCTCAGCTGCAGCGGCTTCGGGCCGATATTTTTGTGGTAGTGTCTTACGGCAAAATCTTGCCTTTGGAAGTCATAAATTTGCCGCCGCATAAAACCCTAAACGTGCATTTTTCGCTTTTGCCCAAATATCGCGGCGCGTCCCCTATCCAGTACGCGCTGCTTAATGGAGAGAGCCAAACCGGCACCAGTATTTTTGTGCTGGATGAAAAAATGGACACCGGCCCGATTGTGGCACAAAAGGCCGTAGCGGTGGAAGCCGATGATAATTTTGTTACCCTCTCACAGCGCCTAGCCTACCTTTCGGCGCAGCTGCTTTTGGATATTCTGCCAAAATATGTGTCCGGGGAAGCTGTTCCTGTGCCGCAGGACGAAGCTTTGTCTTCATACACTAAAATAATCAACAAAGCCGATGGCCAGGTGGACTGGCAAAAGTCCGCCTTTGAAATTTATAACCAGTTCCGGGCTTTTTACCCCTGGCCCGGGGTTTGGACGTTATGGAACGGCAAGAAAATGAAAATTCTTGATTGCGAAGCAAAGAAAGCCGAGCCGGGGCTGCCTTTGGGAGTGGCGGGGACGGATGGCTGGGTAGGCTGCGGAGGGAATTCAGTTTTAAGGCTGAAGCTTGTCCAATTGGAAGGCAAATCCCAGGTGGGAATGGCGGCTTTTTTGAACGGCTACCCAAAGTTTATCGGCAGCACGCTGGGCTGAGCTTGCCCCATTGTTTTACAATTTTAAAACCCCGTGGGAGCACGGGGTTTTATTTCAACCATTTTTTTTGCAGGCTGTTTTTTGCAGCCGCGGGCAGCAAGAAACTTTTGGCGCGGTTTTGCCTCTGGCGCGTCAGTTCAAACAGGCAGATAGCCGCTGTAACCGATAGGTTTAGGCTTTGGACAAAGCCGCGCATGGGTATGTAAAGCCTGTAGTCAGCCAGCTTAATGGCGCTGACCGATAGTCCGGAATGTTCGTTGCCGAACAGCAGGGCAACCTTTTTTTGCGTAAATTTGGTTTTAAACAGGGCGGTTGACTGGTTGTCGAGCACTGTGGCGTAAGTGGTGTAGCCGCCGTGCTTTAAACGTTTTAAGCAGGCCTGAATGGAGGTAAAGACTTCGAAGTCCAGCCATTTATTGGCGGAAGAAGATGTGGTGGTGCCGATTTTTTTGGGATTAAATTTTTTTTGCTTGTCGAAAACAAAAAATATTTTTTGAAAGCCGAAAGCCTCGCAACTCCTTAAGACCGCGGCCGCATTATGCGGGTCATAAACGTCTTCCAGCACCACTATCCCCGTTTGCCTTTGGCTGGCCACTTCTGCTATACGGCGTTTTCTTTCCAAAGTCGGCATAAGGACTATTTGAGGTATTTGTTTTTATTGTCAATGTGTTCCTGGAAGGTTTTCGAAAAAACCGGTTCTCCGGAAGGCTGCTTGTGCAGAAAGAAGAAAAAGTCGGTCTGGGCGGGGTAAAGGGCAGCCAAAATGGAAGACAGCGAAGGGTTGCAGATGGGGCCCGGAGGCAGGCCCTTGTTGAGGTAAGTGTTATACGGCGAGAGCGCGGCCAAATCGGCGTCGGTAGGCGTTGGGTTATTTTTTTTGGTGATATAGTTGATAGTGGCATCACTCTCCAAAGGCATGCCGGCCTGCAGGCGGTTGTAAAACACGCTGGCCACGTTTTTACGCTCCGTGTCCAAGGCTTGTTTTTGCTGCGGAGTAATAGCGTTCCTGCCGGTTTCTTTTTCAATTATCGAGGCCAGGGTGAGGATTTGGAACACGGACATATTGTCCTTTTTGGCCTGGGCTTGCATATCCGGCGTGAATTTTTCCGTAAAGTTGTTTAGGGCTTTTTTAATAAGCTCCGCGGCGAAAGCTTCGTCGGAACTGTTTTTTGGTTTAAATAGCCGGTAAGTATCGGGGAAAACATAGCCCTCCAGGGAAGCTTTTGCGGGTTTGTCCGCCAGCAGGCTATAACCGCTCGCGTTAAAACTTGTTGCCACTTGGCGGAAAGTTTCCGCTTGAAGCAGGCCTTTATTTTCAAGATAATTGCCCAGGTCATTAAGACTCCAGCCTTCAATTATAGTGACGCTGACTTCCTCGGCCTTGGCTTGCGTCGCGGACCGGGGTTGCCTGTTCAGGCTGGATAAAAATGCCTTGGCCCCAAAAAGGCTCAAGGCAAAGACGAATAAAATACTGAGTAAAAGAGTTTTTTTTGCCATCTGGAAAGTTACTCTCCCTGAATTTGAACATGCACCTGGCGGGCCCTGCCCCCGTCGAGTTCAATAAATAAAATGCTCTGCATCTTGCCCAGTACCAAGCCCTGCTCTTTTACGATCAGGCTTTCGGAGCTGCCCAAGAGAAAAGCTTTTACATGCGCATGTCCGTTGGACCGCTCGTTAGGGGCAATATTCTGCCGCATTTCAAACAAATCATGGCTGTAGCTGACATCCAGAGGAACCAGGTGGTAAAGCGTTTTCATTATGTCCTGGATCAGTAGCGGCTCATTGTGGTTCAGGCGGATGGCGGCGGTTGTGTGGGGGCAAAACACGGTGACGGTGCCATTTTTAACAGCACTTTCTTTTACAGCGTCTTTTACCGCTTGCGTGATATCTATCAGTTCAAATTGGCGTTTGCTGGTCAGTTCCAGCGTTTTAAAAACGTATTTCATAAGTTTTTTGTTTAAAGCATGCGGAATAGCTGCCTATAGTATAACACGCCCGCGCTCATAAAAAAACCCCTGCGCCTTTTAAGGCGCAGGGGTTAAAACGCGGATTTAGAGAATAGCGTCTTTAGCTTGCTTGGCAATACGGAATTTTACAACCGTCTTGGCCGGGATTGAAATCTGCTCACCAGTGGCAGGATTGCGGCCCATTCTGGCAGCGCGCTGCTTTTTCTGCAATTTTCCCAAACCCGGAATAACAAACTCGCCTTCTTTCTTGGTTACGGAGTAGGCCATGTCAACCATGGCTTGCATAAATTCGCCGACTTCCTTCTTGGATTTGCCAAGTTTGTCAGCCAAGGCCTGCATGAGCTCTGATTTTGTCATATGTGTTTCCCTTGTTTTCCTAATTCGGAGCGAATTAAGGAAAGTATTAAAAGCTTTTTAATTATTAGCTTTATAAGATAATAATAGCAAAAACCCCAATAAAATCAAGGATTTTTAAATTTATGTCAATAGGACGGCAGATTTTAAGGGTAAAACCAGAAAATTATAATAAATATCGCTTATTTAAGGCAAAACTAGCATGCCGTCACCGAAAGAAAAAAATCGGAAATGCAATTTTACAGCGGTTTTATAGATGCGGAGCAGCTTGGTTTTCCCCGTTAAAGCTGCCACCAGCATCATTAAACTCGACTTGGGTACGTGAAAATTCGTAACCAGGCCGTTTATGAATTGGAATTTATACCCCGGCCGTATAAATAAATCGGTTTGGCCCGAGAGGCGGGCGAGCTGGTGTTTCCGGCTGGCGGATTCCAGGGTCCGAACTACGGTTGTTCCCACGGCAATAATCGGTCTGCCCTGTTTTTTAGCCTGGTTAAGGAAACGCAAGGTGCCGGCGGGGATGTGGTAAGTTTCCATATGCAGCTTGCCGGTTTCCAACTGTTTGCCGGTGAGTGGCGCAAAAGTTCCCAGGCTTACGTTGAGAGTGATAAATTTTATGCTTATCCCCTGTTTTTTCAGCTGCTGCAGCAGTTTTTTGGGGAAGTGCAGGGAAGCCGTGGGAGCAGCTACGGATGCCCCGTTTTTTGCAAAAACTGACTGGTAAGCGGTGCGCTTTTGTTTTTCGGTCAGGGGTGAATGCTTAATATACGGGGGTAAAGGCATCTGTCCATGCTTTCCCAACACGGTTGTTATTTTCCCGACAGGAAAATTTGGTTTAAAATAGTAAAATTGGTCTTGTTTTTTTACTACCGTTAGGCCGTGGCGGGTGCCCGGAATTTTAAGTTCCAAGCCCAGGTCCAGTTTTTTGTTGGCCAGGGCCTTAATCAAGCCTTGGCCATGGCTGACGTAAAGCATTTGAACCTTGCCGCCCGTCGGTTTGGCCAGGGCCAAGCGGGCCGGAATAACCCGGGTTTGGTTTAAAACCAGGACGGCATTTTTCGGCAAATACTTGCCTAAATGGGCAAAGGTGTCAAAGCCCAGGCCTGTTTGGCCTTTCTGGTATACCAAAAGGCGCGCCGTTTCCCGGGGTGAGGCCGGTTTTTGGGCGATCAGCTCAGGCGGAAGCTGGTAGTCGTAAGCTTGCAGTTCAGCTTCAGGCCGCATCCGGTTGGTTGTGCCTTAAGGATTTCCAGTAAAAGAAGCCTACGACTGCAAAAGTTGTGAGGGGTGAAACCCAGGACGGAATTTCGTGGCCAAAAGCGTCTGTAAGCATAATTACACCCAAAAAGAGAATGGAATACATGGCGCCGTTTTTTATGAAAATGTATTTTTTGATGCGTTCAATGTTGTGGACGGTAAATTCCCTCACCACCAATGCGCCCAGCGAGTTGCCGATTAAAATTAACGGTACGGACAGGGTAAAGGCAAAAGCGCCTAAAACCCCGTCGATAGAAAAGGTCATATCAATAACTTCCAGGTAGAGAATTTTACTGATATCCGAAAGGTTGCCGCCTTTCAGCAAATCTTCTTCTTTTTTGGCTGCGTTTTCTTTAAAGCCATGGGTAATAAAAAATGCCGTGGAGCCGATAACTGCCGCAAAGCCCAAGTAAGGATTAATTTTTAACGCCTGCCAGACAATCAGGGACAGCAGGACGGAGACTACGGCGTAAAACCACACTCCCTGCGAATGGAAAAACTTTTCGCCTTTCAGGCCGTAATTTTTTGGCTCCAAAAACAGCCAATGGAAAAAAAGGAAGACCAAAAAGACGCCGCCTGCCATTAAGAGCAGCGGAGCGGAAGCGTGTACGGCCGCCAGCACCCTGGGGTCCGAAGAAAAAGCCGCGGTGACGGCCTGCCAGGGCCCCAAGTTCGGCGTGGCCAGCCAGACAATCAGCCAAGGCAGGAGCCCGCGCACCACAAACACCGCAAAAAACATGCCCCAAACCAAAAACCAGCGCCGGGATTTTTTGCCCATAGTAGACAAAACCTCGGCGTTGATAATGGCATTGTCGATAGAGGAAATGGTTTCAAACAGGCAAAGACCTAAAATAATCAGGAGAAGTGAAAAGAGATTCATAGCTGGACAGCAGGCATTTAAATTTTTAAGTATTTCTTATTTTTAAGTTTTTCCGGCAAATAGCTCTGGGTATCGTATTTTTCGTAACCTTTGCCGTAATCCAAATCTTTCATCAGTTTAGTCGGTGCGTTGCGGATTTTCAAGGGGATGGGCAAGTTGCCGTATTTTTTTACGTCATCCAGGGCGGCATACAGCGCGTCGTAGGCTGCGCGGTTTTTTTTGGAACCGGCCAAGTAGGCTACGCCGTGCGCCAGGTTAATGGAGCATTCCGGGTAGCCAATGGTTTCGCAGGCGCGGAAGACCTCGTTGGCCACGACCAGGGCCGTAGGCTGGGCCAGGCCGATGTCTTCGCTGGCGAAAATCACCATGCGCCGGGCAATGAACTTGGGATCCTCCCCTGCCTCGACCATGCGCGCCAAATAGTAGATGGCGGCATTGGCCTGTCCGGCCCGCATGGATTTGATGAAAGCTGAAATGGTATTGTAGTGTTCTTCTCCTGCTTTGTCGTACCGCAAGGTGCTGGATTGCAGGGTGTCCTTCAGGCTCTGGAGGGTAATTCTGTCGTAGAGCTTGAGCGTGTTTTCCAGCATAGTTATAGCCTGGCGCGCGTCGCCGTTCGCCATTTTGACCAGCCAGTCTTTGGCTTTCTTATCCATTTTTATTTTGGTCTGGGCAATTATTTTTAGCATTTCCTGTTCGCCCAGTTCGCTTAAGGTGAAAACCCGGCAGCGCGAAAGCAGGGCCGGGATGACCTCGAATGAGGGGTTTTCCGTGGTGGCGCCAATCAGGTAAAGCTTGCCGGTTTCCACGTAAGGCAGCAGGAAATCCTGCTGAGCCTTGTTAAAGCGGTGGATTTCGTCCAAAAAAAGAATTTTAGGCCTTCCCAAGAGCGGCGGGATGTCTACAATTTTGCGGATGTCGTCTTTGCCTGCGGATACGGCGGAAAGCTCGAAAAATTCGGCGTTGACGGCGTGCGCGTAAATGCGCGCTAGCGTGGTTTTGCCCACGCCCGGTGGCCCCCACAGAATAAAGCTGAACAGATGCTTCTGTTCGATGGCAACGCGCAAAGGCTTGCCTTCCCCTGCCAGATGCTCTTGCCCCGCAAAGTCCTGCAAGGATTGCGGCCGGATTTTATTGGCTAACGGCTCCATAATTCTATGGTAAACGTTTGTTCACTGAATGTCAAAACAGGTCTTTCAGCCAGGCCCAGCGCAAAGGTAGGGCCGAAGCGGCCTTGGGCTGGAACCACCGAACATCTAGCTCCTCGGTCAGCTTGCCCGGGTCAATGTTGCCCGCCACGGCTTTTGCCTGGAAAATGTTAATTTCAATTTTTTGACCGTCCTCCTCAGGCCTGCCCTGGTACTCTTGGTTGCTGACTGTTTTTGTAAAAATCAAGTGTTGGATTTCTGTTTCCAATCCACCGGTCTCTTCCCTGACCTCTCTTTTGGTTGCGTTTTCCTGGCTTTCTCCTGCATCCACGTGCCCGCCGGGCAGACACCAGGTACCATAAGCTGGTTTGAAGCCTTCCTGGATTAGCAGGATCTCACCTTGTTCGTTAGTGATTAATGCAAAAGCGGTGCGAATCATTGGCGGGGCATGAAAGTGACAAGTGAGACAAGAGCCAGTAAAGTCAGTGCCAGCAGCCAGCCGATGTTGAAAACAGTTTGCCACAAAGCTTCCGACTTCCTGCCCGACAGGGCCAAATAAGCCGGACGGCCAAAAAGTAGCGTACCGACAATTGCCGCGGACAGGCAAAAGAGCATTAAAAACAGGACTGGCCCCAAGGAGTTTTCTACAGGTACTAGCCGTTTGCCCACCCGGGGCAGAGCCCAGCCTATCAGGCTAACATATAGCGCCACCAGAGCGGCATAGCCTAAGCCATGCCAAACAAGTTTTTTGTTCATAAAGTTCCTATTTAATGTTGTTTGGGTTAAGTTCGTTTAAGGCTTTAACGCTGCCGGAGATATTCTTAAGTACGGTTTCCATGCCTGTCATCATGTACTTGGCCAAGCTGAAAAAGTTTTCCAGCTCCTCCACATTTAGGATTTTTCCCGATTTAAATACCACCAGATTATTGCCCGAAAAATCCAGGTTGAAATTTTTCCAGTTCGACATCATTTTGCCGATAAAATCCGGGTTAAAAATTTGCAGGGTTTCTATTTCATACTGTTCCTTGCAGTACAGGTCGAACTGGCTGTCCAGTTCCAATTCGGGCTTAAGCTTTACCGGCTGGCTGAAAGAGAGCTTGGGGTCAAAGCCGCCGAAGTATTGGTTATCCACCAGCAGCAGGATGGGCGGCAGCGTATGTTCATGGGCAATATTCAAAACAGTCGTATGGTACGTTTTGGACGATTTGCCTGAGCCCACGGTGTGCTGGTAAAAAAATAAACTGATGGGATGCTCCTGAAATGTGCCGGTCATCAGGTGGCTGACAATATGGCCGTGGCCAATTGCGAAAAGCCCACCGGTGAAGTCCGCATCTGAACCTTTGCCAACGTAGGTAAGGCCGTGGGTTGCCGCAAATTGCTGCATAAACAACTTTTCTATTTTGGCGTAAAACGATGCGTATAAGCCCGCAACCAAAAAGGCAGGAACCAAAGCCAAAAATATGTAAATTTGCTCCGAATCATTCTTGGGGTTGTTCAGGGCTGGGCTGGTAAAGAATAGGTACATAAAAAATCCGGCCCACGCCAAACTGATAACCAGGTAGGCAAGCTTGGTTTTGCTGCTGTATTTGGACCAGAACAAGCGATGGGTATCCTTGTTTACGTCGCTGACCACGAGGTTTTTTGGTACATCCCCGTCCGAAGGCAGCAGTTTTTTAATTTCCTGTTCAAATCCGGGTTTTGGAACTTCTGGCAACATATATTAGTGTTTTAAATATGAAAGCTGTTTTTGTCTGGGCAATCTTTCTATGGCATATCTGAGCATGGTCCGGGGCATGCGCCCACGGTTTTGGTCCAAAAATTTCAGTAGGGTTATTTCACTGCACCTTTTGCCTACTTCCCGGAGCATCCAGCCGCAGGCCTTGTGGATTAAGTCGTGTTTGTCCGTTAAAAGCAGTTTGACGATTGCCAGCGTATCCCGGGCTTGGCCTTGTTTAATAAAAGCGAAGGTCGAAATTACGGCAATTCTTTTTTTCCAGAGGTTTTTGGAACGCGCCAGGGTGTATAAAATTTTCCGGTTTTTATTTTGCAGATGTTCGCCTACAATCTTGGGTGCGCTCAAATCCACCAGATCCCAGTTGTTTATGTAAGCCGTACGGGCCAGGTAATGTTTATAAATTCGATTTTTTGCGGCAGTATCCCCTTTTTCGTATTGCGTAACTTGGATCAGCAGGGCGAGGAGGCGCTGTTCGTGTACCTTTGAGCTGAGTAGCTTGTCTAAATCGTTCAGCGAAAGTTTTTGCCAATATTTTTTTACCAGCTGCCTCTCTTTAGGTACGGGAATGCCCCAAAAGATATCGCCTGCCCCATATTCCCCTTTACCGGTTTTGAAAAAGCCTTGCAGGATTTTAGCTTTTGCCGGGTTGGCCATGAGCCTAAGTTCGGCTACGGGTTTTGTTACGGACATATCGGGTTATTGGGCAGGTTTACTGTTAACAGGCCATTTTTTTAGCAGCCACAGCGAAAAAAGAAAAGCCGCTAAATAAAAACAGGCCCCCGTAAAGCAGGGCGTGTAGAACGGGCTTTTGGCCGGCAAGCCGCTGCAGCCAATATAGGCCCCGGTATGGGGCTGGAAGAATTTATAAAATTCCCAGGCGTTCACGCCCCAGGCAAACAGGCTGCCGCAAAAAAGCAGCCAGACAAGGTTTTTTTGCCAAGAGCGCTTTTGCCTCTGCCAGAGAAGCACTGCCCCCGCCAAGGCCAGGACAAAGGCCGCGGCCCCGTAAAAACAGGGCGTGGCCAAGGGATTAGGAAAGCGGCAGCCGGAAAATTGCGTGAGTTGCCCGCCTGCGGAGAAAAATCTGGAAAAATCCCCGAAGACAGCGCTCCAGGCAAAGGCCGTACCCGCGGCAATAACTAAAATTTGCAGGGAAAGGATTTTTTTCATAAATCTTATTTTTTATGCCATGAGTGCCGGACAAAGGTTTTTGCCTTAACTGGCCGCAAAGCCGCCGGCCTGGATTTCCCAAAGTTTTTGGTAAGTGCCCTCGTTCATCTTTAGTAATTCCTCGTGCCGGCCCTCTTCCGTAATTTTGCCGTTTTCCAGGACCAGAATCCGGTCCATTTGCATGATGGTGCTTAGGCGGTGGGCAATCACAATGGCGGTCCGGTTGTGCATCAGGGTTTTTAGCGCGTCCTGGATGAGCATTTCGCTTTCGCTGTCCAAAGAAGAAGTCGCCTCGTCTAGAATTAAGATAGGTGCGTTTTTCAGGATGGCGCGGGCGATGGCCACGCGCTGCCTTTCGCCTCCGGACAGCTTAATCCCCCTTTCGCCTACAAAGGTATCGTAAGTTTTCGGCAAGCGCGAAATAAATTCGTGGCAGTGGGCCAGCTTGGCCGCGGCGATAACCGCTTCGTCGCTGGCGGCGCGGTTGCCGTAACGGATGTTTTCCATCAGCGTGCGGTGGAAAAGGATGGGCTCCTGGGGCACCAGGGAAAGGTTATCCCGGAGCGAGTCCTGTGTGCAGGCGGCAATATCCTGGCCGTCAATCAGTATTTTTCCCGAACTCAGGTCATGGAACCGAGACAGCAGTTTTACAATTGTAGATTTGCCTCCGCCGGACGGGCCGACCAGGGCGACTTTTTCTCCGGGCTTGATTTTTAAATCAAGGTTTTGGAAAATATCCGCCTGGTTTTTGCCGTAAGCGAAATTGATGCCCTGGAAAGCAATTTCGCCGTGTTTGACCGCCAGGGTTTTTGCGTTTGGCGCGTCCTGGATTTCGTGCGGCGAATTAAGAATCTCGGTCATCTCCTGGGCATCGGCAAAGCCTTCGTAAATGCGCCGGATGTTGCGGCCCAAATCCCACAGCCGGTTGAACAGCTGTAGCAGGTAGGCCTGGAGCATGGCAAAGTCGCCAATGGTCAGCAGGCCTTTTTTCCAAAGCTGGACGGCAAAGTAAAAAACAAAAAATTCCAGGCCGACCATAAGCAAACTCTGCAGAGCCTCGTTGACATTGTGCAAATCCCAGGAAACGCGCGTGGCTTTATACCACTTGGCGGCGGTGTCGCGGAATTTGCGGTTTTCGTACTCGTAGCCCGCGAACATTTTAATGTTGGTGTTGTTGGATATGGCATCGGCCAGCACGCCGGTTGCTACTGTGTCCATCTCCGTCCGTTTTACATCGTAATGCAGCTTGTAAAGCGAAAACCAGTAATTGAAGGCAATGTAACCCACGGACCAGATAATCAAGCCAAAGCCCAGGAGCCGGGAGCGGAACATAATAATCGTGCAAATGGCCGTGATGCGGATAAAGGTCGGGATAATGGCCCAAAAGAACTGGTCGGTAATTATTTCAAAGGACCGGGAGTATTTGTTGACTTTGCGCACCAGGCTGCCCGCGAAGTTGTTGGTGAAAAAATTGTAGGAATGGCGCTGCAGATAATTAAAGCAGGTGTTGAGCAGGTCGCGCATGACTTTGGCCTGAAAAGCGGCCGCGCCGAACGTGCCAATCCGCCACAGGGCCCAGTAGGCCAGGCTAAGCGCAAGTATTTTTATCAGCACCCAAACCAGAGCCGAAGCCTGCAGCGCTCCGCCGGGCAACAAGTCAAAAAATTGTTTATAGAGCAGGGGCTTAAGAATTTCCAGGCCGCTGGCCAAGGCAATGCCCAAAAGCGTAAAAAACATCAGCAACGGATGTTTTTTTGTGTGCTGCCAATAAATTGTAACGGTCTGGGCCGTGGGAGATCTCATTAGTTTATTTTATCAAATTCAGGCTTAAAATAAAAGCTTCTTGGGTTGTTTATAAAAAACCGCCGCCTTATTAAGGCAGCGGTTTTAATCGGGCAGGCTTATTTTGCGGGGGTAGTGGTGGAAGGCAGCTGCCACATCATTGACGGGTATTCCAGGTTCTGGTTTCGGTATTGCCTGGCAGGAAAGTAGTCCGTATTGTCCGTGCCGAAATACATCATGCCGTGGCCAAAGCCCCGGCCGTAGTAGCCGTCGGAGTTGGCAAAGTAGCCTTTAAACTCGCCGAGCTTAAAACCCATCCAAAACACGATAATTATAATGGCAAGACCCAAAAGCCACCTTAAGATGTGGTATTTGCCGCCCATGCCGTGCATGTGGCCCATGGCGCAGCAGTGGCCGCAGCATTCTTCGCAATGTTTGTTATCTTCCATATTTTTTGTTAATTTTATAAGCTATCCCATTATACCACAGGCAAACCTAACCCAAAAGCAGGTTAAAAATATACCCGGTAAGTATTATGCCCGAACCCACAATGCCCGCAAAAATTAGTATTAGCTTGGTCTTCATAACTTTTTTTAAAATCATAAACTCCGGCAGGGACAGGGCGGTGATTGACATCATAAAAGCTAAAGTCGTGCCCATGCTTACGCCTTTCTCTGTTAAAGCGGAAACCAGCGGAATAACGCCCGCAGCGTTGGAATAGAGCGGAATGCCGATTAGCACAGCCAAGGGGACACCGTACCATTTCCCGCTGCCCGCGTATTTAACCAAAAAGTCCGTGGGTATATAGCCGTGGATCCAGGCGCCAATGCCAATGCCAACCAGAATATACCGCCAGACTTTTTTTAGGATATCCAAAGTATAATCTTTGGCATATGTTAACCTTTCTTTTTTGGTCATTTTTGGCAGCTCCACGCTGCCATTCGCCAGGCTTTGGTAGACAAAAGGCTCAACAAGACTCTCTACTTTTAGTTTGGCAATAACAATGCCGGAAAGAACGGAGATTATAAGTCCGCTGAAAATGTAAAGCAGTGCAATTTTCCAGCCGAATAAACCCAGAAGTAAAACCAGAGCCACCTCGTTAATCATGGGTGAGGCGACAAGAAAAGAAAAAGTTGTGCCAAGCGGCACTCCAGCTTGGACAAAACCTAAGAACAAAGGGATGGCCGAGCAGGAACAGAACGGGGTAATTATACCCAGCAGGCTTGCTAAAATATTTCCGACGAATCTGTTTTTGCGGGCGAGTATGTGGCGGATTTTTTCCGGCGGCAGGTAGGAGCGGATAATTGAAACAATAAAAATAATTACAGCTAAAAGTATAAAGATTTTTGCAACATCATAAATGAAAAAACTTACAGACTCCCCTGCCAGGCTTTTGGGCGCTAATTTAAAAATTCCGAAGGCTATCCAGTTGGCAAATAGTTGGATCGGATAAAACAGGTTCATGGTTAGGAAATGTTTTTTTGAATAGCTTTTTTTATTTCTTCCACCTTCGGTATGAAACCGACTAAGGCCGGTTTGCCGTTAACTGCCAGAACAGGGCTGGACATTAGGCCCATATCCAAAATTTGCTGAATGTCGGTAATGTATTCAACCTCTTCCGGAATATTTAATTCTTTAGCCGCCTGTTTGGTAATTTCAAAAAGTTTTTTACAGGTGGGACAGCCGGAGCCCAAGACTTGGATTTTCATACGGTTTGAGTATAGCACTACATTCAGAAATAAAAAACCACCCTTGCGGGTGGTTAAAAAGTCGTGGTAGTCCCTATGGAACGATGTTAGAACCGAAATCGCTAAAATTGGTAATTTGGTAATATGGTTGGCTTTGATTTTTAAACCTTTTTTAGGTTATATCTGTTATCCCTGTTTAACACATCTTCAATTACCCAGTATCTATGTGTATCTGTATAAAAATAACGGTAAATCGTAGTCCGACCAAACAGGGTAAAAGGCTCCCCCTTGCCTTTCTTGTCAATTTTTTCTTTCATTTCAGCAAAAAAGTCAGGGTAGTTCTCCTCGAGGATGTACTCATGCGGAGCTGTTTCGGCATAAGTTTTGGCGAATGTCCACTTTATACTTTTTTTGTCGTCCATCGTTGAAAGAATTTAGTAGTTTTTGATGATGTATTTTTTGAGATCTTTCGGATTCAGACGCGCAATCATTTTGAGGTAGGCTTTAACTGGTTCGGCAACACTTTTTTTATTTATTCCCCTATTGATACAGTACGGAGTCTTAAACCATTTTTCAAAACTCATCCTGCGACTTGAATTGCACCTCCCACAACAGAGAGCAATCGTTTTATCGTTATTCCCAGATGCTCTATCAGCCATGTGTTCAATTGTAATCCAGTCTCGTTGTTTTGCTCCTTTTTTAGGCAAAACCATTATTTTATGACAATACACACAAAGCCTGTCTCTTTTTAGCATTTTGTTTAGGGTTTGTGCGGGAATTTGATATTTCTTTCCCATTCTTCTTAGCCAGCTATCTTTTTGTTCTTGCTTCATAAATTTTATCGTTCACCTCTCTTCAAGTATAAGTTCTTTTTGTTCAATAGTAAATTGCCCTACAAAAAAACTCCTCAAAATAAAGAGAAGTTTCTTTGGCAGGGGCGGTAGGAATCGAACCCACGCAAGCGGTTTTGGAGACCGCTGTACTACCATTATACGACGCCCCCAAAACCGGCCCCTAAAGGCCGGACAGGAAGACTATTTGGTTTCCTTGTGCAGGGTTTTCTTTTTGCAGAATTTGCAGTACTTCTGCAATTCCAAACGCTTCTGGGTGTTCTTCTTGTTCTTCTTGGTCTGGTAGTTGAGGTTGTGGCAAACCGTGCACTCCAGGTTAATCAAGTGGTCTTGGGACATGGGATTATTTAAGGTTAAAAATTTATTGGTTAAAGATTAACCGGGCGTCGGAAAATCTTTGCACTTTTTATGATCCAATAAAAAGTGGGCTATGGAGCCGGCTGTCGGACTTGAACCGACCACCTACGGTTTACAAAACCGTTGCTCTACCAGATGAGCTAAGCCGGCGTGGCTGGTAGCGTTTTTTATTTTAACATAATTGCCCGGAAAAATCCAGTGCTTAAAACTCTACAAAAAAGAGGATTTTTCTGGTATACTTCTGGGGTAAATAATTCATCCCAGAGAGAAAAATGCCCAAATACAAAGTTAAAGACATGAAGCTGGCTAAGCAGGGCCACATTAACATTGCCTTGGCTGAGCGCGAGATGCCCGTTATGCGGAAGATTGCCCAGGAGTTTAAAAAGAACCAGCCGTTTAAAAACTTGACTATTGCAGCCTGTTTGCATGTAACCAAGGAAACCGCTGTGCTGGCCAAGGCCATTGCCGCGGGCGGCGCTGAGGTGGTTTTATGCTGCAGTAATCCCCTTTCCACCCAGGATGACGTGGCTGCGGCTCTGGTGGAAGACGGGATTAACGTGTTTGCCTGGAAAGGCATTTCCAATAAAGATTATTATCAGTGTTTGAACCAGACTTTGGATTTTAAACCGCAAATCACTATTGAT
This sequence comes from bacterium, assembly GCA_021825655.1. Lineage (GTDB taxonomy): Bacteria > Patescibacteriota > Doudnabacteria > UBA920 > UBA920 > JAMDEL01. Next base: position 60,055 of record JAKAGU010000003.1, on the reverse strand, counting down.
GACGGCGCGGACTTGATTTCCTTAATCCACAGCGAGCGCAAGGAGCTCTTAAAGAGCGTGGTGGCCGGGCAGGAAGAGACCACTACCGGAGTTATCCGCCTGAAAGCCATGGCTAAGGACGGGGCGCTGAAGTATCCGATTGTGGCCGTTAACGACACCCCGACCAAACATATGTTCGATAATTATTACGGTACGGGCCAAAGCACCATGGACGGCCTACTCCGCGCCACCAATGTTTTGCTCTCAGGCAAAATTGTGGTGGTGGCCGGTTACGGCTATTGCGGCAGCGGCATGGCTCTCAGGGCAAAAGGCTTGGGTGCCAGGGTGGTGGTTACGGAAGTGGATCCCCTGCCAGCGCTGAAAGCGGCCATGGACGGTTTTGAGGTAATGAAAATGGCGGAAGCAGCCAAAATCGGCGACGTATTTTTGACCGCCACAGGCGATAAGGACGTAATTACCGCAACACACATGAAGCTAATGAAAGACGGGGCGATTTTGGGCAACAGCGGTCATTTTAATGTGGAAATCAACTTGGGCGATTTGCAAAAATTGGCCAAGTCCCACCGGGCCGTGAGGGACCAGGTGGAAGAATATACTCTGCCCAGCGGCAAAAAATTATTCTTGATTGCCGAAGGCCGGCTTATGAATTTGGCCGCGGCCGAAGGCCATCCGTCCGCGGTTATGGATATGTCTTTTGCGGACCAGGCCCTGACTTCCGCTTGGCTGGCCAAAAATTATAAAACCTTGCGGCCTATGGTTTACGACGTACCCAAAGAAATCGACGAACGCGTTTCCAGGCTGAAGCTGGAGGCGCTGGGCGTGAAAATCGACGCGCTCACCCCCGTGCAAAAAAAATACCTGGCCAGCTGGCAGGAAGGCACTTAAATCAACACATAAAAAAATCCCGGTTATCCGGGATTTTTTTATGGTGGGCAGAGCAGGATTCGAACCTGCGTAGCCGAAAGGCGCCTGATTTACAGTCAGGTGTAATTGACCGCTCTACCATCTGCCCGTATGTGGTTGTGTAAAAGAACAAATTATCCCGCTCTTTTCTGGAGCCGTTGCGCGGATTTGAACCGCGGACCTACTCCTTACCATGGAGTTGCTCTACCAACTGAGCTACAACGGCAGGTCAGAAAAGAGCGGGATAATTTTTTAAGCTGCTGGTTTGTTGAGAGTGGCTTTCGCCTTTTCCAAAGCCTGGCGGTACTTGACGTTGCTGGGCTCCATGCCCGCTGCTTTCTCGAAATTCTCGACAGCTTCAGCCTGGCGGCCCAAAACGGAGAGGCACAGAGCCAGATTATAATAGCGGTTTGGGTGGGTGGAATCAAGAGCCGTGGCTTTTTTATAGTGCTCTACGGCGGTGGAAAATTCCCGCAGCTGATAGCAGCTGTAAGCCAGTTTGGCATGATACTCGCTGTGTCCGGATTCGTGATTAACCAAGTAGAGGTAAATATCCTTTGCGTCGCTGAAGTTTTTCTGGTCCAGGTAGAGTTTGCCTAAATCGTCGTAATGCCTGTGGTTCTTGGGCTCCTTCTTGATAGCGTCCAGGATTTCTTGTTCAGTGGCCCGAGGGGGTTCTTTGGGTAAACTGGCCGGCAGGGTTGTTGCGGGTGCCTGCGCTTGTGGAAGCGCTGCGTTCTGTAAAGGCATTTTTTGCGTTCCGCCGTAATTGAACATTTTGCGGATTTTGTAGCCAGTGGCCGCCGCAGGCTTTAGGTCTTTGGCTTCCAGGACAAAGTGCCAAATTTTTTGACCCCAGAATCTGCCCCAGCTTTTGGCCCGGGAAAAAGCCATGACAGGCAAGCCTTTTTTACTCAGCTTATCGTGCACGGTTTCTTCCTGAATTTCCTGCTGTTTGGCGTCCACCGCTTCGGGCAGGCGCCTTAAAATCATGGCGATGATGCCTAAAAGGGCCAGGATTAAAGCAATGTTGGGGAGAACGTGGTAAGACATTTGGCAAAGGCTTTCAAAAGGGCAATAGCGCCCTGTTGTATTCTACCAAAAAATCTTTAATTGCCCAAAACAAAACGCGAAAATCTGCGCACCTGGATGTTTTCGCCAATCTTGGAAACGGCTTCGGCGATCAGGTCTTTGACTTTTTTGTCCGGATTTTTAACGAACGGCTGTTCCAACAGGCAAACTTCTTCGAAATACTTGGCTAATTTGCCTTCCAAAATTTTACCCACCACGTCTTCGGGCTTGCCTTTCACCTGTTCTTTGTAGATTTCTTTTTCCTTGTCCTGGATTTCCTGCGGCACATCGGCGGAAGAAACATACTGAGGGGCGGCAGCGGCAACGTGCAGGGCCAAATCTTTGGCCAGGTTTTTAAAGTCCTCGGTCCGGGCCACAAAATCGGTCTCGCAGTTAAGCTCCAAGAGTACGCCTACTTTGGAACCGGGATGGATATAGGCTTCCACGATGCCTTCTTTGGTTACGCGGTCCGCCTTTTTGCCCAGTTTCAAGGAGCCTTTTTTGCGCAGGATTTCCACAGCCTTGTCTTTGTTGCTGCCCGCTTCTTCAAGGGCCTGCTTAATTTCCAAAATGCCGGCGCCGGTCAGATCCCGCAGTTCTTTGATGAGATCGTTTGACATTGTAATTTGAAATTTAATTATTTGGTTTCTTCGGTCTTGGCAGCCATAACCGCCTGAGCCTGCCGGCTGGTCCTGATGGTTTCCGACATGGCGCTGCAGATGAGTTCCACCGCTTTGGTGGCGTCGTCGTTGCAGGGAATGGCGTAATCCACGTTGTCCGGGTTGCAGTTGGTGTCCACCAGCCCGACGACCTTCACCTTGCTTTTTCTGGCTTCGGTTACGGCGATATCTTCGTGCTTCACGTCAGTGACGAAAATGGCTTCGGGCAGGCGTTTTAAGTTCTGGATGCCCTCGAACAGCTTTTTCAGCTTTTCAATTTCGCGCTCTACCATCAGACGTTCTTTCTTGGTGTAATTGCTTTCCAGTTCGCCGCTGGCTTTCATGTTTTCCAGTTTTTCCAGCTTGCGGATGGTCTTCTGGATAGTGCGGAAGTTGGTGAAGGTGCCGCCCAGCCAGCGCACATTGACGTAAGGCATGCCGCAGTCCGTTGCCGCCTGTTTAATAATGTCGCGGGTCTGTTTCTTGGTCCCCACGAACAGGATAGTGCCGCCTTTAGAGGCGGTGTCTTTGGCAAAATCCAGGGCCTTGGTCAAAGCCAGCTTGGTTTTTTCCAAATCCAAAATATGTATACCGCTCCTGACGGTATAGATGTATGGCTTCATTTTCGGGTTCCACCGGGAGGTGGTGTGGCCGAAATGCGCGCCGGTTTTAAGCAAGTCTAAAAGAGTAATCTCTTTCATGCTTATCCTTTCTCGTCCATCCCGCGTAAACCGCGCTATAAATAGCGGGTCAGGATAATCTCGGGATGTGATGGTTAATGAGTTTTGCGGATTTTCGGCTTGTTTAAGGCCGAAAAGCAAAGTGGTTTAAATTATATCATCCCTTGACCAAAATTGCAAGTGGTGGTAGAATAAGTGAGCACTTAAATTTCAATCAACTATGAAGCAAGGAATTCACCCCAAATATTTCGCGGCTGCCAAGGTTACTTGCGCTTGCGGCAATACCTTTACCACAGGCTCCACCCAGGAAACCCTGCAAACCGAAGTCTGCAGCCAGTGCCATCCGTTTTATACCGGCAAGCAAAAATTACTTGATGCCACCGGAACCGTGGACAAATTCAAGAAGCGCGCTGCCATGGCTGCCAAGGCCAAGGCTGAAGCCAAGCCCAAGAAAACCCGGAAGCCGAGAGCCAAGAAATAACTCCGTTCTTAAATACCCTCTGTAATGGAGGGTATTTTTATGTTAAGATTTATGAGTCAATATGGAAGCTTCTTTTCTCAAAATTTTGGAAGAGTATGACGGCATAACCGCCCAGCTGGCCGGCGGCGGCGTTGATATTGCCCGTTTAGGCAAACGCCAGGCCGAACTGCAGCCCGTAGTGGACAAAATTAGCCGTTTGAAAAAAGCGGAAGCGGATTTAGCGAGCGCCCAGGAATTGGCCGTTGCCGACGACCGGGAAATGGCCCAGCTGGCCGGCCAGGAAGCGGAAAGCTTAAAGTCCGAGATTGCCCGGCTTGAAGCCGAGATCGAGGAAGCTCTGCTGCCCCAAGACCCCAACGACGACAAGAATTGCATTGTGGAAATCCGCGCGGGCGCGGGCGGCGACGAGTCCACTCTTTTTGCCGCGGAAATGTTCCGCGCCTACGGCAAGTTTGCGGAAGAAAACCGCTGGAAGCCGTTTATGGTTTCGTCTTCCCGTTCGGACGCGGGCGGGTTTAAGGAAGTAATTTTTGAAATTAAAGGCCGCGGCCAGGGCGAGGGTCCCTATAGCAAATTTAAGTATGAATCCGGCGTGCACCGGGTACAGCGCGTTCCGGAAACGGAAAAAAGCGGGCGCGTCCACACTTCCACCATTACCGTGGCGGTGCTGCCGGAACTGGAAGAAAAAGACTATGCCATTGACCCCAAGGATCTGAAAATTGAGGCCACTACCTCTTCGGGCCACGGCGGCCAGTCGGTTAATACGACCTACAGCGCCATCCGCATCGTGCATATCCCCACCGGCATTACCGCCCAGTGCCAGGATGAACGCAGCCAGGCACAGAACAAGGAAAAAGCCCTGGCCGTCATCCGCGCCCGGGTGGCCGCGCACTACCAGGAAATTGAGGACAAAAAAATTCGCAGCCTGACCAAGAGCCAGATTGGTACGGGCGACCGGTCGGAAAAAATCCGTACTTACAATTTTCCCCAGGACCGCGTAACCGACCACCGCATCAACCAGAACTTCAACCAGATTAACCTGATTATGGAAGGCGAGCTTTCGCCGCTGATTATTGCCCTGCAAAAGGCCGACATTGAAGCCAAAAAAGAAGCCCTGAAAAATGACTATCAGAGAGGCGCTTAAAAAAAATTCCAAGCTGGAGATTGAACTCCTTCTGGCCCATGCCCTGCAGCGGCCCAAGGAGTTTTTGTTTATGCATCCGGGGAAAAAAATGACGGCTGCCCAAGTATCCAGCCTGGCAGGACTTGTTAAGCGCAGGCAGCGGGGTGAGCCGGCGGCCTACTTGCTGGGGTACAAGGATTTTTGCGGCCTGAGGTTTTGCGTGGATAAGCGCGTGCTGGTCCCCCGCCCCGAAACGGAATGGGTCGTGGAAAAAGCCGCTGAAAAACTTAAAAATTTAAAGGCGCAAAACCCGCACCGCCAGGTCAGGGTTTTGGACGTGGGCACGGGCAGCGGAGCTATTATTGTCAGTCTGGCCAAACAATTGGGCAGCACAGATTTTAAGTATTTAGCCAGCGATGTTTCCGCCGCCGCCCTGCAAGTGGCCCGCCGTAATGCCCGAACCCACAAAGTAAAAATTGTTTTCTGTCGCAGTAACCTGCTTAAGGCCGTGCGCGGATCTTTTGACGTGCTCATTGCCAACCTGCCTTATGGCTGGAAAGCCTGGCGTAACAATACAGCGGCGGAAACCGCGGGCTTGCGCTTTGAGCCGCGAAAAGCGCTATTTACCGGGGAGCAGGGCCTCAGGGAAATCCGCCGCCTGCTGGAAGAGCTCGCGGCCAGGCCGTCCCGCCCTCTTTGGGCGTATATTGAATTTGACCCAAGGCAAAAAAACGGGATATCCAGCCTCATAAAAAAAACCCTGCCGCAGGCAAGGTTAAAATTTTACCGCGACTTGGCCAAGCATTGGCGTTACGCAGAAATAAAAATCGGCTAGCATTTACCTTTCCACGGCTTCGGCAAACTGTTTAAGGGTGGTGGTGTGGTGCACCCGGACGCGCGGGATTTCCATAAGGTTATCCAAATCTACCGTGTTGCCGGCATGGACGGTAATGCCCAGCGTAAAGCCGGCTTTTTTGGCCAGCTCAAGGTACTGCGGCGTGTAGCGGCCGTAGGGGTAAATAAGCGTGTGGGTTGTAAAGCCCAGGTGGTCTTTAATGTCTGACACTGAACCCGCCAGGTTATTGGCAATAAAAGCTGCGCTGTATTTGGGGTTTTTGCCGTCAAAGTGGTCCTGGGTGTGGGAGACAATTTCCATGCCCAAGTCCTGGGCGGCTTTTATTTCGTCCCAGTTTGCGTAAAAATTGGTGCCGCTGTGGGTGGCCGGATATTGGGTGATAATGGCAAAGCTGCCGGTCATGCCAGCCTGGCGCAGGACGGGTATCGCATTGTCAAACACATCCTGGTAGCCGTCGTCAAAGGAAATAATAACGGGCTTTTTGGGCAAGCTGATTTGTCCCAGCGAATACTGGTAGAGTTCGGAAAATTTTATGCTTTGGTAGCCGTGGTCTTTCAGCCACTGAACCTGCTGCTGGAAATTTTCCGGACTGACAGTCAGGTCTTCGCGGATTTTGCCCGGATTGGGCGGCGGTTCGCCAATGTGGTGGTACATGAGAATCGGCAGCTTGAGGCTGCGGTGCGGCGGGGGCACAGGCAAGGGTTTAACTTCCTCGGTCTGGTATTTGGCTTCGTATGTAAGATTTTCTTCCTGTGCGGGTTGCGATTTAACCTGCGGGTTTCCCGCAACCGCGTGCTTTTTTGTATACCACAAACCAGCCGCGGCCAAGGCTACAATTACCGCCGCGGAACCCAGTATGAGCATTTTTTTATTTGGCATCGGAGGTTTGGATTAATTTTTTGAAAGTCTCCAGGCTGTCATTGCCGTGTACCTCGAGCCTGGGGATTTCCATCAGGCTGTCGGCTTGGATGAGTGTGCCGCTTTTTTCCGTAAGGCCCATTGAAAATCCGGCTTGCCGGGCCAGGCCCAGATAGCGGGCATCATAGTGTCCAAATGGGTAAATGAGGATGGGAAGGTTAAGGTTCAGGCTGGCTTTTAGGTCTTTTTGGGAGTCGGACAGGTTTCTGAGAATAAAGCCATTATCGTATTTTTTGTCCGTGCCGTCAAAATTATCCTGGGTTTGGGACACAATTTCCATGCCTTGGCTTTTGGCTTGGCGTAAGTCTTGCCAGGAAGCGTAAGCGCTCTCGCCCACGGCAATGCCGGGAAACTGGGTAACGACCCCGAAATCACCCGTAAAGCCGTATTTTTTTAAGGTGGCCGGGGCATAGGCCAGCGTGTCCTGGTAGCCGTTGTTAAATGTGAACACCACTGCTTTTTGGGGCAGAGGTTTTTGGTTGTTGAAATGTTCCAGTAAATCGCTGAGGTTTACGCTTTCGTAGCCCTGGCCTCTCAGCCAGGCCACCTGGAGCTCAAAATTTTCCGGACTGACTGTCCGGTCCTTTTGCAGGGGATCCGCGTCTTTCGCCACCGGCCCGATGTGGCGGTAAAGCAGTATGGGTATCCGCACTCCCGCGTTTTTCCTAGAACCGACCTCCTCCGGCGCTTGTCCGGATGTTTGCGCCGCATTATCCGCCTCCGGCATTTGCAGCAAGGCCTGCCGCGGGTTGCCATACGCGCCCTGGTAGAAGAAAATTCTGAAAAAAGCGAAAATAACGACCGCGAAAATTACAGCCAGCGCTGCGATCAGTTTCTCGTTGGTGATGACCGGTTTTAAAAGTTTTTGTTTCATTATTTTAAAACCCCTCTTTTAAAGGAGGGGTTTACAAAAAAACTATTTTTTGGCCTCTCCTGCGCCGTCTTCGGTTTCTTCTTTCTTCTGGGTTGAAGCGGCAATCACTTCCGCCACCTTGTCGGCTTCGGAAACAGTGCTGGTCAATTCAGCTTCCACGCTGCGCGGGGGCTGGACCTTGGCCACGGTCTCTTCCGCGGGATTGAGGATCTTTACTTTGGGGGAAACTTTGAGGTCTTTGATGTGAACGGAATTCTCAAAAGTATCGAGGTGGGAAATATCCACTTCAATGCTGTGGGGCAAGTCACTGGGCAGACACTCGACTTCCACATTGTTCAAGAGCTTCATCAGTACGCCGCCCAAAGTTTTAACGGCTTTGGATTCGCCTTTGTACTCAAGCACAATGGAGGCCTTAAGTTTTTCAGTCATGCTCACCTCGAAGAAATCTACATGAATGGGATGCGACTTTAAAAAGTGGTATTGCACATCGTGGATAATGACCGAATGTTTTTTGTTATCATCGGTTACCAGTTCCACAATCGTGCTTTCCCCGGCCTTTTTCAGCAGTTTTTCAAAATCGCCGGCATTCACTGCCAAATTGACGTTCTGGATTTTCTTGCCGTAGAGGACCGCGGGTATAAGACCCTGGTTTCTCAGCTTGCTGATCTGTTTGCCGGTTTCTGTCCGGGCTTGGGCTTTAAGCTCCAACTTTTCCATAAAATTCCTTATTCCCTTCCCCTACTTCCGCCCTGCTGGGTTTCCAGCCGGCAGCCATTGGAAAACGGGTTAAAATTGACTAAAAAATTATACCAGAAGTTTGTAAATAAATCAAGCCTTGCCATAAGCCTAAATGCGAAACGGGGAACTGCTCAGTTCCCCGTCCGGTGTGAGAGAAAAAACCTCCTGTCAGCCCATTCAATCGGACCGAGATAGAATGCGTATGCGGTTTTGCCGGGGCTGCCTGCTTGGCGCAGGCGGCCGTAGGCGTAAAGCACGAGTGCGGGCAGGGCTGCGAGCAGCAGCCAGCAGAAACAGCCAGCGATGATGGCCAGGGCCGCAAGCGCGCCCAGCAGGTCATTGCCCGGCTGGGTTTTGGTCAGGAAGATGGCCAGCCCCAAGGCGGCGAATACCGCGGCCATAGCTTGTGGTGCGCCGATGGGGCTGCTGGGGCATGCCCAGTTCCAAACGAGCCGGATAGCCGGAGCGCTCAGGAAGCCGGTGATGAAATAAACAGCATAGCGCACATAGACGAACCCGTGCCAGACGAACTCAATGCTGGGCCAGACTATGTACTTCAGCATGTTTGGCAGCCAGTAAAACCACCAGAGTTTTTCTCTTTTCTGATTCATTTCCTCCCCTTTACGGACATGGATTATCGCCGAAGCGACTTTTCATCTTACACGCTTTAAACAAAAGTTTCAAGGGCGCAAAAAAACGGAAGCCTGAGAGGTTTCCGTTTAAAGTTGAGGCAATGCTATTGTTTTTGTCCCAGAGCTTTAATTAAATCGCCTTTAAAGCCCTTGATATTTTTGTGGATTTCTATGACTTCGTCGACGCTAATCGGTCCCTGGTTTTTAAAGCGGGAGCTGTCGTGCCTGGTCAGGTCCGTGACCATGCCTACGCTGAACACTTCAGGACCTTTGACTTCAATATTAAACATGACCGAACTCTTGCATTTATTGCAGTCGGAATGGATAAGGATAGTGGCTTCCCCGAAGGCCTCGCTCTGGCGGCTGTCTATAATCCTGGTCTGGTCCAGATTGTATTTTTGGCCGCAGACCGGGCATTTAAGGAACTGGCCCAGCCACTCAATTACTTTTTTGAAATCAAACGGTTGCATATAGCTGTAGTTTACCAGTTTTGGATTAAAACCTCAACATTTTTGACTGCAAATTGATGTTCTGGATAATACCCAGGGCTGCCAGGGTGGCAATCAAAGAGCTGCCGCCCGAGCTGAAAAAGGGCAGCGGGATGCCGGTCACGGGAAGAATGCCTATATTCATGCCGATGTTTACGGTGACGTGAAGAAGCAGTAAAAAAAATACGCCTGCGGCTATGTACATACCCAAATCGTCTTTGGCGCTTTTCATGGTATTAAGCAGGCGGACAAAAATCAGGAAGAAAAGCAGCAAGATAACGCCGGTGCCCAAAAAACCGAACTCCTCGCCCGTGGCCGCAAAAATAAAATCGGTTTGCCTTTCGGGCAAAAAACGGTTTTGGGTCTGCAGGCCCTTGGCCAACCCCCTGCCCCAAATCTGGCCGCTGCCCACCGCAATGGTTGCCTGCCTCACGTTATATCCCTTGCCCTTGGGGTCCAGCTGCGGGTCAACGAAAACCAGAATCCTGTCGCGCTGAAAGTCTTTGAGAAAAAATTTCCAGGTAACCCCTGAAACCAAAACTAAAGCCAGAAAAATCGCCAGTAAGTATTTCTTTTTTATTGGGCTGACCATAATTATCCCCAGCCATAAAGCCAAGATGACCAGGGCGGACCCCAGGTCCGGCTCCAGAATAACCAGCGCCGCTGGCAGGGCCGCGTATGCTAAAGACCAGCCGAGAATTTTCCAGGAATTAATCTCGCCCCGTTTGATGTAAAGCAGCTGCGCCAAACCCAAGATGATTACAATTTTGACGAACTCCGCCACTTGCAAACTGAAAAACCCTAAGTGCAGCCAGCGCCGTCCGCCGCGGATGTTCTGGCCGAAAAAAAGCAAATAAATCAGCAGGATAAAAAATATGACATAGGTAATCCGGTTGGCCTTGGCCAGAGAGTGGTAGTCAAAGTAACTAAAGAACAGATAGAGTACGAAACCTACGCCCAAAAACAGCAGCTGCCGCCAGAAAGCCGTCAGGCTGTCGTTAGATAGCGAGGTGCTGTATAAAACCGTCATGCCTGCCAGGCAGAGGAGGATGACCGCAACCTTCAGGGGCAAATCAAAATAAACGAATTTTTTTAAAAAGTTAAACATCCGTTGGGTTTATGGCTAGTTTTGGTTTTGCTGCGGGCGGCTTAAGTCTGAGCCCGACCCGGGCGGACTGGTGCTCAGCCTCAGGTTGCCCTGGTCCAGGGTGTTGGTGTCCGCCAGGACCTGCACGGAAACGGCATTGGGAAAAGTCTGGTCAGGCCACAGCTGTTTGTATGCGCGGTTTTCACCGCTGGCCAGGGTGAATTCGTTTCTTTCGCTGGCCGCCAGCAGCTGGCGGTTGAAGCCGAATACCAGGAAGACCAGGCGGACTTGGCCGATTTCATAGCTGCTGGTGTTCTCCACCAGGCCGTCCACCGCGAAAGCCGGCGGCGAGGCCTGCTGCGAGAATTTAACGCCGGTCACATTGAGTTGGATTGCGGGCAGAGAGAGTTTTTTCCGCCAAACAATGTCGCTGCCAAAGACCACTTCCATCCGGGTAATTGGCTGTTTGCTGGTGATTCTGGTGGCAAGCAGGTATTTGGACTGGTTGGGTAAAAAGTAGGTTTTGCCGGAGACTTGGCCGCTGTCCGGAACAATCAGATTTTGGTTTGGGCCGTAGAATTTAAATTCATAAGCCGCCACGTTGGTAGAAAGGTCCAGGTTGTCGTTTATTACTTCGGCCACGCTTGTGTATTGGTTCGGGCCGGTCTGGAGCAGCCAGGTGTTTTTTGTCCGTATGGGCAGAGAAGAGCTGAAGCTGGGCGTGGGTACCAGAGCATATTGCAAATCGCGCTGCCGCCATAACTGGTATGCTATTTGGCGCGAAATGTAATACGAGGGAATGATGGCCAGAACGCCGATAATCAAAGCCCAGCGGAGTACGGGCGGGAATTTGACCAGGCCTTTCATTACGCCGAGTTCGGCTTCCTGGATGCCAATCTCGACTTTCTCTTTGAATAGTGACACAAAAGTGGTTTGGTTTTTAAAATTTAGCTTAATAAAATTATAGCAAAATCCCCCGCTTTTTGATAATCTATAAGCATGCGTTTTACCCATTTGCACTGCCATACCCATTTTTCCCTGCTCGACGGACTTTCCAAGCTGGATCCCCTTATTTCGAGGGTAAAAGAGCTGGGGATGACCTCCCTGGCCGTAACTGACCATGGCGCCATGTACGGCGCCATTGAGTTTTATAACCGTTGCCGCGAAGAAGGTATTAAGCCGATTATCGGGCTGGAAGCCTATGTGGCTCCCAGGAAGCTCTCCGATAAGGAGGGAAAAGTTGACAGCGACTATTTCCACCTGACCCTTCTGGCCAAGGACCGCAGCGGTTACAGCAACCTGATGAAGCTGACCACTATTGCCCATTTGGAAGGTTTTTACTACAAGCCCCGAATAGACTTGGACGTTTTAAAGCAGCACGCAGCAGGGCTGATTGCCCTGTCCGGCTGCCAGCGCGGCGAAGTGGCCCGCGCGGTTATGAACAGAAGCGAGGCGGAAGCGCAAAAGGTTTTGGAGAAGTACCTGGATATTTTCGGACCAAGCAATTTTTTTATCGAGCTGCAGCGCAACAGCCGGCAAAAAGACGAACGCGAGGAAGAGCTTAACCGCCGCCTGGTTGCTTTGGCCAGAAAAAATGCGCTGGATATTGTGGCCACGTCGGACAGTCATTATGTTTACCCGGAGGACAGCGAGGCACAGGACGTACTGGTGTGCATCGGTACGGCCCAAACAATCAACGACGAGGGGCGGCTGGATATGCGCGGTTATGACTTGTCCATAAAGAGCCCGGAACAAATGATGGAGTTGTTCGCCGATTTGCCCGAGGCCGTGGACAACACCCAAAAAATTGCGGATGCTTGCGTACTGGAGATTGACATTAACCAGCGCTATTTCCCCAAAGTCCGGCTGCCCGAAGGCATAAGCTCCGAAGAGTATCTGAAGCAGACCGTATATGAAAAAGCCGTGCCCCTTTACGGCGAAAACGGGGAAGTGCCGGAAGCTATCCGGCAGCGCATTGAATATGAGTTGAACATTATTTGTAAAAAAGGCTTTGACACCTATTTTTTGATGGTGGCCGATGTGGTGCAGGGGGCGCATAAGATTGGTGCTATTACCAATACCAGGGGTTCGGCAGCGGGCAGTATTGTGGGGCGGATTTTAGGCATTACCAACGTGGATCCGCTGTATTACGAACTGCCTTTCGAGCGTTTTTTGACCATGCACCGGCCTACGCCGCCGGATATTGATTTGGATATTGCGGACAACCGGCGCGACGAGGCCATTGCTTACATTACCGAGCACTATGGCAAGGATAAGGTGGCGCAGATTATCACTTTCGGGACTATGATGGCCCGGGCGGCCGTGCGCGACGTAGGACGGGCTTTAGGCGTGCCCTATTCCAAGTGCGACCGCATTGCCAAAATGATCCCCATCGGCAAACAGGGTTTTCACATGACTTTGGACAAGGCGCTGGATATCAGCCCGGAGCTAAAAGAAGTTTACGACCGCGATCCGGAAACCAAGCGGGTTTTGGATATCGCTAAAAAATTGGAAGGCGGCGCTCGCCATGCCTCCGTGCACGCCGCGGGCATCGTCATAACCCCGACCGAACTGACCGATTACATGCCGCTGCAAAAGGAGCCCGACGGCGAGCGCGTTATTACCCAGTACGACATGTACGCGCTGGACGTGAATGCCAACGGCAAAGCCATTGGCGTGGTTAAGCTCGACTTGCTGGGAATCCGCAACCTGTCCATTTTGGAAGCGGCGGTGAAGATTGCCGAAAAACGCCACAACGCCAAAATTGACATCTACAACCTCCCCCACCCTGACCCGAAAACCTTTGAGCTGCTTTCAGCGGGCCTGACTTTCGGCGTCTTCCAGATGGGCAGCAGCGGCATGACGCGGTACTTGCGGGAATTAAAGCCCAGTTCCATTTTCGACGTCATGGCCATGATTGCTCTGTACCGCCCGGGGCCCATGCAATTTATTCCGGATTATATTGCGCGCAAGCACAATGCCAAACTGATTAGCTACCTGGATCCCGCTCTGGAGAAAATTTTGCAGAGGACATACGGCGTGCTGGTTTACCAGGACGACCTCTTAACCATTGCACACGATTTGGCCGGCTACACCTGGGAAGAGGTGGATAAATTCCGCAAGGCCGTGGGCAAAAAGATTCCGGAGGAGATGGCCAAGCAAAAAATCAAGTTTATCCAGGGTTGCCAGAAAACTTCTGGCTGGAGTTTTGAAAAAGCCAGCGAGATTTGGGCCTGGATCGAGCCCTTTGCCGCTTACGGTTTTAACAAGTCGCACTCCGCTTCCTACTCCATGGTGTCATACCAGACAGCGTACATGAAGGCCAATTATCCGGTGGAATTTATGGCCGCGCTTATGACCGCCGAAGCCGGCGATGAAGACAAAATTTACGCTGCTGTGGAGGAATGCGCCAATATGGGGATTAAAGTCCTGCCGCCTGACATTAACCAGTCGCGCAGCGGTTTTACCGTGGTGGATGAGAAAAACATCCGTTTCGGCATGAATGCCATAAAGAATCTGGGCAGCGATGTGATTGAGCGGACAATCGAAGAAAGGAAAGCCCGCGGCCCATACACTTCCCTGGAAGATTTTCTAATCCGCGCCTACACCAAAAATTTGAACAAGAAATCCTGGGAAGCCTTGTGCAAGGCGGGCGCTTTGGACGCATTCGGCGAACGCGGGGCATTATTGGCCAATACGGAAGAAGTTTTGGATTTTGTGCGCCAGCATTTCCGGGCGGAAGCTGCGGGCCAGGGCGCGCTGTTCGGCAAAAGCATGCAGGTGGGCCGTTTGAAACTGCGCGAAGTGCCGCCGGCAGCCAAAGAGGAAAAAATGCTTTGGGAAAAAGAGCATTTGGGCATGTATGTGTCCGCCCATCCTTTGGAAAGCTACCGCAAAGTGCTTTCTAACCTGAAAGCCGTTAAAGATTTGACTCCCGAAGAGCTGGGCACCAACCAGGTAATGGGCGGCATTGTCTCCCGGCTTAAGCGCACCCTGACCAAAAAGCAGGATCCCATGGCTTTCTTTACGCTGGAAGACGCCACCGGCAGCATTGAGGTGCTAGTGTTCCCCAAGGCCATGGAGAACGCGCTCAGCCTTTTGGAAAACGACAAGATTGTCCAGGTAAGGGGGCGGCTGTCGGACAAGGATGAGGAATTTAAGCTGATTGCGGATGAGCTGACCCAATTGCCAAACGACGACCTCTACCAAATGGCTTTGTCGGAAACAGAAAAAAACAAGCAGGTAATTCTGCACATGCCCCGCCTGGCAGCGCCCGAGGTGCTAAATGAAATTAAAAGCATCTTAAAAAAACATCCCGGCAATGCCCAGGTTTATTTGTCCATTGGCATCGGGCCCAATGCCAAGAAAATGAAAACCCAGACCCAGGTGACAATTGGCGGTGATTTACTGGCAGAGTTAAAAGCAGTTGCCGAAATTGGTAAGATTGATGTACAATAAATTCCGCATAAATAAGCCTTTGTAGTTTGTGGACAACTGGTGTTGCGCCAATTTATAGCTTTTGTTATACTTTTTACAGTTCTTCAAACGAAGATCCGGCAACCAACCGGTGAGTTTGGAACAAGTCAATCAATAATCCAGGCCGGTTCTAGAGACTGTCTGGATGAAAAGTCTCCTGCGTAAGCGGGAGAGAACTGGGACGGAAACGTCTTTGGTTCCTAAGCCAAGACCCCAGGGTTGGGTTATCTATTTTAAGGTAATCCTGCCCTGGGGTTTTGTTATTTGCAAAAAAAGACAAAGATTTGGAAATCTTTGTCAGAAGGAAGCAGTGTAGCCAGCCGCGAGGTTAGCAGTTTGTAGCCCTTATATTTATGGGCGTCACCTGACCGGTTTTGGGGCGGGGTTTTACATGACTTCCTCCTGACAAAGACTAAACAGCATAGCAGACATTAACCATCTAGCACAATATGGCCGAATCGGAAAAAGAAAAAGAAATCCGTCGCTTGTTTGAAGATTTTGAAAATCTTTCCGAGCAGGGCAGAACGACCGAGGCCCTGGCTGTCATTGACCGCGCCAGCGTGGATGCGGCCGCAGCCAAGCGTTCCGATTTGGTGGTGGAGGCCTTAAATCACAAGCTGCACATTTTTAAGCATCTGTATCAAAAAACGGGACAGGAAATTTATCTGGTTATGATGCGCAGCGAAGCTTTTTCCGCACTGGCCCTGGCGGACAAGTTCCAGGTCTCCGGCGCGCCCAAAGCCGCGGCGCTGCTCAGGTACGCTGACACTTTTTATATGGAAGGCAAATATCAGGAATCCACAGCACTGTATGCACAGGCGCTGGAAGCGCTGCCTAAAACCGTTTCCGGGGCATACGCCGAATTTTTAAGTCATTATGCTATCTCCGAACTTAAATGGCGCCAAAACCCAGAGGCTTTTAAAAAACTGTCTGAAGCTTTGTCTTTAGCCGAAGCTGACGGCGCGCTCAGGCCGTTCCATAAATTAATCATCCTTTCCGGCATTCAGGCCCGTTTGGCCGAAGCCAGCACAATTTTAAATAACAGAGCAGAGTCGGAACGATATTTTACCCGCGCAGAAGAAAATGCCTTAAAATTGGAACGGGAATACGGCATGCCCATGCGCAGGATACAACTGGAAAATTTAAAGCAACAATTAAACTTATAAACATATGGAAAACGAAAAACTGCACCACATCCGCCATTCTTTGGCCCACATTCTGGCCTCCGCTGTCGTGGAAATGTTCCCGCAGGCAAACTTGGGCGTTGGTCCGGTCATTGAGAACGGTTTTTACTATGACTTTCTTCTCCCCCGCCCCATTACCCCGGAAGATTTGAAAAAGATTGAAAAGCGCATGCGCGAACTGGTCAGGCAGAAACTGCCGTTTGAGCGCCAGGAAATGTCCACTGGCGAGGCCAAGGATTTTTTTAGGAATGCAAAACAGACTTTCAAAGTGGAGCTGATTGAGGATATTGAAAAATTCGGCACCACGGAAATGGACCAAATAGAAGGCCAAGCCGGCAAGCCTGGGGCTGCGGAGAAAAAAGTGGAAAGCGTATCTTTGTATAAAACCGGCAAGTTTGTGGATTTATGCCGGGGCGGGCACGTGGAGAGCACTTCGGAGATTAAGGCCGATGCGTTTAAGCTTGACAGGTTCTCCGGCGCCTATTGGCGCGGCGACCAGAAAAATCCGCAAATGCAGCGCATATACGGGTTGGCTTTTGAAAGCAAAGAAGAGCTGGAAGCCTACTTAAAAATGGTGGAAGAAGCCGAAAAACGCGACCACAGAAGTTTGGGGCCCAAGCTTGACTTGTTTATGTTCCATGAGTACGCCCCAGGGATTCCCTTCTATTTACCCAAAGGCAGCATTGTCAGAAACGAACTGGAAAAATTTGTCCGCTCCGTTTCTTATGGCCCGGGTTACAGCGAAGTGCGCTTGCCGCAGCTTTTCGATTCGGAGCTGTTCAAAACTTCCGGTCACTGGGAACACTACAAGGACGATATGTTTACCCTGGAGAGCGAAGGCCGCACTTTTGGCCTAAAGCCCATGAACTGTCCGGGCCATATGCTGCTGTTTAAGCAGGGCTTGTATTCTTACCGGGACTTGCCCTTGCGGTACGCGGAAATGTCCACACTTTACCGAAACGAACTTTCCGGCACCCTGTCCGGCCTGACTCGGGTAAGGGCTTTTGCCCAGGATGACTGCCATATTTTCCTGGCCCCGGAACAGGTAGCGGACGAGGTAGCGGAGTTATTGTCGCGCATTCAGAAAATCTATGCGGTCTTTGACATGCGGGTGGAAGACGTGGCCCTTTCCACCAAACCTGAAAAATCTTTAGGCACCAAAGAGGAATGGGATACGGCGGAAGCGGCGCTGGCGGAAGCTTTGAAAAAAGCGGGCTGGCAGTACGAGATTAACGCCGGAGACGGCGCATTTTACGGGCCAAAAATCGACATGCGCATTCGGGATGCCTTGGGCAGGAAATGGCAGCTGGCGACTATCCAGCTGGATTTCCAGATGCCCCAGCGTTTCGGTTTGGAATACGTGGCGCCCGACAGCAGCCGTAAAACGCCGATTGTCATCCACCGCGCTTTGCTGGGTTCTTTTGAAAGGTTTTTGGCCATCCTGATTGAACACTATGCAGGAGCCTTTCCGTTATGGCTTTCGCCTGTCCAAGTCAGTATTTTGCCGATTTCGGAAAACCAGGCAGCTTTTGCCGGAGAAATAAAAGACAGACTCCTGGCTGTTAACGCAAGCTTGCGCATGGAAGTGGATGCCCGAGACGAGTCGATTGGAAAAAAAATCCGCGAAGCCACCATGCAAAAAATTCCCTATCAGATTATTTTAGGCCAAAAGGAAGCGGATGCCGGAATGCTTAGCGTGCGTACCCGCGAAGGCGAAGACTTGGGGCAAATGAGCCTGGAAGCTTTTGCAGAAAAATTGCAAAAGCAAGTTATAGAAAAAAAATAATATATATTGGAAAAGCGGGCACTCCTCCTGGGGTGCCCGCTTTTGTCTTGAACTGCTGTGTTGTTAGTTTTGGCTGCGCGTCCGCCACTTGCGGATGCCGCCGAGAATCACGAGGCTGCTGCCGAGCAGCAGATAGCTGGCAGGTTCCGGCACGGTCGAGGCCGTGCCTTGGTACATGACCCCGAAGGGCCCGCCCCCGCGCTGATACGCTTCGATGCGCAAGCGGGAAGAACCGCTGGGGTCTACCGCAAAGCTGCCTGTCCAGTTCTCGTTCACTTCGCAGCCAATCTGCCCGGCTGCACAGTGTCCGTCTTGTACTGGGTTCGGCGCTTTCAGCAGCAAACCGTACGGATTGCTCGCGTCTTCCAGGAAAACCCCTGCGGTGTCATCCGCGAAGATGTTCAAGGAAGCCAGGTAGGTGCCGACCGGCAGAACTTCGAAAAAGACTGCGGTGGCCGGTCCGGGGATGGTCGTGTTGGGCGGCGAAATCGCGCCCGCGCCGTCACCCGTATTGGCGTAGCTGATCCAGCTGCCGTGCGGCAGCTGCGGTGCCCACGCCGGATCCGGGATGATGAACTGGTTCGACCCGTAGACGAGATTGTGAAGGTTGTACTCGTCCGTAAGATCGGAACCGAAAGTGATGGTGCCCGCTTGCGCTGCCATGCTGGCCGCCAGCAGTACCACTAACAACAACACACATTGTTTATGCAATTACAGTCCTCCCTTGGACTTGGAATCCACCCGGTCTTCCGAATGGTGCTGTTATTTAAGCATAAAATTGATATTTTGTCAAGACGTAAATAATAAAAAAAGAATGCTTAAGTTTAAGCATTCTTTTAAAAAGATTTGATTTTCAAGTGAGAATTCTTGCGCCGTATTCGGTAATGGCAATGGTGTGTTCAAAATGGGCGGAAAGTCCTCCGTCTTTGGTGCGGATAGTCCAGCCGTCCTTATCGAAATCTACAAAATATTCGTGCTCGCAGAGCATGGGCTCAATAGCCAGCACCATGCCGGTTTTTAAAACCTGCCCCGTCCCCTTTTTCCCGTAGCACGGCACGGACGGGTCTTCGTGAACATCGTAACCCACGCCATGGCCGACCAAATCGCGCACTACGGAAAAACCCGCGGCCTCGGCAGTGGATTGAATGGCAAAGCTGATATCGCCTATGCGGTTGCCGGGTTTGGCCTGCTTGATGGCCGCGTTCAAAGATTTTTGAGTGGCTTCCAAAAGTTTTTCCGCCAGTGCAGAAACTTTGCCAATGGGTACGGTGATGGCCGTGTCAGTAAATAGCTCCTTGTATTCCATGCCAATATCAAGGCCCACAATGTCCCCGTCTTTTAAAAGTGTCTTTTTGGAGGGGATGCCGTGCACGACTTCGCTGTTGACCGAGGTGCACAGGCCGGCTGGGTAGGGGTTTTTTTTGCCGCCGTAGCCTTTAAAGCTCGGCCTGCCGCCGGCTTTGGCAATTTCGGTTTCCGCAAATTCATTCAGTTCCCAGGTGGAAACGCCCGGCTTGGCAAGCGCCGCCGTGCGGTAGAGGATGTCGTGGAGGATTGTGCCGCCCTCGGCAATCAGGCTAATTTCTTCCCGGGTTTTAACGGCCCCTTTTTTCATAGTGCTCCAGCATAG
The DNA here is from genome assembly GCA_021825655.1 of bacterium. Classification (GTDB taxonomy): domain Bacteria; phylum Patescibacteriota; class Doudnabacteria; order UBA920; family UBA920; genus JAMDEL01. The sequence goes on along the minus strand of JAKAGU010000003.1, from coordinate 40,469 downwards.
TTAGGATTTTTTTCCGGGCCCCGGCAATCGTGCCCAGGCTGGAAATTTTTTTGAACTGGTATCGGGTTTTAAAAAACTTTACGACTTCGGTGATATTTTTTTTGTAGTAGGCAATGCGGTTTTTTAGGGCCTGGTTGTTATCATCCGGCCGTTTGCTGAATTTGCCCTTAAAATATTCCTTGCGGCTGGTCATGCGGCGGATGGTTTCGGCCAGCGGGATGGAAATATAAACAAATAAAGGATTGCCACGGTTTTCTTCCTTAAGCCATTTGGCCACCAGCTTGGCCTCGCCAATCATTTTGGGCGTGCCGTTTAAAAGCAGGCCCTGGTTTTTCGGCACCGCGTGAATGCGGTCGCGCAGAATCTGCCTGACAATTTTCGTGGGTGTAAGCTTGCCTTTTTCCAAAGTTTCGTCCAGCCGATATTTTTTCCGCAGACCCGGATTTTTGGCAATCGCCCTGAGTTCCCGCCCCATATCCAAATCATACATGCCGTACTTCTGCGCAATAAAAGCCCCGTGCGTTGCTTTGCCCGAGGCCGGATCGCCGAGCAGTATGATGTTCAGAGGCGGCTGCTTCATTTAAATACCCAGGGCTTCATTAATTTTGGCGCTGACCTTTTCTATGGCTGGCGTGCCATCAATTTCAAAAAAAGAGGTTTCCTGGTTCAGATAGTCCAGGACCGGCAAGGTGGCTTCAGTGTATTGCTTGAGCCTGAGTTCGATTGCTTCCTGGGTATCGTCCGCGCGGCCTTCCTTTTCCGCCCGCAGTTTCAGCCTTTTAAAAGTTTCTTCCTTGGGCAGGTTGATGTAAAGCGTCACAAAATTTTTTCTGCCCTGTTTTTTCAAAAAATCCATCAAAAATTGGGCTTGGCCCAAACGCCTGGGAATGCCGTCAAAAATTACGCCTTTGTCTTTGGGTATTTGGGTAAAGCGGGAATTAACGACCTCGTAAATCTGGTCGTCGGAAAGCAAAATGCCCTGGTCAATCAAGCCTTTGATTTTTTTACCCAGCTCGGTCTCTTCTTGCGCCACCTGCCTCAGGATGCCGCCCATTTCCCAGTAAAAAAAGCCAAGTTTGGAGGCGAGCATTTTGGCCTGGGTGCCTTTGCCGCTGCCCTGGGGACCGATGAAAAAAATCGTATTGAGTTCCATAAATTTGGGTTAATACGATAATTATACAGGAAATTTGGTTTGGCTTCAAATTATGGTATAATAATTTAAACAGCCCAGTTTAAGAAACAAAAAAAGTTCGTGGAAAATTTATTTTTTGAACTTACAATCGTTTTAATCTTGGCGGGCCTGGTGGCTTTTATCATTAGCCTGCTCAAGCAGCCCAGCATTATTGCCTACATTCTTACAGGCGTTATTTTGGGGTCTTTTGGATATTACCGCCTGCATATGGGGGGAAACCTTGCAGAGCCTTTCGCAAATTGGCATTACCCTGCTGCTGTTCATGGTGGGCTTGGAATTGGATGTCACCCAGCTGAAAAAAATTGGCAAGACCGCGCTGCTGACAGGCGCGGGCCAGATTGTGTTTACCAGCGTGCTGGGTTATGCGCTTTTGCGCGCTCTGCATTTTTCGCCCGCCTCCTCCCTGTTTATGGCGCCTGCCCTGACTTTTGCCTCCACCATTATTATTGTCAAGCTGCTCACCGAAAAGAAGGAATTACAAAGTCTGTACGGCAAAATTGTGGTTGGCGTTTTTTTAATGCAGGACTTTGTTGCAGTGCTGATTCTGCTGGCCCTGGCCAGCGTATCTTCGGAAACCGCCAGCCTGTATAGCGGCCTGCCAATCTGGCAAAACGTGATGTTTACCCTGGTACGGGCGTTGATACTTATTTTGTTTGTGGCCTGGATGTCGGCCAAGGTTTTTCCCAAAGCCGTGCATATTATTGGCAAATCGGAAGAATTGCTGCTGATTTTTTCCCTGGCCTGGGCTTTGGGTCTGGCCGCCTTCGTTTCCCTGCCGGTAGTGGGTTTTTCTTTGGAGATTGGCGGGTTTCTGGCGGGCCTGGCTTTGGCGCGCAGCGCGGTGCATTACGAAATCAGCGCTCGCATCAAGCCTCTCAGGGATTTTTTCATTATTATTTTTTTCATTGTCCTGGGTTCCGGTTTGGGTTTTGGCGATTTCGGCAGCATGGTGGTTCCCGCCATAGCGGTTTCGGTCTTTGTGCTTTTGGGCAACCCGCTCATTGTCATGCTGCTTTTGGCCCTGCAGGGCTATAAGCCCAGGACCGGATTCTTTGCCGGCGTGACCGTGGCGCAGATTTCCGAATTTAGCCTGATTCTCGTGGCGTTGGGCCACAAGTTGGGAATTTTAAGCCGCGCCCAGGTTTCCATGGTGACTTTTATCGGTATCATTACTTTCGCCCTCTCGTCTTACATGGTAATGAATTCGGCCAAACTGTACGACTGGCTGAGGCCAATGTTAAAGCACTTGGATTTTTTCAAAGGCAGCGCGGAAAAAAATATGGATGTAACCGTGCTCAAGAACCACGTTATCATTGTGGGCGGGCACCGCATGGGCCGGCACCTGATAGCAACTTTATCCAAAACCCGCCAGCCGTTTGTGCTAGTGGATTTTAACCCCGAGGTGGTGGAAAAATATTTGGAAGAGGGGCTCAAAGCGGTGTGCGGCGACATTACGGATACCTACATCCAGGACCAGGTAAACCTGTCCGATGCCAAGCTGATTATTTCCACGGTGCCGGATTTAAACGACAACCTTGCCCTGTTGGACGCGGTAAAAAAGCTGAATGCGGGCAAGAAGCGACGTCCCAAACTTATTTTCATTGCCCAGGATGAGGAAGAAATTAAATACTTGTATAACCAGAATATCGACTACGTCATTTCGCCGCATTTTATGAGCGGCTTGCATCTGGCCAAGATTTTGGAAGACGACCATTCTTTCCGCGGGCTTAAGCGCCTGCGCGAAGGCCATCTTAAAATGATGAGCTAAGACCGCCAGGCTTTTTGCCGGGCGGTTTTTTATTTCCCGGGTTTTTTGGTAGAATTAGCCTATGAAACTATACAACACCTTAACCAAGAAAACTGAAGAGCTTAAACCCATCAACCCAGGCCACGTGAACCTTTATACCTGCGGGCCCACGGTTTACAACTACGCCCACATTGGCAATTTGCGAACCTATATTTTTGAAGACTTGCTGAAGCGCGCCTTGCTTTACGAAGGTTTTCAGGTTAAGCATGCCATGAACATTACGGATGTTGGACACTTGGTTGGCGATGGCGATGAAGGCGAAGATAAGCTGGAAGTGGGCGCCAAACGCGAAGGCAAAAACCCTTTGGACATTGCCAAGTTTTATAAGGAAAAGTTTTTTCAGGACACGGACGCGTTAAACATCCTTAGGCCCGATACTGTCCTGCCTGCCACCCAGGCTATCCCCGAACAGGTGGAAATAATTAAAACTTTGGAACAAAAGGGTTTTACCTACATAGGCGAGAAGGCTATTTATTTTGATACCTCTAAGCTGGCGGATTATGGCAAGCTTTCGGGGCAAAAACTTTCGGAAAAAAAGAGCGGCGCGCGGGAGGAAGTGGTGCTGGACCCGGACAAAAAACATCCCGCGGATTTTGCCTTGTGGTTTTTTCTGAAAGGCAAATACGAAAACCATATTTTGCACTGGGCGTCGCCCTGGGGCGAAGGTTTTCCCGGTTGGCACATTGAATGCTCCGCCATCTCCCGGAAAATTTTAGGCCAGCCTTTCGATATTCACTGCGGCGGCGTGGACCATATTGGCACGCACCACACCAATGAAATCGCCCAGTCCGAAGCCGCGTTCGGCCTGCCTTTGGCCAATATGTGGATGCACGGCGAATTTTTGCTGGTGGACAGCGGGCGCATGGGCAAGAGCGAGGGTAATTTTATTACTTTGGATACTCTGAAAGAAAAAGGCTTTTCCCCTCTCGATTACCGCTATATGTGCCTGCAGGCTCATTATCGAACGCAATTGAATTTTACTTGGGAGGGTTTGCATGCAGCTAAAAATGCCAGATATAATTTGACATTAAAAGCTAAAGAGCTGTTGGTTGGTAATAAAATTGTAACTTTGGATACAAGCGCAACCAGAGCTACCGAGTTTGGTATAAAGTTTGCCAATGCAATTAGCGATGATTTAAACATCACACAGGCTTTGGCAGTCGCTTGGGAGATGTTGGGTTCAGAAATCAGTGGTTCGCAAAAATTTGATTTATTGATGCAGTTTGATAGAATTTTTGGCTTGAGGCTCGAGGAGGTAAAAAACATAAAGGACACCTTGGTTTTGACTGAAGATGTTGAAAAATTGAAACAGGCCCGCGAGCACGCCAGGCAAAAAAAAGATTTTGCCAAGTCCGACGAGCTAAGGAAGCAGATTGAAGAGCTGGGTTATGAGGTGCTTGATACCCCCGAAGGCCAGAAAATCAAGCGGAAAATCAGTCTTTAGCCCAAAAAGTGCCTTAAAACGCTTAAAACAGCCCCTTGTAGGGGCTGTTTTGTTGTCCACCGTTAATCTACCGAATACCCACAAACAGGCTGAAAACAGGGCCTTTTACGCTATTTTTAGTTTTTGGCGATTAGGCTATAATGAGTAGGCAACCTGATTTAAAACTAAGAATTTTCCCAATATGGCAGACAACCAAACTGCAGTCCGCTTGCCGCCCCAGTCGCCCGAAGCCGAGGTCTCGGTTTTGGGCTCGCTCATGCTCGATAAAGACGCAATTATTAAGATTGCCGACGTAATATCCCCGGACGATTTTTACGACAACCGCAACCGGCTGATTTACGAGGCTATGCAGTCCCTGTTTGCCAAAAGCGTTTCGATTGATATTTTGACCGTGACTAATGCCCTGGAAGAAAGAAAGGCCTTGGACAAGGTCGGCGGGGGCAGCTACCTCACGGAACTTATTAATTCCGTGCCTTCGGCCGCCAATGTGGTCCACTATGCTTTTATTGTCAGGAAAAAAGGCACGCTCAGGCGGTTGATTTCCACGGCCGGGGAAATCAACAATCTGGCGTACGACGAGGACGCCGAAATTGAACAGATTTTGGATAAGGCCGAAACCCAGATTTTTGGCGTATCCCAAAAGCACTTGAAGCAGAATTTCGTTTCCATTAACAACATTTTGTCCGCGACTTTTGAGCGCATTGACGAGTTACACCGCGACCAGGGCAAGCTTAGGGGCGTAGCTACGGGCTTTGTGGATTTGGACCAGAAGCTGGGCGGCATGCAGAAGTCCGACTTGATTATTCTGGCGGCGCGGCCTTCTATGGGAAAAACTTCTTTGGCCCTGGATATTATCCGCCACGTGGGTGTTACTTCCAAAGTGCCGGTGGGAATATTTTCTTTGGAAATGAGCAAAGACCAGCTGGTCGACCGCTTGCTGTCCGCGCAGAGCGACGTGAATTTGTGGAAAATCCGCACCGGGCATTTGAACGACGAGGATTTTGAAAAAATCGGCGAAGCCATGGGCGTGCTGTCCGAGGCCCCGATATTTATTGACGACGCGGCCGGCAGCAGCGTAATGGAAGTCCGCACCAAGGCGCGGCGCCTCCACATGGAGCACAATGTCGGCATGCTGGTGATTGACTATTTACAGCTGATGTCCGGCAAAAATACGGACAACCGCGTGCAGGAAGTTTCCGAAATTTCCCGGAGCCTGAAAATTTTGGCCCGCGAGCTGAACATCCCCGTGATTGCCCTGTCCCAGCTTTCCCGCGGCGTGGAAAACCGCCCGGACAAGGTGCCACAATTGGCGGACTTGCGCGAGTCCGGTTCCATTGAACAGGATGCGGACGTGGTGATGTTTATTTACCGCGAAGACATGTATAAAGGCAAGGATTCCCGCCGGCCCAATATTGCCGAAATCCATATTAAAAAGCACCGCAACGGCCCGACCGGCGAGGTGGATTTGTTCTTTGACGCGGACAAAACCAGCTTTAAGAATTTGGACAAGACTTTCGACATCAGCCCCCAGGCCGTAATGAGTTCTTTAAACCAGCTTAACCCCGAAGAAGTTTAAGCCCATGACCCGCCTCCCCTCCTCCATTCAAAAACTTATCAACGAGTTTTCCCGTTTGCCTGGCATCGGCCCCAAGACCGCCCAGCGCCTGGCGTTTTATCTGCTGAAAAAAGACAGCCTGGATTTGGAATCCCTGTCTGGCGCCGTGGCTAATCTGAAACAGAACGTGACTTTTTGCAGCATTTGCCACAACATGGTGGAAACGGATCCTTGCTCCGTATGCACGGATGAACGGCGCGACCAGGGCCTGATTTGCGTGGTGGAAGAACCGCTGGATGCCTTGGCCATAGATAAGACCGGAAATTTTAAGGGTGTGTTCCATGTCTTGGGCGGCGTGCTAAACCCTTTGGAGGGCGTGGGTCCGGAACATTTGAAAATTGATTCTTTGGTGGCCCGTGTAAGCAGACCGGACGCGGTCAGGGAAATTATAATTGCCACCAATCCTTCTTTGGAAGGCGAAACCACGGCCATGCATCTGCAGAAAATCCTCAAGCAGCAATTCCCTCAGCTCGTAATTACCAGAATCGCCCGCGGCCTGCCTATGGGTGGCGATTTGGAATACGCGGACGATATTACCCTGACTCGGGCCATGGAAGGCCGCCGGGAAATATAAAGCCAACTAAAAACCCCCGCTGTACAAGCGGGGGTTTTGTTTTAGATCTTGGTGATTTGGATTTCGGTAAAGTGCTGGCGGTGGCCAATCTTGCGGCGGTACTTGCTTTTGGCTTTGTATTTCAGGACTTCCACTTTTCTGCCTTTGCCCTGTTTTAAGACCTTGGCTTCCACGCTGGCGCCGGAGACATAAGGCTTGCCCAGCTGAAAAGTTTTGCCGTCTGAGGTAAAGAGCACTTTTTCAAATTTCAAAGTTTGGCCGGCTTCGCCTGCCAGTTTCTCCACTTGCAGCTTCTCGCCTTTTTTGACCAGATACTGCTTGCCGCCGGTTTCAATGATTGCGAACATAGTTTAACGGGAAAGTTTAAGGATTCAAAAATTACTTTGCTATTCTATCATTTTTGGGCTTTTTCGTCAACCTTATCAAACAGGTCGGGAATATGGGGGTGCTGGCGCTTGTAAATCATAACCAAAGCCAGGGCCAAGACCACCATGACGCAGAACAGCACGCCCAGGGCGATCAGTTTGCCCATGGATTGCAGAAATACGGCTGTAAACCCGAAAATTGCGGAAATGCCGTACAGCACCAGCACGGCTTGGCGCTGGGACAGGCCAATATCCAGGAGGCGGTGGTGCAAGTGGCTTTTGTCCGCTTTAAATGGGCTTTGCCCGTACCACAGCCGCCGCATAATAGCCCAAGCCACGTCTAAAATGGGGATGCCCATAATCAGCAGCGCGGTAGCGATTTTTCCGCCCAGGATGATGGCCAAAACCCCCAAGCCAAAGCCCAAAAACGTGCTGCCTGATTCGCCCAGAAAAATACTGGCCGGGTGGAAGTTGTAGAGCAAAAATCCGGCAATTGCCCCCGTAAAGATGACGGCCAGGCTGGCCGTGATGGGCTGGTTGATGTGTTCGGTCAAAGACAGCGCGAACAAGGTCAGGCCGCCGATGAGCGCAATGCCGGAGCAGAGCCCGTCCAGCCCGTCCAAAAATTTGGTGGTGAATATCATGCCCATCATCCATAACCACATAATCAGTGCAGAAAGCTTGATGCCAAAAATTACCTGGCCAATGTTGAGCGTGCCGCCGAAAGGGTTGGAAAGCGTGGTGATACCCACGCCAATGCCGGAGGCGACAACGCACAGCGAGGCTAGGGCCGGGAACAGCCACAAAGCCCTGGGCGGCAGGTTGTATTTATCGTCCAAAATCCCGCCTACCAGCAGCACAAGTCCGCCGCTGAAAATGCCCAGGAAGAATTTGAAAGGTACAATATTAAAATCGGGCCGGGACAACAGCAGGTAGCCAGCCGTAACAAGCACAAAAGACAAGAAGACCGACACCCCGCCCAAAAGCGGCGTGGGGTGCTTTTGGATTTTTCTCGGGCTGTTGGGTATGTCCAGAATTTGGAAACGGAAGGCCGCCTTTTTGACTACAGGCGTAAACAGGGCGGACAGCAGAGTGGCGGCTAAAAAATAAAAAAAATAAGGCATGTTATTTGCGGGGGGTGTTTACGGCTTGCATTTCTTTCATGGACAGGCCGGTGTTTTCGCCCAGGCGGGCTTTGGGCGTGACCCAGAATTCCAGGTATTTTCCGAACAGGAGGCGGGTCTGGGCTTCCACGGCCGGCAAGCTGCCAAAAATTACCGAAGCGATAGGCACTAAAAACCACTGCAGGTACATCATGACGCTGCGTGTGGCGCCGTATTTAGCCGGTCGGGGCGGCAGAAGAATCATATTTATGTATACGCTGAAAATCAAAAAGAAGAGCGCGGTGTTCATCAGCACCTTGGTGATGAAGGGCAGGTTGAACGCCACCACTGTGGTATAAAAATCGTCGCCGCCGACGAACAGCGGCAGCCAGCCGAGCATGGAAATCATAATGCTGGCCGTAGCCCAGTTGAAATTGCCTTCCACGTACTGGAAAAGTTTATAGAGCCGGTCCCAGAGGGGTGCGTCCAGGGTTAAAAGTTTGGGCACCAAATGCGGGTAATATTCCACGTTGTAGGCCCAGCGCCGTTTTTGCTTGTACTGGTTTTTGATGGTTTCCCAGGTTGAGGCCGCTAGGCAGGTGTCCAGGCTAATGGGTACGAAAAGCGGCACGACATGGTAATCGCCCTTAAAATGCATATAGCATTGCCAGTAAATGTAACCGTCTTCATTGACAATGTCTTTTTTCCAGAAGCCGACTTCCACCAAAGTTTTTAGCGGCATGCTGTGCGAAGAAAAAGTCCTCAGGCGGTCTGGCCGGCTGCTCTCGGTGAACTGCCAGAAAGAATTGGAAACGCTAATTACCCGGATGAGCGCGGGGCTGTCCCAAATGTTGTTGTTGTATACCGCAATCGGCTGGTAGCTGCTCTGGTAAGGCTTATCCGCGGTTAGGAACTCGTAGACCACGCGCGAAAAATACTGGGGATGCACAATGGTGTCGGAATCAAAATTCGAAACCAAAACCTGTTCTACGCCAATGCCCGCAGCCGCCAGGTCGGGCAGGATTGCCTGCACGGCGTAAGAGGCGTTGGCGCTCTTGCCTTTTATCTCCCCCGCCAGGCCGTCCGGGTGAGCGGTGACAAAAAACTTATAAAACGCCCCCTGGTATTTTTCCTTAATGCGGCTGGCAACAGCCCTGGCTTCCTGGCCCGCCCGTTCCTCGCTGGCCAAAAGCAGGAGCATTTTATCCTTGGGGTAATTGGAGGCCGTTATGGCGTGCAGCGTGGAGTCCAAAACTTCAAAGCTTTCGTCCACAAAAGGAATGAGCACGAGCTGGTAATATTTTTTGTAATCCAAGGCAGTCCTGCCTTTTTCGGCCAGCTGGTTCAGGCGGGTAATTTCCCATTCCAAGTATTTTTTTTCGCGCTGGCTGACCGGACTCGTCCGACGTTCTTTGAGAAACCCGATAAAGCCCGGCAAGTCCTGAAGGCGTTCGGTCCAGTCCAGCCAGTCAATGGTGACAAAAAATTTAAATTTCAAATAACTGGACATTAGGTGGCTGGCCACGTTCAAAGCCTTCAGTACCCAGTACAGGTCAAAACATACAATGAAAAGCGCAGCCCAAACCGGCTGCAAATAGGACAGGGTAACCGCCAAAATAAACACGGTCCAGAAGTGGAGCCCTGGCTGGATTTCCCAAAACCTTTCAGTAAGAGTGCGTTTTCTGAACATTAGTTAACGGTTTTTAAAAACAAGGCTGCGGCCAATAGCAGCAGCTGTACGACCAGAGTGACGAAAATAGCCATGGCTGCCAGAAAGTCCGCCCGATGTCTGAGCAAGCGGCTAAGCAGATAATTCAAACCCAGGATGGCCAAACCGACCAGCGGAATCTGGTAAAGGTTGTAGCCCTTGCCATACCATTCTACCCCGGTAATCACGTTGTATTTTAAGGCAAAGGTGTTGCCGGAAGGCAGGATTTTGTAGTAAATGAATAAAAATGTTATAATATTAAAAATCAGGCACAAGGCCCAAAGAAACAAAAAATAATTATTTTCTTCAACTTTGGCAAGCAATTTCATGCATAAATTATACTGAAATTGCTGCCATAAAGCAAACACAAAAACTATGACCCGAAACCAAAAATATCTGCTGGCTATAATTTTAATCCTGGCTGCTTTTTTTAGGTTTTACCTGCTCTTTCATTGGGATTGCGGCAGCCAGTGCTCAATTAAGGACTTTAAGGTAGAGAACCTGCAGCCGGGTATGCCCGGCGGCTTGTTTCCCGATGAAGCCGCCAATGGTTTGGATGTTAACTTAATGCAAAAAGGCGTGCTTCAGCCTTTTTACGAGCGCGGTAATGGTCGCGAGGCGCTTTTCTTCTATATGCTTTGGGGCGGCGTTGAACTGTTTGGCAAGGGCGCTTGGCAACACCATTTGGTGTCGGCGCTGGTGGGTCTTTTGTCCGTGCTTATGTGTTTCTTGGTGACCAAAAAACTTTTGAGTTTTACCTTGGATCCGGAAGACGAATCCGGCAAGCGCCGGGCCGTGAACATTGCCCTGCTGGCCACTTTCCTGATGGCTGTAAATTCCTGGCATATTGTGCTTTCCCGGACCGCTTTCCGCGCAATCCTTATCCCCCTGTTTGCTTCTTTGACCTTTTATTTTTTGCTTTGTACCTATACCGCAGCCATCAACAAGAAAAAATTGTTGTATAGCTTTTTGACCGGAGCTAGTTTTGCTTTAGGTTTTTATACTTACATCGCTTTCAGGATTATGGCGCCGATTTTGTTTATGGTGCTGCTGTGGCCGCTTTTGGGTGCGCTGAAACAAAAAATCCTTAAGGCTGAAGTAAAAACATATTTTTGGCCTGCTGTTTCATTTCTGGTGGCTTTCGTGATATTTTTCTACCCCATTGGCAAGTATTTTTACCAGCACCCGGGCTCTTTTCTGGGCCGGGCCGGCCAGGTGAGCATCTTTAACCAGGAGTTGTATACGGTTAACGGCGTGCAGTTGACCAGCAAGCCTCCCCTTTCCGTGGTCGGTTCCGTGATGGGCGAGGTTTTTAAAACCCAGATGCTGGGCTTTTTCTTCCAGGGCGACTTGAATTGGCGGCAGAATGTTTCCGGCTACCCCTTCCTTTCCCCCCTCATCAGCCCGTTTTTTGCCGTGGCTTTGCTGGCAGCTTTGTTTTTTGCCATAGCGTATTTCTTTGCTCCGGCCAAAAGAAGCCGTTACTGGACATACTATTTGCTTATTGGCTGGTTTTTTGGCTTACTCCTACCTGTTGTCAGTACGGCAGAAGGCATACCGCACGGCTTGAGGGGTATTGGCGTTATCCCCCCGGTGTTCATCTTAACCGCGTTGGGCCTGATGTGGTTTGCTGAAGGCGCTATGAGTTTCAGGGAAAAATTATGGCAAAAAAAATTGGGATCAGGCTCGGTCTGGGATTGGAACAAGCCGGTTTCCGGCCAGCAGCGCTTTTATCAGTTTAACAGCAGGCTGCTTAAGGCGGTTGTGGCCTTGTTTTTTGCCGCTCTGGTTTTGCAAGCCTATTTTGCTTATTTTGTATATGCCGCAAACAGCCCGGAAAATTTTTATGCCTTCCGTTCCGATCTGAGCCCCGTGGGTAAATACCTGGTGGAGCGCTGCAAAAAAGATTCCACTTATTTGGTACTGGATAAATTTTCTGTACAGACCACGGATTATATTACCAGCGACCCTAAGGGTAACTTTGACAGCCCATGCAGCGTGCCTTATATGCAGGTGGATCCTGAAAATTCCTGGGAGCTCAAAGGCCTGAAAGCCGGCGACCAGATTGTGTTTACCCAGAGTTCGATTTTTGACATTAAAAAATTTAAAGCATACCATCCGGAAACCAAACTTGTTCTGGAGGTACGCAACCAGTTCGGCCAGGCAGCCATGGCCGTATACGAAGTTAAATAATTAAAGTGAAAAATAAGTTTTCTATGCACATAAAAAGGTATTGGCCTATTGCCGGAATTCTGGCGCTGGCCGCCGCATTAAGATTTTGGAATTTAACGGCCATTTCGCTTTGGCACGACGAGGCTTTTTCCGCCCTGCTCATCCGCTACCCATGGAAGGAAATGATGTACCGCATCGGCCTGGATGTGCATCCGCCTATGTATTACGTTTTTTTGCGCCTGTGGCATTATGTCTTCGGGGATTCGCTGCTTTCTTTGCGCGGCATGTCAGTCCTCTTCGGCGTCCTTACGGTGTGGGCAGTATGGCTGTTCGTTCGGGAAGCCTTTAAGAGCGAAAAGCTGGCCCTGTGGGCCGGGCTTTTGGCAGCTGTCAATCCTTTTTCCGTCCAATATGTTACAGAGGCCAGGATGTATACCATGGGCGCATTTTTTGCCGTACTCTCGGCTTACTTTTTGACCAAGGCTCTCCACCGCCAAAAAGACCTGTACGGAACCAGTAAATTGGCCATGCCCCGCCTGCCCCAGGAAATTGCTTTGAAGCGGAGCATGCTTTGGAATTATTTGGGTTTTGTTTTAAGTACGGTCGTTCTAATTTATACCCACTATTACCTGCTGTTTACGGCTACTGCAATCTGCTTTTACGGGTTGGTTTATTTGTTTTTCCACCATGAGGGCAGCATTAAAAAATATAGCTGGCTGTTGCTGTCTTTTTTGCTGATCGCCCTTTCTTTTTTGCCCTGGCTCAAGACTTTTTTGTTCCAGTACCGGCAGGTGGATGCCGGATACTGGATACCTCCCGTGGACCGGTGGAGTATTCCCTCTACGCTTTGGACTTTGCTATTCGGCATCGGCCATGATCCGGCAAAATTTAAAACCCAGATTTTACTGGCGGTAACTTTTGTGTTTGCCCTATATTTTCTGTACCGGTTCCTCAGAAAAACCCAAGTTTTTGAAAAATGGCTGGTAATTCTGGCAATTTTGGCGCCGTTCGGCGGCTCTTTCCTGTTTTACATTTTGGCCCGGCTGAAAGGCAGCAGTTCGTCCGTATATTTGGTCAGATACTTTATTTTCACCGCTGCATTTTTGAATATCGCTCTGGCTGCATGGCTTGGCCAGCTACGGTATAAAAAAATCGCCTATCTCCTTTTTGGTGCCTGCGTAACCTTTAATCTTATTGGGGTGTACGTGTACTGGCAGGATTTGGGCGTGCAGACCAAGCCGGGAATGGCTGCGGCCGCCAAATTTTTGGATGCCAACGTACAGCCCGAAGACAAGCTATATGTGGGTACTAGCTTTGAATTTTTCAATTTTAAGTATTACAACCAAACGCCGGTCAGGCCCCTGCTCTACACCGGCGGCAGCCGTGAGGTCAGTGACTTGCCGCACTTTGCCGGTACGGCAATTTTGACCAACCAAGACCTGCTGCCGGACTTTAATACCCAGGTCAAGCGCGGCGACCTGGTCTGGCTGCTGTGGACAAACGGATTCGGTTCTAGCAAGCCCGAAACGCCGAAGAACTGGGTCAAGCTGGACGAAAAAGGTTTTGCCGAGGTTAGGCCCTATGTGGGCACTTGGATTGTTGTGACTGAATACAAGGTGCAGTAAGTAAAACAAAAAAAACCGGACTTCGCCCGAAGTCCGGTTTTTTTTGAAAGCTAGGAAATGGTTGTGCCTTTGGCCGGCCGGCCGGCCAACAGGCTACGCAAATTTTTTATATCCGTGCCACGGGTGATGATAACTTTCAGCCTGTGTGCTTCGGCAAATTTGGCAGCCGTGGGGTCAAAGGGCAGGTTTGCGCCCGGATCCCATTTATTCCCGACTATTTTGCGGAAATTTTTCCAGGAAATGCTTTCAATTTTTTTTGCGCCTGGGAATTTTTTCGGATCTTGCTCGTAAACAAAGTCTATATTACTGAGGTTAATAACCGACTGCGCCCCGTACGTTTGGGCATATTTGACCGTGGCCCCGTCGGAGCTTCTGCCCGGCTTCCAGCCGCCGCCCACTAAAATGGGCCGTTTAAATGCTATTGGCTGTTCTGGGTTTGTGGCCACTTCCGGATGCGCGTTTTTTCCGAACATTAGTTGAATCAGCTTGGCGTTGGTCCAGGTCACATTTATGCCCATCCAGTCCAGGTCTGCGGGGCTGGGCCGGCCGACTGTTTCCAGGGCGGAGTTATATTCCCGGCAGAGCTGCCCTCCACCCGTGATGATAATAAACCGCTCGCCTTTTTTTATCCGTTCTAAAATCAGCCGCCTGAAGTTTTTTAGAAAGGCCGTGTTGATCTTTCCTGGAAAAATGAGCGAACCGCCAAGTGAGATTACCGAAAGTTTTTTCATTGAGGTGTTGGGAGCGTTGATGAAGCGCTGGTGCTTGCGTTCTGCCCTGTTACAAAAGGGTTTTGAAACACCGTGTCTGTGGTGCAGCTGGTGCCCTTGAAACAAACGTAAGCTTTGTTTTTAATTCTTAAGTCTATGTAAAAAAGACGGTTTTTTTCGTCCTGTGACAGCTTGTCGATTAAGACCGAGAGGTTGTCCAGGACTTCTGTGCTGTCGTTGCTGGTGTCAAAAATAAGTTTATAGCCTGCCGCAGTTTCGGCTTCCACGTCAGGGTTGGTTGAAGGGTAAATATCGTAAGCGGAAACTGTGGAATGACAAATTTCGGGGATTTTTTGCTGCAGGGTTCTGATTAGCTCCAGGCTGGCCGAGGGCAGCGGTTTATCTTGGCTAAGGTCTTCCGAAGTTTTGAGTACGACCAGGGTGTTGTCCGGCGTGGTGCTGCCGGTAAGTGTGCTCAAATAGCGCCCGTCGTTGGAAAAAACCATCTTGGCATCTTTGGTTTCCACTAAGGCGAATTCGCGCCGCTCGGTTAGCCGGATAGCCAGCCGGTTGGGCCAGACTTTTTCTACCGAATCTACGGAAATAACCCAGGGGTCTTTGGCCAGGTCCTGTTTTAATTTGCCGCTGCTCAAAAGCAGCAGGTTTTTTTGCGGCCAAGCCCTGCTGGAATTTAAGAACGAAGCCACAATATCTTCATGCTGCTGTTTGTGCACCAGGCTGTCCCCGGTAATCTGTACGGACTTGATAAATAAAAAGTTGGGAATGAAAACCAGGTAAACGAGCAGGCAAAAAGCCAGCAGCGTGAAGAATTTGGACAGCCTGCTGCCCAGGCCGATTTTTTCCAAGAAAACGGCGGTCTTGGTTTCCGGCAGCTGGCGGGCCGGACGCTTATACTGCCGGGCTTTTTCCAGCTCCCGTTTGAAATGCAGGTTGCGGTACTTAATTTTTTTTCGTCCGGATTCAAACATCGGCTATTTTGCCAAAATTACGTCCTTGCCTATGTAAGGTTTCAGAATGTCAGGGACTAAAATGCTGCCGTCTTTTTGCTGGTAGTTCTCCAGAATGGCAATGAGGATGCGGGGGCTGGCAATAACCGTATTGTTGAGGGTGTAGGCGAACTTGGTTTTGCCGTCACTGCCCTTGTATTTGATGTTCAAACGCCGCGCCTGCCAGTCGGTCAGGTTGGAATCGGAGTGGGTCTCCCCGTAGTTTTGCCTGGAAGGCATCCAGGTTTCAATGTCGTACATTTTATATTTGCCCGCGCCCATATCGCCCGTGCAGATGTTGAGTACGCGGTGGGGCAATTTTAAGTCCATCAGCATTTCTTGGGCGATTTCGCGCAAAGCTTCCAGCCACTTGTCGCCTTCAATTACGTCGGCTTTGCAGACGATTACCTGCTCAACTTTCATGAATTCATGCACGCGATATATGCCCTTCGTGTCTTTGCCGTAGCTCCCGATTTCTCCCCTAAAGCAGCTGGAAATGCCGCACATCTTTACCGGCAGCTCCGATTCTTCGAAAGTTTTGTCAGCAACGTACGCAAGCAGGTTGGGTTCGGATGTGCCGGAAAGGTAAACGGGTTCCGTAATCCCTTTTTGCAAATCTTCCTCGGTCATTACTTGGTACTGGTCGGCGCGGCCGAACGGAAAATGCCCGCTGCCGTAAAAGGCAAACGACCGGCCTAGTACCGGTGGAGCCATAAGGGCAAAACCTTTTTCCTGCATTTTTTTCAGCGCATGCCAAAGAATGCCGTAGTGCATGAGCACAGCCTCGTTTTTCAGGTAATATCCGCGAAAGCCCGCGGTTTTTACACCCGCTTCTGTGTCCAGAAGGTCGAGGGCTTTGGCCAGAGTCATATGGTCTTTAACTTCAAAGTCAAATTTGGTGGGGATACTCTTTACTTTCTCCGTTTCCTTGGGGTCGACATGGCCCAAAGCCGGCGACCAGTAGCTCCAGGGCACATTGCCGCTGTCGTCTTTGCCGATTGGGGTTTCCGGGCTGGGAATGTTCGGTACTAAATACATCAGTTCTTCGTATTTGACCAGTACAGCACGCAGTTTCTCCTTGAGTTCATTCGCTCTCAGGTCCACCTCTTTCATTTCCAGCAATTTGATTTTTTTGTCTTCTGCGGAGAGCTTCGGGATTTCTTTTGATACCTGGTTTTTGGTTGCCTGCAGGCTTTCGCTTTCCGTGGTTAAAGCGCGCCGCTGTGCGTCTAAATCAAGCAGTTGGTCCACATCGAGGTTGATGTTTTTATCCTGGACCGCTTTTTTTACCTTGTCGGCATTTTCGCGAATAAATTTAATATCGAGCATGGAAGTCTTGTTAAGTGTTAAGTAGAGCCACAATTTCTTTTGTCTTTGGCAACAGTTTATATTTAATGATTTCGTCAGGCCAGACCCAGCGCAGGTCGCTGATTTTGTAGTCGTGTTTGCTGTCGTGAAGTTTTCCGCCGACAGCAAGACATTCATAAGCAACAAGTATGGTGTGGTAGTGATCCCCTTTCGCGTCGCGCCAAAAATTATTGTAAAGCTTGGGCAGCAAACGGAGAATCTTGACTTTAAGCCCGGTTTCTTCCAGGCATTCCCTCACCACTGCCTTGGCTGCATCTTCTTTGAATTCCACATGTCCGCCAGGCAGTTCCCAAAGGCCGTTTGCTTCTTTGAATTTTTTATCCCGCCTTTTGGCTAAAAGCAGCCGGCCTTGTTTGTCCCGGATTGCGGCTACTGCAATGGGGATTGGGCCTTTATTCATAAAAATAAGCAAAATATTCCAGCCCTGGGCTGGAGAAACGATTGATAATTTCTTCCGGTGAAAGTTCAGTTTTCATGGATAAGCAGGGGCTTGAATTGTTCAAAGGCTACGCGCCTGTGGTTGTACTCTAGATTTTCTTCCGGAGTGAGCGCCTCGTAGTATTTTCCGTTGGCGCCCAGTATAAATATCGAGTCCCAGGGATAATCGGGAGTGAAGGATTCCGTGTATACCTGGTCCGTAAAGGTGCCAATAATTTTCCCTTCAGCCAGATGCGTCTGGCCGTTTATATAGAGTGCCAGTACGGCCCGCATTTGTCCGTGTCTCTGTTTTGGTGGTATGCCCTTTATTTTTTCGATGATAAAGCGAAAATAATCTTTGCCCTGTATTCCGGGGCCGGCCCAGCGTTTGGTCTTTACGCCCGGTTCCATGTTATAAAATGGAATTTCGATGCCGCTGTCGTCCGCCAGCGTGGGCAAGCCGCTAAGCCGGCCGTAGAACTCCGCTTTGGCTTTGGCATTAGCTTCAAAAGTGTCGTGTATTTCCTCGAACTCTTCGGTAATGCCGACATCTCTTAAATTAACAGCCGTCAGCCCCCAATCCTTGCAAAAAGACTGATAGTCCTCCAGTTTGCCTTGATTGAATGTTGCAATCAGCAGCTTCATGCTATTTTTGCTTTTTCATGGGTGGGAAAATCACGGTTTCCCTAATGGGCCGGTCAGTCAAAAAGGCGAACAAGCGCTGCGAAACCCCGAAGCCTGCAGCCGGCGGCATGCCGTATTCCATAGCTTCCAGGTAATCGAAGTCTATAAATTGGGCTTCCTTGTCCCCTGCTTCACGCCGTTGCATCTGTTCTTCAAAGCGGGCGCGCTGGTCTGTGGGGTCATTGAGTTCGCCAAACCCCTTGCCCAGCTCTGTGCCATAGGCGACAATCTGCAAACGCTGTACCAGCTTGGGGTCGCTAGGGTCTTTTTTGGCCAAAGGCTCCAGTTCGACCGGCTGGTCGACCAGGAACACAGGCTTACCCGACGGGATGGCAGACCTGACCGTTTTAAAGATGGTGTCAATCAACTTGGCGCGGTGCGCGGCAGGCTCGTATTTAATATTTTTTTCGTCCAAATATTTTTTTAAATCGGCATCATTGGCCAGTTTCAGGTCAATGCCCGTGTGTTCCTGAAAGAGCTTGATGTAGCTGACTTTTTCCCATTCCCCGCTCCAGTCGCAGGTGATACCCCGGCTGGCAATAGTCAGCGTGCCAAAAGTTTCCTGGATAACGTATTGGTACATTTCCTGGAGGAAGTCCATAAGTTTTTCAAAATCGCTGTAGGCCCAGTAAAATTCCATCTGCGTATAGTCCTGTAAGTGTTCGGTGTCAATGCCTTCGTTGCGGAAAATCCGGCCAATCTCGAAAACTTTTTCATAGCCCGCCACAAGCATTTTTTTCAAAGGCAATTCCAGGCTGATACGCAAATAAAAATCACGATCCAGGGCGTTGTGGTGAGTCACGAATGGCTCCGCTTCGGCTCCGCCTGGAATTGCCTCCAGGATAGGCATTTCCAACTCTAGGAAACCTTTCTTAACCAGGAATTCCCGCATCTTTGACCAAAATAAATTCTTTTTTTCGAACAGTTTCTTGGTTTCGGGGTTAAGTAGTATATCCAAATATCGCTGACGCAAGCGTGTTTCCTCGTCTTGCAGGCCGTAGTGCTCGCTAGGCAAGGGTAACAGGCTTTTGGCCAAGAGCTTGTAGCCCGTTGCCTGCAAAGTTTTTTCCTGGGTCTTGGTCAAAAAAAGCGTGCCGCTAACCTGGATAAAGTCGCCGATATCGGCGTAATCTAAAAGCGATTTAAACGCCTCCGCACCTAAGTTGTCGGACTTGAATAACACCTGAATTTTGGCAGTCCCGTCTTCCATGTGGGCAAAAATGAGTTTGCCCATGTCCCGGAAACTCTTTAGCCGCCCGACCAGGGTAATTTCCTGATTTTGCAAAGATTCGAAGGAATCCAGGGCCGCTTGATTGGTGTGAGTGCGTTCGCAGGCAGAAGGATACGGGTCAACGCCCGCCTGTTTTAGGGCCTCGAGCTTATTTTTGCGCGCATTGATGATGTCTTCAAGTCTTTCGCTCATGAATCGAAACGTTAAAAATCATGGAAATACTCATTTATTATAACAAAAACCGCCTATTTTTACAAAGGCGGTTTTTTTCCTAACACTTATTCAATGCTGATGATTTCGTAGTTCATTTCTCCGGCCGGGGCGCTTATCTGGAACTTTTCTCCAGTTTTTTTACCAAGCAGGGATTTACCCACCAGGGATTCATTGGAGATTTTGCCTTCTTTGGGGTTGGCTTCGTTGGAGCCCACAATGGTGTACTTTCTCTCCTGGCCGTTAATTTTTACCACAATAGTCGAACCCACTGAGACGTTATTGCGGTGGCTGCCGGTGCTGATAATCTCCGCGTTCTTGATTATGTCTTCGATTTCCTGGATGCGGCCTTCGATAAAGCTCTGTTCTTCGCGCGCCTGGGCGTAATCGGCGTTCTCGCTTAGGTCGCCGTGCGCCGCGGCTTCGCGAATGCGCTCAATGACTTCTTTTCGTTTGTCATTGACCAGCGTCTTTAACTCCTGGTTAAGTTTTTCCAAACCCTCGGGGGTCAGTAAATATTTTTTAGACATTTTTATGCCGTTATTTTATGAGGCTTAGGCTGTATTCTACGCTTTTTTAAACTTTATGTCAAAGCCCTGCTCTTGTGTCTAAAAACCCGGATATTTTTTAAATATCCAGGTTTTTAACGTTCTTGGCGTGGGTGGTAATAAAACGTTTTCTTGGCGCCACTTCGTCGCCCATCAGGACCTCAAAAATTTCGCTAACCTTTTCCGCATCGGCTATTTTAACTTGAAGCATTACGCGGTTTTCGGGGTCCATGGTTGTTTCCCACAGCTGTTCGGGGTTCATTTCACCCAGACCTTTATAGCGCTGGATGGTGTACTTGACGCCGTCCAGGTTTCCGCCCGTAGTTTCTTCCACAGTGGACTCTTCGGGCGCATCAGTCTCGGATTCCGCAGTCTTGCCTTTGGCCGGCTTGGCTTTTTTGTTGGCTTTGACCTGGGCCACCAGCTCTTTTAAGACTTTGTCCCTTTGTTCGTCGGAAAAAGCGTATTCCGCCGTTTTGCCCACTTTGACTTGGTAGAGCGGCGGCTGGGCAATGTAGAGATGCCCGTCTTTGATGATATCAGGGAAGTAGCGGTAGAACAGCGTGAGCAGCAGGGTGCGGATGTGTGCGCCGTCCACGTCCGCATCGGTCATAATGATAATGCGGTGGTAGCGGAGCTTGCTCATGTCGTAAAGCTCGCCGATGCCTGTGCCAAAAGCTATAACCAAATTTTTTATTTCCTGGGAAGAGAGCATTTTGTCCAAACGGGCCCTTTCCACGTTCAGGATTTTGCCGCGCAGCGGCAAGATTGCCTGAAATCGGCGGTCGCGGCCTTGTTTGGCGCTGCCGCCGGCGCTGTCACCCTCTACAATATAGAGTTCACACTTGGCCGGATCGGACTCCGAACAGTCAGCCAGCTTACCGGGCAAGGCCAGGCCTTCCAGTACGCCTTTGCGGATGACTGAGTCGCGCGCTGCGCGCGCGGCCAGGCGAGCCTTGGCGGCCAAAACCACTTTTTCAATAATTTTGGCAGCATCCCCCGGATGTTCCTCCAGGTGAATTTCCAGAGCTTCCCCCACAGCGGTTTCCACCGCGGTCCTGACTTCTGGGTTGCCCAGTTTGGCTTTGGTCTGACCTTCGAATTGCGGGTTGGGCAGCTTTACGGAAATGATCGCTGTCAGGCCTTCGCGCATATCCTCACCCGTGAGTTTTTCAGACTCTTTAACGTAGTTGTTTTTCGTGGCGTAGTTGTTGATGGAGCGGGTCAGGGCCGTGCGGAAACCTGTGACATGCATGCCGCCTTCGGGATTGTATTCATTGTTGGCATAGGCTAAAACGCGTTCGTCGTAATCGTCTGTGTACTGGATTGCAGTTTCCACCATTACATCGCCTACGACTTTATTGATATAAATCGGCAGGTGTTTGGTTTTTTTGTTGCGGTTAAGCTGTTTGATATAGCTGACCAGTCCGCCTTCAAAGTAGTACTGGTAAGTAAGTCCGACGCGTTCATCCGTAATGATAAAATGCAGGCCCTTGGTTAAGTAAGCTTGGCTTCTTAGGTGTTCGAGTACGGTTTTGAGCTTAAATTCCACGGTTTCAAAAATGGTCGGGTCCGGATAAAAAGTGGTCATTGTGCCGGTTTGCTCCGGATCGTCCTTGCTTACCTTGCCGACCACCTTGACAGCACCCTGCGGTTTGCCGGTTTTATACTTTTGTTCGTAAATTTTGCCGTCACGTTTTACTTGTACGACCAAATTTGTCGACAAGGCGTTGGTAACGGCCGCGCCGACACCGTGCAAACCTCCGGAAACTTTATAGCCGGAGGCGTCGCCGCCGAATTTGCCGCCAGCGTGCAGCACTGTCATTACGGTTTCCAGAGCCGATTTTTTGGTGGTCTTGTGGACGTCGACCGGAATGCCGCGGCCGTTGTCAGCCACGGTAACGCCGCCGTCTTTTTGGATTAGTAAGCCAATTTTTGTAGCATGGCCGGCCATGGCTTCGTCGACCGAGTTGTCGACAATTTCCCAGATTAGATGGTGGAGGCCGGTTTCGGAGGTGGAGCCGATGTACATGCCCGGCCGCTTGCGGACCGGCTCCAAGCCTTCCAGTACGGTAATGTTTTCCGCAGTATAACTATTCGATTTCTTAAGCTTTTCTTCTTTTTTCGCCATGTTGTGAGTTAGGGGTTGCTAAAAATAAAACAGGAATTCCGGGGCGTTTTTGTCTTAATCCAGACTCCTGGGCCGCTTGCCGATTCCTGCCTTAATTTTAACACAATTTAGTATAAAATTCCAGGAGTGTAACGCTAAAAATAAGTCAAATTTAAGGCTTATTTAAAAGAGTTTTTATTATCTTAACTCCGCGTTGTATTGCTTTTTGGTTTCTTCGTAAAGCCGGGCCTGCAGAGGCTCCACTTCCTCGGTTTTAAGCGTTCGGTCAGGGCTCCTGTAGATTACGCGATAAGTGTAGCTGGTCCTGCCCTCGCCGAATTTTTCTTTGTTTTCATACTTGTCCAGCAGCTCCACCTGTTCTACCAGGTCACCGCCAATTTCACGGATCAGGTCAAAGTAGTTATTGGGGACAAAATCGCTGCTGACAACAAAAGAAATGTCGCGGGTAATGGGCGGGTATTTGCTTACTTCAACAAATTTTTGCCCAAGGTTCAGCTGTTTTTTTACGCGCTCGTCATTTGACCACAACAGGCGGATGTCGGGCAGCTCCATGCTGGTGATTGCCAAACGTTCCAAGCCGAAGCCAAAGGCCCAGCCGGTGTAGTTTTTGGAATCAATACCCAGTTTGTCCAGGACACTGCCTTTGACTACGCCGCAGCCCACGACTTCAACCCAGCTGCCGTTTATGTCGACTTCCATCTCCAGGGACGGGTCTGTGTACGGGAAAGTGTCTTTGTTGAGGCGGTATTTGGCATTTTCACCGAATACGGCTTTGGCAATGTTACCCAAAGCTTCTTCCAGATCGGTCTGGGTAATGGTTTTTTGCGACTTGGGGGCCAGGTACCAGCCGTCGATTTGGTGGAAGACGTTCATGTGCTTGCGGTCGATTTCGTCCTTGCGGTAAACTTTGCCAAAACTGAAACAGCCCACAGGCTTATTTTCCGCAATCCGTGCTTTGACGCCCTCATCCTTCAGATAGTAATACCACATAATGGTAGTGTGGGTGCGCAAAATATTACTGTCGTCCACGTAGTAGGTATCGGATTTGCTCCTTGCCGGATGATCAGCGGGAAAATCAAATAAATCGAAACTAATGTCTGCCGGGACAATCTCCGGTGTTTGGATAGTGTCCAGGTCTTTAAAATAGGCGCTGGCAAGTATTCTTTTGACAATTTCCGCAATGGGGCTGCCCGGCGTTCTTGAAAGATCCGGCATGCTCAGGTATCGCCTAATTCTCTGCGCCTCAAAATCAGTCCTTTTTTCCAGCTCCTGTTTAAGGCGCTTTTCTTCCGTGGTATCAATGACAATATTACTCATATGTTAGCCCGAATTTAGTCTTTAATGGCGTTATTTTATCATTTCAGGTGAAAATTGGCTACCCGGCTTCACGTTTTTGCCAAGTAGAAGTATGCCCGGTTCGGGTGTTTGGGATAAACCGAGTTCAAAACCGGCGCAAATCATGCCTTGGCTCTCGATGCCGCGAATTTTGGCTTTTTGCAGTATAAACGGCTCGTGGGTTTGGGAATGGATGTTTTGGGCAATTTTCGCGCCCGGCAAGGCCAGAACCACAAAGTCGCCGGGTCCAAAATTGAAAGCCCCGCAAACCACCGGAGCAATAGTTTGGCTGCCGATATCGACGGTTACCACGCGCAGCCGATCAGCGTTCGGGTGTTTGTCCGCCTGCACCACGCGGGCGCAAATAATGTTGGAATAATCTGTTTGAGCTGCTGCGGACGGCTTAAAAAGCCTCCTTAGCCAGGAAAGGTTGAAGGTCATTTGCTTAGAATTAGTAATAATCGCAGTTGAGCTGGTTGCACAGGTAGCCGGTGGAGCCCGTTGGCGGATTGTCGAGTACGGCTTTTAAGGTGAAAGTGTTAAAGGTGTCGTTTACCTTATATTCGTAGTCGTTGTGTGTTTTGGGATCTGTGGGTATGTCGGTAATGTCGCCGCTGACCAAGAGTTCGGTCTTGTATTTTTCCGCCGAAGGAAAAACATTATCCTGGTTGCCGGCTGCCTGTTTGGAAGAGTAAAGCAAAAGCGCGGTTTGGAGGCGCTTTAAGTCGTTGATCCTTTGGTCGTCGTAAATAGCAGCCTCTTCGGTGGCTTTGTCTTTTTGTGCGTCTGCCGCGTGTTTTTTTATTGTCTGCCGGACAACCTCGCTGTAATAGGCCAGTGTAAAATCGTCTCCGGCCGCACTTGGCGCATAAGTGTAAACGTAGGGAGCCTTATTAACCGGGTCTTGCGGATTGGTGGCCACTTTCATGAAGACTCGGATTGCGTCGTACATTTCCTTAAAGTCAGTGGTGTTGGGGTAGCTTTTGTTGTTATCGTAGTATTTAATCAAACCGATGCCGATATTTTTTATGGTGGTGGTGCGCTGGGCGTCGCGATCCTGCTGGGCTGCGGGTGTCACTTCAAAACCGTCCAAAGCCTGGTCAGGGGTGGAACTGGGGGTGCTTGAGGCCTGCTGGCCCGAAGTGTCCAGGGGGCTGCCGAAGTTATAAATTTTTTGCAGAGCGTCCCCTAAAGTGGCGATTGTAGGCGGATGCAAGCCTTTGTCCGACATCCGGGTTTTAATTTCCAGAAGCCGATCAGGTGTCATTAGTTGGGTTGTGGTTAAATCATAGCCGCCCTTAAAATAGTCCGCATCCGTGTATTTGGGATCGTTGTTCGAGTATTTTTTTAAAGGATTTGACAAAAATACATGGACTTCGTCGCCATCGGACAGGCCGTCGCCATCGGAGTCTGCGTTGTTTGGGTCGGTCCCCTGCTGATATTCTTCAAGATTGGTAAGGCCGTCCAGGTCCGGATCGGCGTCGGGCCCGCATTCCGTGGGCTTATCGCAAACATCCACCCCAAAATATTTTTTGAGCCAATCCGAGGGCAAGGCAGAATTGTTTGCGTTTTGGTCAGGGGAAGAGGTGGCCTGAACTTGGTCCTGAGTGCTTTGGGTGGATTGGTCGGCAGTCTGGGCCGGAGCCGGAGCCGCAGTCTTGCTGGCCAGAAAAAATTGTTTGTAGTATTTGGGCCCGAAACGGTAGCCGGCATAGCCGAGACCGAGAACAGCCACTGTTAGTATGGCTATTTTCAGGATTTTTATAAAATTTACGCCCCCGGCCGGCGAGGCCGACTGCAGGCCGTCGATGGAGTTTGGAGAGTTGTCCACCACTTCCATGACGGGCTGGGATACGTTGTTTTTGTGTAATAGCCGCGGCATGACATTATAAACCTGCGGTTCATCTTCGTGCAGGTTTTTGGCAGCGGGGGTTGCGCTCGCCGCCCGCAGCACGTCTTCCTGGGTTTGGGGTGGATTTTTTTCTGGGTCCATATTTTGTTTTTTGTTGATAGGCTAAGTTAGGATTTGAGGCTAAGGAAAAATTCAATGCAGAGCAAAAGGAGAACAAGGCTTAATTCAACCCACCAGAAGAGCAGCCGTTGGCCTAATAGCAGGAGGCTTGCAACCAGCAAGAGGGCGACCAGCAGCGCCTGCCTCAGGCTGGTATAGAAATTTAAGACAAACATTTTCGGAGCAAGCCAGCGCCTCAGGCTTAAGCCCAGCAAAGTGAAGGTGCCAAAAGCAAAAAGGAAAACACTAAGGTAAAAAAAGCCAAAAGTGCTTGCTGAAGCCTGGCCGGGATCCGTAAACATTAGCACTGCGCCCAGCGAAAAAGCGGAAAGCAGAGTGGCGCCGGCAATGGCGTAAATTTGTTGTTTGTTATTTTGAAACATTTAAATTATAACACAATTTTGATATTACTCCAAAGATTCAAATTGGCAATTGTGGTCCCTCAGCTTTTGGTGTTCCTGTTTAAAAAGGTCGTGGCGCGTAACATACACGATTTTTTCTATCAATGCCAATAACCGGGCCTTTAGCTCCTCGATTTCCTCTGGCAAGGCGAGCTCTTCTTCCACAAAAGCATTTTCCTGCAAATACCAGTATTTTAGCCCTACCACTTTTTCTTGCAGAAATTCCTGCGCCGCCCACTGGTAAATATACAGCTGGTCCAGGTCTTTTTTGCTCTTGGGAACCTTGCCTGTTTTGTAGTCCAGGATTAAAACACCCTCTCCCGCCTGGTCAGCACGGTCAATCTTGCCAACAAAATCGTATTTGCCAAGCTTAAGCTTGAAAAACTGTTCGATGTATTTTGGCGAGAATGGCTGCTTAGCGGCTTCTTCGAAAAAAGTTTTGAGGATTTTATGCCCTTCAGCCTTATAGCGCTGCTTTTGCTGTTTGCTACCGTACCAGTCATCAATCCAGAATTTCTCGTAAAATTTTTCTAGCACCGGGAATTCAGGCAGTTGGATAGGGCCGTCTTTTCCTTTGCCGAACAAGTCCATCTGCTTGATTTCCAGCGAAGCCTTATAGAGTTTGAGGTACTCTTCCAGAACTTTGTGTATTGTTTGCCCGAAACTCAGGTACTGGCTGCCGGGTACCGGGAGTTTTAAGTAGTGCTGGTATTTGTATTTCAGCGGGCAGGCTTCAAAATCGTTGAGCTGGGAATAGGAGAATTGCTCCGGCAGGCGCCGGTAAACCACGGGCAGTTTTTCGTTTTTCGTAAACACGACCTTGCCGGTAGCTTTGCTGACTTTTTCGCTTGGCACCAGCCCGGTTTCCACCAAAAATTGAGAAGGTTTTTTGGCGCGCTGACCGCCATAGTCTTTGGCCCAAGTTAGGTAAAGCTCGGTCTTGGCCCGGGTCAGGCCGACGTAAAACAAGCGGCGTTCTTCCTGTAAGTGGAACTCACCCTCGGGCAGAATGTCCTTAACCAGTGCGCCGGGGATTTCTATGGGGTCGCCTTTTTCGCGTGTGGGGAAGCGCTGGTCAACCAGGTTGATAAGAAAGACCGTTTCAAATTCCAAGCCCTTGGCCGCATGGATTGTCAGAACCTTCACGCTCTCCGGTCCCTGGTTGGGATCAAACGGAACAACCCCTTCGTCTCCGGCCTCCTGTTCCAGTTCAAGCAGGGAAAGGAAGTTATGCAAAGAGTGGTCGTTTTCTTTTTCCTGAAAATCTTCTATTTTTTTGTAAAATTGTTCCAGCAGTTCGCGGCTTTGGGCGTTTTCCAGGGTGTCTTCCCTGAGCTTTTCTTCAAAGCCGAGGTCTTTTATGACATCAACCAGCAATTCCGCAGCCGAATGGGTTTTAAGCATGGCGTGGTGCTTTTTGGACAAGTCAAGCAGCTCGCCAATGCGTTTTTTGGATTCAGAAGAAATTTCGGGCATAAGCGCAGCCTGCGCCAGGCTTTCATAAAAGCTTTCGGTTTTTTTCTTGGACCGGAGCAGTAAGTCAGAAAGTTCCGGGTGGCTTAAGTGGAACTTGGGCAGAGAAAGAACCCGGTAGAGGGAGCTTGAATCATTGGCATTGTCAAGAAATTTTAGGTAGGACAAAATATCCAGCACAATAGGTTTTTTATATAGGCCTTTGTTTGCGACAAAGGTAAACGGGATAGCGTGGCTGGCCAGAACAGGCAGCAAGGCATCCGCCGCGGAGTTGGAGCGGATGAGCACCGCAATGTCGTTCCACGACAGGTTGCGGCTAATTTTTCTTTCCAGGATTTTTTTGGCCACCGCATTCAGTTCGCCGCTTAGGTCCGCACCTTCCACTACCTGGATAACGCCCTCGCCTGCCGGGCCTTTGGCCTGGAGGCGCTTGTTAATGCCTAAATTGACCTCCAGACGGTCAGGATTGTTGGCTTGGATGAATGTGTAGGCTAAATCCAGAATGTTCTGGCTGCTGCGGTAATTTTCAACCAGGGTAATTTGTTTAAGTTTGGGATAGTCTTTTTTAAATTTGAGGATATTGGAAACGCTGGCTCCGCGAAATTTGTAAATGGACTGGTCGTCATCCCCAACTACGGCCAAATTTTGTTTTCCACCGGCCAGCAGCCTGACAAGCTGGTATTGGGCATAGTTGGTGTCCTGGAATTCGTCCACCATGAGGAATTTGAACTTATTGCGGTAGTAGTCCAAAATTTTCGGGCGCTTTTGCAAAAGCTGCAGGCAGTAGTTAATCAGGTCCCCAAAATCCAGGAAGTTGTTTTCCAGCAGCAGCTGTTCGTAGGCGTGGTAGGCGTTGGCGATTTCTTCAATGCGGGAAATTTCGGTTTCATCGACGCCTGTTTCCTCCTGCTTTTTCTTTTGGGTTTGTTTTGGCTGGTCCTGCTGCAGTCTTAAATCCTGAGTGTGGGCCAGGTACTCTTCCGGTGAAATCATTTCATCCTTGCACTTGGAAAAATGAGTCAGCAAAGCCCCGATAAATTTGGCCGGGTTGCCTAAAGGGCGGTAATAATCCAGCTGAAAGCGCTCGAAATTCCTGTAAACCAGAATCCATGCCGCAGTTTCGTCCAGCAGTTTAAAATCGTTGGGCAGGCCGATATCCAGCGCATGGAGTTTTAACAGGCGCTCGCAAAAACTGTGGAAAGTTGAAATCCACATGTCGTAGTGGCCCAATGGCAAAAGCAAATCGGCTCTTTCCTGCATTTCGCCCGCTGCCTTTTCCGTAAACGTCAGGGCTAAAATTTCTTCCGGCTTGGCCAGTTTTTTTTCCAGCAGGTAAGCCAGTCGCCGGGTAATTACCGTGGTTTTGCCCGTGCCGGCGCCGGCTACTATCAAAAGCGGCCCTTCACCGTGGGTGACGGCCGCTTGCTGTTCCGGATTCAGTTTTTCCAATAAGTCGGACATTCTTTAAAATAGCGCGCCTTCTTTAGTTTCTCCTCTGGCGCAAAGGGATGAGGAATTTTTTTGGGTTTTCGTCCAGATCGATAAAGTTGTCTGTCAGTTCTTTCACTTTGCCGCTGCAGGATTTGCCGAAAGCCACGGTCTCGGTCAGCTGGCCGGACATTTGCAGAAATTCCAAAAGCGGCACAAAATCGCCGTCCCCGCTGCATAGGACTACCACGTCCAGTTTGTTCATCATTTTGACGATATCCATGGCAATGCCCACATCCCAGTCGCCTTTCTGGTGCCCGCCGTAAAAGGTCTGTAGCTCCTTGGATTTAACCTCAAAGCCGGCCTTGTCCAGGGCATCGAAAAAAGTTTTCTCTTCCGGCATATCCGCCTGAATCACGTAAGCCATGGCCCGGATAAGTTTGCGCTCGCCCACCGCGGCTTTTAGGATTTCGTTAAAATTAACGCGTGAGTTGTAGATGTTGCGGGCGGAATAGTAAAGGTTCTGCACGTCTACGAACACACCGACTCTCTGGTCTGGGTTTCGAATGGACATAAAAATTTTTATTTAATTAAAAAACAAAATTAGATTGAGTCGTTATCTGGTCTATCTAATTGGGGGAGGTCGTCTATAACACTTTGCCCAGTAATTCTGAGCATGTCTTTGTCCACTTTTTTGAATTCTTTCCCTGAGTTATTGTAGTGGTTAACTACAGTACTAAGAGAGGTACCCAGTTTTAAATGATATTCCTCGTAAGATTTTAGATGTTTTTGAAGGTTTTCTACATTAGCCTTGATTTGCTTTGCCGATTCCTCTATCTGCATTGCCTTTAAGCCTTGCAAGACTGTTTGTAGGTAGGCTAAAAATGAGGTTGGTGACACGATAATCACTTTGTATTTGCCAGCCGCTCTTTGAATTAAATTTTCAGTCTCTTCGGTGATTGCCCCAATTTTATTAATTAGAAGGTCGTAATAAATAGCTTCATGGGGTATGAACATAAACGCGAATTCCATCGTTCCCTCAGCAGGTCTGATGTATTTCGAAGTTTCGACTATTCTTAATTTTAGGTCATTAACGAATTGTTTCTCTAGTTTTGATTTCTCAGTTGAATCATTGGTCTCAGTAAGTCTGTTGTAATTCTCTAAAGAAAATTTCGAATCGATTGGAATTATCTTGTCCTTGATAAAAACTACGGCATCTACTATTTCGCCGTTTTTAAATTTGTACTGCATTTGGTACTGATCTGGAGCTAAAACGTTTTTTAGCAAAGTTTCTAAATAATATTCACCGAGGATACCTCTTTGTTTTGGATTTTTTAAAATATCCTGAAGATTTTGAAGTTGGTCTGCAAAAGATATAACTTGCTTATTGGTTTCGTCCAACTTGGTAAGTCCTTGAGTTACATCCCTAATCAATTTAGCTGATTCAGAAAACTGAGCTTTCATTGACTCGCTCATTCTCTGGGTCGTTTCACTCATTTTTTTATCAACTACCTCAGATAATCTATTGATTTGGTTAATAAGGATTAGATTAGTTGACTGGTCATCTTTTGGAGTTCCTGCTTTTCTTTTTTGCAAAGCCTGGTAAAAAAGTACTCCAAATACGGCCATCGTTACTCCTAGTAATATGTATAAAATGTTTGTTTGCATGGCTGAATTTTACCATAAATTGACCCTATGGACAAAAACGGCCATTTTGGGTATATTTGGCCCAGTTGGAGTTTGTTCCAAAGGAGAATCAGATTATGGCGTGGATGCACGAAGACGGACAAGTAATCAACACTCAGGTGTTGGAACGAGAAACCCGGGTCCGCAAGGACCTAAACCCCCAGGCGGGTCCCCAAGGAGGAACCCAAGAGCCCAAGCCTCAGTCCGAGGATATCAAGCCCCAAAGCTCCCGCTATCTGGCGGGGTGAACAGCTTCAGGCTTTTTGCCTCACAACCGGCGCCGGAACCTGTATTCCCGGCGCCTTTCCTTTGCTTGACAAATTATCACTCTGGGGTATAGAGTGATAATAGATAATATTAATCCCATTTTGGGAAGGAAAGGAAATCTATGACTAATTTGGTTCCCCGTGCGTTCTTCGACTTCCCCCGTTTCCCCTCTTTGTGGGACGAGGACGATTTTTGGAGCCTGTCTTCCACGCCTACCGGCCTTTCGGTGTCCGAGGATGAGGAGCATGTTTATGTGGAAGCTCAGGTGCCCGGCATTGACCCGGAAAAGCTAGAGGTAACACACGATAAAGGAATGCTCTGGATAAAAGGGCAGCAGGAGCAGGAAGAAAAAGACAAGAAATATTACCGCAAGGCCGCCAGTTCGTTCTCTTATCACGTCCGTTTGCCGGAATCGGTTTCCGGAAACGGTGAGCCCAAAGCTACCTGTAAGAATGGCGTGATGAAAGTCGTTTTTGACAAAACTCCGGAAGTCCAGCCAAAAAAAATCCAAGTGAGTAAGGAATAATAGCAAAAAAGAGCCCCTTGTTTTTCCGGGGGCTTTTTTGCTCCAAAATCCCAGCGCAGTGTCTTTTTCAGTGAAACTTTGTAATATTTTATAGTTGCGGATGTAAAAGACTATGCGATGCAAAAACCGCATAAATGACAATTAATTTAGTTATTTGTTATACTTTAGCTTGGAGTTATCCGAAAATGAAAATGTGGAATTCCAACTTTTTTAAAAAAACTTTTAAATTGAGCGGCAAAATTTGGATTTTGGTGCTCAGTGTGGGTTTAGTTTCTGGAGGTGTGATTGACCATTTTGCGTTTTTGGGGAATCGGGGTTTGGAAAGCAGTATTTCCAGGATTAGGCTAGACAGCCCCAATTTCAAATTTATCAATCCTATCTTGGCCGCCGATACGCTGGACAAAAAGCAGTTTTTAAAATATAGGCCTTTGGAAAAGGAAATTTCTGACTATATAAAGCAAACCCAGGCAAGCAGCCAGCTGGAGGATGCCGGTGTGTATTACCGCGACCTTACAGACGGCAGCTGGACTGGGGTAAATGAAGACGAAAAGTTTTCTCCGGGCAGCCTGCAGAAAGTTCCACTGTTGATTGCGTATTTAAAAAAGGCCGAAACAGAACCGGGAGCCTTAGATATAAAGATTGTAAATAAAGACCCACAGGATGAGAATCAGGCACCGGGCAGCGAGCAATCTTTTAAGCCCTCTAAAATTTTTCAGTACAACCAAACTGCCACTGTCCGGGAGTTATTGCAGCTTATGGTTAGTTATTCTGACAATAATGCCACTGGTGCTTTGTATGACAACATTGACCATGATGCGCTAAAAGAGGTTTTTTCGGATTTGGGCATAATCTATAGCGATGACAAAACGCATACGGATTACTTAACCCCAAAGCAGGTCAGTCTGTTTTTTAGAGTTTTGTACAATTCTTCGTACCTCGATTGGAACAGCTCGGAAGACGCATTGTCCATGCTGGCAAATTCGGATTTCAAGGAAGGCATCGCTGCAGGTTTGCCAGCAGATGTACCTTTGGCCCACAAGTTTGGGGAAGGCTATGCTCCGTCAGATATCGAGAACGGAAAAGATATTGAGGAACTCCATGATTGCGGTATTGTTTATTATCCGAAACACCCATATT
The DNA here is from genome assembly GCA_021825655.1 of bacterium. Taxonomy (GTDB): domain Bacteria; phylum Patescibacteriota; class Doudnabacteria; order UBA920; family UBA920; genus JAMDEL01. Next base: position 8,294 of record JAKAGU010000003.1, on the reverse strand, counting down.
TTCTATGCGTGATGACCAAAGGTTATACTGACCCCGAAAACCTGGCCAAAAACATAAAAGCGGTTTCGGCCATAGTTTATAACGATGTGAACAACCGCTATAAGTAAAAGTATTGTTGTTATATAAAACACCCGACTTTAAGTCGGGTGTTTTATTCTGGCGGGACCGGCGGGGCTCGAACCCGTAACCTCTCGCGTGACAGGCGAGTGCTCTAACCAATTGAGCTACGGTCCCAAATGTATTTGCTTATATTCTGGTAGCGGGAGGTGGAATTGCACCACCGACCTTGGGCTTATGAGTCCCACGCTCTAACTAACTGAGCTATCCCGCCCCGCGTCGTCGCAACTAACTCTTGATTTTTAAAAAAGCCCTCGGACAGAGGGAAAAATCTGTCACGATTTTCGAAGTTTTAACCCAGTCAGCCTTCCATATTTTATGAAAAGCTAGCTTGGTTGCGGGACCCGGACTCGAACCGGGAACCTCAAGGTTATGAGCCTTGCGAGCTGCCAATTGCTCTATCCCGCGATATAGCTTACATAATTATAAAGAAAATCTTGAAAATAATCAAGTCTGGACCCGAAAACATAAAACCGCCTCTTTTTTGGGGGCGGTTTTATGTACCCTTGCGGGTGATCGCAGAATTAGACTTAAGCGCGCTTCTTTTTAGCGGCCTTTTTGGTGGTCTTCTTCTTTTTCGCGACCTTCTTCTTTTTGGTAGCCATTGGGCTAGTCTCCCTGAAGCGCTGAAATTTTGTCAGCAGCTTCTTAATTTCTACTCGCTTTTATTCCCAACTTTATGCCGGGATGGAGTAGTACAAAAAATATTTTCTGTTTTTCTGTGTGTTCGGTTTAAATTTTCTCCCGAACAATTTTTTCGTTTCAGCAGTTTCCCCCACTACTTAAAATTATCGTAAAACTTTTTAGAGAGTTTGTCAAGTGTTTTTTCCCCAGAAATAATTTTTTTCAGCAATTGGCGTTTTTTCGGCGCAACAAGTTTTATAATTTCCGCATCTAGTTTTTTTTGGCTGACATTTTTTAAAAGTCCGAGATTGCTTTTAACGGCGTTCCAGGTTGTGCTTTCCATACGGTAATCCAGTTGTAAGCAAAATCTCAGAGCCCTGACTATCCGTAAAGGGTCTTGCTTGATCCGGTTCTCCGCCCGGCCGATGAAGCGGATTTTTTTGTTTTTTAAGTCCCTGAGCCCGTCATAAAAATCGTAAACTTTTGGCCGGTTTTCCTTAAAATACAAGGCATTTACGCTAAAATCCCGTCTTTTTGCATCCCCTCCCGGACTTTTCGTAAAAGCCACTTTGGGATACCGGCTGTTGGTGTAGTGTTCGGTTCTAAAAGTGGCGATTTCCACCGCGTGGCTTTTGTAAAAAACTTTGACGACCCCGAAAATTTTTCCTGTGTCGTCGTGCTTAAGTCCGGCTGTATCCAGCAGCGCTACCACTTCGGCGGGCTTGGCGCTGGTGGCGATATCGATATCCGTAACTCTTTTGTCCAGCAGCTTGTCCCGAACAAACCCGCCAACATAAAAAGTTTGCGGAAAGTTTTCCACAAGCAAGCCATAGACTTTTTTGCCAAAGGCCTCAAGCGGATTTTTTGAATCAATCGAAAGTTTCATTGACACAAAAGCCCCCGAGCGGGGGCTTTGAAATTATTCTTTAAAAACTCCTTCGCTGGGGAGTCCGGTGCTGCGCCGGCGCGCGTGCCTTTTGGCAACGTGGAGCTTCGTCAGGCTGCGCTCCAAGCTGGCGGTGACTTTGGCATACTCCTCGGAGGAAGCCCTGACTTCCGTGAGGGCCTTCTTGGCCCTCTGAACCGCTTCTTCCGCACCTTTCAAATCAATCTCGTAATCGTGTTCGGCCGCATCTGCGAGGACAATCACCTGGCCTTTGGGATTAACCTGGATGAACCCGCCGGCTACGTGTATGTGTTCCTCGCCCGCAGCGGATTTGGCCACCAGCTCGCCGGGCACCAGGTTGGCCACCAGGGGCACGTGGTTGGGCAAGATGGTGATCTGGCCCAAATCGGTGGGGCAGGACAAACTCACCAGCTCCTTGTTTAGGAGGGTGCGTTCAGGCGTTACCAGATGGAAGTTAATTTTGGCCATAGGGAATTAGAATTGGTTACTGGACCTGGTCAATGGTGCCTTTCATATAAAAAGCGTTCTCCGGCTTGTCATCCAGCTTGCCGTCCAGGATCATTTTAAAACCTTTCACGGTTTCTTTTAGGGGTACGTATTGGCCTTTGCTGCCAGTAAATACTTCTGCCACGGTGAACGGCTGGGAAAGGAAACTGCGGATTCTGCGGGCGCGGCCCACGGTGATTTTGTCTTCTTCCGGCAGTTCTTCCATGCCCAAAATGGCGATAATATCCTGCAGATCCTTAAAACGCTGCAGGGTTTTCTGCACGCCGCGGGCCACTTCGTAATGCTCTTGGCCGACAATGTTCGGATCCAGAATGGTGGAGGTGGAGTCCAGCGGGTCCACAGCGGGATAAATCCCCACTTCAGTCAGAGCGCGGGACAACACCACAGTCGAATCCAAGTGGCCGAAAGTGGTAGCCGGCGCCGGGTCGGTTAAGTCATCCGCGGGAACATACACGGCCTGCACGGAAGTCACCGAACCCTGTTTGGTGGAGGTGATTCTTTCCTGCAGTTCGCCCATTTCCGAGGCCAGAGTTGGCTGGTAACCTACGGCAGAAGGAATGCGGCCCAAAAGGGCGGAAACTTCGCTGCCGGCTTGGGTAAAGCGGAAAATGTTATCCACGAACAAAAGTACATCCTGATGTTCCTCTTCGCGGAAAAACTCTGCCATAGACAGGGCAGACAGGGCTACGCGGGCGCGGGCTCCGGGCGGCTCGTTCATCTGGCCGAAAACCATGGCCAGCTTGTCCAAAACCCCAGAATCTTTCATTTCATGGTACAAGTCGTTGCCTTCGCGCGTTCTTTCCCCTACTCCGGCAAATACGGATACGCCGCCGTGAGCTTTGGCAATGTTGTTGATAAGTTCCTGAATAACTACGGTTTTGCCCACGCCTGCGCCGCCGAACAAGCCGACTTTGCCGCCTTTAAGAATGGGGCAGATTAGGTCAATAACCTTAATGCCGGTTTCCAGGATTTCGGTTTTGGTGGACTGGTCGGTAAATTTCGGGGCCGGGCGGTGGATGGGGTAATACTTGGTCTTGGCATCGGCTTTGAACTCCTGCCCGTCCACGGCCTGTCCCAGCACGTTGAAAATTCTGCCGCGGGTTAATGGGCCGACCGGAACGGAAATGGGTTTGCCGGTATTGGCTACCTTGGTGCCGCGCTTCAGGCCGTCCGTGGAGGTCATGGCAATGGTGCGGACCACGCCGCCTGAAAGCTGCTGCTGCACTTCCAGCACCAGTTTGCCCTGCTTCTCCAGCTCCACTTCCAAAGCCGTGTAAATTTCGGGCAAGCTGCCTTCGAATTTTACATCTACGACCGGTCCGATAATTTGGGTTATCAATCCTGTATTCATGTTGTTTAGTGATTAGTTGATATTGTAAATGTTTGTAAGTGGTTATTCCAGGGCAATCTTGCCTGCGGTAATTTCCGCCAGTTCGGTGGTAATCTTGTTTTGCCGGAGCTGGTTGTAGCTTAGGGTCAGGTCGTCAATCAGGTCGCCGGCTGCGTCCGTGGCGTTTTTCATCATAATCATGCGCGCGCTATGTTCGGAGGCGTCGCTTTCCAAGACCGCCTGGTAAATTTGGCTTTCAATAATGCGGGGCAGCAAGTGTTCCAGGACTTTTGTTGGCTCCGGTTCGAACTGGTAGTTGTAGCCGTATTTTTTGGAAATCACCACTTCCTGCTTTTCCTTGGACTGTCTGACCACCTCAGGGCTGAAAGGCAGGAGCTGGATAATTTCCGGTTTCTGGGAAATGGTGGAATAGAAGTGGTTGTAAACTATATAAATTTTTCGGTATTGGTTGGTCTGATAAAGGTCGGTTAAATATTTCGCAAGCGGATAGATGTCTTCAATCGCGGTGGTTTTGTCGAGTTTTGGAAAGTCGGCACCGATTACCTTGCCCATCCGGGCCGTAAGCGTTTTGGCCTGCTGGCCGTGGACCACTAGTTCGCAGATCAGCTCCGGATTCTTTTCCAGTTCCTTAAGCTTTCCGACCAGGTTGACGTTGAGGCTGCCCACGAAGCCGCGGTTGGTGGAAATCAGCAGCACGCCGACTTTTTTCGCGTGCCGGTGGGTTCTGAGCAGCGGCATATCAATTTCCAGCTGCCGGGTAAGGTTGTTAATCAGTTCCCAGGCCAGGCTGGAATATGGCCGGCTGGAGGCGGCCTGGTACTGGGCCTTGCGCATTTTGGCAGCCGAAACCAGCTGCATGGCGCGCGTAATCTTGCGCGTGCCCTGCACTGACTTAATACGGCGTTTAATGTCTCTCATTCCGGCCATAGGCTTGGGGTGGAAAAATTAAAAAATTATTTTTGCGCTTTCAGGAAATCCTGAATAACGGTTTTCAGCTGGCTTTCGGTTTCTTCTTTCAGTTCTTTGGTTTCCCGGATGGCCTTAAGCACGTTTTGGCCCTGGCTGGCCAAAAAGGCGTGGAATTTACCCTCAGTTTCTGCCATTTTTTCCGCCGGAATCTCGTTAAAATAGCCGTTGTTGACCGCATGAAGGATACAAACTTGGTTTTCCATGGGCAGGCCCTGGTATTGCGGTTGCTTCAAAATTTCGGTCAGTCTCCGGCCAAGATCCAAAGTCTTTTTCGTGGATTCATCCAAATCCGAACCGAATTGGGCAAAAGCCTCCAGTTCGCGGTATTGCGCCAGGGCCAATTTCATTTTGCCGGCCACTTTTTTCATGGCTTTGGTCTGCGCGTCAGAACCTACGCGGGATACGGAAATGCCGATGTTCAGCGCGGGCCGAATGCCTTTGTAGAAAAGATCGGATTCCAGGAAAATTTGTCCGTCAGTAATGGAAATGACGTTGGTGGGAATGTAGGCGGAAACGTCCCCGGCCTGGGTTTCGATAATTGGCAATGCCGTTAAGCTGCCGCCGCCGAAATCCTTGTTGAGTTTGGCCGCGCGTTCCAGAAGGCGGGAGTGGAGGTAAAAGACGTCGCCCGGATAGGCTTCGCGACCCGGTGGACGGCGAAGCAGAAGCGAAATTTCGCGGTAAGCCACAGCCTGTTTGGACAAGTCATCATAAACCACCAGTACGTCCTTGCCCTGATCCATAAAGTATTCACCCATGGCACAGCCGGAGTACGGCGCAATGTAGGACATGGCCGCAGGTTCGGAAGCGGAAGCCGAAACCACAATGGTATATTCCATGGCGCCATGCTTTTCCAGCTCTGCCACCAACTTGGCTACTTTGCTTTCTTTTTGGCCCACTGCCACATAAATGCAGATCATGTTCTGCCCTTTTTGGTTGATGATGGCGTCAATTGCCACAGCGGTTTTGCCTGTCTGGCGGTCCCCAATAATCAGTTCGCGCTGGCCTCGGCCGATGGGAATAAGCGCGTCAATGGTTTTAATGCCCGTCTGCACCGGCTGGTTTACCCGCTGGCGGGTAATAACGCCGGGCGCAATTTTTTCCACCGGATAGAATTTGCTGGCTTTGATATCACCTTTGCCGTCTTTGGGCTCGCCTAGCGCGCTCACCGTGCGGCCAATCAAGGCTTCGCCTACCGGTACGGACAGAATTTTGCCCGTGGGTTTGACCGTGTCCCCCGCCCTGATGCCGAGGTAGTCGCCCAGCACAATGGCGCCGACCAGGCTTTCTTCCAGGTTCAGCGCTACGCCCGATACCCCATTGGCAAATTCCAGCATTTCCATGCTGGCAATATCATTGAGTCCGGAAATTCTGGCCACGCCGTCGGCGACTTCCAAAACTTTGCCGACTTTTTCCAGTTTTGCTTCCGCGGCAAAACCGGCAATTTTTTCTTTAAGTTGTTTGACGATTTGTTCTGCTTGCGCCATAGGGGTTGGGTTATTTGCTTAATTCAGATTTAAGTTTAGAAAGCTGGGTTTTAACGCTGGCATCAAAAATTACATCATCGGTTTTCAGGATTACGCCGCCAATCAAGTTTTCGTCCACCTGCTTTTCAATCTCCAGTTTTTTATGCGCCGCCTTATTCAGGGTTTCCACCAGCGAGGCGCTGACCTGGACCGAATGGGCGGTTGTAAGTTCGGCCTGCTCCTTGCCTTCGGCCTTGCCGGCAAAAATCAGGAACTCTTTTTCAATTTCGGGCCACAAGCCCAAAGCGCCTTCTTGGGCCAGGACTTTTGCAAAGCGGTCCAGAATTTTGTCGTGGTCAGAGGCTTTTGTTTGGCTTACTGCCTCGTGCAAGGCCTGGGCAAATTGTTTTGCGTTCAATTTCATGCTATTTCAAGGTATCAATGGCTTTTTTGACCAATTCCTGGTCGCGCTTGTTATCCAGTTTTTCTTTTAGGATTTTTTCCGTTGCCAGGACAACCAGGTCGCCAATTTGCGATTTGATTTCCAAAACCGATTTTTCCTGTTCGGATTTAATCTGCTCTTTGGCCTGGCGGCTGAGCTTTTCCTGTTCCGCTTTGGTTTCGGCCAGCAGCTTTTCGCGCAGCTGGGCGGCTTCTTTCTGGGCAGCTGCCAGGGCTTCGGCGGTCTGGGTGCGGGTTTTCCTCATTTCTTCTTCGCGCCAGGCCTCAAATTCGGTCTTCTGCCTTTCCACGTCCTGAGCGTCTTTCAAAGCCTTATCGATTTTCAGGCGCCGTTCTTCCAGTTTTTTGCCCACTGGACCAAAGACAAATTTCCAAAGCACCCACATCACCACACTGAAGTTGACGAGCTGGGCTACAAAAAGTTTCCAGTTAATACCCAGCGTGCCCAAAACTCCGCCGGATTGGGCTTCTGTCTGAGCGGCTTCGGTTGCTGCGTGGGCGATGCTAATGAGATCAAACATTTTTCATGAGTTGCTTAAGTTTTAAATGGTCGGGAAGAAACCCTGTGGCTTCTTCCCCGACACCTAAAACCTAAATTACAAGGTGAAGGTAATAACCAATGCGTAAATGGCGATAGCTTCCGCGAAAGCCAGGGCCAACAGCATGGGCACGAACAGCTTGTCTGCGGCTTCCGGGTTGCGGCCGATGCTTTCCATGGCTTTGGAAGCGGTTTTGCCGATAGCCAGGGCGGGCATCATGCCGCCGATGGCAATAGTGGCAGCCTTAGACAAGGCTTTGATGGATTCTGCGTCCATTGTTTTTCCTTTGCACGCGCCGATGGATCTTAAAAAGGATTGGGTTTTACGTCCTCGGGTCCGCGTGGGTTAATGAATTAAGGATCAGGAGCCAAAAACTTTTTGGCCCCTGCCCCGCAATTCAGTGGGCTTGCTCGGTTTCGCTGTGGCCGCCGTGGTCCATAGTGGCCATATTTAGGTACACCAGAGTCAGCATGGCGAAAACCACGGCCTGAATCAGGCCGACCAGTATCTCTAAAGCCATAAAAGGCAGCGGCACAAAAAAGGCAATCAGGGAAGCCAGCACCGTGAGCAAGACTTCACCGGCGAAAATGTTGCCGTATAGCCGCAAAGACAAGGAAACCATTTTAGCGATTTCGGAAAAAATTTCAATCAAACCTACGAAAAATTCAATTACAGCAGTCAGGATTTTAACCGGATTGAGGCTGATTAGGGCGTGGTACAAGTCACCCAGCTTTATAAACTTGTTTAAGTACTTGAAAAAGCCAATAGTAACAACGCCCAAGAGGTGGGATGAAACCACGGCCAAAACCGCCATGGCCACAGTCATGTTCAAGTCGGTATTGCCGGGGCGGAAGAGCGGTACCAGCTCCTTTTCGCCGTGGACCAAATGCCAGACGCCAATAGAGCCCGTGCCCGGTATTAAGCCCATCCAGTTGGAGACCAGGATGAACAGAAACAGGGATCCGGCAATAGGCAAAAATTGCAAGGATTTTTTCCGGTCGCGCGTGACCTGGTCGCAGTATTCCAGCATGACTTCCACTACGCTTTCCACAAAATTCAAAAAACCCGCCGGCGACACCGCTTTGGCGTAGTATTTTTTTGCCGCCCGGCTGACCAAAAAACCGACCAGGGCAAAACCCAGAACCGTAATTGTGGTGTTGATGTAGCTGTTGGTTACTGGCAGGGAGCCGACATTAAACATGGTTTCGGCGGCCAGCGGAGGCAGGACAAGGTACATTAGCTTTTCTTAATTCTTTTGCTTAGTTTTTTAATATCAAGGGCAATTCCAATCCCGCTGAACAGCAAAGCGGCAAAAAGCAGTAAAAGGGAATAGGTTTGCGTATGGTATTTGG
>JAKAGU010000013.1 GCA_021825655.1 bacterium | reverse complement strand
CGGGCAGAGTTCAAAGCCAGCAAAACCACAGAGGCCAAAAGACCGATGATGGCAATAACCACCAAAAGTTCGATTAAAGTAAAGCCTTTATTTTTGTTTCGCAAAGTTTTCACCCCCGATCGGATATGGGTTAGTACAATAATTATACACTAAAAGCCTAATATAGCCAGGTACCACCTTATTAAAGCGGGACCGTAGAGCATAGCAATCAAAGCGGCGGGAGACAAAAAACAACCAAAAGGCAAACGGCTGGAGAGGTGCTTTTTGCCTAAAACCAGCAAGGGCAAGGCATAAGCCGTACCTAAAAAATAAGCCAAAAGCCAGGCAGCGGCGGTGTTTGGCCAGCCTAAGGCCACGCCCAAAAGCAGCATCAATTTAACATCCCCAAAACCAATCCAGCGGCCTTTGGAAAACCACCACAAGAGATAAAAAAACCCGGCAAACAGGCCGCCGGCAAACAGGCCGCCCACACTCAGGCTGGAAAGCGACCACCAAGCCTGGCGGGTCAAATAATCCAGCGCAACGTTTAAAAACAGAACTGGCAGGCCCGCCGCCAGCAGTACGCTGTCAAAAATCAAATAGTGCTTCAGGTCAATTACGAACACCACCAGCAACGCAGAAACTAAAACCCATTCTTTTGCCAAGATGAGGAACCCCACCGCATTATGGGGCAAAACTTGGAGGTAAACCAGCAAAAACAAAAAGCCGACAATAATTTCAAATAAAAAATAACGGCTGGACACGGGTTGTTTGCAGTACCGGCATTTCCCGCGCAAAAAAAGATAACTAAACAAAGGGAAAAGGTCCGGCCAGGACAGCACGTGGCGGCAATGTGCGCAATGCGAGCGGCCGTTTAAACCTTCTTCCCGCGGTAGCCTTAAGGCCACCACGTTCAAAAAACTGCCCATGATACAACCGAAATAAAACACTAAAAAATACAGCATGGTTTGTTTACTCCAAAATGTCCGGCGGCACTCCGCCGGGAATGTTTAACTGGCGAATATCAGGCACTTCCTCCGCGGTCTTGAGCAGAATCTTCAACGGCGCCAAATCAGGACGAAGGTCAAAAGCTTTTTTCAGCGCCTGGAGGGTTTCAGCCCTTTTGCCTTCCGCTTGGTAGGCTTTAGCCAACAGCAGCCAGCCGGGCAGATAGTCGGGCTCCAAAGCCAATTCCTGTTTCATGCTCTTTTCGCCCCGGGCAGCATCAAGCTTAAGCAAGTAATAAAAACCCAACCGCCCGTAACGCCGAGCATAATACGGATCCATATTTACGGCCTTTTCCAAACTTAAAACAGCATCGTCCAAGTGCTGCTGCTGTCTATCATAATAATACCAATAATAATACAGATTGGATTCTACGGCATAAGCCGCCGCCCGCTGGGGATGAAAATCCGCCACTGCTTTAATCTTCGCCTGGATTTGGACAGGCGCTTCACCCAACCGCACACTTGCGGCCGCCAAATAGACCCGGCTCAATTCCTGCCGAGGGTTCAGCCTGTCAGCCCAACGGAACAGGCCGGCAGCGGTGCGGAAATCCTGGTTAGTAAAAGCTTTCAGTCCCTGGTAATAAAGCACTTCTCCGGCAAAAAACAAAACTCCTGCCACAACCAATATTGCCCCCAAAAACCCGATTAAATACTTACCAAGTCTTGGATATTCCGCATACTTTTCAGTTAAGCCCTCTAACTGTTCTGGCTGATTTTTAACCGCCAGCACGGAGAGGAAAAAAGCCAAGAGCAAATAATTAGCCGAAGTAAACGGATTGAAACAGGCCATCACCAACAAAGCAAACAAACCGGAAAGGCTGGCTAGAACCAGCGGATCCCGCTGCTGGCGCAGTTTAGCCAGCCCATTCCAAAAAACGACAAGCAGGAAGGACAAAAATAACAGGACAAAAGGCAGGCCCAGAGTGACAGCCTGCTGGATGAACAAATTGTGCGGGTCGTCAAAAATACCCTCACTGGCCAAAGCCGGCGTACGGTTGCGCTCGTATGCCAAAATAAAATTACCCGGGCCTGTGCCCAGCAGCGGATGCGCCAGCACTGCCTCCGCCGACAGCCGCCAGACTGACAGCCTTGTATCCACATTAGTATCTTTAAGCGAAATCGTAGAGGCGATAAGATCCTGCCGCGGGGTCAACTGGTAAAACAACCCGCCCAGCGTTGTGCCAATCATACCCAAAACCAGAACGCCAAAAATAATTTTCTTAGGAAAGCGGAACAGGAGGGCCAAGCCCAAGCCCACAAACACGGCCAACCCCAGTCCTAGCCAGCCACCCCGGCTGGAGAGTACCACCACAGACCAGCAAATCGCCGCCGCCCCTGTAGCATAGTAGACTCTGGCTGATAAATTCTTAGCACTCAAAAACAGGGGCACGGAAAAAATTGCACAGGCGGCCATAAACATGGCGGAAAAGTTAGGGTTACCCAAAAGGCTCGGTGCACGCGTCAAAGCCGGCATATCCAAACCCTCGTAATAACCAATCCCGACGCTCTGGAGCAAACCGACCACGGCAATAAGGACCGCGTCCAAAAACAACACTTTAAAAAAGAACAAACGGCGTGCAGGGTCGCCCACCATAGGCAGAAAGGCCAGAAGCAGGCCCAACCAGGCCAGAAAGAACACCAGCCCGTTATTAAACCGCATATACGAACCCACTACGCTATTTAGCGGCTCCTGGGAAAACAGGGTGGATAAAACAAACGCCGCCAGCAAGGACGCGCTAAGCAACCAGAAAACTTTTGGATAAGCAACTGGCAGAGGCCGGGGGCGGGCCACCCAAACCAAAAAAACCGCACCTGCAAGCACCAAAAACAAAGCGGTTTTGACAGTCTCAAATTTTTCGTAGGTGCCGGTAAAAAAGATCAGGGGGATGGCAAAAACGGCCAGCACCAAAACACCGAACAGTTTATCCTCCCGAAATGGCAAACGGGGCACAGAAAAAGTAAACACGTTTATTCTAGTTTAAAAATAGCCGACAAGCTCGGTTATCGGCCCTGCGTCGAGCTGTTCCAGCCCTGGCGAAAGCCGTTTGTGGCCACAGGCAGGCAAAATCCCAGCAAATACTGGCTGGCTGAATTCCTTTTGTAAGAATAGGATTCCGGGCACTGACTGCTCGTAAAATTATGCGGGGGGAAGGACGTAAAGTAGGCGTGCATTAAACCGCTGTCAAACTCTAAAGCCGTGGGGTAGCGGTCTTGGTCATTGTAAAAATAGTCCAGACCTGTTACCAGCCGGTCGGCATTGGCCAAAACCTGGCCGGCATCCGCCATGCTTTTGCCTTTAGACCAGCCCGCCCCGATTGACCATACTAAAATAACAGCCACGCCCAGGACTGTTAAGGTTCGATACACGCTGCTTGAAATATGAAAATTGAGTTGCATAGGATTTTAGGGTGCCTCCGGGCAAACCCGCTGACTTAAGGCACCCTAAATCAAAACTTTTTACTGAATACCCGCTTGGGTCATAGTATGGCTGCCTTGGCCGTAGCCGCCGGTTTGCTGTCCTAGACAGAAAGTCAGCGTATAGGCATTGGAGCCGCCTTGGTAAGTGTAAGCATTGGTGGTATCAGTACACGGGGTGTCAGACGGTGTCGGAGCCGCGGGAATGACACCGATATAACTCGGCACCAAGCCAGCAGTCTGCATCAAAGCCGTGGTCATGACAGTCGGGGAAGTAAAGCCAATGGTCGGGTAAGAGCTTTGGTCATTAAAGAAAAGCTCAAATGCCGAGGCAAACTGCCGAACGTCAGCCAGACGCTTGGCATCCCTGGCTTTTTGCCGGGCAGAGTTCAAAGCCAGCAAAACCACAGAGGCCAAAAGACCGATGATGGCAATAACCACCAAAAGTTCGATTAAAGTAAAGCCTTTATTTTTGTTTCGCAAAGTTTTCACCCCCGATCTATTTTTGCTATATATTTTTATAGCCATTAGGATATTTATATTATATCATTTATTGGCAATTTTTTCAACCCCAGTTATCAACATTTAAGAAACTTACCCTGCCGTGCTGGCCATGTTGTAAATCGGCAAGAGCACGCCGGCCACGAGCAGTCCCACGCCCACGCCCAGCACCACCATAATCAAAGGTTCGAGCAGCGTGGTCAGCGTGGAAATCTGCGTGTCCACTTCTTTTTCGTAAAAGATTGCCAGCTTGGCCATAATGTCATCCAGCTGCGCGGTCTGTTCCCCTACCCGGACCATCTGGCTGACAATCACCGGAAAATATTCCGGATAACGGGAAATGCCTTCGCTGATAGTCTGGCCCGCTGTTACGCGCGAGACCGTATCGTATAAAATATCGCGGTAAATCCGGTTGTTGACGACTTCCGCCACAATCTGCAGGGCTTTAATTATGGGAATGCCGCCGACCACCAAGGTTGAAAGATTGCGGGCGAACCTGGCCAAATAAATCTTTTTGACGATTGGCCCCACCAAAGGCAGCTGAATCTTCAGTTTGTCCCATTCGTACCGGCCCAGGGTAGTGGAGACAAAAAGTTTTGCCCCAATAATTAAGGCAATAATCCCCATAATCAGCACCCACCAATACTTGTCAAAAAACCCGGTAAACGCAATTAAACCCACGGAAACTGCGGGCAGCTGCCCACCCTGTTCTTTTAACACATCGGTCAGTTTGGGCAAGACAAACTTAAACATTAAAATTCCCACTATCAGCAAGGCCACCAGCACGAAAGTCGGATAAGTCATGGCGCTTTTGACTTTGGATTTCAATTCGTAATCCTTTTCCAATTGTTCGGCCAAATAGGTCAGGGCCTTATCCAGGCTGCCGGAGGCTTCGCCTGACCTGACCAGGCTGGTGTACACGCTGCCAAACACATTTTCATAGCGTGACATGGCCAAAGACAGGCTTTCGCCGTTTTCCACGGCCGCAATCAGCCCGCCCACAATCTCAGACAAGTATTTCGAAGCTACCTGCTCCTGCAAAATCCTCAGCGCCTGCAGAATTGGCACCCGGGCGGAAATCAGCGTGGCCAGCTGCCTGGAAAACAGCACCATATCTTTGTTGGGGATGTTCTTGCCGAAGGGGTTGATTTTGGCAAAAATATTTTCCTGTTCCTCATCCAGGGAAAGGATTGTCAGATTGTTATCCGCCAAAAGCTGCTCCGCCCGGGTCTGGTCCGCGGCCATTACCACGCCGCTGCGGATTTTGCCTTCTTGGTCTTTGGCTTTGTATGTAAATTTCATTGCGAGAAAATCCTAGCCCTGGGCTTTAGGAAATTAAAGATAAAAAGTATTCGTTATCCGCCACGTGGGCCTGCGCCACTTCCAGCTCCACCAACCCCTGCTTTACCAGCAGCGCCAGCGTTTTGTCCAAAGGCACCATACCTTCTTCCAGGCTGGTGTGGATAATGTTCGGAATCTCGTAAATCTTATTGTCCCGGATAACGTTCTTGATAGCGTGGTTGGTCACCATAATTTCATAAGCGGGAATCCGGCCACCCCCCGCCTTGGGCAGCAGCCTTAGGGAAAGCACGCCGTAGAGCACATTGGCCAGCTGGGAACGGATCTGGGGCTGCTGGTGGGAAGGGAAAACGTCTACAATACGGTCAATACTCTGCGCTGCATCGTTGGTGTGGAGGGTGCCGAAAACCAAATGGCCGGTTTCGGCAATCGTCAAAGCTGCGGCGATTGATTCCAAATCGCGCATTTCGCCCACCAGCACGTCGTTAATGTCTTCGCGGAGCGCGGCTTTTAAGGCAGTGGCAAAATCCGGGGTATCTACAAATACTTCGCGCTGCGAGACAATGGAACGGTTCGGCGTAAAGACGAATTCCACGGGGTCTTCAATCGTCAAAATGTGATCCGCGCGCGTATTGTTAATCTCGTCAATCATGGAAGCCAACGCTGTGGATTTGCCATGGCCAGTCGGGCCGACCACCAGCACCAGACCCTGGCGGCGGTCAATAAAACGCCTGACTATGCTGGGCAGGTTCAGCTCCTCGATGGTCTTGATGCGGTTAGGAATGGTTCTTAGGGCCACGGCCAGCACGCCCTTTTGCCGGTAGGCATTCACGCGGAAACGGACATTGTCCTTAAAACTGTAAGAAAAGTCGATATGCATCTGCTTTTCAAACATTTCCCGCTGCCTCTCGTTCAGCAGCACATTCAGCAAGTCGTTAATACTGTCGTTGGTCAATACCTGATAATTATCCAAACGCAAAAGCTGCGTGTCCACGCGGATAATCGGCGGCTCGCTCACAATTAAATGCAAATCCGAGGCGTCCCTTTCCAGGACCAGGGAAAGCAATTTATTCAATTCTAGTTCACTGGCTTTATACATAGCAATCTTTTTTAATGATAAAACAAAGCCCCGACAATTTCCACCAAATCCCTCGGCCGGGTGAGTCGCCTCTCCAAATGGCTGGAAACTCCCATGGACATTAAATTTCTGATAAAATCCGCGTCCGTACTGCTGCCCACGCTAATAATCTTCACGCTTGCCGGCAATTTTTCGGTTTTAATATCCTGGAAATCCGGCCGCCTGAGCTGCTGGGTGCTAATCACCGCCACGTCCGGCCCGGCCCCCCGGCCGGGCGGCAGAACCAGCGCATCCAAATCCCTAAACCCCCTTACTTCATACTGCTCAGCCAATAAATGCTTGCAATACAGCTCCAGCAAATACTCCTCGGGTTCCACAACGAAAACCAGGCGGGCGGGCGGCACGGGCTTAAAAACCAATTTTTGCTTAAAAAGATAGGCCATATGCTTACTCCGTGGTAACCCGAATAATCTCATCCATGGTGGTTTCTCCCCTGAGCAGCTTTATAATCCCGTCCTGCTTCATGGTAATCATCCCCAACTTGAAAGCCTCTTCGTATATTTTATGTACGGAAGACTTGCCTAAAATCAAGTCCTGAATTTCCGTGGTCACGGGCATGACTTCAAAAATCCCGAAGCGCCCCGCATAACCGGTGTGCCCGCACTTGTCGCAGCCTTCGCCTTTGTAAATCTTAAGCGTCTTGGGGTCAAAACCTTCGATGTAGTCTTTCGGCACTCCGGCCAAATGTTTTTTAATTTCCTCTTCCACGCCCTTGGTTAACGGCTCTTCCTTTTTGCAATACTGGCAGACTTTTCTCACCAAACGCTGGGCCATAACCACATTGACGGAGGCCACCAGCAAAAAAGGCTCAATTCCCATGTCAATCATGCGAGGCATGGCGCCAATGGCGTTGTTAGTATGCAAGGTCGAAAAGAGCAAATGCCCGGTGAGCGCTGCGTGCACGGCAATCTCGGCGGTTTCCTTATCGCGAATTTCGCCCACCATGACAATGTTCGGGTCCTGGCGCAAAATACTCCTCAAACCCGCGGCAAAAGTCAAACCAATGTCGGGATTAATCTGGCTTTGGTTTACGCCTTCAATAAAATACTCCACCGGGTCTTCCAGTGTGACAATGTTGACCACAGCCGTATTGAGTATGGATAAAATGGCATACAACGTGGTGGATTTGCCACTGCCCGTTGGCCCGGTAATCAGAAAAATTCCGTGGGTTTTCCTGATATTCTCTTCAATCCATTTCAAAGCCAGGCCACGCACGCCCAACTGGTCCAAGGTCGGCACCGAACCGGTCTTGTCCAGTATGCGCATGACAATCTTCTCCCCGTAAATCAAGGGGAGAATGGAAACGCGCAAATCCACGCTTTTCTTTGCCACTTCCATGTGGAACCGCCCGTCCTGGGGCAAGCGCGATTCATCAATCTTGAGGTTGGATAAAATTTTGATTCTGGAAATAATCGCCGGATGGACGCTCTTAGGCAACATCAGCGAGGTGTGGAGAATGCCGTCAATCCGGTACCTGACCCGCACGTCTTTTTCCGAAGGTTCAATATGGATGTCGGAAGCATTGCCTTCTATGGCGTTGCTCAAAATCACTTCCACGATTTTGATGATTGGCGCGTCCTCAATCACTCCGGACTGCTCCTGCTTTTTTTCCTGCACGGGCCGGGCCTGCCCGGCATCGCTGATCTGAATATTTTTCAAAGCCTCGCCCACCACCCGTTTCAGGTTCTTCTTTTTACCGATCAACGTGTCCACCGAACTGTCTGAGGCAAGATAGAGCTGGACCTGGAAGTTCTGTTTCTGGCCCAAAAATTCCAAAGCCTCCAGAGCCGAAAGGTTGGTAGGATTGGTAACCGCCACTTTCAGCACCTGGTCTTTAAGCTCAAAAGGCGCAAAATTATAAAAATTCATGGACTCCTGGGGAATGAGCGCCAGCACATTGGCCGGCACCTGTTCCTGCCTTAAGTCCACATATGGAATATTAAAAAAAGCTGCTTTTGCCTTAGTCAGCTCTTCTTCGTCCAGCACCTTCTCGCTTACCAGCAGCTGACTCAGGGTCTGAGCGCCGTTTTTTTCCTGCTCGAGAAGCTTGCTCATAGCGTCCGCTTTGACAAAGCCGTTGTCTACCAGGAATCTGTCGAAGCTCTGCGAGGTGTCTGTTTTGGTTTGGGGATCCATGCGCTTACCTCCGAAATTATTGGGTTGTTATTGCTGCGGAATGCCGGACAAGGTGGAAGAACCGGAGACGAACAAGTCCTGCACCGGCACGCTGACGTCGTTTTTCGGGTCCAGCTTGGGGTACTGGATTTTGTACATGCCGGTCTTGCGGCTGCCGAATGCCCGGTCAAAATCGCTGGCCTGCAATTTACCGTATGGCAAAACCTGGTCAGAGCCAAAAATGCCCGCCGGGCCTTTCGCCGGGGTACTGCCCGGCTTGATAAACGACACCTGGGGCACGGCTTCGCTCCCGAACACGCCGTTGTTGTACAGGACGATAAAAGCCCCGACAAAACAGGCCACAGCCACTACAATTTGAAAAAGATTCTTTTTACTCATAGGAGTATGCCTCCAAATCCAGCCTCAAACTCATTACCCCCGCATCCTGGACATTTAGGTTCATAGTCTGGATGTTTAAAATCCGCGCGCTCTTTTCAACTTTGCCCAAAAAAGCCTGGACCTGGTCAAAACTGCCCAGCACAGCCACCGAACCGCCAATTACCTTAAGCTTGCGCGGCTGGCTGAAGGGATTGGCAGCGGCTTCCTTGCTGCTGGCGTACACTGTTTTGCTGTTTGAATCAAAGCTGACCGACTCCAGCGACACGCCCGCCTGGCTGGCTAAGGATTCCACTAAAAGCTGGAGTTTGGTGGTGCGACTGTCGAGCGGCAAAGCTTCGTCCATATCTGCAATGCTGCTTTTGCTGCTGGAGAGGGTTTTAATGGAAGAATTCAGGCTGTCAATCTGTCCCTGAATATTGCTTTTGTCACTTGTAAGCTGGGCTACCTGGGCCTCTGCGGCTTTCAGGCTGGCCTGCTTGGGCATAACCATATACCAGTAAAACAGGCCGATCATAATAAGCAGTAGAACCACTTCGGTCAAAGAAAAATTCAAACTCTGGGCCTTGTGCTCCGAACGGTACGAGGCGGGGTTGAGGTTGATGCCTTTTTTGGGGGTCAAATTAA
The DNA here is from genome assembly GCA_021825655.1 of bacterium. Lineage (GTDB taxonomy): Bacteria > Patescibacteriota > Doudnabacteria > UBA920 > UBA920 > JAMDEL01. The sequence goes on along the minus strand of JAKAGU010000013.1, from coordinate 12,191 downwards.
TTTCCATAGCCTATGGTTTGGCTTTAATTAGTCCCGGATCAAACTGCATTTTAATATCAAAAGTGTAATGCTCGCCGGTTTTGTCCTTCACTTTGTAAAAACCGCCAACCTGTACGTTGCTGAAATTGGCGCTAAAATCCGAAGTGTTAAACAACTGGAAATATTTGTCCAAATCTTCCAGGCTCGGCACCACAGCTGACAAGACAATATTGCCGTCGCTGTCGGCCTTAATGCCGGTGTACTGCGCACGCTTCAAGGTGTTATCAGCCAAAGGCTTAAACAGCTGGGTAAAATACTCATAATTGCCCGAAAGGGCGCCCAGTTCTTTCAATTGGCCCTGACGGGTTAAAAGCTCAAAACGTTCGGGCCGGCCCAGCGCATCTTTTTTAGCGCTGGCAATCTCGGTTTGCAGCTGGGCCACTTCGGTAGCCGCTTTTTTTTGCGCAAAAAACAGCCAGCCATAATAGGCCAGCACGCCCAGCGCCACCACAATTAAAAATTTCGCCAAAAAGGATGGCAGGCTGGCTGCAAGATTTTGTCCGGAGGATTTTTGTTTAAGTAAATTTATTTCGGCCACAGGCGTTCCCTAAAGTTAGGGCTATTACCTATATATTATAAATCAAGATTTGCGCAAAGCCAAACCAATGGCAATGGACAAACTGAGCGAATAGCGTCTTAACACCGGTTCCAGCTCTTTATTGTACTCTACCATTTTTAGCGGGTTACCCAGCTCCACTGCCAGGCCCAAGTCTTCAAAGTAGCTTTCAATGCCTGGTAAGTTGGCGCCGCCGCCCACTAAAAGCAGCTTTTCCATGCGCATGTTCTGGGTTTTGGCAATGGTCAGCAGCTGCCGGGCTTCGGTTTTAATGATGTTCAGCACGGGCTTGATCGTATCGGGAATAAAAGTCGTGCTCGAAACTCCGAAATCCTTTTTAAACTGTTCGGCCCTAAGCCGGCTAACTCTTAAACTTTCGGCAATCTTGGTGGTAATAGTGTCGCCCCCCACATTCAGGTTGCGGCTCAGGCGCAAAAAGCCGTTTTCGGTTATGTTAAGCCCCGTGCTTCTGGCTCCAATATCAATTATAACACAGTTAGCGGGCTGGTCGCCGATTAAAGAGCGGATCAGGGCCAAGGCTTCGATTTCGCCGACCAGAGGCTCCAGGCCGGCCAGTTCCAGCACGCGCATATAGTTGCGCGTCACCTGTTTAGGTACGGCGGTCAACAAGATTTTCGTGCTAATGGCCGCCGGGTTGCTGCCCGCAATGGCTTCCCAGGACAGGTCCACGTCGGTTAGGGCAAGCGGGACATACTTCTTGGCTTCAAATTCCACAGCCCCGGCCAGCTCCTCGCTGGTCATTTTCGGCAGCTCAATCACGGAAGTGAAGACGGAACTGTTGGGAAAACTAATCACGCAGCGTTTGGTGGTAACATGCGCTTTATTCAGCAAAGTTTTTAGCACCCGGGCCATTTCCTGTACCGCCAAATCATCCGCCTTGCCGCCCAGCTGGTAGGCGATATTCACAATCCCATAGGTGTCCAAAACCGCCTTGCCTTTATGCGAAACTTCGGCAATTTTTATGTTGGCCGTACCTATATCAATACCCAAAATGGCGCTTTTGTTGGAAAATAGTCCGGAAAGAAACATGCCAGTTTATAAATTGAGTTATTTTTGTTTCAAGTTAAGCCACTTTGCCTTTTTATAATAATATAATAACGGGCAGTTGTCAAAATGTCCCCGGTTTGCTAAAATACGTCTACCAGAATGGTTTTAGGGCGATTAGCTCAGATGGTTAGAGCGCGTCACTGATAATGACGAGGTCTCAGGTTCGATTCCTGAATCGCCCACCAGTAAGCATTAAATGCCAAATTCACCTACCTAAATTCAGGCCTGTCCCCACTTCCACCTTTGGGTCTTCGAGTTTAGGTTTTAAAATTATGCGCTTTATTTTTGCCCCCATTGTACTGGCTCTCGGTGTCCTGATGATGAAATACTCGGTTGCCATCACCGACCAATTTTCCGGCAAAATTGATTTTGCCGAAAAATATCTGGGCACGGGCATCGGAGCCGGGACTTACACCTGGTGGAAGCTGGTGGGTCTGGGGCTTTGCGTTTTGGCAGTCTTCTGGCTGTTTAACATGCTCCCGGGTTCCGTTGTCTAACCCCGGTTTACTTGGGCCGTTAGCTCATCTGGTAGAGCGCCACATTTGCAATGTGGAGGTGACCGGTTCAAGTCCGGTACGGTCCACCATTTAACAACTTTCCGTCCGTTTGGGCGGTTTTTTGTTTTTAGGCTTTTTTTGTTATAATCAAAACATTATTTAGCCGAAAAAATGCTGCAAACCTTAAAACACGCGTCGCCAGAAACCCTGGCAGAAATAGCAGAGGAAAAAACCATCCGGAAAACCAGCGAAATCTTCCTGCTGTTTTCTATGGGCAGCCAGTTTGACCACCTCATCAAACAGAAACTGGATGCTTTAGGCGTATACTGTCTGGTGGCTGACCCGGCCAGCGTAAAGGCTGCGGATGTGCAAAAAATCCAGCCCACGGGCATCATCCTGTCCGGCGGCCCGGCATCCGCCCACGCGGAGCCCCCACCTTTTGACCGAAATATTTTTGATTTAAGCATCCCCACTCTTGGTATTTGCCTTGGTTTCCAAACTTGGGCGTTTCACATTGGCGTGCCCGTAATCGCGGCGGACAAACGGGAATTCGGCTCGCACGACCTGTCTCTCACAGATAAGTCTCCCCTGTTTGCTGGCTGGCCGAAAACCTCCCGGGTGCTGGAAAGCCACGGCGACAGAATTGAGCCCGATTCGAAACTCACCGTCCTGGGTACGACTGAAAATGCCCCCGCAGCTGCCGGCCAATACCGGCACCTCTACGGCGTACAGTTCCATCCCGAAGTTACGGAAACCGAGTACGGAGAAAAGCTTTTGGAAAATTTTGTGTTTAAAATCTGCGCAGCCAAGGACCGCTTTCCGGCCCAAGAAATGGCGGCGCGTAAGGTAGAAGAGCTAAAAAAACAGATTGCGGGTAAAAAAGTCCTGCTGGCGCTCTCCGGGGGCACGGACTCGTCCACTGTGGCCTATTTGCTCAAAGCCGCCGGCGCGGACAACACCCAAATCCTCGGAGTTTATATTAAAGGCATTGACCGGCCGGATGACGAGGCTTTTGTGCGCGAATATTTCGATTCTGCGGATTGGCTCAAAGTAAAAATCGTGGATGCCACGGAAAAATTCCTAGCCGCCCTGACTGGCAAACTGGCCATGAAAGACAAGCGTTTGGCCATGCGGGGAATTTACAAAGAAATTTTGGAAGCGGAAGCCAAGAGTTTTGGCGCCGATTACATTGCCCAAGGCACGCTCTACACCGATATTTCCGAATCCGGGGGCGGTTACGACAGCGGCGCGCGCAAGGCCCAGATTAAAATCCATCATAACGTTAACCTGGGTTTTTCCCTGCCGGAACTGGAACCTTTGGCCGACAGCGTAAAGGACACGGGCCGCAATATCGGGCGGGCTGTGGGCGTGCCGGAAAAACTGCTGGTCCGCCACCCTTTTCCCGGACCCGGTTTAATTGTCAGGACCGAAGGCGAAATCACCAAGGAAAAACTTTTAGCCGCCCGCCGGGCTGACCAAATTTATATTGAGGAGCTCAGAAACTGGGCCCTGTACGAAACCGTGTGGCAGGCCGGGGCTGTGGTCACCAACTCGGTGACCACCTGTACCAAAGGCGACGACGCCGCTGAAGGTTATGTGGTTGCTCTCTGGGCAGTCTGGTCAGTTAACGGCTTTACCGCGCGCGCTGCTGAATTGCCTTATGACTTTTTAAGCCACGTTTCGAGACGGTTAACCAACGAAGTCCGCGAAATCGGCGCCGTAGTCTACCGCGTTTCCGACAAACCCCCCGTCACTATCGAGTGGGGCTAAATTAATTCTACTGTATGAGCAACCCAAATTTTCCGCATACACCCAGCCAATTTGAACAGGAACCGCAAACCATTTCCTGGCCGGACATCCCCAGCACGATTGAAGCCACCGTGGAATACCAAGAAAAAATGGAAAACCTGCTCCAGCAAAACGGCTGGGATGAAGAAGAGGCTTACCAGGTAGGTTACGCTTTTCAGGAACTGCTTAAAAACGCCATTGTTCACGGCAGCCTGGGGCTGAAAAAAGCTTCCGGTGAACAAGAGGAAGACTGGTCAAAAAAAGTCGCCGCCGCTTCGGCCTTGCCCGAGCACCAAGGCAAAACCGTGGCCGTTACCGTCCGCATCACTCCCCGCAAAACCACTGTCACCATCCAGGATCCGGGCACCAACTCGCCCAAGTTCTGGGAAAAAGAAACCGCCGGGCTCAGAACCGGCGCGGACACCCAGTGGAAATCCGGCCGGGGTGTGGAAATCAGCGAAGCTTTCTTAAACCAGGTGCACTACGAAAAAAATAATACAGGGGTTAAAACCACCTTTGTCCGCGACCTGGATATTCCCATTGTCAGAAAACCGTAAAAAACCCCCGCCTAAGCGGGGATTTTTATTGTTATTCCAAATGATAGTTGGGCGCTTCTTTGGTAATTTGCACATCGTGCACATGGCTTTCTTTTAAGCCCGCCGACGAAATAGAAACAAATTTGGCCCTGTCCTGCAGCTCTTTGATATTTTTCGCCCCGCAGTAACCCATACCCGACCTTAAGCCTCCGAGCAGCTGGCACACCACCTGGCTTAGCGGCCCTTTGTATGCCACCCGGCCTTCAATGCCTTCCGGAGTCAGCTTGTTAAGGTTGCTTTCGTTCTCTTGCCCATACCTGTCCTTGCTGCCGCGCTGCATGGCGCCCAAAGAACCCATACCCCGGTAAGCCTTAAACTGGCGGCCTTGGAAAAGAATAGTTTCGCCCGGCGACTCTTCCGTGCCCGCAAACAAACTGCCGATCATAACACTGCTGGCGCCTGCGGCCAGGGCTTTTACAATGTCGCCCGAAAACTTAATACCGCCATCGGCAATTACCGGTACTTTGTAGCTCCTGGCGGCTTCCACACATTCCATGACTGCGGACAGCTGCGGCACGCCGAAACCCGACACAATGCGCGTAGTACAAATACTGCCCGGCCCCACGCCTACCTTAATGGCATCCGCTCCGGCCTTGGCCAAGGCCGCCACTCCGTCGGCGGCGGCCACATTACCGGCCACCACCTGCAACTCCGGCAGGGCTTGTTTGATTTTTTTCACAGCCTCAATCACCCGCCGGCTGTTGCCATGGGCGGTATCCACCACCACCACATCGGCCCCGGCCTCATCCAAAGCCTGGACCCGTTCAAAAAAATCGCCTGTGGCACCCACAGCCGCCCCTGCAAGGAGCCGGCCTTTCTCGTCTTTGGCAGCCGAGGGGTAATTAATATTTTTCTGAATGTCTTTCACGGTAATCAGGCCTTTTAGCCGCCCCTGCCTGTCTACGAGCGGCAGCTTTTCCACACGGTACTTCTGCAAAATATTTTTCGCTTTTTCCAGGGAAGTGCCTTCCGGCGCGGTGACCAAATTCTTTTTGGTCATAAAATCCTTAACCTTCAGCTGGCGGCGGTGTTCAAAACGCAAATCCCGGTGGGTCAAAATACCCGCCAGCTTGCCGCTCTTGTTGACCACGGGGAAACCGGCGATACCCATCTTGTCCATCAGGTCGAACACTTTGCCCAAACTGTCGTCCGGGAAAACGGTTATCGGATGGTTCACCACTCCGCTGTCAAACCTTTTTACCCTTGAGACTTCCGCTGCCTGGTCAGCGATGCTGAGATTTTTGTGGATCACGCCTATGCCGCCAAGCTGTGCCAAGGCAATCGCCAAAGCGCTTTCGGTCACCGTATCCATGGCGCTGGAGAGCAGCGGAATATTCAGCTTTATCTTCTTGGTCAGCTGGGTTTTTACCTCCACTTCCGCAGGCAGCACTTCGCTGTACTGGGGCACCAGCAAAACATCGTCAAAAGTCAGGGCAGGCTCGATTTTTTTGGGCATAGGGAAAATTTAAGAATAAGTATACTATACCGAGTATCCGGATTCTTTTCAAGACAAAAAAACACAGGCTCTGCCTGTGTTTGAACCAAACCTTCTGCTTGCTTTTACCCGGTCATCCAAAGCATCATTGCCAGCACTACCAACAGCGAACCGTTCATGACCAAGCTCGGGTGCTGAATGCGGTGCCGGATGCCAATGGCCAGAGCCAGGCTAGAGAGCATGGCAACAGCAAACCACAAATAAAACTTATTCTCCGAACTCTGGGGCGCATACTTTACGCCAAAAAGGCTAACCTGGGGCTGCGTGATACTTGCTCCCAAAACATTATAATTTGTCTTTACGTCGGGACTAAAATACGCAAGTTTGAAAGTCTGGGTCGCGCCTTGGATGTCTTGGGCCACCACATCCAGCTGCGACTGGCTGGCAGCCAGGCTGGAAACGGCCACATAACCCACCCAATTATTGTCCGGGACCGGACTGAGCATAATAGCGCGCTCTCCGAAACGGGCCAAAACCTTTACAGCCGCGCCTTCGGTTGTGGCGCTGACTTTCATCAGGTCCCCGTCAGGCGCAATCGACGCTGCAACAACGGCCAAACCGGTCGGCTGGCCAACCGGCACGGGTGCGGGCACGCTTAAGGCCTGCACCGGGGTGGGCACTGAAGTCAGTTCCACTTTCTGCACCGACGGGTCGCCAAACATCTGCACCACAAAAGTGGCTTGCCGGCCCTGGAACAGGCCTTGGGTAATCCCAATGCCGATTTCCGTATAATTTTTATTCAGCAGGTTGGCTTTATGGGAAGGCGAATTCATCCAAGCCTGCTCCACGCTTTCCGCATCGGTAAAATTCACGGCTAAATTTTCTCCGGCCACCAAATACCCGTAGTCAGCAGCGTGGATAAAGCTCCAAGGGGTTTTGCCTTGGGGCGAAGTATGCGCAAAATACTGGTTCTGAAGCATATCCGCCGCCTTGGCTTGGGCGGCCGCATCCAGCTTGCTGTTTTCCGTAAGCGCCTTTAGCCCGAAAGTCTGCCTGGAGGTATTGGTCAGGTTGATAATATTGGCCGGGGTCAAATCTGCGGAAAAGGCGGGCAAGGCCGGGCCCAAAGACAGCGCCGCAACAGTAAACAGTTTAACGCAGACCAGCAAGACAGACAGCAGCGCCGTCATGCGCTGGCTGAAAATATGCGGGTGATAGTTGTTTTTATGGTGCGGAACAAAACTTTCCTGCACATGACCAAAAAAACCGCGCCAAAAGTCTTTTAGCTCGCGGAGCACGTCCGAATTTGCCGGCTGGAAAAAACCTGCTTGCATTGTGTTTTTATTTTCGGACAAAAAATAGGGAGTCCGTTTCCCGCTCAAACACTGCTTTTAAATTGGTTTTTTGTTTCTTTGCGCCAGGTACGATTTTGGCACCAGGCAAAAAGACTAACTTCTATTGGTATTATAGCATACTTGGCAAAAAAAATCAACCTCCCGGGCAACGACCGCACTATTCTGCGATCGTCGACCTTGAGGCTGATTAAATTTACGCTGATTATTTCTTTACAGCGGCGCGGTGCACGGGGAAATCCCCGCCGTAGGCATTGGAAGTATCACTCAGCACAATGTAGCTGACCAGGGCCACTCCGGTGACCACCAAAAAGACGATGGTCCAGATAAACCACCGCGGATTGTAAGTTCCGGGAGGCTCCATTTGCTTGATCGGGTTCGGCATGTTGGTTTTTGTTTCGTTAATAATTAGCGGATAAGCTTATCCATATCTTTTTTGGCGGCTCTCACACCATAAATCGCGATTCCCAGCGACACCAGCCACAAGACGGCAATGGGCAGAAGAATAATGGCGTTTTTGGGGTTCAAAAAAACAAAGGCAAACGAAACCACGCCCAAAGAATACATTTCAATTATAAATACGGTGACTAAAATTTTTACCAGCCGGCCGACAATGGAGTCGGCAAAAATTTTATGTACCCGGTAGCCGTCTACTATTAGGTACACGCTCCCCAAAGCCAAAAGGCCCAGGGCGAGCCAGAAATAAGTAACAAGGTCTGAAAATTGCATTGGTTTCTAAATCCCTCTTAACTTTGCTATATTATAGCACATTCCGGCTACAGCTGGTGCTCAATGTTCAAGTCCAGCATCAGCAGCGTCACGGCCAGCAAATCGGTGGCCAGGCAGTACTGGCAAATTTTGCCCAAAACAAAAAACTGAATATACAGGAAGACTAATGCGGCCAGCGTACCCACGGACAACAGGCCGGTCAGAACCTTTTTCCACTTCGCATAGCGGTTAGCCAGAAGAGCGGAAAAAGTCACCCCAAAATAAAACGCAATTCCCCAAATAGGCAAGGGCACATTAAGAAAATTAGCGTACCTGCTCTGTAGCACCTCGTTACAGCCATGGGTTATGGTGCAGGGCACGGCTGCGTTTAAAAATTCAAAGGCCATGAGGTAAACACAAACCCCAAAACCCAAAAAAGCCAACAAAACAATCAGGTCGTATTTATGTCTTTTATGCATAAGTATATTTTAGCACAAATTTAAAAACAGGGCCCAGAGGCCCTGTTTTTTACTGCTGGCTAATCGTATCGCGGGCGGCGGCCATATCCGCCTCATCCGCTTTTTGCCTCAATTCTTGGTTGAACGTGCTAATCTTGTTGTCGACTTCGGCCATGCTGGTGTCAAATTCATCCTTGGCTTCCAGCACCTGCATGTTCACCACGTCCTGAATGGCGGCCTCTGCCGCCCGGTCCAATTCAGCTTTGATGTTTTGGATGGTTTCCGGGGCAACCTCCTCCTGCTCGCCCACCATGCCCAAGAGCTGAGTTTTCAGTTCCGCTGAAACCTTAGCCTCTTGGATTAAACCCACTAATCGTGTTTTTTCCATAAGTGTAAAAAATAATTAACTTGCCGCCTCCAGGCTGGCTTTCAACTGATTAATGCCGGTAAGCTCTGCCAGACGCTCAAGCATGGCTTCTTTTCTTTTTTCCATGCCGCTCAGCTCCTTGCTGAGCCGGGCGATTTCTTCCTGGCGCTGGCCTTCCTGGTATGCCGCGCGCATAGCCTTGCCCCATTCCACAGCCTGCGTTACCCGGTTGCTAAAACGCTCTTTGGCCCGGCCGGCGCCGGCCTGAATCTCTCCGGCTTTTTCCATGGCCCAGCCGCCGAACTGTTCATATTTTTTATTCGCCCACTGGCCGCCTTCTTCCAGCTTGGCTTTGGTCCATTCTGAACCGGCTTCTAAAACATCCGCGGTTTTATCCAAAGCCATTTCCGGGGCATTGGCTACAAATGCGGCCCCTCTCTCCACTCCGCGGCCCACAGCCTTGCCGCCTTTGTATGCGCCGCCAACCGCCAGGTCGGCCGCGTCTTTAAGGCCCTCCTTAGCCCAGGTTTTTGCCTGGCCCAGAGCTTCTTTGCCCCCTTCCTTGGCTGAGCCCCACAGCCGTTTCATGCCGCCCCACAAATTTTTACCCGAATCCATCAGCTTGGTGCCCGCCCCCTTTACTGACTCTAGGGCTCGGCGGTTCAATTCCGCCCCCACCTCTTTGGCAGAGCGGCTCTCCGTGGCGCGCTCAACTTTTGCCCCTTCGGGCTTTGGCACCTCAGGGTGATTGTCCGGGTTAATCGAAAGATTCTCCCGCTTTTTTCCAAATCCAAACATATTTTTGATTTGGTTAATATTTAATTGTGTTTTTGTTTCTTCCTGGCTTCCCTCACTTAAGCTAACATAATTATAGCATATTTTTTATAAAAATTCAAGCATAAAAAAACTCCCCCAATGAAGGGGGAGTAATTGCGGGAAAAAATTAGTAGTTATCCCTGTGACCGCCGCCGTGGCCGAAACCACCGCGATTGCCGCCGCCGAAAGAACGCTTGGGGCGGTCTTCCATCGGGCGGGCTTCCTTGACTACCAAGGTGCGGCCTCCGAAATCGGAGTTGTTAAGCGCAGCTTCCGCAGCGTTCGCTTCGGCTTCGTTTTCGAATTCTACGAAACCAAAACCGCGGGAGCGGCCGGTCATCTTATCGGTTACCACGACCGCAGAGGCCACGGTACCGTGCTGGCTGAAAAGATCTTTCAGCTCATCGCTGGTGGTCGCCCAGGGCAATCCGCCAACGAACAATTTCTTTGCCATTTGAATTGGCTCTTTCTCTTAAGAGCTCACCTTACACTCTTAAAGAATATTTAAACAGTTCACACATTAAACTTCATTGTAAGATGAACTCCGACACGAAGCCTAACACTTTATTGCTGCCAGCCCCCATTCAAGGGAGCGACGAACACGAACTAAGATGATGGCTTAATTATACACTATTCGTGCAATAAAAGCAAGGCCATCATGGCGATGCCAAGCACGAACGTAACCAACAAAAAGAAGGATTTTTGCTTGTCTTCTTCCTTGTTAAGTTCCGGAATCAGATCGGAAAGCGCTACGTAAATAAAATTGCTCGCACCCACGGAAAGCAGGACAGACGGCGCGCTGCTTAGTTCCCTGGAAAACAGCAACACCACCAGGCCGCCGAAGAAGGCGGCAAAGGAGGATAAAAAATTATAGAACAACGCCTTTTTGGCGGTCCAGCCGCCATGCACTAGCACGGCAAAATTGCCCAGCTCGTGGGGTATTTCATGGAAGATAACGGCCAGGGCGGTGGCAATCCCCAAAGGCAGACTCACCAGAAAGCTGCCGGCAATAACCAGGCCGTCAATAAAGTTATGCAGGGCATCGCCCGCAATTGTTAAATACACCACGGCGTGGATTTCTTCCTGGTGCTCCATGTGGGAATGGTGCCAGTGGATGTATTTTTCAAAAACAAAAAACGCAAAAATTCCCGCCAAAATATAAAAGCCTTCGCGGGCGCCAAAACCGCTGGCCTGCATTTCGGGAAAGAGGTGTAAAAACACGTCGCCCAACAATGCACCCGCGGAAAAGCTGACCAAATAAAGCAGGGTTTTTTTCAGCCGCTCGCTGCCCAGGGCCAGCGTCAGCGCCCCGACAAACGACAGCAAGCTAACCACAAACAGACTCCCAAAAGTGTATAACCAGATTTGTGTCATAAAATAGCTATTAATTATTTGTCCGTTCGCACTTTTTACACAGGCCAAAATACTCCAGGCTATGCCGGGCAATGCGCGCAAAGCCTTTTTGGTTTAAAAAGTTTTTTGTTAACTCAGCGGCTTTGCAGCCTGCCAAAGCCTTGGTCCGGCCACAACTCTCGCATACTAGGTGATGGTGGTGTTCCAGCTTGGAAAGCTCGTAGTACGCAGTCTGGCTGCTAATGTTTAACGCGGACACCCAACCCTTTTCTTTCAGCATTTCCAAATTCCGGTATACCGTGGCCAAGTCTGTCTTACCCTTGGGCAAAGCGCCTTTTATTTCGTCCGCCGAGAGCGGGTGGCGGGCATGCTCCAGAACTTCCAGAATCGCCAAACGCGCAGGCGTGGCCTTTTGCCGGCTGGATTTAAGAGCCTGGCGGTAGTGGATTTCGTGCTGCTTGCAAATTCCTGTCATACTTTTATGATTTCATACTGCAGACCCATCTTATCACAAATGCAAATTACTTGCAAGTAGTTTTTTCACAAAAAACACCTTGGAAAATCCAAGGTGTTTTTATTGAACTTCCGGTTACGGCGAAGTTTCCTGCTTGGTAGGGCCCGGACCTTTGGTGAACAAAAGCAAAGGTGTGTTCTTGGTTACCGGCACAGCCGCACTCCCCGTCCCGTTGTTGTAGCTAATACTCGCACTGTTCTGGAAGCGGGAGGAAGTGCCGGAGAAGTTGGAGGGGAAAGCGACTTTGGCAAAGAAGTTCAGGGTGGCGGCGGAGTTGGGAGCCAGGGTGCCGGACAGGGTGATGTGGAGGGTCAGGTTGTCCGGTTCCGTGCCGGAAGGGGTAATGGAGGCAATGGAGAGGCCGCCGGTAATGGAAGCATTCCAGGCTGCCGGGTCAGTTAAGGCCTTGGTGCTGTCATAACGGGCCAGGTTGTAGAGGGTATCGTCAATGGTAATGGTGGAAGCGTCCTTGCCGCCGGAAGCCGGAGCAGAGTTGCAGAGGTTAATCTTAAAGCCCAAGGTGTCCCCTGCCTTAAACTGCACATTGGTGGGGAATTCGCCGTTGTTCTGGCAGGCATTGGTGGGATTGGTTACCCCGTTGACTGAGGCAATATCCTTGTCAGAAGTGTTCAGGTTGGCTTCGC
>JAKAGU010000002.1 GCA_021825655.1 bacterium | reverse complement strand
CGATCTTGACCTCCAAAGTTACAAAAAAACAGCAGATAACCGGCATCGTGGTCTCCGACAAAATGGACAAGACCGTCGTGGTTAAGGTTGACCAGAAAAAGCGCCACCCCAAGTACAAGAAGACTTACACGGTGTCCAAGAAGTACAAGGCCCACGATGAGAACAATGAATACAAGAAGGGCGAGCGCGTGGTTATTGAATCTGCCCGGCCATACAGCCATGACAAGAAGTTCAAGGTCGTTAGCAAAGCCTAATCAATTTATCAGCTTTTAAAGCATAAAGTATGTTACAAGTCAGATCCTACATTAAAATAGCGGACAACACCGGCGCCAAAGTCGTTAACGTGTTTTCGGTCAACGGCAAAAACAGCAACCGTTTTGCGCGCATCGGCGACATTGTGGCCGGCAGCGTCCGGCAGGCCGCCCCGAATTCTTCGGTGAAAAAAGGCGATAAGGTTTATGCGGTGATTGTGCGTTTGCGCAAGGAAATTCGGCGCAAGGACGGTTCTTATATCCGTTTTGACGAGAATGCCGGCGTACTGGTGGCCAAAGAAAACGGCGATCCCAAAGGCACCCGCATTTTCGGCCCCATTCCTCGGGAAATCCGCGAAAAGGCTCTTGGCAAGTTCGAAGACGGCTTTAAGAAAATCGTATCTTTAGCCCCGGAAGTAATTTAACCTATTTATCAGCTGTAAAGTTATTTAATCAACAAAGACTATGGCGACCATGAAGATGAAAATTAAAAAGGGCGATACCGTCAAGGTTATCTCCGGCAAGTACAAGGGCAAGAGCGGCAAGGTTATCCGGGTGCTTCCGGCCGTCGGCCGGATAGTGGTGGAAAGCGTAAATGTCCACACCCGTTTTGAAAAAAGCCGGGATGCAGGCCAGCCGGGCAAGAAAGTGGAATTTCCAGCCCCGTTTCCGGTTTCCAAGGTAATGTTGGTTGATTCCAGCAGCGGCCAGCCTACCCGCATCGGCTACACTTATCTGGAGAATGGCAACAAGCAGCGCATTGCCAAAGGCAGCGGCAAGGCCGTTTAATTCAGCACAAAGTTCATCATAACTATCATATGGAAAGATTACAGGAACAATTCAATAAGCAAATCGCCCCGGCTCTTAAGGCTAAATTCGGTTTTAAGAATGTCATGCAGGTGCCGCACATCCAGAAGATTGTTGTTAACGTGGGTGTGGGTAAAATCCTGAAAGACGCCAAGACCATTGACGCCATTGCCGAAGACGTGGCCAAGATTACCGGCCAGGCGCCCGTGAGGACTAAGGCCAGGAAATCCATTGCCGGCTTCAAAGTCAGGGAAAACCAGATTGTGGGCCTGATGTGCACCCTAAGAGGCTATAGAATGTACAGCTTTTTAGACAAACTCATCAGCGTGGCCTTGCCCCGCGTGCGCGATTTTCAAGGCGTGTCTCCCAAGGGCTTTGACGGCCGCGGCAATTACCACCTGGGCATCAAAGAACATTTGGTTTTTCCCGAAATTTCCGCTTCCGCGCTCGAACATATTTTCGGCTTCGAAGTTTCCATTGTCACCAATGCCGGCAAGGACGAAGTCGCCCTGGAATTGCTCAAGCAGATGAAGTTTCCGTTTAAATTTTAGTCACTTATTTTTATTCACGCATCAGTCAACTAGTTATGGCTACTCAAGCACAAATCGCAAAATCTAAACGGAGCCGCAAAGCTCCCAAGTTCTCCACCCGGGTCATCAGGCGCTGCTGGAAATGCGGCCGCAAGGCGGCTTACATGAGGGACTTTGAGCTCTGCAGGATCTGCTTCAGGGAATTGGCCAGCAAAGGCGAGATCCCCGGAGTGGTGAAAGCTTCTTGGTAAAGTTTAAACAGAGTTTTTAATTTTAATTTTGATATGTACACCGATCCAATTTCCGACATGCTAACTAGAATCAGGAATGCCAGCCTTGCCCACAAGGCCGAGGTGGTTTTGCCTTATTCGAAGTTCAAGTACAATCTGGCCAGCCTGCTTTTGAAAGAAGGCTTTTTGGCCGGAGTTAAGGAAGAAGCCGCGGGACAAAAACAGCTGCAGGTTCAGCTCAAGTATTCAGAATCCGGCGACTCCGTGATTAGCGGCATCAAGCGCGTTAGCAAGCCCGGACAGCGGATTTATTTGGCGGCCGACAAGCTGCCCCGCACCAACAGCGGATACGGCGTGACCGTGGTTTCCACTTCCAGAGGTTTGCTCACCGACAAGGAAGCCCGCAAAGCCCGCATCGGCGGGGAAGTGGTCTGCCAGGTCTGGTAAGATAAATTTAAGATTTAAGATATTTAGACTTATGTCGAGAGTAGGTAAAAAACCAGTTATTGTTCCCGCCGGAGTCAAAGCCGAGTTAAAGGCTGATGTTTTGACAGTTACCGGCCCGAAAGGGACACTGTCCTTGCAGCTGCACCCCAAAGTTAAGCTGACCGTTGAAGCCGACAAAATCCAGGCCGAGGTGGAAAACCAGGGAAACAAGAAAGACCGGGCTTTGTGGGGCCTGTTCCGCGCGCTCATCCAAAACCTGGTTGACGGCGTAACCAAAGGTTTTGAAAAGAAGCTGGAAGTTAACGGCGTGGGCTTTAAGGTTGCCGCCCAGCCGGGCAAGCTGGTTATGTCTCTCGGTTTTTCTCATCCCGTGGAAATGGCCGTGCCTAAGGATTTGACTGTTACGGTAGATAAAAATACCATTACCATTACCGGTGCTGACAAGCAAAAAGTGGGCCAGTTTGCGGCCGAAGTCCGGGAACTGAAAAAGCCCGAACCGTATAAAGGCAAAGGGATTAAGTATGCCGATGAAGTGATTGTGAGGAAGGCCGGTAAGGTCGTGAAGGTTGTCGGCGGCGGCAAGTAATTTATAGATTCAAGATTTAACGACTCAAAGAGATTATGAGCGACAAGAACAAGCAAAAAAAAGCCAAAAGACAGATCCGCCACGCCCGGGTCAGGAGCCGCGTGACCGGCAGTGCCGAGCGTCCGCGCCTCAGCGTCTTTCGCGCCAACCAGCACATTTACGGCCAGTTGATTGACGACGCTGCCGGCAAAACTATAATCAGCGCTTCTTCTCTGGAACTGAAAGCTAAGGTTAAAAAGAGCGAAGCGGCAACGGAAGTCGGCAAGCTGGTGGCCAAGAAGGCCTTGGAAAAAGGCATAAAGGCTGTGGTTTTCGACCGCGGCGGCTACGCTTATCATGGCCGGGTTAAGGCTTTGGCCGACGGCGCCCGCGAAGGCGGTTTGGTATTTTAATTTAGATAAAATAAGCTAGAGCATATTTTTATGGAAAAAAGACGCAGAAGAAATAACGAAGACCAGGGCCGCGAACGCAGCGAGTTCGACCAGAAGGTTGTGGAAGTCAAAAGAGTGACTCGCGTGGTTGCCGGCGGCAAGCGCATGCGCTTTCGTGCGCTGGTGGTCATTGGCGACCACAAGGGCCGCGTAGGTTTGGGTTTGCGCAAGGGCTCCGATGTTTCCGAGAGCGTAAACAAAGCCGTCAATGCAGCCAAGAAAAACCTGGTAACCCTGCCTTTGGTCAACGAAACCATCCCGCACGGCATGAACGTCAAGTACAAGTCTTCCAAGCTAATGCTAAAGCCCGCCCGTCCCGGTACCGGCGTGATTGCCGGCGGCGCAGTGCGTTCCGTTATGGAACTGGCCGGCATAAAGAACGTGGTTTCCAAAATGCTTGGCTCCAACAACAAGGTTAACAATATCAAGGCAATTTTCGCCGCTTTCAAACAGATGAAAAGCAAGGAGCAGCTGGCGAAAATGAGGAAATAGTTTTTGAGCAATTAGCAAACAAGCATTTATGTTAAAACTCCACACTATCAAGAAACATCCGAAATCCACCCACAGAAGGAAAGTCGTGGGCCGGGGTTTGGGCAGCGGTAAGGGTACCTACTCCACGCGCGGCGGCAAAGGCCAGACAGCCCGCACCGGCCACAGCAAGATGCCGGCCAGCTTTGAAGGCGGCCGCCAGCCTTTAGTCCGCCAAATGCCCAAACTGCGCGGTTTTAAATCTTTGACTGCCAAGCCCGTAGTTTTGAGCCTGTCCCGCCTTAATGTTTTTGCGGATGGCGAAACTGTAACCGTGGCAACCCTGAAAGCCAAAGGACTGCTCAATCCCGGCGACGTGAAGGTCAAAATCCTCAAGGGCGAGCTCAAAAAAAAGCTCAATGTCAAAGTGTCCGTATCCGCCTCCGCCAAGGCTGCGATTGAAAAAGCCGGCGGGAAAATCGTCTAGTTTATAAAGTTCCAAAGTTGGAAGTTAAATCCCGCGGGGGCAAGTCTAACTTTATAAGCTTGTAGGCTTTATAACAGTACGAACTAAATTATGAACAAAATCTACCTTATCTGGAAAACCAAGGACCTGCGCAATAAAATTTTGATTGTGTTAGGTCTTTTGCTTTTAACGCGGGTATTGGCGCACGTGCCCATTCCCGGCATTGACGCCAGTCAGCTGAAGGCGTTATTCAGCCAGAACCAGTTTTTGGGCCTGTTGGACATTTTTTCCGGCGGCGCGCTGACCAATTTTTCCATTGCCATGCTCGGCGTGGGGCCTTACATTACGGCTTCCATTATCATGCAGCTTTTAACCATTGTTATTCCGTCTTTGGCTGAAATGCAGAAAGAGGGGGGCGAAGCCGGCCGAGCGCAGATTAACCAGTATACCCGCTACCTAACCATTCCTCTGACTATTCTCCAGGGTTTTGGCACTATCCGGCTTCTGCAAAATGGTGCTTCCGGCAGCGGCAGCGTGTTGCAGGCCTTTACGCCTTTTCAGTGGTTTGTGGTTTTGTTGTCCGTGACAGCCGGCACCATGCTGATTATGTGGCTGGGTGAGATTATGTCCGAATACGATGTGGGCAACGGTATTTCCCTTATCATCTTTGCCGGCATTGTGGCCCGTATTCCGGCCTATTTCGGCCAGGCCTACCAGCTGTTCCAGGGCGACCCGCAGTCAGTGGCTACCATTGTCGGCCTGCTTGCGGTAGTGCTGCTCGTGGTGGCGGGGGTAGTGCTGGTGACCGAAGCCCAGCGGAACATTCCCATTGCATACGCCAAGAGGGTACGCGGCAACCGCTTGTTTGGCGGTGTGGACACCCATTTGCCCTTGCGCCTGAACCAAGCCGGCGTGATCCCGATTATCTTCGCCATTTCCCTGATGCTTTTCCCGGCCATGATTGCCCAGTTTTTCATTAATGCCAAATCGGCCATGCTGGCCGACCTGGCCCAGAAAACCGTGGGCCTGTTCAACTCCCAGGGCTGGTTCTATGGCGTTACATATTTCATCTTGGTAATGGTTTTTACGTATTTTTATACGGCTGTGGTTTTCAACCCTGTGGAAATTGCGGAAAATGTCCAGAAAAACGGCGGCTTTGTTCCAGGCTTGAGGCCGGGCCAGCAGACTGCGGATTTTTTGTCCCGGGTGCTAAACCGCATTACCCTTGCCGGCGCTTTCTTTCTGGCGCTAATTGCCGTCCTGCCAATGGCCTTACCCAAGCTCATGAATATTCCCGGCAGCTTTGCAATTGGCGGCACTTCTTTGCTGATTGTGGTTTCCGTGGTGATTGAAGTCATCAAGAAAATAGAAGCGCAGCTGACCATGCATGACTACGAAGGTTTTTAAAGCCGCTGTCAGCAACCATGCAAAAATGATACAATAAACCTGCCCTTAAGGCAGGTTTTATTTTATGATCAAAGCAATATTTTTTGATTGCGACAAGGTGGTGGTAAAGCGGGAAATGTATTTCAGCCAGAGATTGCTGAAAGATTTAGGCGTAGTCTTGGATGCGGAAAAGGTCCGGCTTTTTTTCCAAAATGAATTTTTATTGTGCGAAACAGGCCAGGCGGATTTGAAGACAGAACTCCAAAAACAAATAGCCGGCTGGGGCTGGACAAAGTCCGTGGATGAACTGCTGGAGTATTGGTTTAGCGGGGAAAGACAGGCAGACAAGCGAATGGTGGCCGCCATTGGCCAGCTGCGCTCTTTGGGGATTGGGTGTTTTATGTCCTCTGATAATGAGAAATACCGGCTGGCGGACTTGAAGGCCAAGGTGCGCCTGGATAGAATATTGGACCGGCTGTTTTTTTCCTGCGAACTTGGTTTTTTAAAGTCCCAGCCGCAGTTTTGGCACAAGGTGATGGAGGCGCTGGCAGGCCGTCGGGCGGAGGAAATTTTGGTCTGGGACGACGATAAAAAAATTGTAGATTTGGTAAAAAGCCTGGGGCTGGGAGGCGAGCTCTTTACCGATTATGAAAAATTTAAACAAACCATGGGCAGCAAGTATGGTTTGGGAGTGTAAATTATGAAAGAGGTGGAAATTAAAATCGGGGTAGAAAATTTGGAAAAAATTTTGGAACTTTTGGAAACGAAAGGATGCAAATTTGGCGAGCCTGTCAGCCAAAGGGACAGCATATTTATCCCGCAGGCCGAGCCCACGGTGCCTGTAAGTCTGGGCACCAATGTGTTGCGTGTCCGGCGGGAGAAAGAAAGAACTTTGTTTACCTTAAAACAAGGCCAGGAATTGGCAAAAACAGAACGGGAGTTGCAGATTACAGATCCGGCAATAATGGAAGAGATTATTATAATGTTGGGTTTTAAAAAAATCGCTCAGATAAACAAAGTTCGCCGCAAGTGCAGGGTGGGGGAGCTGGAAATTTGTGCCGACGAGGTTGAAGGCTTGGGCAGTTTTGTGGAGGTGGAAAAGATAACGGCTGAAGCGCCGGAAAAAGTGCAGGCGGAACTGCTAAATTTGCTCACGGGCTTTGGCGTAGACGTGTCAAAACGGGTCAGCGTAGGTTATGATATCCTTTATGTGCAAAAATATGGACCGGCCCGAGTTTGAACAGCTAATCGACCAGGCGATTTTAGCTTTACCGGAGAAAATCCGCACCAAGCTTAATAATGTTCAGATAGTTTTGGAGGAAGGCGAATCGCCCAATAACTCGCTATTCGGCTTGTATCACGGGGTAGCCCAATTGCAGCGCGGCAGTGGCTACGGCATTTCGCCAACCCTGCCGGATAAGATTACTATATGGAAAGGCACGATTGAAAAATTTGCAGGGAGTGCGGAAAATGTCCCTAAGCTGGTGAGGCGCGTGGTCTGGCACGAAATCGGCCACCATTTCGGATTTGATGAGCCGGGTATCAGGAAACTGGAAGAAAAATGGCAGCAGGCAGGCAGAATATAAAGGGGATTGACAAAAACTTCCAAAAAACGTATAATTAGAAGTTAATTATGGTATAATATATTTGCATTTTATGCCCGTATACAACAACCAATTAAATCCTTCGGAAGTCCCCGGCTATCAGCCCAATCGTTTTGAGGTGCCTAAAGCCCAAGAACAAGAGACAACGGAAGCTAAAGAAGTTTCGGTCAGGGAAAAGGAAACTGATAACAGGACTGAAGCTACAGCTTTGGAGGAAGGCCAGATTAGGCGGGTTATTGAGCAGGCGGTGGAGGAGGTCCGCCCCCCCAGCGCTGCAGGAGAAGCTCGGCCTTTGTCCCAGGCCGACTTGCAGCATGTCATAGAAAACGTGGAGTTGAAGATAGGGGAGAATCTTGATGGCATGTCACCGCATCAGCTTTTGGAGACCCTTATAAATTTGCCCAGAAACAACAACTAAAACCATCTTTAAAAACAAAAACCGTTAAATGTTTTTTGAACTCAACGCTTTTAATATTGCCGTCCTGGTTTTGTCAGGCCTTTTGGCGATTTTTTTCTTTGTCTTTTTTTATTTTTACAAGCGCCACGTGTATCACGCCCAGCACGTTATCCCCAGGACTTTAGACTGGGTGTTTTTGGAAATTCAGATGCCGAAAGAAGGTTCGGACGACAAGGATAAGCAAAAAACCCAGGAAGAAAAAAAGAACCTGATTGCCGTGGCGGAACAGCTGTTTACCACCCTGTCCGAGTCTGGCAGCCACAAGGGCTGGCTTTTGGGCAAGGATTACTATTCTTTCGAAATTGCGTGCACGGATAAAAAAATCTCGTTTTATATTAATTGTCCCAAGCATCTACAGGAATTGGTGGAAAAACAGCTGCAGGCCCAGTACCCGCATGCTTTTGTTGAGCAGGTAAAAGGCTATAATCCTTTTCAGAAAGACGGGCAGGTAGAGGTGGAGGAGCTGGAGCTGTCCAAGCAGTATATTTACCCGTTTCGCACGTATAAAACCACGGAAACCGACCCGTTGAATGCCATTACCAACGCCATGTCCAAACTTCAGGAGAATGAGGGGGCGGCTGTGCAGCTGATTGCTTCGCCGGCCGGCACTTCCTGGCAGGGACGCCCGCGGCACATGGCTTTGGAGATCCAGCAGGGCAAGAACCCCGAATTGGTGGAACGCGGACATTTGTACCGGTTGTTCAGGAGTGTGTTGGGCGGGTTTTCTTCGAGTCTGGCCGGTACAAAAAAATCCGGACAACAGGGTTCGCACGCACACAAGGATTTGTCCGGATTTTATTCGCCCATCCAGCTGACGCCTATGCAGCAGGAGATAGTCAAAAAGTTGGAAGAAAAAGCCAGCCGGCCGGGCTACCGGATGAATTTGAGGCTAATAACTTCTTCCACCACGCCTGGCAACGCCAAACTGCACATGCGGAATTTGCAAGCGGCTTTTTTGCAATACAACATGCCCCCGTTTAACGGCTTAAAGATAAAAAAACGCAAGGCCAGCGATGTGCTTAAGGACTATATTTTCAGGATCTTTCGCGAAAGCGGCAGGAACATTTTAAATACCGAAGAGCTGGCTTCCCTCTGGCACTTGCCTACGCCCTACATTGAAACCCCGAACATTAAGTGGCTGGTGTCCAAAAAAGCCCCGCCGCCCATAAACATCCCCACTTCCGGATTACTGCTGGGGAAGAATCAGTACCGCGGCCAGGAAACGCCTGTGTTCCAGGGCCGGGAAGACCGCCGCCGTCACACTTATGTTTTGGGACGCACGGGCAGCGGCAAAAGCTGGCTACTCGCCAATATGGCCGTGCAGGACATAGTGAACGGCGAAGGCTTATGCGTGATTGACCCGCACGGGGATTTGATTCAGGATATTTTGGCGCGCGCCCCCAAAGAGCGCGCTGAAGACATAATTGTGTTTGAGCCGTTTGATATGGAGCGGCCGCTGGGGCTGAACATGCTGGAAGTGGACAGCGAAGAGCAGAAGGATTTTGCGGTCCAGGAAATGATTTCCATTTTTTATAAACTGGTGACCGACCCGGCCATGCTGGGGCCCATGTTTGAACATAACATGCGGAATGCCATGCTAACCCTGATGGCTGACGAAGAACACCCCGGCACCATTACCGACATCCCCAGGATTTTTACCGACACGGAATTCCAGCGCTACAAGCTGTCCAAAGTGAACGATCCGGTGGTCCGGCTGTTTTGGGAAAAGGAAATGGCCAAAACCTCGGATTTTCATAAGAGCGAGATGCTGGGCTACCTGATTTCCAAAGTCGGCCGGTTCGTGGAGAACACCATGATGCGCAATATTGTGGGCCAGCCCAAGAGCGGCTTTAGCTTCCGCAAGATTATGGACGAGGGCAAAGTGCTGCTGGTAAATTTGTCCAAAGGCCGGACCGGGGAGATTAATGCCAAGCTGCTGGGGCTGATTCTGGTTTCCAAAATCCAGATGGCAGCCCTGTCCCGCGCCGATATTCCCGAAGACCAGCGCCGCGACTTCTATCTGTATGTGGACGAGTTTCAGAATTTTATCACCGATGCGTTTTCTTCTATTTTGTCCGAAGCCAGAAAGTATAAATTGAACCTGGTGGTGGCCCACCAGTATTTGGGCCAGCTGGAAAGCCAGGCCGGAGCCCAAGGAGCCGGCAGCAAGGACTTGCGGGATGCGGTTTTCGGCAATGTGGGCACCATGGTGGTCTTTCGCACGGGCGCGGAGGACGCGGAGGTTTTGGCCAAAGAATTTTCGCCCACTTTCAACGAATTCGACCTGGTGAATATTGAACGGTTTAATGCATATGTAAAGCTGATGATTAAAGGCACGGCCAGCAAGCCTTTTAATATGGCTACGCTGCCGCTTTCCAAAAATGCCAGCATGGAAATGGCGGACGCCATCCGCCAATTGTCCCGCTTAAAGCACGGCCGGCCGCGGGCCGAAGTGGAAGCCGAGCTCCTGGAGGCCGGGCAAGTGGCGGAAATGATGTCGGCCGGGGAAGCGGGCGTGGAGCGGGGCATGTAAACTTGGTTGCTTTTTTGAATCCCAGAGTTTAATATAAAAGTATAATTAATTTTACGGGAGCAATTTTATGTCAGGCGGACACGAAAGCCATGGCCACGGCGGCGGGGGCGGGGGGAAAAGCCCATTGGAGTTTTTTAGCGAAATGATTGACCACGAAGTGGCCACGCCTTTGGTAAATACCATTAAAAGCGGGGTGGAAAGCGGAGCGGAGTTTGCCGGCGGCAAAAAAGGCGGCAAAAAAGGCGGCGGCGGGCACCATCACTAAGCAGGCCTATGGCAGAAAATTTTTCCGGACAATTCAAGCAGCTGGTAGCCATGTTTTTGGCTGAAGTTATCCGCAGCCGCAGGACTTCCCTGGCCCGTGCAGCCGAGATTTCCGATCGCGTAATCCAGCTTTTGCCCCAGATGAAATCGGAGAGCGAGACTCTGGCCTTGCTGACCGACGTAGAAAAAGATTTTGAAGAAATGGTGGTTTTAAAACAGGCGTTGCATTTTGGTTATCAGGAGACCGACATTCAGGTTTATGAGCATGACATAAAAGAATATGCGGCCCAGGTTTTCGGCAAAGACATGTCGCTGTCCGTGGCTTTTTTGCAGGATGCAGCCCGGCCCGGCATGGATATACAGAGGCTCTGCGTTAAATACCCCGATTTTTGCCAGTATCTGGTCAGCGACCCTAATAACGCGCCTTTTTTGGAGAAACTCAAGCCCCAGCCGGCCTAAACTCACGTAATTTGCGGTTTTTTGAAAGTGTGCTATAATAAATGGGCTCAAGTTTTAGGCATTGAAACAAAAAGCCATTGTTAAACCAAGTTGATTCGCCTGGGCTGAGGCGGCGTTTTGGCCGCCCAATTTGGCATTAAGAACTAAACTTTCCATTTTAAAAACAAATCAAAATAAAAACATGGATAAACTTTCTAATTTAGCGCTTATCGCGCAGATGATTGAATCGGCGGAAAAGAACATCCAATCCGCCAAGCAAATGCTCAAGGAACTCATGGGCGGGCCGGCTACCAAAGCCAACCTGGCCGCGTTTTCGGAAAAGGCGAATGTGCTTTCCGTTTCAGAAGGCGGCAAAGTGATTGAAGGCGTGTTTGACGGGCAGAATATGATTGGCCCGGACAAAAAGCAGTACCCGGTGCCCGCTAATTACGCCTCCAAGTCCAAACTGATTGAGGGTGACGTGCTGAAATTGACCATTGCAGAGGACGGTTCATTCATTTACAAACAGATCGGGCCAATGGAGAGGAAGAAGATGCTGGGCATGCTTTTGGTGGACGACCGGGGCGATTTCCGGGTAATCGCAGAAGGCAAAACTTACCGCGTGCTTTTGGCCTCCCTGACTTATTTTAAGGCGGAAGCAGGTGACGAGGTTACGATTGTGGTACCCAAAGACCAGCCGAGCGAATGGGCAGCCGTAGAGAACGTGATTAAAAAAGGCGGCAGCGCGGGCCATTCCGACTTGGAAATGGAAGAGGCTGAACCCGAAGGCAAAGTAATTGTCGATGACGACGAAGAATTATAAAGACCATGGGCTTTTCGGCCCATGGTTTAGTTTAAGCAATTAACTAAACTAAAATGGACACGTCCGCAAGCGCGCAACCAAGTGGATTTAACCAGAAATTAGACCGGCTGCTGGCAAGGTATCCGGTGATTCTGCAGATTTTAAAATTCGGGGCCATAGGCGTAATCAATACGGCTCTGGATTTTTTGGTTTTGAATTTTATTTCAAAAACATTAAATATTTCCTCAGGCCTGAAGTTGGGCCAGGTTAATGTGATCGGTTTTTCGCTGGCAGTAATTCAAAGCTATTTTTGGAACCGCTATTGGACATTTAGTTTTGAAACCGCGGTTTCCGCTTGGAAAAATTTTTGGCGGCTGGTCGTGGTGGGCCTGCTAGGGGCGGTGGCTTTGCTGGCTGTGCTGTTTGGCGCCAAGTATTCCGCGCCCGCCAGTTTTTATTTGATTGTCTTGCTTATGTTTTTGGTCTTGGAAGTGCTGATTTGGGAAGCTTTTGGGTTGTCCAAAAATTCCGCCATCAGCAAAGCCCAGAACCAGTTTGTGCTTTTTATTTTGGTCAGCGTGGTCGGTTTGTTGATTAATAGCGTTTTGGTGGCTCTGCTCTCCAAGTATTCACCCCTGGCAGCCCGGCCCGAATATGCGGACATGAATAAAAATGTGGCCAAGCTTGCGGCAACTCTGGTTTCCCTAGTCTGGAACTTTATTGGCTACAAGATTTTTGTTTTTAAGAAGCCTTAGAGTTTGAAAAGCAACCAGACATGTTCCTTTCTCCCTTTTGGGAGTCGAGTTCACGGTCTGGTTGCTTTGTAAATAGTTCTGCGTTTAGGGCCGGGCGAGTCGCCGGGCCCTTTTAATTTGGTATTCTACCACGCTGCCCACGGCGAGCAGGGTTGCAATGGCGAGGAGTACGCTCGCCATCTTGGTCAGTCCTAAGCTCCCTGCAAGGAGGGCGCCACATTCGGCAGCGCCTTTGGACTTTCCCCAAATGGTGGCCTTGAGGTCAGCTTCCTCAAGACGGATTTTTTTTAACCACGCAATGGTCAGTGAGACTATTTGTGCGGTCAGAATCAATCCTTCGACCGTGACTATGCCCGCAAGCGTGAAATGGTCAAGTCTGTCCCAGTATGCCGCAGCACACCAGAAGACATAGATCTTATCGCACAAGGGGTCGAGCACGGCACCGACCTTGCTCGTGCAATTCAGGCGGCGGGCCAGAAGCCCGTCGTAGGAATCGGTCAGGCCTGCTAGGGCATGGATGCTGATCTGTGTCAGCATGGACTCGCCGCCCTGGGCTACTGTTGCCCAAAGCGCGTACCCCAGAGGGATACGGACGATGGACATGCCCGATGGGATGATTATTTTGTATTTGTCGGCTCCTGAAAGGAGGCGACGGGAAACGAAGAGCCCAAACAGTGTCTGGATTTGGCTGTAAGCCATCTCCATCCAATGCGTCAGGGTACTAAAAATACGCAGAATGAACATTAAGCCTCCTTCAGACGTAACTTTATACTATAACACTTTTTTAAATAAAAGTCAACTGGATATTGGCAATTTATGTTATGTGCAATTAATTTGTTATAATTGAACATATGGCTGTACTTTATCGCAAATACCGGCCGCAGACTTTTGCGGACGTGCTCAATCAAAAATACATTATTCAAACCCTGAAAAACCAAGTTAAGCGGGACGAAGTGGCTCATGCTTATTTGTTTACGGGCAGCCGGGGAGTGGGTAAAACTTCCGTGGCCCGGATTTTTGCCAAGGCAGTTAACTGCCTGGATTCCAAAGACGGGGACCCCTGCGGCCAGTGCACCATTTGCCAACAGGTGGCGCAGGGTAATTTTTTAGATTTGGTGGAAATTGACGCCGCCTCCTACACTGGGGTGGATAACGTGCGGGACATTATCGAGCATGTCCGGTTTTCGCCCTCCGCCGGCAGGTACAAAATTATTATTATCGACGAAGTGCACATGCTGTCCAAGCCGGCTTTCAACGCGCTTTTGAAGACTTTGGAAGAACCGCCCAGGCATGCGATTTTCATTCTGGCCACCACGGAAATTGGCAAGGTATTACCCACTATAATTTCCCGCACCCAGCGGTTCGATTTTAAGGCCCTGTCCGAGGCTGACCTGGCTTTGCAGCTGAAGAAGGTTTTAGCGCAGGAAAATGCGGAGCTGCCCGAAGAGGTTGTAGCTTTGATTGCCCAGAATGCGGAAGGCAGCGTGCGCGATTCGCTTTCGCTTTTGGGCAAGGTACTGACTCTGGGCAAAGAAGCGACGGCCGAGGAGTGCAGGCAGCTGTTGGGAATTACCGATGTGGCGCTCTGCCAGGAACTGCTGGAATTGATTGAAAAAGGTTTGAGCCGGGAGCTGCCCGCGTATTTTGACCGGCTTTCGGAAAAAGGCCAGGACTTTGCCGTATTTAACCGCGACTTTTTGGAGTACTTGCGTAAAGTGCTGGTGGCCAAGGTAACCGGGGCGGACATAATACCCGGCCTGGGGCAGGAGCAGTCGACGCGCGCTGCAGGTTTCAGCGAGGTTTTTTCCGCAAACGATTTGATTTATACCCTGCGTCTATTTTTGAAGTCCTATAAGGAAGTCCAGGATGCGGTCAATCCGGTGATTCCGGTTTTACTGGCCGCACTGGAAGCGGCTCTGCGCCGCGCGGGCCCAATTGCTTCGGGTAGCTCAAAAGCCGCCAAGCCGGTGCTTGCCTCAAGCCCTAAACTGGAAAGCCGGACCGAGGCTCCGGCCGCGCCCGCAGCCGGTCCAGCCGAGGAAGCGCAGGCAGCAAGCCTGGAATTAGACGCAGCAACGCTTGAGGAAGTGGCGCTGGTCTGGCCTCAGGTCGTGGATAACATCCGGAAGATCAACACGCCCCTGGCCAACCTGGTAAAGAATGCGGTATTGCTGCAAGTGGAGGAGGGGAGAGTGATTTTGGGCGTGAAATTTAAATTCCATAAACAGAGCCTGGAAAACCAAAAAAATAACAGTGTTATCATGCAGGCAATTAAGGCGGCTTTCGGGAAAAATTTGGGCATTTATGCTAAGGTTACAGAAGAGGCGGGCGAAGAATCAGCCACCCCGGGTTCGGGGCTGGCGGACGCTTTGCAGATATTTGGCGGCGAATTAGTGGAGTAGTTTTTATTTATTTGATCAAAAATTAAAAAAAAACACATGTTAGAAACCAAACAACAAAAGCAATATTTTGCGGTTGCTTTAGTCCTGGTCGTAGTCTTAGCCGGGGTAACCTTTTGGAACCGGCCAAGTTTTCGTTACCAGGAAATAAAGGTAGCCAATAAAAACAACCCGGCTGTAGACCAGGCGGCTTATTTGAAATACATTTCCAGTCTGCAAATCGACCCGGCCGCCAGCAAGGAGCTTTTCCAGCAGATCATTACCCAGGACGACATCAAAAAGGAAGTTGAGGCGGATCTGAAAGTCGACCAGCCAATCGTGACTCCGGCCGTGCCCGATAATGACATCAAGCTTTCAAACAAGTCCGGTTCGCAAGCTGTTACCGATTATTTGGCCGCCACCACTGGGATTGCCATCAATTTTAACAACAAAACCAAAGACGAAAGCTCGCAGCTGTTCAACGGCGATCCGGCGGCGGTTAGTCAGACTGAGGCCCAGTTTCAAAAAAGCTATCAAGAATTGGCCCAGGCCCAAGTGCCCAGGGAGGCGGTTCCCATGCACAAGGCACTGTTGACTTCCTTTTTAGCCTATGGCCGGCTCCTGGACGCGGCTAAAAATTACGACCCAAATTCAGCAGCGAGTACCTGGCCGCAGGTCTACCAGCAGTATGCCGTAATCAACGACCAGACCAAAACCTATTCTGACGAACTGGGCAAGCTGACAGCGAAATACAACTTGGCCGATACCACTATTTCGCCCTACTATGTGGAAAAAGACAACGAAGGCAATAAGTCTTTTGTGTTTATAAAAACTGCCCATGCTTTTTTGGGGATTGGCGATGTGACAATCACCATTGGAGATATTCCCAGAATCATTATGGATGCGGTAAAAGAAGGCTTGGTGGCGTCTTTTTCCCAGTTTATGGGTTCTTTTTTGGGCAAGTTGGTTGATAAGATTGAAAGCAATTACATGGTGGCCAACTTCTTGTACTATTCAGATGCCCTGGTTTCCGGCCAGTACATGAATGACTACTTGAATAAGTATGTGAGCGATAATCTGGACCGCCAGATAATTAAAAAGCTTGTACCCCAATTCAATTGCGGAAAGCAGGACCCCAACCTTAAAACTGTGTTTGAGGCCCAGGCCAGCCGGTATTTGGGCTTTGACCCAACGAGCGTAGACCCCAGTGATCCTAACTATTACCAAAAAATGACTAAAGTGGGCGACTTTTTGGCTTCCCCTCAGGGCTGGAGCTTGCACTATGGCGACTTAGCCGATACGGCCAAAGGCGAAGCTGAAAAGTCTGCAGAGCAAGAATTGACGAGCTCGGGCCTGAAAACTCCCCGGGATGCGGTGAACCATACAATTGCCACTTCCATTAATTCCATTGTCAGCGGAGAGAAGGCCGCAATTCAGGGTCTGATCCAGTTGGGCATCAGTAACGCCAGCAGTTTTATCAGTTCTTTTGTTGCGCAACTCACCCAGCAGCTGACTACCAAGTTCGTGTTCCGCGGCGCCGTGACCGGTAACGGCACAGTCGGCGTGCTCAAGGAACAACCCACCTGTCTGGCTACGGCGCAAATGCAGGTAGTGTTGCCTGCGGCCGGTACGCAGTACCAAACTCCGCCGCCGCCGCCTTCCCAAGACCAGGTTTTGCTGGAACAGGAAGCCAATCTGTGCGTTTCCCAGTCTGATTACAGCAGCACCTGCCTTAGCAAAGTTAACAGTTATAATTCTTCCCAGTGTACGGGTGGGACCCAGAATACCAGCCTGTGTTCCAGCATTGAAAGTTA
Organism: bacterium; assembly: GCA_021825655.1. Taxonomy (GTDB): domain Bacteria; phylum Patescibacteriota; class Doudnabacteria; order UBA920; family UBA920; genus JAMDEL01. Next base: position 77,929 of record JAKAGU010000002.1, on the reverse strand, counting down.
TTTGAGCAGCGCTCCGCTCAGGAACCCGGCCCCGTAAAATTCAGGCCAGAATTTTTAAAGCGCCTTTTTTGAAAGGCGCTTTAAAATATGGTATAATAAATCGGTAAATTGACTTTTTTGTATGGAAGAAAAAGAAATTACAAACAAAACCGATTTGCCCGAGCCTTCAGTTCCAATCGGCTCAAACAAGTTGCTGCATTCCGCTTTGCCTGCGCAAGTTTGGTGGGGAATTGTGGCTGTCAGCCTGCTTTTTGGCGTCTTCGGAGGTGCGGCCGGTTCTTGGTATTTGTTGCAGAACCCGAAATTGGGGATGTTCAGACAAAACTCCGCCGGCCAGGGGCAAGGAAATGTTAAAATTGTGGAAGAATCATCCCTGATTGACGTAGTGAAAAAAGCGAGTCCGGCCGTTGTTTCCATTGTTATCTCCAAAGATGTAAGCTTGCTGCCAGCGTACGGGTCCGACCCTTTTAATAACGGTTTTTTCCTGCCGGAGCAGCCGGCCAGCCCGGCGCAGCCAGGCAGCGGCAAACCGAACCTGCAGGAGGTGGGGGCGGGCAGCGGATTTTTAGTCTCAGCCGATGGCCTGATTTTAACCAACAAGCATGTGGTGGCGGACGAACAGGCGAGTTACACCGTGGTTATGTCCGATGGTTCAAAATACGAAGCTAAAGTCTTGGCGCGCGATCCGCGGGAGGATTTGGCCCTGGTGAAGATTGAAATACAGAACGCCCCTTTTCTGAAATTAGGGTCTGGAAGCCAGCTACAGATTGGGCAGAGAGTGGTGGCAATCGGCAATTCGCTCGGACAGTACCAGAACACCGTAACCAGCGGGATTGTTTCCGGCGTGGGCCGGAGTATTACCGCGGGTTCGGGCAACAGCAGTGAACAGTTGGACGGCGTAATCCAGACGGATGCGGCCATTAATCCCGGCAACAGCGGCGGCCCGCTTTTAGATTTGTCGGGAGACGTCGTGGGGGTTAATACCGCCATTGACCAGCAGGGCCAGCTGGTGGGGTTTGCCATCCCCGCAAGTGATGCGGCTCGAGCCCTAGGCAGTTTTGAAAAGTACAAGAAAATCGTCCGTCCTTTTTTGGGCGTGCGGTACGTTATGATAGACAAAGCCATGGCGCAGAGCGAAAAATTGCCGCGCGAGTACGGCGCCCTGGTGGTGAGGGGCGACAAAACGACCGATTTCGCCGTTGTCCCCGGCAGTCCTGCCGATAAGGCCGGCATTATGGAGAACGACATTATTTTGGAAGTGGATGGCCAAAAAGTCGATGGCAGCAATACGCTCAGCGGACTTTTAAAAAACAAGGAAGTCGGCGATGTCGTGGTTTTAAAAATTTACCACAAAGGCGCGGAAAAACTGGTAAACGTAACCCTGGAAGAAGCCAAGTAGATGAAGATTTTAGGTATTGATTATGGTGAAAAAAGGATTGGCCTGGCAATCAGCGACGAGGGGTTAACCTTTGCCAGGGAGCTGGATATATTGTCGCCCAAGGATTTTTGGAAGAAAATTAGCCGGCTGGTTGCGGACCAAGAAGTGGAAAAGATCGTGGTGGGCTGGCCGATAAACATGGCGGGCCGGGAAACCAAAAAAACTCTGGAGGTAAAAAATTTCAGCGATGATTTGGAAAAAATCACGGGCGTAACCGTGGATGTGATTGACGAACGGCTGACCTCGGTCATGGCCCAGCATTTGTCCGGGGGCAAAAAAAATCTGGACAGTCTGGCCGCCCAGATTTTACTGCAAAATTATTTGGACAAAAACAAAAACAGGCAATGAGCGAATTCCGACAAAACCCCATAAGCAAACACTGGGTGCTGATTGCGCCCAACCGCGCTAAGCGGCCGGAGGATTACAAGACCCGCTCGGTCATGGAAGGCTTGCCGGAGCTGGACCATAAGTGCGTGTTCTGTCCGGGTAACGAAGCGCAGAATACGGAGCTTTACCGCTTTCCCTACGGCAAGAATTGGGAGGTCCGGATTATTCCCAATAAGTTTGCCGCCCTGGAACATACGGCGCTCTACCGGCACAAGGGTTTTTATGTATCCCATTCGGGCGACGGCGACCACGAAGTGATTGTGACCCGAAAGCATAACGAACCCGTGGCCCTGCAGTCCATTGCCACGGTAGAGCTGAGCCTGGAAACTTTTATCGAGAGAATCAATCTGCTGACCGGACACCCCGAACTGGCTTACGTCCAGATTTTCCACAATCACGGGCGCGAGGCCGGAGCTTCTCTAATCCATCCCCACTACCAGCTGATTGCCACGCCCATCGTGCCGCCGCACGTGCACGACGAAATTATGGGTTGTTACCACTATTACCAGCACAACCATACTTGTATTTACTGCGACATTATTAAAGAAGAGCTGGAAGTCAAAGACCGGGTGGTTTACGAAAGCGAGCATTTTGTGGTGCTTTCGGCTTATGCTTCCCGCAAACCCTTTGAGACATGGATTTTGCCCAAAAAGCACGGTGCCCGGTTCGAAGATATTTCCAAAGAAGAGCTGAGGCATCTGTCTTTTGTCCTGAAAGTGATGCTGGGCCAGCTCTATACCAAGCTCTCCGATCCGCCGCTGAACTTTTACATCCATACCATGCCGTTAAAGAAACAGCAGAGCGACCACCGGCACAGCGTGCAGGAGGAGAAAGCCTACCACTGGCATTTGGTTATTTTCCCTCGCCTGACCATTTGGGCCGGCTTTGAGTATGCGACCGGCATCCCGATTAATCCCATACCCCCGGAAACCACAGCGCAATTTTTAAGAGGAGACAACCCATGAAAAAACTTGTGATTGGTAATTGGAAACTGCACCCCGCCACGCTTGCGGCCGCTAAGAAATTGGCTGCGGCAATTTCGCGCAAGTCCAAGCATGTGGCGGTTATCTGCCCGCCGCCGGCTTTTTTGGCGGGCGTGGTTTTTCCCCGCCTTGGCGCCCAAGATTGTTTTTGGGAGCCCGCGGGTGCCTTTACGGGGCAAGTTTCTCCGGTTCAGCTGAAATCGCTGAGGGTGAAGTATTGCCTGGTGGGGCACAGCGAAAAACGCAAGCTGGGGGAAACAGACGAAATCGTCAATGCCAAAGCCAGGGCGCTTTTGGCTGCGGGTATAACTCCGGTAATGTGCGTGGGTTTTGGCACCAAAGTGGAACAGGATGACCTGGAGGTGACCGATGTGTTAAAGACTCAGCTGGAACTCGGGCTTGCCGGCCTTGAACCGGCTGAGGTAATTGTGGCGTATGAGCCGGTCTGGGCCATTGGCACGGGTAAAAATGCCACTCCGGAACACGCTGAAAAGATGGCCATCTTTATTAAGCACAAATTCGGCGTAGGAAAGGTGCTTTACGGCGGCAGCGTGAGCCCGTACAACGCAAAGGGCTTTCTTGACCAGCGGAATATCGACGGGCTGCTGCCCGGCGGGGCCAGCCTAATTCCGAAATATTTTAATCAAATAATCAATCTGTAAATATGCTGTATCTTGGCGCAGACCACGGGGGTTTTCCCCTTAAAGAAAAAATAAAAAAATATTTGGAAGCGCGCCAAATTAGTTTTGTGGACCTTGGGCCATACCAAGCTAATCCGGCTGACGACTATCCGGATTATGCGCGGAAAGTGGCGGGAAAGGTGGCGGCGCACCCGGCCGGCGATGTGGGTGTGCTGTTATGCCGGAGCGGGCAGGGGATGTGCGTTGCAGCCAACAAGGTGAAAGGCGTACGCGCGGTTTCCGCCTGGAATGAACGCCTGGCTTTTTCCACCCGAAACGACGACTTTGCCAATGTGCTGTGCCTGGCCGGCGACTACCTTACGCCCCGGCAAGCTGAAAAAATTCTGCACACTTTCATCAGCACGCCTTTTTCCAAAGAAACAAGGCACAAGCGCAGGGTGGCAAAAGTAAAAAAAATGGAAACCGCTTCTTAGGTTCTAATTTATGGCCCAAATCGTACCTGCAATTTTGGAAAAAACCAAGGAAGGCTTTGTGGACAAGCTGGCCCGCCTGACCAAGTTGCCCGGGGTGGAACGCATCCAGGTAGATTTTGGCGATGGAATTTTTGTGCCCAACGCCATGCTGCCGGTTACTGAAATGGAAGTCCTAAACCCCGCTTTCCACTTTGAGGCCCATTTGATGGTAAGCGAACCCACAGACTTTTTTGATTATCAGCTCTCGGGCTTTAAAACAATCCTGGTACATTACGAAGCTTTTCCTAACGCTGCGGAATTAAGGCAGAGTCTTGCCAATATCAAGGCCGCGGGCCTTAAGCCCGGCATTTGCCTGAAAAATGAAACGCCGGTTACGGTTCTCCAGGAGTTTTACCCAGAAGTTGAGCAGTTTCAGCTCATGGGTATTGTTCCGGGCTTCCAGGGCCAGGCATTTTTAGAGGATACCTATGAGCGGGTTATCCAGCTCAGAAAGCTCCTGCCAAATGCTATAATAGAAGTAGACGGCGGCGTGTCTGCTGCCAATGCGGGACGACTGGCAAAAAGCGGCGCAGACTTGCTCATAGCGGGCTCCGCTTTGCTGAAGGCGTCAGATTTGCAGGCGGCATACGAACAATTGCTTCAAGAAATAAAATAACAATATGCTCACTTTTGTAATTATCCTTATCTTTGTCATCTGGGTTGCAAGCCTCAGCAGGAGGATTAACCGATTGGAGGAGCAGGTGAAGGGAGGTAAAAAACCTGCCGCGGCCGAACCTCCGCTAGTGGCCGGCAATGCCAAGCCCAGTTTGTGGGCTCAGCCCGAGGTTGCGCCCCCGCCCCCAGCTGTGGCTGTTTTGGCTGAACAGCCAAGGGACAGCGCGGTCTTGCCCGAAGCTGCGCCCATAACACCAAGGCAGCCAAAGGACGAAACCGAAATTGCGACCAATTGGCTGAACAAGATCGGCGTGGTGGCTGTGCTTTTGGGTATGGGCCTGTTTTTCAAGTATGCGGTTGACCAGAACTGGATTACGCCCTGGATGAGGATTGCCCTGGGTTTTGCCGTGGGCGGGCTTTTTGTATTTTTGGGCTGGCTGTGGCGGGAAAAATACGCCAAATACGCCAATGTAATGATGGGCGGGGGTGTTGCTCTGTGGTACTTTACAATTTTTGCCGGTTACGATTTTTATGGGCTATTCCCGCAGTCTGTGGCCTTGACTTTGATGGTTTTTGCATCCGTGTGCGCAGTGGCGCTGGCGTATTACCGGCAGTCCCTGGCCCTGGCGGTTCTGGGCTTGCTGGGCGCTTACGGGGCGCCTGTGGCTTTAAGTTCAGGCGAAAATCGGCAGATGCAACTGCTCGTGTATCTCACAATTTTAAATTTGGCGGTACTGGCGATTTTGGCAAAAAAATATTGGTCCGGCTTGGCTCTGTTTGCCGTGTTCGCCACCTGGATAGATTTTTCCTATTGGTTTGTTAAGTTTTCCTCTTCTCTTAATGCCGTGCCTTCCGTGATTTTTTTCATGGTGTTTGTTTTGATTTTTTTTGTGGGCCTGACTGCGGTTTTGCGCCGCCATGCCCTGGCTAAAACTTTGGACAACAAGTTTTCCAAACTTACCAGTTTGGCTATGCTGCTGGCCGGTTTTGTGTATTTGATTTACATCCAGGATTTATTGGCAGGCGGCTATCATGCCTGGCTTTTGGGTATGGGCCTGTTTGCCAGCCTGGCTGCGTTTTTGGCTTACGCTTTGATTGACAGGCTGGAGTTCGAAGAGATTAACTATAGTTTATCTTTTGCCGGTGCGGCCTTGCTCTTGGCAGCGTTCAGCTGGCAGTGGGACCGGGAGGCTCTGTGTTTGGCCGTGGCGCTGGCCGGTGGGGCAGGCGCGGGCCTGGCCTATGCCTTAAAGCGCAAGGAGCTGCGGCTGTGGAGCACCCTGACGCTTCTTTATTCGCTGGTTTTGATTTTGGCCTTGCCTTATGCGGAGGCTTATGGGCAATTGTTTGTCTTTAATTTTAAGTTCGGCCTCATGGCCCTGGAGGCTGCGGCTTTGTTTTATGCTGCCTGGCTTTATTCCCGTTCCCAAAATCGCACTTTGTTTGAAAGCCGTACAGACCAGGCCTTCAATTTCATCGGCATCTTTTTGCTCTGGGCCGGTCTTTCCTGGGACATTAGCCACTTCTTCCCCAGCCTCAACGGGGAGTACGGCCTGGCTCTCTGGTGGATTGTATATCCGTTTCTGCTCGGCGGATTGGGTACGCTTGCCAAGAAACCCGGTCTGATCAAAGCTGGACTGTTACTGACCGCTTTTGCCCTGCTGAGGAGCCTGAGCGTGCCCTACCCGGCCGAAAGCGCTGCTTTTGTCTTTAATTTTAAGTTCGGCCTCATGGTCTTGGAGACGGCCGCTTTGTTCGTCCTGGCCTATTGGTCCCGGGTTTTAAAAACTGACAAATACGCGGCTTACGCCAGTGAGGTGTTGGGTGTAATTGGCGCGTTATTTTTATGGCTGGTTGTTACCTTGGACGTTTTTCACGCTTTTACCGGCATCGGCCAAGACTCGCGCGTGGCCTTATGGTGGGCGATTTATCCCGTGCTGCTGATTTATTTTGCCCGCCTGGCCCAAAGCCGCCTGCTTGCCCGTATTGCTTTGGGTCTGCTGGTATTGGGTTTTTTCCGCGTGGTGTTTTTGGGTTACAGCGCAGATGACTATGTATTCATTTTAAACGCCAAATTCGGCCTGATGCTGCTGGAAGCCCTGGCACTTTTGGCCATGGTACGTTTTTTGCCGGACGAGGCAGGGAAGGAAAAAGCCGGTGATTTTATGAAGGTGACAGCCAGCCTGCTGCTGTGGTTTGCTTTTTCCTGGGAGCTTGTCAGGTACTTTGCCCGGCCAGAAGACGGGAATACCCGGAACCTGCTGATGAGCCTGTGGTGGATTGCCTATGCCGTTGTTTTAATTATCATCGGGGCTGTTGCCCAGAGTCCGCTGTTCCGCAAAGTGGCCTTGGTATTGTTTGGGGCAAGCATCTTAAAGGTGTTTTTGTTTGATGCTCTGGCCCTGGAAACCGGCTACCGCATTGTTTCGTTCATCGTGTTGGGCGTCATTTTACTCTCCGTGTCGTATGCGTACCAGCGCCACCGCAGCCGGATTGTGGAATTTTTGGAAGGGGAGAAGAAAGGAGCTGTGCATGTTTGACATTATTTCCATCGGCGACGCCACCATTGATACTTTTTTGTTTATTAAAGATTTGGAAATCCGCGAAATGGGCGGGGAGCAAAAAGCGGTAATTAATTGGGGCGACAAGCTGCCTGTAGACAAGCTGTATAAATCCGTGGCGGGCAATGCAGCCAACCATGCGGTCGGCAGTTCGCGGCTGGGTTTGAAAACAGCTTTTTATACGGTTTTTGCCCACGACATGGGCGGGCGCGAAGTCCTGCATAAAATGCAGAAAGAAGGCGTTTCAACGCGCTACATAGAGAAAAACGACCGGCACGGAACCAATGCTTCCATGGTTTTATGCCACGAGGGAGAACGCACGATTTATGTGTACCATGAGCACCGGCACTACAAGCTACCTAATTTTTTACCCGCCCGCTGGGTGTATTTGACCAGCATGGGCAAGGGGTTTGAAAAAATTTATAAAGACTTGGTCAGGTATCTGGAAAAGTACGACGTGCGCCTGGCTTTTAATCCGGGCACGTACCAGCTGCTCGCGGGGCCGAAAGCCAACCGCAAAGTTTTGGAAAAAACCGACCTGCTTTCTTTAAATATGGAAGAGGCCGAAGGCTGGGTTGGCAAGGCGGACAGTGTTAAGGAGTTATGCCGGCGGCTGGTGGCTTTGGGGCCCAAAGCAGTCACGGTGACGGATGGGCCAAGGGGGGCGTACAGTTATAGCAGCGAAGGTTTTTATTTTACTCAAAAGTTCCCCGGAAAAAGACTGGAGGCGACCGGCGCCGGGGACTCTTTCACTACAGCGTATATAGCGGCTTTGGTTTACGGTTTGCCTCATGCGGAAGCTTTGCGCTGGGGTCCGGTGAACGCGGCGAGCGTAGTCGGGCAGATTGGGCCGCAGGCCGGGCTGCTCACTAAGGCGGAATTGCAAAGCCGGCTGAAAACACACAAAAGCTTCCAGCCTGTTGCAATCACGGACAGCCAGAAGGAGAAGCTGGTGGCCCGGCTGGCCCGCGAAATTTAAAAACTTTGAATACAAGGAAAAAATTAACTTAAACCCACCCATGTCAAAAATTAAGGTTGCAATTAACGGTTTTGGCCGCATTGGCCGCCAGGCGTTCAAGCTAGCTTTGGAAAAAGAAGAGCTGGAGGTTGTGGCAATTAACGATTTGACCAGCACGCAGGTGTTGGCTCACTTGCTCAAATACGACAGCGCTTACGGGCGTTACCCCGGCAAAATCAGCTTTAACGACAAGGCCGTGGTGGTGGAGGGCCGGGAGTATCCTGTGTATGCGGAAAAGGATCCCGCAGTCCTGCCCTGGGCAAAGCTGCAGGTTGACGTGGTGATTGAGTCCACGGGCCGTTTTACGGACAGTGAAAAAGCTGCGGCCCACTTAAAGGCGGGAGCCAAGCGCGTGGTAATCAGCGCGCCAGCCAAGGACGAAGGGGTGACACCGACCATTGTGCTGGGCGTAAACAACGATATTTACAAGGACCAGCCGATTATCAGCAATGCCTCCTGCACCACTAATTGTATTGCCCCAGTGCTGGCTGTACTGCAGGAAAGGATTGGCATTGAAAAAGCTTTTATGTCTACCATCCACAGCTATACTGCTGAACAGAATTTAGTCGACGGGCCCCCTCCGGGCGGCAAATCCAATGATCTGCGCCGGGCGCGGGCCGCGGCGGCCAACGTGATTCCGACCACTACGGGGGCGGCTATTTCCGCCACCCAAGCCATTCCCGAACTGAAAGGCAAATTTGACGGCGTGGCTTTCCGCGTGCCCACTTTAGTGGGCAGTCTGTCCGACTTCACCCTGCTTTTGGCACGCAACGTGACCCGGGAAGAAGTTAATCAGTTGTTTGCGGATGCAGCCAAGCAGAAACGCTTCCAGGGGATTTTGGAAGTTTCCAGCGAGCCTTTGGTGCTATCGGATATTGTGGGCGAGGCCGCTTCCTGCATTATCGACCTGTCTTTAACCCAAGTGGTGGGCGGCAATTTTGTAAAAGTGGTGGCTTGGTATGACAACGAGTTCGGCTACTCCAACCGCCTGGTGGAAGAAGTCGTCTTAGTGGGTTCAAAATTATAAATTTATGAAATACCTCAAAGCCGCAAAACTGAAAAACAAGACTGTGCTGGTGCGGGGCAGCCTGGATGCCCCCGTGGATTCCGCTCTGGCCGCGGTGGCGGACGACTTTCGCTTGCGCGCATTTTTGCCCAGTGTGCAGCTGTTGCTTTCCCAGGGCAACCGGGTGATTATCGTAGGCAAGCGGGGCCGCCCCGCCGGTAAAAAGTCTAAAGAGTTGAGCCTTAAGCCCGTGGCCCAGCGTCTGGCCGAATTATTGGGCTATAAGTTTTTTGAGACCAGCCACAAGCTGCCGATTGATGCCGGGCCCCACCTGATTTTTTATACGGGAGATTTTCAGGAAGACAAGCATCAAAAGCAGCTGGCCGCCGTGGCCAAACAAGATGTCGTGGTGCTGGAAAATATGGAATTTTACGCCAAGGAGCTGGCAAACGATGCGATGTTCGGCAAAAAACTGGCCCGGCTGGCGGACGCCTATGTTAACGACGATTTTTCCAAATGCCACCACCTGGTGGCTTCTATTGGCAGCGTGACCCGCTATGTGCCCAGCTTTGCGGGATTGCTTTTGGAAAAAGAGATTAGGAGCCTGGACGAAGTTTTCAAGCGGAACAAAAAACCTTTTGTGCTGCTTATGGGGGGCATTAAAATTTCCGATAAAGTACAGACTCTGGAAAATTTGGGAAAGAAGGCTGATAAAATTCTGCTGGCGGGCGGTTTGGCCAACTTATTTTTCCTCGCCAAGGGTTTTGAGATTGGCAAGTCCAAAGTGGAAGAGAAAGGGCGTAAAATCGCCTGGCAGCTGGAGAAGAACTTCAAGGGCAAGATCGTGCTGCCCATGGATGTGGTGGTGGCTGACGGCAAAATGGACAAGGACACCATCCGGGTAACCCAGCCCCACACGATTAAAAACCAGGAATCGGTCTATGATGTGGGGCCTAAAACCATCTTGGCCTATGCCCAAGCCTTAAAGACAGCCAAGACGATTGTTTGGAACGGTCCGCTGGGCTATTTTGAAAAAAAGCCTTTTCACACGGCTACTGTTGCCCTTGCCCGGGTTATCGGCGGGGTGGCCAGCCGCAAGGCTTATGTGGTGGTCGGCGGCGGGGAAACCGTGGATGCCGTAAAAATGGCTCACCAACTGGAACATATTGACCACGTGTCTACGGGCGGCGGGGCCATGCTCGAATATTTGGCCGGCAAAAAATTGCCCGGCCTGGAAGTTTTAAAATAAACCAAACTGATTTAAATGCAGCACAAGAAGTACAAAAAAGTCGTACTGGTTATCTTGGATGGGTTTGGCGTGGCGCCCGCGGGCCATGGCAACGCTATCACCCAGGCGGAAATCCCAACCTTTAACAGTTTCGTGTCCAATTATCCCAGTCTCACCCTGCAGGCCTCCGGGCCCCTGGTGGGTTTGCCTTGGGGCGAAATGGGCAATAGCGAAGTCGGGCATTTGAATATTGGGGCGGGAAGGATAGTGGGGCAGGATTTGCCGCGGATTACCAACGCCATCCAGAATGGGGATTTTTTCAAAAATTCCGAGTTTTTGGCCGCAATTAGCCACTCCAAACAAAACAATTCCAGCTTGCATATTATGGGGATGATCAGCCCTGGCGGCGTGCACAGCCTCGACGAACACGTTTATGCTTTACTTAGCCTGGCCCAACAGCAGGGCCTTACCCGGGTGTTTATTCACATGTTTACCGATGGCCGGGATACGGAACCCAAAGTGGCGCTGGAATCCCTGAAAAAGCTAAATGAAAAGATTTTAGAAATTGGGGTAGGCCGCGTGGCGACCATTACCGGCCGTTTTTATGCCATGGACCGGGGCGGTCACTGGAATCAAACCGCACAGACCTATAACGCCCTGGTAAAAGGGGAAGGTAAAACCTCCCACTCTCCCGAAGCGTGCATTGAGTCCAGTTATGCCAGCCAGGTGTTTGATGAAATGATTGAGCCGACGGTTATTCTCAGGGAAGACGGCCAGCCAGTGGCCAAGATTTCCGATAACGACGCCGTGGTGTTCATAAATTTCCGTTCTGACCGGGCCATACAACTGACGGAAGCTTTTGTCATGCCGCCGCCCTTGCCGGACAAGGCGTTGGAACGGCCGCTGCAGAATTTATATTTTGTGACCATGACCGAATATAAGCCGGGGCTGCCGGTCCACGTGGCCTTTCCGTCCATTAACCTGAAAAATTATTTGTCGGAAATTTTGGCGGAGTCCAAGTATACCCAATTTCATGTGGCAGAGAGCGAGAAGTATGCGCACGTGACGGCCTTTTTTAACTGCGGACGGACGGAGCGGGCTTTAGGCGAAGAATGGACAATAGTAACCAGCCCTGAAAACGGGCGCAATTATGTGGATCACCCGGAAATGTCAGCAGGCAAGCTGACCGATGCCCTGGTGGACAAGATTGCCAAAACCGAAACTAATTTTTTTGTGGCCAACTACGCCAATCCGGATATGGTGGGGCACACGGGGAGTCTTGCGGCCACGATTGAAGCCGTGAGTTTTATCGACAAATGCATGAAAAGGGTGGCGGACGCGGCTATGGCAGCGGACGCGGCTATGATTATTACAGCCGATCACGGTAATGCGGAGCAGATGATTAACACCCGCACCGGAGACATTGATAAGGATCACACGACCAATCCCGTGCCGTTTTTACTGCTGGCAAATGAGTTTAAGTTTAAGCGTGCAGCGGGCGGAAGTTTTGCTTCCCTGTCCAGTAAAGTGCCCGCCGGCGTAGTTTCCGATATTGCGCCCACGGTCTTGGAGCTGTTCGGTTTGGACAAGCCTAATGAAATGACCGGGGTCAGCCTGCTCGGCAGTTTTGATGAAATACCGGTTAAGAACTAGATGATGGAAAAAATTTGGAAAGTTTGGGATACCATACCTGAGGCGGTTTCGGAGCGGCTGGCAGAACTCCAGCCGCTGACCCGGCAAATGCTTTACCGGCGCGGCCTGGCCGAGCCTGAGCAGGCCCGGCAGTTTTTGCAGGCAGAATACGAGGGACAAACCAGTCCCTTTTTGTTTCAGGATATGGCCAAGGCGGTGGCGCGGATATGGCAGGCCATAGAAGCCAGAGAAAAAATAACCGTATACGGCGACTATGACGCTGACGCGGTGACGGCTTCTGCCGTGCTGCTGCGCACATTGCGGCATTTGGGCGCGGAGGCTGACAGCTATATTCCCGACCGGTTTACCGAAGGCTACGGCGTTAACCTGCAGGCCATTGAAAAACTGGCCTTGGCCGGTACCCGGCTGGTAATTACCGTGGACTGCGGGACAAACTCCTGCGATGCCGCTGACTCGTGCAAAAAACTGGGCATGGATTTTATTATCACCGACCACCATGAGATTATCGGCGACAAGCCTTTCGCTCTGGCCCTAATCAACCCTAAAAATTCCGACGACCAATATCCTTACCGCGAACTGACCGGCGTGGGCGTGGCGTTCAGGCTGGCCCAAGCGTTAGTGTCGGACGATAAGGCAAAAAAATTTGCCAAAGATTATGTTCCGGGCTGGGAGAAATGGCTCTTGGATTTAGTGGCGATCGGCACTGTGGCCGACTGCCACAGCCTGCTGGGCGAAAATCGGGTGCTTGTGAAGTATGGGCTGAAGGTTTTGGCTAAAACGCGCTGGCCCGGCCTGCGGGCGCTCTCTGCGGCCGCCGGGCTGGATTTTGCCCAAAAAGCCCCGGATACTTACACTCTGGGTTTTGTGCTCGCGCCGCGGCTCAACGCTGCGGGCCGGCTGGAGCATGCGGGCGTGGCATTGGACCTGCTTTTGGAAGACGATGCAGTCGCGGCCCAGCAAAAAGCCGCGGCTTTAAACGAAATCAACCAGCGCCGGCAAAATTTAACCCAGGTGGTTTTGGGCGAAACGCGGGAGCAGGCCTTGCTGCAGAGCCACCGGCCGATTTTGTTGCTCTACAAGCCCGGTTGGCCTAAAGGCGTTGTCGGTCTGGTGGCGGGCCGACTGGCGGAAGAATTTCATAAACCGGTGCTGGTTTTGGAGCAAGGCGAGGAGGAGTCGACCGGCTCCGCGCGCACGGCCGGGGAGTTCGATTTAATTGCGGCCCTAAAACCCGCGGCGCACCTCTTGTCCAAATTCGGCGGACATAAGCAGGCGGCCGGGTTGACTCTGCCTAACCGGAATTTGGAAGAGTTTTATAAAGTCTTGGTAACCGAAGCCGGCCGGCAGGAGGCAAACGCTTCGGAGGCTGTTGCCTGGCTGGAAGCGGAGCTTGGGGAAGCGGATTTAAACCTTGAGACGGCTGCACAAATTGAACTTTTTGAACCATTCGGCACCGCAAACCCCAGACCGCAATTTTTAATAAAAGGACTGGTAATTTTAAGCCTCAGGCTGGTGGGCGCGGCGGGGCAGCACATGCAAGCAAAATTGCTTTTGGGTAAGACCGAAGTGCCCGGCATTATGTTCAATGCTGCCGGCATTGCTAAAAAATTAAAAGTTGGCGATACTGTAGACGCAACTGCCGAACTGCTTCGGGAGGAGTGGAACGGGCAGCGGCTGAAATTAAAAATCGTTGAAATGAGAATTAACCAGCAATTCAATGGATAGCGCGATTATCAATACCGACGGCGGAGCCAGAGGCAATCCCGGGCCAGCCGGGATCGGGGCTGTTTTTACCGCTCCGGATGGAAAAATTCTTTACGAATTTAAGGCTTATATCGGCGAAGCGACCAATAATGTGGCTGAGTACAAAGCTTTGCTTTTGGCTTTAAAGGAAGCTGGGGCCTTGGGGTTTAAGGAGCTTTTGATTAACATGGACTCGCAGCTGGTAGTGCGCCAGATGCAGGGCCAGTACAAAATAAAAGAACCTGGCTTGCAGGTTCTGGCCAGGCAGGTTTTGGCATTGTCTAACCAATTTCGTAAAATTACGTATTGCCACGTGCCCAGGGAAAAAAACAAGGCAGCTGACCGGTTGGTCAATGAGGCGATTGACAGTCTTCAGCCGCTCAGCGAATAGTCAGGATTTTTAACTGGTTGCCGTCGAGCACCACCAGTTTTCTGGCGTCATCACTGATGGTGAAGCTGGGGGTTTTTAGTCCCGAGTATAATACAAATTCATTCTGGTGATCGCGGGCATCCAACTCTTCTGCTAGAATTTGCTTGTCTTTTACCAAAAAGCCGTTGCCGTAATCGGGCAAGATTATGCCGTTGGTGATGGGAAATAAGCTGCGGCTGACCAGGTCTGGCCGGCTGGAGCCGGAATTTAGCCGCAAAAATTCGGAATCATTGACCAGAGCCAGAGTGTCCTTGTCCGGGTTGAGTCTCAAGCTTTTTATGCCCTCAGCCACGAGCGTGGGCTGGCTGGCTATGAGGTACAAGCTATGGTCCAGCAGAATGTAAGCTTGTTTTTGGGCGTTTATAATTATGCGGGTAGTTTCGGCTGTGGGCAGGTCCGCGGTGAGCAGGGTGCCCGGCTGGTCCAGGGCAGGAGTGGAATACAGCGATAAGCCGCTGCTCGTGCTCGCTAAGTAGTAATAATAACCGCCTTCATATAAAAGATCCTTGACATACGCGAGCACGGCCGTGCTTTTGCCGGTTTTCAGGTTGACCGCGAACAATCCGGCAGGCTTGATAACATAAAGGGTGTTGTTATCTTGGTATTTAAGCTGGTCACCTGCGTCCAGCGACTGACTTGCCGGCAGAAAAAAATTCTGTGAGCTGTCAAAGAGCAGCCAAGGCGTGCTGGTAGCTTGAGTTTTGACAGCCAGTGTCTGCCCGCCGGGCACCATAGACAGATCCACGGCAGGCGCGGGCAGGGGATAGGAGGCTGTTTTGTCGGGCGAGCTTAGGGAAGTGGTAACCAGCTCTTGGGGGGTGGTGTAGAAAATTTCGCCGCCAG
Source organism: bacterium (assembly GCA_021825655.1). GTDB lineage: Bacteria > Patescibacteriota > Doudnabacteria > UBA920 > UBA920 > JAMDEL01. The sequence goes on along the minus strand of JAKAGU010000002.1, from coordinate 62,871 downwards.
TTTCCAGAAAAGCGGTAGCCGCTTCGCTGAGCACTTGCTGTTTTGCCTGGTCAAAAAAGAGAATAATATTTTGCCCTGCCGGGTTCGCCCACGTCACCCGGCCTTCGTCTACGGACAGGCGTTTTGACCAGGTTAGGTAGCCCGGCTTTTCAAGCGAGACTTCGTACTCTCTGGGCTTGAGAAAGCGCAGGGTGCCGGCTCCCGTCTGGTAAAGCTTACCGTCAAGTTTTATCATTATATCTTTGGGATCGCATTTGACGGCCAGAATACCAGTGTTATAAAAGTCACCCGTAGCCGGGTCGTAAGCAATGCCTCTGACATAGAGCAAGACAGCCGGCGCGGCCAAAATAAAAAAAACAATGCAAGCGGCAAGAATCAAATAGCGTGATTTTTTTGTCATATTTCCTATAGTATAGCCTATTTTAGAGGCTTGTTTCAAATGGCCAAGTCTTGATATAATAGACTAACGACAGCAAAAATAACGGGATTTTCAGATGTTTGACACCAAGATAGGCATAGATTTAGGTACAGCCAACACTTTGGTTTTTATGCCAAAAAAAGGCATTATTATCAACGAGCCCACGGTAGTGGCAGTGTCTTTGGCTGATAATCGGGTTTTGGCGGTGGGCCAGGAAGCTAAGGAAATGTTGGGCCGCACTCCGGAGACAATTGTGGCCAGCCGGCCCATGAAAGACGGCGTAATTGCCGATTATCGGGTGACCGAAGCCATGCTGCGGTATTTCATCAACAAAGCTTTGGGCAAGGTCAGGTTTTTCCGGCCGGAAGTGATGGTGTCTGTTCCCGGCGGAATTACCTCTACGGAACGGCGCGCAGTGGTGGATGCGGCTGTGGCTGCCGGCGCCAAGACAGCGTTCGTCATTAAAGAAACCGTGGCCGCGGCCATTGGCGCGGGGATTCCCATTGCGGAAGCCAGAGGCAACCTCGTGATTGACATCGGCGGTGGCACCACGGATGTGGCTGTCCTGTCTTTGGGCGGGATTGTAAACGCGACTTCAGTGCGTACCGCAGGCAACAAGCTGGACCAGGCGATTATCGATTACGTCAGGCGCAAGCACGGGCTGGCCATCGGCGAGCGTACCGCAGAAGAAATCAAAATTACCATTGGCAGTGCTGTGGCGGTTAACGAGGAAGAGCAGATGGAAGTGAAAGGTCGGGACATGATAAGCGGTTTGCCCAAGCCCGTGACTGTCAGCACTAACCAAATCGTAGAAGCCATTAGCGAAGAACTGCAAGAAATTGTCCGTGCGGTTAAAACGGTATTGCAGGATACGCCGCCGGAGTTGGCTAGCGACATTATCGATAAGGGCATGGTTGTAACCGGCGGTACGGCTTTGCTCAAAAACCTCGACCACTATATTGCCCATAGCGTGGGCGTGCCCTGTTATGTGGCCGAAGAGCCGCTTTTGTGCGTGGCCCGGGGCACGGGGGTGGCACTGGATAACCTCGACAGCTATAAAAAAAGCATACTGGGGGTCAAGTAGGGGGTTTGCCGGTTTGCATTTTTGCTTCCGCTGTTCTACAATAAAAAAAAGAAAGTTCTTTAGAAATAAAACAAAAATATGTCTCAAGGAGATTTTAGCGGTATGAGAAGGCCGACCTATATTTTTTTAAGCGCCCTGCTGGGGATGCTGCTATTTTTGATATTGCATCGCGTAGTCGTGTTTTTTGTCATGGCCGGCATTTACTTTAACGCAGCGGAGGGTTTTTTGGGCTTGAACTATCTGCAGTTTTTGGCGTGGGACTATCTAACTTTGATTTTGGTGCTGATGCTGGGGGCTTGGTACGGCATTTGGGTGGGTTCGTACTGGTACGATAAAGTTTATGAATCTAAAATTCATGGCGGTTTTCTCAGCCATCTGGCCGGCCTGCGCCGGCAGGAATTAAAGCGCGAAGACTTGGGCCAAAAACTCGACGAGTTGTCCGAAAATATCCAGGAAGAAATTTGGGAGCTGGACCAGCTGAGCAAGGCGGCGGCCAAGGCTCCCCGGACGCCCAGAGTTATTAAGCGGCGGGTGGTTAAAAAGCGCGCCCCGAAGAAAAGCGTATGACCCTTACCAGGTTTATCCTGCTAACTTTTTTCCAGTGGTTTTTTTTCCTGGTTTTAAGGCTGGGCTACTTTAAATTTGCCTGGTTTGCGGGCCTGGGCGCTGTAGGGGACTACGTATATTTTTTGTTGATTGCGGTCATTGCCGCAGCTCTGGTTAGAAGGCTGGGTGTGATTAATTTTTTGGAAGCCATTATGGTGCTGGTGTTGTGGTTTGTTTTGGATGCTCTTTTAGACTTGCTGGTTACCGCTTTTGCCTTGGGTTTGGGCATGTTCGCCCGGTGGCAGCTCTGGGCCGGATATTTTTTTATGATGTTTGCCATTTTCTTTTTCCACAAAAAACGCCATATCCACGTCCGGCACGAACAGGCGCATTCCGGCCACCACTAACCTTATATGGGGTTTGACAACCGCCCCCAGGCGGTTTTATTATAAGGATATAAGGTGAACGAAAGTATACCCAACATGCAGTCGGTTATATTACATTTGGATATGAACAGTTACTTTGCTTCCGTGGAGCAGCAGGACCATCCGGAGTGGCGAGGTTTGCCTGTGGGAGTTTGCGAGCATTTGGGCGGCATCATTATTGCAGCCAGCATCCAGGCAAAGCAATGGGGCATCAAAACGGGAACACCGGTGTGGGAAGCGAAAAAAATATATCCTAAAATTATCCTGACCCAGACCAGCCCCGAGCGTTATCGCCATTACCATCGGCTGCTGGTTAAAATTGTGGCCGAATACACGGGCCGGGTGGAGCGCTATAGCATTGACGAAGTTTTTTTGGACCTGACCAGGGTATGCAATGTCCGGCGGCCTTTTGCAGTGGAGCCTTTTGCGGAAGCGGAGCGCCTGGCCGGGGAAATTAAACAAAAAATGAGGCGACTAATGGGCGAGTACCTGACTTGCAGCATTGGAATTGCCCAAAATAAGCTGTTGGCTAAGATTGCGTCTGATCTGAAAAAACCCGACGGCCTGACCATAGTCAGGCCGGAGGACAAGCCGAAGCTTTATGATTCCCTGCAGCTGCTGGATATTCCGGGTATTGGCTACCGAACCGAGAAGCGGTTGCGCGCCTTGGGTATTACCTCCCTGTCCGCGCTGCGGCAGTATCCACGGAGCCGGCTGGTGGCGCTGTTTGGTTTGCCCGGCTATCATTTGTATAATTTGGGCCAACTAGAGGGTTCTTTCAGCCCAGAGGTGAAAGAGGACCTGGAGGCTAAATCCATCGGGCACATGTACACTTTGCCCAAAGAATACCGCACGCCGGAATATTTGGACCCTGTGCTTTATAAGCTGTCGGAAATGGTAGCCAGGCGCTTGCGGAAAAAATGGTTGTCCGGGCGGGTTTTGTCCGTGTATGTCCATACGGCGGAGGACAAATGGCTGGGCAGGTCAGCCCGTTTTAGCTTCCCGCTTTGGGAGGGCCGCGAAATTTTTATCCAAAGCCGGAGGATTTTGGACGGTTTGGGTGCGGCGGGGATTCGCGCCAAGCTGATTGGCGTAAGCATTGGAGGGCTGGGGCAAGCCGGGCTGCAGGGCGACTTGTTCGGCCGGGAAGATAAGGAACGCCGCCTGGCCCAGGCCTTGGATGAGATCAACGGCAAATACGGCGGATTTACGGTTTGCCGGGCACCCGTACTCAAGGCCAAAGAGGCTTTTCAGGATTCGGTAGGGTTTGGCCGGATTAAGGAAATCGGCCTGGTATAATTAATTTTAAAAAAAGTCCGAATTATGATATAATAAAAAGGAAATAATTCATTAAAGAAACAAATGTCTGAGCAGGAAGAGTATGTAAAAATGCTGACAGACCTAATCCAGAAACAGATGCTGGTTTTAGGTCCGAAAATCGCACTGGACAAGGCCAAAAAAGTGGCCGGTCTTTCTGTTGCCGAAGACGGCAGGGTTTTATCCATGGCCGGTGATCCCCAGATGATTTTAAAGGGCGTAGCCAACGAATACATGGCCCTGTCCGGACAGATTGCCAAAATGACCCTGGATACGCTGTTGGAAAAATACCCGGCGGTAAAAAACATAGCGGAAGAATAATTAAGTTCAGTAAGACAAATCAAAAAAACGGATGATCGTTAACATCCTGTTAATCGTAGACTTTGCCTTTCTGGCAATCGTGGTGACTGTATATATTATCTCGTCCATGCGCGAGCGTTCTTTTTTAAAGAGCCGCGCCGACCAGTCTTTAGAGTTGCAACAAAAGGTTTACCAGGCTCAGGTTTTCCAGGAAATTAATGAACGCATCGGCTATTCCCTGGACACCAATAAGATCGTAGAAATTATTACCAGCAGCCTGGGCAACCTCCTTGCCTATGATACGGTTTCCTACATGATGATGGAAGAGGGGGGAAAGGCGGTATTTAAGTGCCACGTGGAGAATTCCGTGAGCCATGCCTTTGTTGAAGCGGTAAAGGAAAAAATCTTTTTGGCTTACTCGGTTATCGAAGACCAGGAGGTTAAGCCGAAAAAAATAGACGAAAGCATTACCGGGAATATTTTAGACGACAATTCCGGCTTTCGTATCGGTTCATACTTTAACCTGCCTGTGGTAATTACGGGCAAGCTTATTGGTATTATTAACGTGGCCTCCCGGGAAGTGAATCAGTACGGTGAAGACCAAACCACTATCCTTTATAATATTACCAATCAGGCGGCCACGGCCGTATCTAAACTCCAGGCTTTGTTGGAAAGCGAAAAAGGCAAGCTCTCGGGTATTCTGTATGCATTAACCGACGGCGTGTTTACCGTGGATTTGCAGCACCGGCTGATTCTGTCCAACCCGGCGGTAAAGACCATTTTGGAGATTGTCGGTGAAAAGATATTGACTTCTTTTGATATTGTCGATGCCTTAGCGGGCAAGGTGGATTTACGCACTAAAATTGATCAGGCTTTGGCTGAGGACAAGCCGGTTTTTGTGCCGGACGTGGTCTTAAGGGATAAGGCTTTGGAAGTGACGGTTACGCCCGTTAAAAACGATGCCGGCGAAAAGATCGGCGCGGCCGTGGTGCTGCATGACATTACCACGGAAAAGGCTTTGGAAAAATTGCGCCAGGAATTTACGGCCATGATGGTCCACGAACTCAGGGCCCCGCTGACGGCGGTGCGCTGGTCTTCGGAGTCGCTGCTCAGAAACCTGTCTGCGGCCCAGGCCGCCGCAGAGCCGGACAAGATTAAGGACACGGTTATTACCATAGAACACGCGTCCAATAACATGCTGGAATTGGTCAATGACTTGCTGGATGTGGCCAAGATCGAAGCCGGCAAATTCGAGCTGAATGTCCAGGAATATGACCTGATTGCCGTAATTAAGGAGCAGATTAAAACCTTCCAGTCCCAAGCGGAAATGAAGCATTTGGAAATCGGGTTGACCAGCCCCGACAGTTACCGTATGCATTTTGACAAGGTACGCATTGGCCAGGTTATGGGCAACCTTATTAGCAATTCTATCAAATATACGGATGCGGGCAGGATAGAAGTCAATGTGAGTGCGGATATGGAGCACAAGCAGATGATAGTTGCCATCAAGGATACGGGCGTGGGCATTTCTCGCGATGATTTGCCGCAGCTGTTCTCCAAGTTTAAACAGCTGAAATCTTACGATTCTAGCCGCAAAGGCACGGGCTTGGGCCTGGTGGTTTCCAAAGGTATTGTGGAGGCTCACGGGGGTAAGATTTGGGCCGAGAGCGCTGGTGAAAATTTGGGTAGCACTTTTTATTTTTCAATTCCGCTTAAAGACTAATTTCACGGTCTGTAGGACCGGAGGAGACGTAAAATATGACAAAAATCGTTGTAGCCGAAGACGATAAGATGATTTCTGAATCACTCTGTACGGCTTTAAAGGCCAAAGGTTATGATGTTACACCTGCTTACGACGGCGAGCAGGCCGTGGCCTTAGCTAAAGAAAGCTTGCCGGAAATTATGCTTTTGGACATTATGATGCCCAAGTTGGACGGTATTTCCGTGCTTTGGGAGCTGCGCGCCAACCCCGCCACCTCAGGTATTGCCGTTATCGTCCTGACAAATATCGGGGATGCGGGTACCATAGCCAAGATTTTTGACGCCGGAGCCATGGACTATTTGCTGAAAAGCGACCAATCTACGGCTGATATAATCCAAAAAGTCGAGGATGTGCTGAACCGCACTATCCGCCTGGCTTAATTCAATTTTTATGAAAATCATTCTTCAGGACAGCCGCAGGTATATGCTGCGTTTCGACAAGGGGGAAGAGGTGTTTGCCGGCCTGGCTGAGTTTGCCTCAAAAAACCAGATTGATGCCGGGGTCTTTTGGGGTATTGGCACGGTTTCCGAGGCAGACTTGGGTTTTTACAACCCTTTCCTTAAACAGTACCGTTCCAAGCCGCTGGTAGAAAATTTTGAAATTATTTCGCTTATGGGCAACGTCTCCGTCCATGAGGGCAAACCCAGCCTCCACGCTCATGGTTCTTTTGGCCGGACGGACTTTTCCGTTATCGGGGGGCACGTGTTTAAGCTGGTGGCTCTGGCTACCTGTGAAGTTTTCTTTATCAAACTGGAAGGCAGGATTGGGCGGCAGAATAACCCCGAGTTTAATCTGAATTTAATGGCCTAGCATGAAAAAAGCCTACTGGGCGATTTTCATACTCGGGCTGGCCGCAGCTGTTGCCGCGGGTGTTTATTTTTATTTGCGGTTGCCGCCGCAGGCCAGGCCTATTGAGACCAATGCTCCCGCAAAGGAAAATCTTAGCCCTTCTGCCACGGCCACGCCGCCTGTTGCTGCCAGCCAGGCCACTAAGCCTTTGCCTATTACCCAGGACCAATATGGCTTGTTTGTTGTCACGCCTTCAGACCAGGCGAATAAATTTATGCCTGAGGTCAAGTACCAGGATGACGGCCTGGTGGAGACGGGGCAATATCGGGGTTATCACCGTCTTGCGGCCTTTGAAACCGCGGACGATCCCAGCGGGGGCGCTTCGTACATTTTAGCGACGAAAGACTACCGGACTTTTGTTTTGGACTCCGGCACGACACCGCAGTACGTGCTCCAAAGTCTTAACAGCCCAGAAAGCAATTTTAACAAAGCCAGGGTTACGAGTGCGGATGCTATACCCGTCAATCATCCGGCGGAAATTACGGTGGGTAATTTTGTGCTCGTCAGAAATAATATTAGCTGGGATGTTTTGCCGGCAGAGAGCACGCAGCTTCTCAGTAACACTCCGTCTTTGGATTTTTTCGCCTTGCCTTTGGCTGATGTGTCTAATTACGGCAATACGGACCCGGATTTTATGGATTTTGCGGCCGTCCGTAAAAAATACCTCCAGGCTTCCGCGGATGTCTATGTCAGGGACCAGGCGGGCCTGGTTTTTAGCTACCAATTTCGTTCAATAGAATCCCATGGCAGGGCGCAGGCGGAAACGGCTGGCCAGCCGTCCGGCTACCCTTCATTGGCTTACCAGAATTTTTATAAGAAATCGGATTTCAGTTCCAATGCTCCGACTTACGAAAATTACGGCCAGGCGTTAATTTACGGCTGCGCTTCACCGACCGCTTCCACCTACGTGCTGAAGAATATCAGCACCGATGATTTGCTTAAAATCGGCCGGACCGCGAACGGGGTTGAGCTCTACGGGTTTAAAGACAAAAATTTTGCACTCAACAAAGGTGAATATTACGCCAAGGTTGCTGCGGCAGGGCAGTGGTTTACGGACGTCAACAAAACCAGCCCCCCGGATTTAAACCAATATACCTCCAAAAACCCCGTTCTTGTCTTTAAAGACCCCTGGGATCGCTGGGTCGGGGTGGGGGAGGTTGACTATTTGCTGGCCGGGGGTTGCGGCAAGCCGGTAATTTATTTGTACCCCCCAAAACCGACCGAGGTTACGGTCCGGTTTGCAAAGCCAATGAATATTTCCAAGGCCATTCCTTTTATTCAGGATAAGTGGGATGTGCTGGCCAATCCCGACGGCACGCTTTATGACTTGCAGCCACAGTTCACTGACTGCGGCAAGATTGATTATACGGAGAAAGATTCTGAATATGCCCAGGCAGCCTGCTTAGCCGGAACCTATCCGTATCTGTTTTGGGCCGGGCAGGCCACGGGGAATTACCCGGAGGCGAGCGGGGGGTGGATTGTGCCCAAAAGCGAGGTAAGCGGCTTTCTGGAGAGGAAGCTTGAGGAAATTGGCTTAAACCGGAAAGAGCGCCAGGATATGACGGACTATTGGGTGCCGGAGTTGCTTTCAAAAAATGCGCCTTATTACCGCATCTCTTTTTTCCAAACCGAAGAAATGAATAAGTTCATCCCCATGCAGGTTGTCCCGCGGCCGGATGCCACAATCCGCGTGTTTTTGGATTGGTCGCCTTTGGTCACCCAGCCGCATGTGCTGCCCAAGCCCCAAACTCTGTATCATCCCGTCCGGCGCGGCTTTACGCTGGTGGAATGGGGCGGATTAAAACGGTAATTGCCATGGGCAAATCCGAAACTTTTTTTGTCATCGCGCACAACATCCGTTCGCTTTACAATGTTGGCTCCATTTTCAGGACTGCCGACGCTTTTGGCGTGGATAAAATTTACCTTACCGGGTACACAGGTACGCCGGAAAATGTTATCCACAGGCAGAAAATCGCCAAAAGCGCCTTGGGGGCGGAAAATTTTATCCCTTGGGAACACCAAAAGTCCGCAGTAAAGCTCATTAAGGCCTTGCAGAAGCAAGGGGCCAAAGTTCTGGCCTTGGAAAATAACGTAAAAGCCAAGAGTTTAAGGCGGGCTAAGTTCCGGTTTCCTTTGGCTTTGGTTTTGGGCGAAGAGACCAAAGGCATCCCCAAACCCGTTTTAAGGCTATGTGATGGGGCAGTTGAAATTCCCATGTTGGGAAAAAAAGAAAGCCTGAACGTGGCTGTAGCCTTTGGAATAGCGGCGTATGGCGTAAGAGGTTAGTACAAAAGCATTTTTTTGTCCTAACTTTTTGTGTTTTATAATTTTTTATGGCTTAATAAATAAAAATACAGTGTTTAATTGCGACTGCAAAAAATTCCAGGATTTCTGTGGATAGAATATTAGGGATTATTACCCACAAGGCTTAAACCGCATGAAAGTGCGGGTTTTTTTATGTTGGACGGTTTTGACCAATGGAGGGGAGTGGTATATAATGAGTATGAAATGGTAAAAAGTGGATTAAAGTGGGGATAAGTGGAGAGTATTGTGGATAACAAATTTAGCACTTATCCCTACTGCCATAAGGCTTAATTAACAGATTTTTAAAATGTTTATCGGAGAATATCAGGGTACCATAGACGACAAAGGCAGAATCGCCATCCCGGTAAAATTCAGGGCGCAATTGAAAGCCAAAGTGGTGGTTACCAGAGGTTTGGATAATTCCTTGTTTCTATACAGCGTCGAGGAGTGGAAAAAGCTGGCGGAAAAATTGGCTAGTCTCCCAATTTCTACTGCCAACACGCGAGCTTTTTCCCGTTTGATGCTGGCTGGAGCCATGGATTGCGATGTGGATAAACAGGGTAGGATAATTCTGCCCGGGTACTTGAAAGATTTCGCGAAGATCAGTAAAAAAGTGGTTTGCGCTGGCTTGTACAACCGCATTGAGTTGTGGAGCGAAGAACTCTGGCAGGCGTATAAGACGCAGACCGAAGCAGCCAGCAACGCCATCGCTGAGCAGCTGGGCAGTCTGGGAGTTTAATTAGCTTAGGGTTGCTGCATGGACAAACAGGATTATTTCCACCAGCCGGTTTTGCTCCAGGAGGTGATGGGCCTGATTAACCCCCAGCCGGGCGAAATTTTTATAGATGCGACTTTGGGCGGCGCGGGCTACAGCCAAGCCATCCTGCGCAAAATTGGGAAAAAAGGCAGATTAGTTTCTATTGATTTGGACAGCGACGCCGTGGAGTCTGCCAGGCGGCTCGCGCAGCAAAACCAAAACTGGAACATTGTTCAGGAAAATTTTAGAAACATAGACAAAATTGCCGAAAAACACAAGTTAAATCAAATTCACGGGATAGTTGCGGATATCGGTTTTTCCAGCTATGAGCTGGATCAGTCGGGTCGGGGCTTGTCTTTCCAAAAAGATGAACCGCTCGATATGAGGTTTGACCAAAGCCAGCCCGAAGACGCCAGGTTTTTGCTGACCAGCCGCAGCGAGGCCGAACTGGAAAAAATCTTCAGGGAGTATGGCGAAGAAAAGTTCAGCCGGCAGATTGCGCGGCGGATTAAGGCCAGCCAGGCCGATGGCCTGAAGTTGCATAAAACCGGCCAGCTGTATGAACTGATTCAAGCGGCTCTGCCCAAGCCGGTGAAGCATAAGGCTGCGGACAGCGCGCGCCGGGTATTCCAAGCCCTGAGGATTGCGGTCAACCATGAGCTGGAAAATTTGCAAGATTTTTTGCCCAAAGCCTTTGACATTTTGTCCGCCGGCGGGCGCCTGGCCGTAGTGTCCTTCCATTCCCTGGAAGACCGCATTGTGAAGGAGTTTTTCAACCAGCTGGCCAAAGGCTGTATTTGCCCGCCCGATTTTCCACAATGCGTTTGCGGCAAAAGTCCGCTGCTGAAAATTTTAACTAAAAAACCGGTCACCGCTTCGGAGGCCGAGCTTGCGGCAAACAGCCGCAGCCGTCCGGCAAAGCTGCGCGCCGCACTTAAACTTTAATTTAAAACCAAAAACCAAAAACTAAAAATTTTTATGCTGAAAACCCTAACTTTATCCAATTTTTTCTCTACTGCCGACACTCTCAGCCAAGCGGCCAAAAAAGGCCGGGTTAAGAGCCAGAACCATCCGTTGCGCTTGTTTGCCGCGCTTTTTTTGCTGGCATTAAATGCTTATTTGCTGCTGGGTTATTTTGTGGAGGTTAACGGCAATTCTTCCAAAGGCTATGAAATAAAGAAAATGCAGCAGCAGATAACCGACCTGACCGATGCGCAGAAGAAATTGAACTTGAAGCTTGCGGAAAATACTTCCATGGTGAGTATCCAGGAGGGCTTCTTAAGCGCCAATTTTGTCCCGGCCGAGACCCCGGTGTTTCTGGAATCGACCCGGCTGACTCAAAGATAAACTAAGCCTGCAAGCACATGGTTAGAAAGAGCCGTCCAAGCCCCTTTGGTTCAAGAAGCAGCCTTGTGACTGCTTTTTTGTTGCTGCTTTTTTTGATTATCCTGGCGCGTTTATTTTATCTGCAAGTGGTGGTAGGCAGCCAAATCCGGGTTCTGGCCCAGGCCCAGCACAGTATTTACAAAAAATTATTACCCAGCCGCGGGGAAATTAAGCTGGTGGACCAGGTCAGCCAAGAAACCGTGCCCTTGGCCACCAATATTGAGAAATACCTGGCATATGCCGTGCCCCAAGAAATTCAGAATCCCAAAAGCACGGCCGCCAGCCTGGCAGAAGTTCTGGGCCTGGCCCCGGAAGACGTACTGGCAAAGATTTCCGATACCAGCCGGAAATATGTGCCCATCAAAAAACAGTTAACCGAAGACGAACAGCGCAAGGTGGAAGACTTGAAGCTGCCTGGCATCTATTTTGATGCCGAGGAGACCCGGTCGTACCCGCAAAATGAACTGCTGAGCCAGGTTCTGGGCTTTGTCGGCTACAATCAGGACAACCAAACCCAAAAAGTCGGCCTGTACGGCCTGGAAAGGAGTTTCCAAAATGAACTTGCGGGAAAATCCGGCGAGCTGAAACAGGAGAGAGGTTTGGGCGGAGAATGGATTTTCGGCGGAGAAAGAGATTTCCAGCCTGCGGAAGACGGCGTAAATTTGGTGCTAACCATTGACCGGACGATTCAGTTTAAGGCGGAAAGCGTGCTGAAGGACGCTGTGGAAAAAAATTCAGCGGACAGCGGCAGCGTGCTCGTGGTAAATCCCAGCACAGGGGCGATTTTGGCCATGGCCGGGTATCCCAACTTCAACCCCAACGAATTTAACAAACAAACTGACCCAAAGGTATTTATGAATGAAAACGTCACGGGTAATTATGAGCCGGGGTCGGTTTTCAAGCCCCTGACCATGGCCGCTGCGATCAATGAAGGCAAGATTACCCCCGACACCACATACATTGATACCGGGGAAGTAAAAGTCGACAACTTTACCATAAAAAATTTCGACAAAAAAGCCCGTGGCCTGCAAACCATGACCCAGGTGCTGGAGCAGTCTTTGAACACAGGCGTGATTTTTGCCAAGGAACAGATTGGCAATAAGACTTTTTTCGATTACATCAAGAAATTCGGTTTTGGCAAATTGACTGGGGTGGAGCTGCCGGAAACCAAAGGCAATCTGGATAATTTAAAGGCCAACATCGCGGCCAGTTTTGACACGGCGACTTTCGGGCAGGGAATTACCATTACCCCCATCCAGCTGATCCAGGCGTTTACCGCCATTGCCAACCAGGGCAAAATGATGAAACCTTATTTGGTGCAAAGCAAGATATATTCCGACGGCAGGGTAGAAAATACCAAGCCCCAGGAGGTGGCTCAGGTGATTTCGGAAAAAACCGCCAATACTGTGGCCGCCATGATGGTCAGCGTGATTGAAAGCGGGCACGGTAAAAAAGCCGGGGTGCCCGGTTACTATATTGCCGGTAAAACGGGCACGGCGCAGGTGGCTGGCAAAGACGGCAAATACGAAGACAATAACAACATTGGTTCGTTTATCGGGTTCGGTCCCGTGGAAAACCCGAAATTTTTAATGCTCATCCGGGTGGACCATCCGCGCAGCGTCAACTGGGCGGAAACTACGGCTGCGCCGGCCTTTGGCGAAATCGCCCAGTTTATTCTCAACTATTACCAGGTGCCGCCCACTCGCAATCTGGATGCTGGCAAATAACCCAGGAATTTTGGCTGTGGTTTGAGATTTGGGGAAAATTTGTTAGAATAAGCTAATTCAAACGCCAACATTTATGACGAAAAAAACAGAAAAAGCCAGAGCAGAGCTACACACGCATTTGGGCGCGGCAGTGCACCCTTCCATTCTTTGGTCTATTGCGCACCGGCAGGGCATTAAGCTCCCGTCGAAAAACTACTGGGATTTTGAGGAAATGATTACCATGGGCGAAGGGCGTAAGAATAAGAATCTCAACGATATGCACTATCACTTTTACCACTGGACGGAACTGATTCAGTCCTCGCCCGAAGCCATTGAAGAGTCGGTAAAGAGCGTAATCGGCGGCGGCTATCGCGCATGTAATTTGGTGTTGCAAGAGCTGCGCTTTAACCCCATGTTCAGAAACAGGGGCGGAGAGCGGGATTTGGATCACATTATTATGTCCGCTTTGTGGGGGTTGCAACATGCACTATTGGAGTATCCCCAGGTTAAGGCGGGCATTATCGTCATGATGGACCGGATGTTTAATTACGGGATGAACGAGATTATTTTAAAAAAAGCGATTAAATACAGGCACCAGGGCATTGTGGGGATTGACGTGGCCGGCCCGGAGCGCAAAAATTTTTCCATGAAAAAACATGCCCTGCTATTCGAGCAGGCGCGGGCAGCGGGTCTGGGCATTACCGCGCACACAGGCGAAGCCGGATCCCTGGAAGAACTCAGGTTTGTGGTCAGGGAGATTAGGCCCCATCGGGTGGGTCACGGCATTAAGTGCGTGGAAGATGCCAAGCTGATGGCGGAAATTGTTGAGCAGGGGATTGTTTTGGAAACCTGCCCCACCTCCAATTTAAAGAACAACGTGGTCAAGAGCCTAAAAGAGCTTAAAAATATCTACCGCACGCTCTTAAGGCATAAGGTTAAGTTCACTATCAACACAGACGGGCCGGAAATGTACCGTACGAACATCCGCAAAGAGCAGGAGCTGCTCGTTAAGAACGGCATCCTTAGCCCCAAACAAGTGGATGAATGTACGCGCTGGGCGTTCGAGGCTACGTTCATTAAATAAAATCGTGAAATAATCGGGTTAAATAAGTGTAATATTAGGTATAAGTTTACGGCAGTTTAAACGGTAGCAAGAAAAACATGCAGGAAATTTCTGATGAACAATTAGCGCTAGCAGCGAGAACCGACCAATCCGCTTTGGAAATTTTGGTATCCCGGTACGTGCAGACCGTTTACCGTTTTTGCTACGGTTACCTTCACGACCGCGCCGAAGCGGATGACGCCACCCAGGAGGTGTTTGTGAAAGTTTGGCGGAATTTGGGCAAGTTCGACACTGCCAGGCTGTTTAAGCCCTGGCTCTTTAAAGTCGCCCGGAACACTTGTCTGGACTCGCTTAGAAAAAAGCGCGATCTAACCTTTTCCGATATGGAGAGCGGTAGCGGTGAAGAATCTTTTGCTGAAAATGTGGCGGATGTCCAGCCTCTGCCCGAGGTTTCCGCGGAAAACAGTCTCTTTGCCCAAAAATTGGGTTCTGCGGTGGGTAAATTGTCCCCCAAGTATGCCCAAGTTGTAGTTTTGCGCCACGAGCAGGGTTTGAGCTTCCGGGAAATAGCCCTGACTACACGAAAGCCGGTGAATACTGTAAAAAGCCTGTATCACAGGGCCCTAAGCCGGCTGCAGGCGAGTTTTATCCAAAAACAGTGAGGTTAAGCCGAAAATTCGGATTTAAAAAGATGCACCCAAACGCATCTTTTTTTCGTATTATGTAATATGAAGCCAAAAGACATTGAAAAATTTACGCCGAATAATCTGAGTGTGCCCGACGGCCTGTTAAATAGGGTCCTGTCCAGGATTGAAACCGAACGCAAGCTTATACGGCTCAGGCGGCGGCTGGTTTTTGCCGCTGTGCTGCTGGCGGGGTCTGTTGCCGCATTTGCGTTTATGCTAAGGCTCTTTTGGCTGGATGTTTCCACCTCAGGCTTCGGTCAGTACTTGTCGTTATTTTTTTACGATTTCAGGTTTATTGCCGCAGACTGGCAGGATTACGTTTTCAGCCTTTTAGAGACCCTGCCGGCTTTAAGCGCCGGGGTATTTTTAGCTACGGTTTTGGCGGTACTTTACGGCCTGAGGCTGACTTTGGGTTTCGGCCGGGAGTTTTTGTCCTCTTCCCGGCAGCTTTCCGCACTGAACCATTAATTTATTGGTTATGAATTTGCCTTCAATTTTACAAACAAAAAAATTTAAATGGCTGGTGCTTGGCCTTTCGGCTACGGTAGTTCTACTGTTGGTTTTCCAGCTGGGTATGTTTGTCGGATACCGCAAAGCAGCTTTTACTTTTCGCTGGGGAGAAAATTACCACCGGGTATTTGGCGGGCCAAAGGAAGGTTTTTTAAAAGGCCTGGAAAGCCAGGATTTCATCAATGGCCACGGCACGGCCGGCGAAGTGCTAAGCGTGTCCAATAACAGCCTGGTGGTGAAAGGCCAGAGCAATGTAGAAAAAGTAATTACCGTGGACGGCACGACAGTCATTCGGAAGGGTTGGCAAACTTTGAATTTTTCCGAACTGAAAGCCGGTGATCGGATTGTGGCCATCGGCGCTCCCAAAGAAGACGGTTCCGTGGCAGCTAGTTTTATCAGAGTTTTTGATCCGGCTGAACCGTTTGGCCCCGGACCGGGGCCCATGCCCATGCCAGGCCAAAGTTTCCCCAATTTAAATAAATAATCTATATATGAAATTCACCCAATCCCTTTTACGAAAAAAATATCTACTGGCAGCCATTGTGGTTGTAATAGCTGTCGGCAGTTATTATTTTTACAAGCAGTCCGGTTCCAAAAGCGGGGCGGTCAGTTATGTCACGGGCCAGGTCACCAAGGGGACGCTTGTTACTTCGGTGTCCGGCACAGGCCAGGCGGAAACCTCCGACCAGATGGATATCAAACCGGTCAGCGATGGCCGGCTGACCGCGGTGAATGTAAAAAATAACCAGCAGGTCAAAGCCGGAGATGTGGTTGCAATTGTCGACCAGCAGTCAGCGGCAAACAGCGTAGCCCAGGCCCGGGCCAACCTGGCCCAGGCCCAGGCTTCCTATGACAAGCTGATGGCCGGCGCTACCGATATTGACGTGCAGACCCAGCAGTTATCCATTCAGTCCGCCCAGCAGTCTTTGGACCAGGC
The DNA here is from genome assembly GCA_021825655.1 of bacterium. Lineage (GTDB taxonomy): Bacteria > Patescibacteriota > Doudnabacteria > UBA920 > UBA920 > JAMDEL01. The sequence continues at coordinate 46,821 of JAKAGU010000002.1, read as the reverse complement.
TAAAAAGAACTACAGTTTTACAGTTACGGAACAGCAGCAGGCCGTGGACAAGGCCCTGTCTTCGCTTTTGAACAATGACCTTGAGGCTGACCCGAGCGATCCCAACAGCACGGTAACCCTGACTTTGAGCGGCAATTATACAGGCACGGACAAGGGCGCTTACAACATTACCGTTTACCAGAACGGCAATGGTTATTTTTATTCGGCTTCGGGCCTAGGCACTGAAAGCGGGCAGATAAACCGCGGCCTGGCCCAGCCTTTGGGTAATGGCATGTATGTGACTTTCAGCACCAGCGGAAATTTTAGTTTGTCCACCAAGTGGGTAATAAACGTGCCCAACACCAAGTCAGCCACCTATCTGACCGTTTTAAATGCCTACAATTCAGCGGTTCAGAACCAGCAGCAGACCGTAGAACAGGCCCAGGCTGCGGTTGATTCGGCCCAGACGGCCTTGGACAAGGCAAAGCTGTCTTTGCAAAATACCCTACAGCCTCCCACTGAGTCCGACATTGCTTCGGCTAAAGCGCAAATTACTTCGGCCCAGGCCCAGCTGGCCAACGCGCAGACCGCATATGACAACACTATTTTAAGGGCGCCGTTCGACGGCACTATGGCGTCGGTGGATTTTTCAGCCGGCGACAAGGTGACTGCGGGTACCGTGATTGCCACGATTATCACCAACCAGCAAGTGGCCAAAATTTCCTTGAACGAGGTGGATGTGGCCAAGGTACGGCTCGGCCAAAAAGCAACTATGACCTTCGATGCCGTAGATGGCCTGACCATAACCGGCAGGGTCATACAGATTGATACCATCGGGACCGTCAGCCAGGGCGTTGTCAGTTATAATGTGACGGTGGCTTTTGACGTGCAGAATGACCAGGTAAAACCCGGCATGAGCGTGACCGTGGACATTATTACCGATGTTAAGCAGGACGTGCTTATGGTACCGAGCGGTGCGGTAAAGACCCAAGGAACCCAGCACTATGTCCAGCTGTTGGAAAACGGCCAGCCTAAAAATCAGACTGTGCAGGTGGGTTCGTCCAACGGCACGGACACGGAAATAACCTCCGGTTTGTCCGAAGGGCAGGAAGTGGTGACCCAGACCATTAACACTTCCAGTACGGCTGCCAGCACGGCTCGGACATCAACCACGGGGGCGGGGATTAGAATTCCGGGTTTGGGCGGCGGCCGCTAGAAACGTTTATGATTGAATGCAAGGATTTAGTAAAAATTTATAAAAACGGAGACAATGAAACCGTGGTTTTAAAGGGCGTATCCTTTAAAATAGAAACCGGCGAATTTGTGGCTATCACCGGCCCTTCGGGCAGCGGCAAATCTACCTTAATGCATATTCTGGGCGCGCTGGATAATCCGACTACCGGCAGTTATTTTTTGGATGGCCAGGATGTTTCCCAGCTTTCCGACGACGAGCTCGCCGAAGTGCGGAAGAAAAGAATCGGTTTTGTTTTTCAGGCTTTTAATCTGCTGCCCCGGGCCACAGTTATTAGAAACGTGGCTTTGCCCTTGGTTTACGCCGGAGTGGAGAAAAAACAAAGAGAAGAGGCGGCCAAGCACGCGCTGCTCCAGGCCGGCATGAGCGAAGACCGGTTCTACCATTTGTCCAACCAGCTGTCCGGCGGACAAATGCAGCGCGTGGCCATTGCCCGCGCTTTGGTAAACGACCCGGCGATTATTTTGGCCGACGAGCCAACCGGCAACCTGGACACCAAAACCGGCGAAATAGTGCTGGCAACATTTGAAGAGCTTAACCGGCAGGGGAGGACGATAATTCTTATCACCCATGAGCACGACGTAGCCGCGCATGCCCGGAGGATAATCCACATCCGGGACGGGCAGATAATTGAGGACGAAAAAGTAAGATAAAAATATGCGCACCAGCGATTTATTGGAAGAAACTTATGCGGCAATTACGGTCAATAAGGTCAGGTCGTCCCTGACGATTTTAGGCATCGTCATCGGCATTGGCTCGGTCATTGCCATGATTGCCATTGGCCAGGGCGCACAGGCCTCCATCCAGAACAACATCCAGTCCATTGGCTCCAATTTGATCATTGTGTCGCCGGGGGCGCAGCGCGGGCCGGGAGTAACCGTTAGTGCGGGCCAGGGCAGTTCCGAAAGCCTGACCATGGCGGACGTGGAAGCAGTTCGGCAGCAGCTGACTTTAGCCAAGGCCGTGGACGGGGAACTATCCCGCCGTTTCCAGATTACCGCCAAGGGCACCAACACCAACACGCAGGTGGTGGGAACGGACAGTAACTATCCGACCATCAGGAACGTGGAAATTGACCAAGGGTCTTTTATTACGGACCAGCAGGTGACAGACTTGGCCAAGGTGGCGGTCATTGGCCCTACGGCCAGGGATGACTTGTTTGGCGCGGGTGCGGACGTTATCGGCCAGACCATCCGGATAAAATCCATAAATTTTAAAATCATCGGCGTTACCAAAAGCAAAGGCGGCAGCGGCTTCTTTAACCAGGACGATATTATTTTTGTGCCCATCTCGGTGTCCCAGCACTATCTGGTCGGGCCCAATACCCAGGGGCAAAGCTATGTGAGCACGATTGCCATTTCCGCTCAAAATGCCACGGACATGACGGCCGTGCAGGACCAGGTGACGCAAATTTTGATGCAGCGCCATAACATCACCAGCAGCCAGCTGGCAGACTTTACCGTACAGAACCAGGCGGATATCGTGGCTGCAGCCTCCAGCGTCACCGGAATTTTTACCATTCTCCTGGCGTCCATTGCTGGGATTTCCTTGCTGGTTGGAGGAATTGGCATTATGAACATGATGCTGACGACCGTAACCGAACGTACGCGCGAGATTGGCTTGAGGAAAGCTATTGGCGCCCACCGGAATGACATTAGCCTGCAGTTTTTGATCGAAGCGGTAATGCTAACTTTTATCGGCGGCGCTTTGGGAGTGGTTTTAGGCTGGGCGCTGGCCTGGGGGGTGACCAAATTCGCCAGTGTCACCACCAGTATTTCTTTGAGCTCCGTGCTGCTTGCTTTCGGGGTATCCGCGGGCATAGGCATGGTTTTTGGATATTATCCGGCGCGCCGCGCCGCAAAACTTAACCCCATCGAAGCCTTGCGCTATGAATAAAATAAAAAGTTTTTTTCAGCGTTACTCAGAACTCAAGTCGCACAAAGTTTTTTATCTCCAGTTTTTTTTGGGCCTTTTGTTTTTGGCTATCAGCCTGGTTTTGAATTATGCCGCCAATACGTATACCGCCACGCACGGCAGCAGCGCTGTTACGGATATTGTGCTGGATAACATCCCCACCATGAGAGTGGACGCGGTTTTTTTTGAAGGCATTATCACTTTCGTGGCCTTTATTACTCTTTTGGCTCTAGCCCGCCCGAAACGGATCCCATTTTTGCTCAAAAGCATTGCGCTCTGGGTCGCCGTCCGTTCTTTTTTCCTAATCTTGACCCATCTGGCTCCGCCGGCCCACCCCGCGCTGTCACCCTCTGGAAACATTTTTGAAAAATTGGCTTCTGGTTCCGGCAGCGACCTGTTTTTTTCCGGCCACACCGGCCTGCCATTCTTAATGGCCATGCTGTTCTGGGAAGATAAAATTTTGCGCTATGTATTTCTTGCGGCATCGGTTATTTTCGGTTCCGCTGTCCTGTTGGGCCACCTGCATTATTCCATTGATGTTTTTTCCGCTTTTTTTATTACCTACGGCATCTATCGCATTGCAGTTAAAATTTTTCCAGCTGATTCAAAGCTTTTTGACGGCAGTATTTAATTAAAATAATTAAGTTTATAGAAAGGAATTTCATGGATAAAAAAATTATTTCCATAAGTCTTGTGACTTTGGTGGTTGCGGGGAGTTTGGGTTTTTACGGGGGTATGAAATACGCCCAGGGCAAAGGGCTGGCAAATAATCCGCAGAACGCTTTTCAGCAAATGCGCGGTAACGGCCAGAATGGCACGGCGACCGGCACGCGGCGTTTCGGCAACGGCCAAGCGGGTGGTTTTCTGAGCGGGGACGTGTTAAGTAAAGACGACAAGAGCGTTACCCTGAAACTGCGGGATGGCAGCACTAGAATTGTTTTTTATTCTTCTACCACCAGCATTGGCAAGGCTGTAGCCGGCTCGGCCGGGGACCTGGCGGCAGGCCAGCAAGTAACGGTTGCGGGAACTGCCAATTCCGACGGCAGCGTTACTGCGCAGCAAATCCAGATCCGCCCCGAACAGGCGCCTATGCCGGGCGGGCCGCAGGGCAATTAAGTCAGTACAATAAAATACGGCGCCTTTTGGCGCCGTATTTTATTTATTGTTTTCGTTTCAGCCACCAGGCCTTAAGCGGCGGCAGGGTGAGGGTGGAGAGCAGGTAGCCCAAGACTGGCACGGCTGCAGTCAGCCAGGCCAGCGGCTGCCTGATGAGAATTAGCCAGAGCCAGGCGCAGAGGTAGGTTAAAAGCGCAATAAACAGCCGGCGAGTCAGGGAAGTTTCCCAGGCTTTGTCGGCCTCCACTTTCCGGTTGCGTTCCAGGATTTCCGTTATTTTTTTCTCCAGGTTGTCCATAATTTATTTTAGGTTGGCTTCCACGAATTTTTCCATATGCCTTTCCTCCGAATTCAAGGTTTTACCAATCCGGCGGAAGAAATAGTAGACTTTAGGTTTCTGTAAAGTGTGGGGCAAAAAGTGGAGGAGCAGGTGGATGGAAAAGAAACAGGCGGCAAAAAAGATGAAAATCGGCAGTTCCCGGTAGGTGCCCGAGGTAAACAGGGTAATAATAATAAAAAGGTGCATGCTGGTCAGGATGGTAAAGCTTAACAAGTCAAAGTGCCAAACATACTTTTTCCGGTATTTAATCATGGCGCTTACGACAATGTTGGCCAGCTGAACCAGTATGGCCACAAAAATAATGATTTTCCACAACTGGATTTCGGGATTGTAGAAAACATTGATATTGGGGTTAATGTCCGCAGCTGTCCACTGGCCCCAGTTATTTAAGGCATAGGGTAGCAGACTGAGAAAACCGAACAGGGCTAAAAGCAGCATCAGTCCCAGGTAGGCCAACAGCGGACTTAAAATTAGCATCAGCCGCGTCAGCCAGCGTTTTAAGTTGAGTGTGCGGATAAAGCGGATAATAAAGGAAAAAGATATAACTACAAAAATCCAGCCCGCCAGGTTATCAAAAGGGATCCCGTACCATTCCTGGTTTTTAGGGATAACCCAAGTCCAAAAACCCAAACGCACGGCCACTACGTCCAAATAGAGGTCTAAAATTATGGCTGTGAGCGCGTCCATGAACGGACGGATAACCCAGGGCAGCCGGTACTGGTCGGAAAGCAGCATGACGCTGTAAATAATCAGCGCCCAGTAGACGCCGATGGCCAGGGGAACGTTGAAGATTTGGATCACAAAATTTGGGCTATAGGTGTAGGTATGGCCCAGGTGGGTGTTGCCGATTTCCAATAGCAGACCGAAAACCAGCGCGCTAAGGATTTCAAAAACACGAGTTTCGTTTTTTTGGTAGATTTCCCGGGCCAGGATGGCAACAAACGAAATGGCGCCCAGGAGTTCAAAAATCAGATAAAGATTGGGGTGAAAAGCTTGGGTCAAATCCATAACTTGATTATACAATCTTTTGGGGCGGTTTGGTAAGCCTTAATCCACAGGAAATAATCGGCCTAGTCAGGCTTTTCAAATCAACCCAGTTATTTTATAATATGTTAGTTGAATTGCCGTTTTGGGGTGTAGCCAAGCGGTAAGGCAGGGGCCTTTGAAGCCCCCATTCGTAGGTTCGATCCCTACCACCCCAGCCAATAGATCCGTCTGTTAAAGGTTTGATTTTAAATAAAATGACAAAACAATATCCAGTTAAATGCAAAACAGCGGAATTAACCGGTATTGGTGGAACTAGGGATATTTTGTCCGTAGTTTTTTTGTTTGGGCAGCCGCAAGTCTTCCTGCGCCTTCATGCCAGCTTCATTTAAGAAGGATACAATAAAGACATGAAAATATTGGTTATCGAAGACAATGCCAAATTAGCCAATTCCCTCAAGCTCGGCTTGGAGCAAGAGGGTTATGCCGTGGATTTGCTGTTTGACGGGGAAATGGGCGAAAAAAGGCTGGAAACGCACAGGGATATGTATGACTTGGTAATTTTGGATATTATGCTGCCGGGCAAGGACGGGGTTTCGGTATGCGGTGCTTGGCGCGAAAAAAATATTATCACCCCGGTTTTAATGCTGACCGCCAGAGACACCACGGATGATAAGGTTCTGGGTCTGGACGCAGGCGCGGACGATTACCTGATTAAGCCATTTGAGTTTAGCGAACTTTTGGCCAGGCTTCGGGCGCTCTTGCGCCGCCCGCAGGCTTTGGTCTCGGAGGTTTTGCTGGTGGGGCCGCTAATTTTGGACAGCGCAAAAAAACAGGTTACCTTAAGCGGCAGATCCTTGGCCTTAACTTTGCGGGAGTATCGGCTATTGGAGTATTTTATGCGCCACGCCGGCCAGGTACTTTCCCGGGATCAGATTCTTGCCGCCGTTTGGGATTTTTCCTTTGATTCATTCAGTAACGTGGTCGATGTGCATGTTAAAAATTTAAGAAAGAAACTGGGCGCATATGGCAAACACCTCCAAACCGTCCGGGGCCTCGGCTACCGGCTTGAATTTTGATCCGTTCCACCAGGCCCGGGTCAAGCTGACTTTGTGGTACATGGCGATTATTTTCGTAATCGTTACGGTTTTCAGCATAAGTTTTTATACTGCCACCACCCAGCAGCTTCGACGTTCCTACCGCGAAAATGTCCGAGGCGAACTCATTCAGGAAGAGAATTTTTTTGACGATGCCTGCGAAAGGCTGGCCTGGCTGCTAGTTATGATTGACGGGGCCGTTTTGTTGGTAGCAGCCTTTGCCAGCTATAGTTTTGCCGGGTACACTTTGAAACCCATTAAACTGGCCATGGAAGGCCAGAAGCGCTTCGTGGCCGACGCCTCCCACGAACTCCGTACGCCTTTGGCAGTAATGCGTACGGATATTGAGGTTCTGCAGCGCCAAAAAATCGAACTGTCCGCCGGGGTCCAAAAGACCTTAGCCAGTCTTTTGGAAGAAATTGGCAACTTGACCCGGCTAAGCCACCAGCTGCTGGAATTATCGCAAGCCGAAGGCCAGGATTTCAGCTCGGGTTTTATGCCCGTAGATTTGCAGCAATTGCTGAGCAAGACCGTGGACAGGTTTCAGGGCCTGGCTCATAGCAGCAAAATAGAACTGGCGCTGGCCGAGTCAGGCCCCGTACAGATTTTTGGCAGCCGGCATTTTCTGGAGCACGCTTTTGCCAACGTGATTGAAAATGCCATCAAATACAATAAGCCACAAGGCAGGGTGGATATTAGCCTGGCCGTAAAAGACAACCAGGTAGACGTCAAAATTGCCGATACCGGTGTTGGGATTGCGGAAAAAGACTTGCCTTTTATTTTTGAACGTTTTTACCAGGGCGACCAGTCCAAGCACGGGCAAGGAACAGGATTGGGGCTGTCCATTGTCAAGGCGATTGTTGATGCGCATGGCGGCCACTTGGCAGTACAGAGCGCCCTCGGGCAGGGGACGGATTTTTTAATCAGTCTGCCCGCGCAGAAAAAATATAAAATTTCAACATGAAAAAAAAGATTCTTCTTGCCGCCGGCATCTTTTGCGGTTTTTGCGTGGTAATCCTTGCGGCGGTCCTGCTGTCCCGGGGAAACACCCGGATATTTTTTTCTGCCAGACAAGCCCAGCTTTCAGATAGCGACCTTGGCGGCGAAGCGCAGGAGACCTTGCCTGAAAGCTATGAGGCAAACCCTCCGGCTGCGCCCGTTGTGGCTACGCCTTTAGAGGTGAAAGGCGAACCGAAAGATACCTCCGCCTTGGGTGGTTATAATGTCTTGATTGCCGACCGGGGTAACAACCGGCTTTTGGAAGTAACCCCCGACAAACGGGTAATTTGGGAGTACGCCTTTCATTTGCCCAAAGCCGGCCTGGGTGCGGACGATTCTTTTTTTACGGATAGCGGCAACTCGGTTATCGTGAATTTGGAAGAATACCATCTGATTCAGATTATCGATTATGCGAGCAAGCAGGTAACCTGGAGCTATGGCGTTGGCGGGCATGCAGGATCTGCGCCCGGATACCTGAATACGCCAGATGATGCCTACAAGCTACCTAATGGCGACGTGACGGTCGCGGACATAAAGAACTGCCGCATTTTGGAAATTTCTCCCGAAAAGCAGATTGTGCGGCAATATGGACAAACTGGTGTTTGTAAAAACCAAGCGGGTTTTCTTGATAAGCCCAATGGCGACACGCCCCTGGCCGGCGGGCACACCCTGGTTAGCAACATCGTGGGAAAGAATCTGGTGGAGTTGGATAATTCCTGGCAGCCGGTTTTTAATATGGTTCTGCCGGTAAGGTACCCGTCAGACCCCCAGCTGACTCAGGCAGGCAATATTCTGATAGCCGACTACAGCAATCCCGGACAGGTGGTGGAAGTAAGCCGGCAGGGTAAAGTGGTGTGGCAATTCAGCGGCCAGGACGGGGATGTGAAGCTGAACCACCCTTCCTTGGCGATTGAGCTGCCTAACGGTAATATTTTGGCCAACGATGACCAGAATCACCGTGTGATAGTGGTTGACAAGCAGACCAAAAAAATAATCTGGCAGTATGGCGTCACGGGCAAGCCTGGCGCCGGCTATGGGCAGCTGAACATTCCTGACGGCTTGGATATTATTAAAACCCGCGGGACTTTGCCCGTTTCCAGTATTGGCAGCGTAAGCAGACAAGCCCAGAATTTTGTGGATAAAAAAGTGGCGGTAGAGGGTTATGTTTTGCAGCAGGACAACGGTTATGCAATTTTTTCCGATGAGGCTGCTGGCAAGTTGGGGCCGTACGATTTGCCCGTTCTTGGCGCTGGTGTAACAAATTTGCCCTTAAAACAGAAGTATATTCTGGAAGGGATAGTAAAATACGGGGGTTTAAAGGCCAGAAATGGCAATCCTTACCATTTGGAATTAAGCGTGCAGCCATCTTTTAGCCCGTAGTTAATTTATGGCTTCATGCCAGCTTCATGTGGTTTTGGTATCCTAAAAAAGAGATAATTTAACCCCCACCACATGACAACAGTGAAGAAGCTCCTGATTGGAGCAACCCTTTTTGCCGCCATATGCGCATATGCGGTTTACCAGCGTTACGGCGAACACCGGGTAACGCCGCCAATAATCAGCCAAAACCAGCCCGGCCAAAATATTAGCTATAAAGACGGTACGTATACAGGCAACGCAGTCGACGCTTATTACGGCAACGTGCAGGTCCAGGCAATTGTGTCCGGCGGCAAGCTGGCCAATGTGACATTTTTGCAGTACCCCAACGACCGGCCAACTTCCAAGAGTATTAGTAACCAGTCCATGCCGTACCTGAAAGCCGAAGCCATTGCCAGCCAGAGCGCTCAGGTAAACGTAATTTCCGGCGCGACCGATACCAGCCAAGCTTTTGCGCAGTCCCTGGCCAGCGCTTTATCCCAAGCCAGAAACTAAACATGAATCAACAAGGTCCAAATTTTGAAGTGCGCAACATTAGCCAGGATGGGTTAAAACCTGACAGTAGATTTTTTAATGGACCCGAAAAGTTGTTTCTAAACAAAAACACAGGCGGGAAAAAATTGCCCAGTGCCAAAATATTCCTGGCCAGCCTAAGCCTTCTGGCCTTGGTTGCCGCCGGCAAGTACGTGCTTGTGTCAGCTTCAGGGAAAACCTCCAAGTTGGCCCAGGCTGCGCCTAAACCGGCAGTGCTGGGGCAGATGGCTCTGCCTGATCAAACTTTATCCGAACCGGTTGCCTCGGCCACTCCTCCAGCTTCGGCTCCAACGGCGAACGCAAACATATCTGCGCCTGCTCCCGTCCGCAAGAGTCTACAAAGCAAAAAAAGCGTTAAAATAAAAGAAACCCCTACGGGTTATTTAAACGCCAGGAGCCAGCCTGCAGTTTCCGGTTCTGTGATTGGCAAGGCCTACCCCGGCCAAACGTATAATTATACCGGGGAGGAAGACGGCTGGTACCGTATTCGCTTGAAGTCAGGGGAATACGCCTGGGTGGATGGAGAGTATGTGTCCGGGCATAACGGCAATAGCGATGAAGAATAACCGTTTTTTAAAGTTATGAAGAAATTTTTTTACTCATTAATTATAGTCGGCGGCTTTACCTTTTACGCGATTTACCAGAGCAGGCTGGCGCCTGCGCCTGGTGTTTTGGTTGACGTTTCTGCCATTAAACCTGCAGCTCCTGAGGCCACTTCCACGGCCGCGATTGCGGAAGTTCCCGTACAGGCGCCCATTGCCGCTGATCCGCCCAGTAGCCCTCCAAAAAGCAGCCAGTCCCAGCCCTTGCCAATTTCCATCCCTGCTCCCGCCCCTGCCCAGCCCAAGCCCGTCCCCGCGCCTACTCCGGCGCCCGTACCGGCTCCGGCTCCTGTTCCGGCACCTAAACCCAAGGGCCAATACGCGGACGGGCAGTATACGGGCAGCGTCGCAGACGCCTATTACGGCAACATCCAAGTGCAGGTGACTGTTGCTGGCGGCAAAATTACAGACGTGGTGTTCTTGCAGTACCCAAATGACCGCAGTACTTCCCGCGAAATTAACGGCCAGGCTATGCCTTATTTGAAAGCTGAGGCAATTGCAGCCCAGAGCGCAAATGTAGACATAGTTTCAGGAGCCACGGATTCGAGCCAGGCTTTCCAGCAATCCCTGGCTTCGGCCTTAGCCAAAGCGAAGAATTAAGTTTATGCAGCAAACTCGAAATTTGATGGGTATGCACATTACAGTCGAGGTCAGGGACGGCGACGAAAAGCAGGGCTGTGACAGAGTATTTGAATATTTTCAGTATATTGACGAGACCTTCAGTACGTATAAGCCAAACAGCGCCATTAGCCAGATTAACCGAGGCGAGTTGGCGGAAAGCCAATACCCTCCGGACATTAAAAAAATTTTTATGCTGGCGGAAGAAACTAAAAAAGCCACCAGGGGCTATTTTAATATTTGGCGGCCCGAAGGCTTTTGGGATCCGTCGGGCATAGTTAAAGGCTGGGCCATCTGGCAGGCAAGCCTGCTGCTGGAGCGTGCGGGCCACAAGTATTTTTTTATAGACGCGGGCGGGGACATTCAGGGTCAGGTGGAAGATGCGGGCAGTCAATCGTGGCGCGTGGGTATCCGCAATCCTTTCAAGCACGAGGAGATTGTCAAAGTCCTGAGTATTACCAGCCAGGGAGTAGCCACCTCAGGCACTGCCGAGCGGGGCCAGCACATTTACAACCCCTTCAAGCCGGGCCAACAGCTCTTAGAAATTGTGAGCCTTACGATAATCGGCCCCAACATATATGAGGCTGACCGGTTTGCCACTGCCGCTTTTGCCATGGGCAGGGAAGGAATTAATTTTATTGAGTCCATTGAAGGCCTGGAGGGCTACATGATAGACAGTCAGGGGATAGCCACCAAAACATCGGGCTTCGAACAATACGTAACCAACTAAATATGCTTACCTTTGTAGATGATTTTTTGAACAAAATAACCATGTACCGGCTGGTGCTGTATTACCTCATCGGCCTTTTGGCGGCGGCTTTTCTTTTAAGTCTGTTTGGCGCTTTGCCCTATAGCCCGGTGGGGCTGGTGTATTCCGTATTTTTTATCACTCTGCTTTGCTGGATCGTGAATGTGGTTTCCGCCTGGATTTTTAATGTGCCCACCAATGTGGAATCCGTTTATATAACCGCTTTGATTTTAGCTTTGATTATTACGCCGATTAAAACTTTGGACGCCCAGTATTTCGGGTTTGTGGCCTGGGCCGCGATTTGGTCCCAAGTTTCCAAGTATATTCTGGCCTTTAATCGGAAACATATTTTTAACCCCGTGGCTTTTGCCGTGGCCCTTACGGCTTTGACCATTAACCAGTCGGCGAGCTGGTGGGTGGGCACGGCCTGGATGCTGCCGTTTGTATTGGTGGGCGGTTTTCTGACTGTGAGGAAAATCAGGAGGTTTGACCTGGTGTTCAGTTTTTTCGTTGTGGCCTTGGTCACTATTCTGGGTTTGGATCTGGCCCGCGGCCTGGACTTGGTCTCTTCTGTGCAGAAGGTGCTTGTGGACTCGCCGTTGTTCTTCTTTGCTTTTGTGATGCTGACGGAACCCCTGACAACCCCGCCGACCAAAGGGCTGCAGGCCGTTTACGGCGGACTGGTGGGGTTGTTGTTCGCTCCTCAGATGCATGTGCTTTCGCTTTATTCCACGCCTGAGCTGGCACTTCTGGCGGGCAACGTGTTTTCTTATTTAGCCAGCCCGAAAAAGAAACTCCTGCTTACCTTAAAAGAAAAAATGCGCCTGGGCCCGGGTATTTTCGATTTTGTTTTTGCAACGGATACGGGCATGCCGTTCCGGGCGGGTCAGTATTTGGAGTGGACGCTGGAACACGATAAGCCAGATAACCGGGGTAACCGCCGTTATTTTACTATCGCTTCCGCGCCGACTGAGCAAGAAATTATCATGGGTGTAAAATTTTATGACCCGCCGAGCAGCTACAAAAAATCCATGCTGGCAATGCAGCCCGGCGATAAAATCTTAGCCGGCCAGCTGGCAGGGGATTTTACCCTGCCGGAGAACCCCCAAGAAAAAAGCGTGTTTATTGCGGGCGGTATCGGTATTACTCCTTTTCGCAGCATGATTAAATATTTGCTGGATACAAACCAGGCCAGGGATATTGTGCTGTTTTACAGCAACAAGACGGCTGCGGAGGCGGTTTACACCGATATTTTCGACCAGGCTGTGGAAAAGCTTGGCCTTCGGGCTGTTTATACCCTAACCGACAAAACCCAGGTGCCAGCCGGCTGGCAGGGTAATGTCGGTCCGATAAATGCGGAGCTGATTGCCGCTGAAGTGCCCGATTTTAAACAGCGCAGGTTTTATCTTTCCGGGCCCCACGCCATGGTTACGGCTTATGAAAACGCGCTTCTGAGCATGGGGGTTGCGTCGAATAAAATAAAAACCGACTTTTTTCCCGGGTTTGTCTAAAAATTCTGGAGAACATCGCCGCCCCAAAAGGGCGGTTATTGTTTTTTATGTGCTAAAATTACACTACATTAGCCCGTGTGCGATTAAACTGAATTAAAGTTATGAGTTTTGTCCATTGGTTGGTTGTGCTTAGCGCCCTAATAAGCCTTGTTGGCTCTTTTGTCTATGTCCGCGACACGCTAAAGGGTACAACCAGGCCGAACCGAGTGTCGTGGGCTTTGTGGGCGCTGGCGCCGCTGGTTGGCACAGGAGCGGCGATTTCCGCGCATGCCGATATCTGGGCGACCACCCGGACTTTTTTGGCCGGGTTTATACCTTTGCTGGTTTTGATCGCTTCTTTCGTAAACCCGAGAAGCTATTGGAAGTTAACAATATTTGATTTCCTTTGCGGCGCGTTTTCAGTGCTGGCGCTGCTGGTTTGGGGCCTTGCCTCCCCCCGGCTGGCGGTGCTGCTGGCAGCTGCAGCTGACGGCTTTGCAGCCCTGCCCACCCTCCGCAAAGCCTGGACAAACCCGGAAACCGAAACAGGCCTGACGTTTGCCGCCGGCCTGGTGGCCGTGCTTCTGGTCTTGCCGTCCATACCAAAATGGACGATTGAAAATTCCGCGTTTCAGGTTTATCTGCTGGCAATTAACTCCCTGATTCTTTTAGCCATATATAGAAGGCGCTTTAAATTTTTAACGGCACGCCGCATGGGTTTGGATTAATTGGCGGCGGATACAATTTAGGACTGTTCAGGTCGGGAACAGGCCGATTTTAAAATTAATAACAAAAATACAAAATATGAAAACGCTTATTGTAGTGCTGGTTATAGTGTTTGGGTTTACAGGGCTGGCTCAGGAAACTACCCCGATCTTGGATCTGGCTCAGGAAACTACCCCGATCTTGGATCTGGCTCAGGAAACTACCCCGATCTTGGATCTGGCTCAGGAAACTACCCCGATCTTGGATCTGGCTCAGGAAACTACCCCGATCTTGGATCTGGCTTAAATGGCCGACTCATAATTATCTTGTATGGCAAGATAAACAAAACACCCGCCTCCTGAGAGAGGCGGGTGTTTTTGAAACAGAAACTATTTTCCGAACGCGGCTTTAAGCGTGGTCCGGGCTTGCTGGGCTGTGGTTTTAAAAGTATCCATGGCTTTTTTAATAGCCGCATTGCGGGTCTGTACCAAAGCTTTCACTTCCGGGCCAATTTTGTCGATTGCCTTACGGTTGGTGGCGAATTGAGTTTTGGCCGCTTGCAGCGCGGTTTGGAAATTTTGTCTTACCGTGGCCGGAGCCGTGCCCGCAGCACACTGGCTGCTGGCTGTGGTTAGCGCCGTTTGGATGGCGCTGAAGAAGTTCTGCCGGGCCGTGGATACCGCGGTCTGGCGGGTGCTTAAATCGGAGTCTAGGGCTGTCCAGTAGGCTAGTCTTGCGGCGTCAACCGCAGTCTGGCGGGTGGTAACCGCAGCTTCGATGGTGTTTTGGAATGTCGTTACAGCCTGTTTTTGCGCATCGGTCGTGGCTTTGGCCATGAGCTGGGTATAAATTGCCTGGCGGTCCTGGGCAGCGGTATTGCGTACCTGAGTAAGCTGCTGAGTCCGCGTTGTCTGTCTTTCCTGTACTTTGGTCTGGATTTCCTGCTGGCGGTTTTGCAGGTTGGTGGTTGACTGCGCCAGCCGGTTATTGACTTGCGTGGTCAATTCCGGCAGCCGGGTGCAAAAATTCTGTCCCGCACCGGCTGTTCCCTGCGCCGGCAAGGCAGCCAGGGCAAAAGCCGGCACCAGGATGGATATGGAAGCAAGGGCCGCCGCTATTTTTAATTTAGTTTCCATTTGGTACCTCCGTAAGGCTGTTAAGCTCAGTGGCATCTGTGGCAGTCAGGTCGCTGTCATCCGTGCCGGCAGTCAGGGATTGCTCGCTGGCCGCTTGCTTATCAAGCTCGTTTAAGGCGTCATCAACGTTTTGGACCTTCACGTTGGACTGTGTCTGGACAGCGGGCGCCGGGGTTGGGTTTGTCTGCTGCTCAGGGGCCTGGGCTACTGGCTGTTCGCCCGGGTTCTGTGCAGCAGGTTTTGAGCTGTTGCAGCCAGCCGCGAGCAGCGCGGCCAAGCCTACAGCCAAAAGGATTTTTTTCATAAATCAGGTTTAATTTTCTTGCTTTAATTATACCACCTAATACGCTTATTTGAAGATTTTATTTCATAACGGGGACTAAAAAAGTGATTTTTAAGCGATTTTGTGCTACTCTGTGGGTATATGCACCCCATCCAGTTTCTCCTTGATTTTTTCAATTTTTCCAAATACGCAATCGTTTTTATTCTGTGCATTGTGGAAGGTCCGGTGGTCATGATTACCAGCGGGTTTTTGTATCGGCTCGGGCAGTTTGACTTGGTGCCTTTATATTTTGCTTTGATGGGCGGGGATTTTGTGGCTGACATTGGCTGGTATGGTGTGGGTCGTTTCGGCGCTAAGCCCATCCTCCACAAGTTTGGCGGTTTTTTAAACATCACCCCGGAAATAATTGCCAAGATTGAGAAACGCTTTAAAACCTATCAGAACAAAATTTTGTTCATTTCCAAAATTACCATGGGCTTCGGTTTTGCCCTGGCCACCCTGATTGTGGCGGGCATGCTCCGCGTGGACTTTAAAAAATATGTAGTTTTAAATTTATTTGGCGGTTTCATCTGGACGGCTTTTTTGCTTTTGGTGGGATATTTTTTCGGGCACTTGTACGCTTCCGTGGTCGGCCCCATGAAGATTGTGTTTGTTTTCGTTTCCATTTTTGTTGTCATTTATGCCCTCTGGGCCATTAATCGTTATTTGGTGAAAACCGAAATATGAAGCTTTCCATAATCGTTCCCACTCTGAACGAGGAAAAAGTCATAGCAAAAACCCTGGGCGCGTTAAAAGCGCTCCGTGTGGTTAGCTATGAAATCATCGTCTCAGACGGCGGGAGCACGGACCGGACCGTGGAACTGGCCAAAAAGTATGCGGACAAGGTCGTGGTCCATGACAGAAAAACCCGGCAGACCATTGGCGGCGGCCGGAACGCGGGCGCTGCGGTGGCCAGCGGCGAGTATTTGCTGTTTATGGATGCCGATGTGTTTATCCCCAATATTAACGAGTTTTTCCAGCAGACGTTGGAGCGTTTTGAAAAAGACCGCGGCCTGTGCGGCCTGACTGTTTTTTTAAAGGTGCTGCCCGAACACGTTACGCTTTCTGATAAAATGTTTTTTGGCCTGGTTAACCGCGTTTACCAGTTTTATAACAATGTTTTGCATCTGGGCATGGCCTCGGGCGAATTCCAGATGGTCCGCGCCAGTGCGTTTAAGCAGGTTAATGGGTTCAACGGGGCGTTGGTGGTAGGGGAGGATAACGATCTCTTCGGCCGCCTAAGCAAAGTGGGTAGGACCTGGGTGGAAACCGGTTTGTTTGTGATGCATACTTCCCGGCGCGCCCACAACGTGGGCTGGGCCAAGCTTTTGTCGCTTTGGGTAATTAACCTGGTTTATAATAAAGTTATCAGGCGCTCCTTCAGCAAGGAGTGGAAAGTCATAAGATAAGTAACAGCTTTCTTATGTCGGAAATAAAACCGGAAAACCCCGGCCGCCGGGCGGAAACCGGAGATCAGACTGAAAAATTTTTTGGCCTCATGGGCAGGCTGATTCAGAAGGCCGGTTCCCTGGAGGCTGCGGCAAAACTAGTTGACAAGGATTGTGATATTGGCGCCTCGGTCGTTATGCGATGGTTCCAGACCGGCGTGGCGCCGGAAAGCCCGGCCATCCGCAACAAGATTTTGGGCTCCGTGGAATTTTTGGCAACGGCCGATCCCCAAAAGGTGAGTTTTGGGCCGAAAAAGCTGGTCCCGCCTATGGCGCCCAAGCCAAAACCAGAGGCCTCTCTGCCAGCTGAGCCGGAAAAAGGAAGCGGCGAAAAATAAAAGTAGCTTTTTAACGCTATGGATGAACGCAGAAAATTTTATTCGCACGAGGACAGCGGAGAATCCGAAGCTGCAAAAGCGCAGCGGGCATTTCGGAGCATGGTGGATGCGGCCGGCGGGGTGGAGCGGGTTGCGGCCTCAGTCTTAGAGCATGTCGGCGTGGCCAAAAAATGGGTTTATGAATGGTACGATAACACCCAGGCGCCTTCGGAAAGCATTAAACGGCAAATTTTCAGCGAGCTCAGGCATTTGGTCCGGGAAGCCGGAACGCAAAGTGCCAACGCCGCACCGGAAGTTACCCAGTCCCGGCCTGAACCCCGCCCGGTAAAGCCGCCTGTGGAAAAGAAACCCAGGACACGGCCGGTGAAGGCGGAAAAACCAAAGCTTACGCGCCGGGAAACCTACAAACAGGAGCAGGAAAAGAGGTGGATGAGCGATGAGGAGTATGCAGCTTTGCACAAGAAATTGGTAGAAAAAGGGTTTATCACCCCGTCTGAAGAAAAAAAAGAAAAACCATAACTTACCATGAAATTTTTTTTAGAGCCGTTTTATGAACGTGTGGAAAAGCCCTGGGGTTATGAGATTGTACTTACTCCCAAGGACTCGGAGCGTACTGGCAAAATTTTGCACGTGGCCGCCGGCAAAAGACTCTCGTTCCAATACCACGAAACCAAAGAAGAAGTAATCACTTTGTTTTCCGGACAGGCCGTAATTTGGCTGGAGGACAACGAAGGGGAAATCCGGAAAATCCCCATGGAGCTAAAAAAGGGTTACCTAATCACGCCTCCGCAGAAGCATCGGGTGGAAGCCCTGGAAGATTCCGATCTTTTTGAAGTTTCTTCACCGGAGAAAGGCACAACTTACCGCTTGGAAGACGACTTTACCCGGCCGGATGAAACGGAAAGCCTAAGGCAGCAAAAAAACCGCGGCTGGAATTAAATTGAATAAAAAACACCCGCTTTTAAGTGAGGCGGGTGTTTTTTAATAAATTATCGCTCCCAGGGCCACTAAGCCGTTCATCAGTATCCAGAGGCTGTAGGTGAAGATAATGGCCTTTTCTTTGTGAACGACTCCGTATACGACCCAGACAATGGAAAACAGGAAATAAGCAAACCAGGAAAAAGCCGATACCCCAGCTGCGTTTTTGTGTGCAAAAATGGTGTAAATCTGGGGCAGGGTGGAAAGGGGGCCCAGCGCTCCAATGACAAAAATCAGCTGATCCAAAAATTGTTTTTTGGGGTCGGGGTGCGGGTAGGGTTCCAGGTTGCGGTATATTCTTTTTCTGATGAGCGGGTGGTGGGGTTCGTGGTTCATAAATACATTATACCACCAATGCGGACTGCAGGCGGCCGGGGTATTTACTTTTCCGGATCAAAATTTTGCCAGCCGTACTTTTCCGGATCAAAGCCGCTGCCGCAGGCGGTTTCCACGAGCGCTGTGCACACTTGGTAAGGGTCCAGATTGGCTGCGGGCCGCCGGTCTTCCAGGTAGCCTTTGCCTTTATTGGCCGTGTCCATAGGAATGCGCACCGAGGCGCCCCGGTCGGAAACGCCGTAGCGGAATTCCTTGTAGCTGCAGGTTTCGTGTTTGCCGGTCAGGCGCAGGTCGTTTTCCGCGCCATAAACTTTCATGTGCTGGTTGTGCATCTTTGATAACTTTTCACAGGTTTGTTTAATCACCTCCAGGCCACCTTCTTCCCGCATGGCCTTGGTGGAAAAGTTGGTGTGCCCGCCCGCGCCGTTCCAGTCGCCGGCCATGGGTTTCGGGTCCAGTTTGGCATAGACTTCGAAATCTTCGCCATGCCGGTACAAAATCCAGCGCGCCAGCCATAATTGGTCTGCCGCTTCCAAAGGCGGCAAAGGGCCGATTTGGAATTCCCATTGTGCGGGCATGACTTCGGCGTTAATTCCCGAAATGCTGATGCCCGCTTTGATGCAATCGCGCATGTGGGTTTCCACGACTTTTCGGCCGTAAACCTCGTCGCAGCCCACGCCGCAGTAGTAGCGGCCCTGGGGATGGGGAAAGCCGTGCTGCGGCCAGCCCACAGGCCAGTCTTTACGGTAGAGCGTATATTCCTGTTCAAAACCAAAAATCGGCTCTTCTGCCCCGTATTTTTCCATGAGTTTTGCCAGATGGTGGCGGGTGTTGGTGGCGTGGGGTGTGCCGTCGGCATTCAAGACTTCGCACATAACCAGCACATTGGGTTCGCCGCGGACGGGGTCAGGGATAAAATACACGGGCTTTAACATACAGTCGGAGAAATGCCCTTCTGCCTGCTTTGTCGAAGACCCGTCAAAGCCCCACATGGGGAGGTCTTTAAGTTCGCGCACCGGCCCTTCTATGATTTTGGTTTTGGAGCGGAGCTTGGCTGTCGGCTTTTTGCCGTCCATCCAAATATATTCCGCCATGATTTTTGCCATATGGCTCCTTTTGCCCGACACAGCAAGGCGGCAAAAACCAAAGCCGCCGCCCGTTTTTCGGGGTGGTTTCCAAATCCAAATTGTAAATTTATAATCCGGGGTTCTAGATTGTTTTGGATATTATCTTTGTCCCGGATTTCTAAAAATACAGCTTGGAATTGGCCGTTAGTTTTTTAATACTTGTATTATAGCAAACGGGGTTATCCACAAAAGGAAAGCCGGACGCGCGTGGGTGGTGCGCGTCCGGCGGGTTTAGGTGATGCGGCTGCATCACTGTTGATTGTGCGCCCGGCGGGGCATGTCTGCTTTCTTGGTATTGCGGAATTCCGCCAGGTCGGGCGCAAGGCCCGTATACTGTTCCCTTGGGGGCTGGCCGCGGAGTGCGGTTCTGGGTTCAAGGGTTTTCCGGGTAGGGTTCTTCAAGTGGATACCTCCTGGGTATTGGAAGTATTTTAAGGATTTTACGCCAAATGTCAAGACACCCCGCAGGCTTTTGCGGGGACCCGATAATCTATAAATTAGAAGCGGGTCAGGTGCCTGAAGCCTTGAATGCGTTGGCTAATCTTTGTGCGGCTTAAGTTTTGCAAGGTTTGGGTGCCGAAGTCCTGCACGCAGAAACTGGCCATGGCGGAACCGGCCACGCAGGCTTTTTTGAAGCTGTCCCAGGAAAAGTCCGATTTGGCCGACAAGTGTCCCATAAATCCGCCGGCGAAGCTATCGCCCGCGCCTGTGGGATCAACCACGTCTTCCAATGGGAAACCGGGCAAGTGGAAAATCTTGCCGCCCTGGAAAAGCAGTAGGCCGTATTCGCCGCGCTTTATAATCAGCAGGCGTTTTCTGCTTTGGTGCATTAAACCGGAGATTTTTTTCGCGGCTTTCAGCAAGTTGTGTTCTTTGGAAAGCTCCCGCGCTTCGGAATCGTTTATGACTAGCGCGTCCACCATTTTTAAAACCTGTCCCAATTCCTTGGGGGTTTTTTCTATCCAATAGTTCATGGTGTCCAGGCCTACGAATTTCGGGTTTTTTAACTGGGAAATGATTCTAATCTGCTGGGCCGGGTGGGTGTTTCCCAAAAATGCATAAGGGGTATTCCTGTGGGCAGGGGAAAGCTCGGGAGAAAAATTTTCGAACACGTTCAAATGCGTGAACAGGGTTTCCCGGGTGTTTAAATCAAAGTGGTACTTGCCGCCCCAGGCGAAGGTTTTGCCTTTGGCCATTTCCAGGCCCATAAGGTCGACTTTTCTGTTTTGTAAAATTTCGCAATGCTGCTGTTTAAAATCTTCGCCCACTACGGCCACCAGGCCGGGTTTGGTAAAGTAGCTGGCAGCGAGCGAAATATAGGTAGCGCTGCCGCCTAAGGTTTTTTTGGATTTGCCGAAAGGCGTCTCAATGTCGTCAAAGGCCACGGAGCCAATGACGAGGAGGCTGGGAGTTGACGATTTTTTATTCATAAATTAATATTATCATACAGTTATGAAATTTCAGAACCTCCAGCACCGCGGTTTGATGATGATGGCCCTTTCTTCGTGAAAGCGGTCTGTTTGAGTGCAAAGCTTGCAACCAGCCACACCCCTTTCACCAGAAGGGGATTTTTTTACGGAGGAATTATTATGGCGCACCTCAGACAGGACCAGCGCAGGACGATGGAAACCTTATTCGAGGGACGTCCGGCACTGCCGAGCGCCCTTCATACCTACAACGAGTTCTATTTGGGCGAAGGCCGGGTGCCACTCCACTTTTTGGGCATCAGCGAGGGTTTCGGTACTTGCTCAAGGATCCACGGCGTGGATGTGGCGGTATTCGGACTTAAGCCCTTTGAACAGCAGACGGCTTTAAGGAACTTTGCCCATGCGTTTCTGCTCAGGCCGGCCTTGCCCGAAGAAATGACGGAGTACCAAAGGCTGCACGATATGGCAGTGGGTGTGGTGGAAAGGCTGCTCTTCTGTTCCATGAATTGCACTAAGGCGTACTTCAAGCTTTCGGGCTTCAAGGCGACCTATGTCATTCGCGGCATGTAGGCAGCGCAAAAAAACAGGGAACCGGCAGGTTGTGCGGTTCCCTTTTGCTTAGCCCATACTGCGCCTTAAGAGCGCGGCTTTTTCAATTTCTCTTTGCGGGTTTTTGTTTTTGAGCAGCTTTTTGTGGATAAGCTCCGACAGTCTGGCATGTTCTTTCTGTTCGCGGGTTTTGGGCCCGAGTTTTATACTCAAGGCGCGTTCAATTGACTTAACGTCTTCCTGGACCTGCGTCCACTCCAAGTGATTTTTGGCAAGCTCCTTAAGGACGCCGCGGCTCAGGTAGTTTCCGGCCGCTTGCATGTCGGTTTTGAGGTTTAGGTAGTATTTTTTGATGAGCTTAACGCCGTGTTTTTCCGCAGCCAGCTTCAGGCCTCGGCCGGTGCCGATCAGCTCCGGCGGCACGCCCAAAGAATATAGCGCAGCCGTGTAGCTGATGGCCCGGGGCAAACGGACCTTGCCCACGCCGCGGTTGTAGCCGAACAGGCCGGTGTGCAGCACGCGTTCCCGGCGTTTGGGCAGATGGGCTGCCACCTGGTTAACCAGCGGGGCGATTTTTTCCACGGTTTTTTGGTAAGCTGTTTCGAACGGCCGAATCAATTCCAGCAGCTTTTGTATCTCGTCCGCGGGGATGAGTTTGGCTTGGCCTTGGGGCAGCTGTTTATCCAGCCTGGCGATTGCGGCCTTTACCTTGTCCTTAGGGAAGTCGTACCTGAAAGCGCTTTGGATAATGGCCGTGCGTATGCCTTTGTATTCTTTTATAAAATCATTGATGCGCAACGGGTTAAGGCTGCCGCGAAATGGTAGCGTGCCCACACCAATTACCGGGAAAAGCTTTATTTTGTGTTTTTCCTCAAACTGGCGGTAGCGCGATAAGGCAATTTTTATCGCCAGCACAGTAGGTACCAGGCCGGAGTTAAGGGCGGGGTCGGAACGCGCCACGTACGGCCGCATGTATTGAGGCACAAAGCCGAACTTCCATTTATGGAGGCGCAGGTAGTCCTCCAGAATCCGGTCCGACTCCGCAATGTTTTGCACGCTTTCAAACAGCGGCACAATCTCTATATGCTTGAGCGCGTTTTTTTCATGGTTATAAAGCCGGTGCTTTAGGTTAGCCACCTCGGCAAAAGCTTCCTGGATATCTATCATTTCCTCCGCGCTTTCGGTCATGGGCAAAATAACTTCAAACATGGGCGGCGTGTGCAGCTCGGCCTGGCGGGCAAGACTGGCCGCCGTCAGCATACCCATGAGCGCGCGTCCCAGGCGGAATTCGGTTTCCACTTTGGGGTTGGGCAGGCGGAAAGTCAAAAACTTTTTTTGGCCCAAGGGCTGGTCTTTAAAGTACTGGAAGTGCTCGGCCAGGAGTCTTTCCAACACGGACTCGTCCACTAGCTTGCCTTCCCAGTCCCATTTGTATTCGCTAATTCCCAAATCTGAAAAGCACAAAAAACATTCCTCAGCTTCTTTGAGCGTGGGAATAAAGGCGTCTTTTTGCCAGTACGGCCGGTTGGCATGGTCCGGGTGCTGGGTGGCCATGGTGGCCGGGATTTTGCGTATGGATTTTTTCATCTCTCTTGATTTTTCCATAATCCGTACGCAGTGTCAAAGCCCCCATTAGGCGGAACCCCTAATAATTTGGTATAATAAATAGGCTTTTCAGGTTCCCGCTGCGGGCAGATGTATAAATGCGGAATTAGTATAATGGCAGTACGAGACCTTCCCAAGGTTTAGGCACGGGTCCGATTCCCGTATTCCGCTCCAGAAATTATTTGTTACCTTACATTTTTTCAAATAAAACATCCAATGAGCCTCTCTTTAGAACCCTACAAAGGCACCCGGGATTTTTATCCCGCAGACCAGTTTTATCAGAATTACATTTTCGGCGTATGGAAAAAAGTTGCCGAGAGTTTCGGTTATTTGGAATACAACGCTTCCATTCTGGAAGAAACCGCCCTGTATAAAGCTAAAAGCGGGGAAGAGATAGTCAATGAGCAAACCTATACTTTCACCGACCGCGGCGGACGGGATGTGACCATCCGGCCGGAAATGACGCCGACCGTGGCCCGCATGGTGGCCCAAAAGCGCAAAGAGCTGGTTTTTCCTTTGCGCTGGTTTTCCGTGCCGAACCTTTTTAGGTACGAGCGTCCCCAGCGGGGGCGCCTCAGGGAGCACTGGCAGCTGAACGTGGATATGTTCGGCGTAGAGTCCGCGGAAGCCGATGTGGAAATCGTGAAAGTGGCCTACGGCATCATGAAGGCCTTTGGGGCCTCGGATGAGGCTTTTGAAATCCGCATCAACGATCGCCGGTTGCTGAATTATTTGCTGCACAAGCATTTGCAGCTGGATGCGGAAGGGGCGCACAAGCTTTCCAAACTCGTTGACCGCATGCATAAAATGAAAGCCGAAGAGTTTTTGGCCTCGGCCCGGGAAATTTTGGGCGAAAAGACCAAGCTTTTGGAAGAAATTTTGTATGTAAAAAGCTTGGACGAGCTGGGCGAAAAAGTGCCGCAAGGGGAAGGCGTAGCGGAGCTGCGCCGGGTGTTTGAGGCTTTGGCTACGGCCGGTATTAAAAACTTTGTATTTGACCCCACGCTGGTCAGGGGCTTTGACTACTATACAGGCACGGTTTTTGAAATTTTTGACACCAGCCCCGTAAATAACCGGGCGCTGTTCGGGGGCGGCCGATACGATGACTTGGTGGGTATTTTCGGCGTGGACAAGGTGCCGGGCGTGGGTTTTGGTATGGGCGATGTGACTATCCGCGATTTTTTGGAAACCTACAAACTTTTACCCGAATACCGGCCGCCGGTTGACGTTTATATCTGCCATTTGGAAGGATTTTTGGAGCCCGCGGGCGCATTGGCTGGAGAATTGAGGCAGGCAGGCGTGCGCGTGGTCGAAGACCTGACAGCGCGTAAAGTTTCCGCCCAAGTGAAAACCGCAGACCGGGAAAAAATCCCGTTTGTCCTGGTGGTGGGAGAGGAAGAAGCCAAGACCCAAAAATTCAAACTGAAAAATTTGGCCGCGTCCCAAGAGCAGGAGCTGGATACGGCCGGCCTGATTAAAGCCTTAAAAAAAACCCGTGAATAAACTG
Organism: bacterium; assembly: GCA_021825655.1. GTDB lineage: Bacteria > Patescibacteriota > Doudnabacteria > UBA920 > UBA920 > JAMDEL01. The sequence goes on along the minus strand of JAKAGU010000002.1, from coordinate 22,293 downwards.
ACTGAACTTTTCCGGCTGATTGAGCTGGCCCGGTCCCAGCCGCAGTACGGCTATGCCCTCGCCGGCATTCCCAAAGACGAGCTTTCCGATTTGGCCCAGCACCACTATTTGGTCGCGTTCATCGCCTGGCAGCTGGCGGCCAACCTCAATGCGAAAGGCGCAAAATTGAATGTGGAAAAAGTTCTGGAGCTGGCGTTGGTGCACGACTTAGGCGAGCTTTTGGGCGGGGACATTTCCATGCCCTATGCGCGCGCCAACCCCAAGGCCAGAAAATTGGCCAAAAATTTTGAAAAAGAAAATTTGGTGTATCTGTCCAAGTTTTTTGGGCCTCAGGCCGCGGCTTTCCGCAAGGCCGGTGACGAAATTATGGAACCCAAAACCGACGAAGGACTGGTGGCCAAGATTGCCGACTATGTGGAAGCGACGCACTATAAGCTGTACATGGGCCGTTTGTCCGAGGGCGATATCCATATGGCGGAAAAAGGCCTGCATTCCAAAATCGCCAAATTTAAGGATGCTGTTGCCAAAAAAGAAATGGCCGAATTTATTGTTGCCTGGGGCCGGGACTTGCTGGCGGCTCGCGGCAAAGAATTTTTTGAAAGCAGTAAAAATCTGTAAGTTATGGAACTCCAGGTCGGCGTAAAAATTTTGCTCAAGAATCCGGCAGGCCAATACCTGCTGGTGCGCCGCAACCCCAAAAAATATCCGGAGGTCGGACCCAAATGGGATATTGTGGGCGGCCGCATTGAGCCGGGCAGTCCGCTGCTTGGTAACTTAAGGCGCGAAATTTTGGAAGAAGTTAGGCTGGAATACGCGGGCGACCCAAAACTCGTGGCCGCACAGGATATTCTGCGCGTGCCCGGCCGGCATGTGGTGCGCTTGAGCTATACGGGTGAGATTGCGGGCGAGCCGGTTTTGGACGACGACCATTTGGAGGCCAGGTGGTTTGAGGCCGCGGAGATTAAAAATTTGAGCGAAGCCGAACTGGATATTTATTTTAAGGAACTCGTAGACAAACAAATAATTCAACTTTGATATGAGGCGGGTCATTGTCACGCTTTTTTCTCTGCTGCTTGCGTTTGCCGCGATTTTTTTGGCCGTGTACCCCATGCTAAAAAAGCCTAAAACCAAGCCGCCGGTAAGCAGTTTTCAGGCGTGCGCGGCAGCGGGCTACCCTGTCATGGAAAGCTACCCCCGGCAGTGCCGCGACAGCGCGGGCGTGTTGTTTATTGAAGACATTAAGGATAAAACCCAATGAAAGATGCGTGGTTCAGGCTGAAGGCCGCCGTAATCCGGTTTAAGTACAAATACATACTTAAGGAAATCTTTTTCCTGCAGGACCCCGAAACAGTGCACGAGCGCATGGTGCGCGTAGGTCATTTTTTGGGCAAGCATGCCTGGAGCCGTAGCCTGGTGCGCTGGCTGTTTTTCTACCAGCATCACATGCTGGAACAAAAGGTGGCCGGGCTGACCTTTAAAAACCCCATTGGCCTGGCTGCGGGGTTTGACAAGGAGGCGCAGCTTACCCAGATTTTGCCGGAAGTGGGTTTTGGTTTTATGGAAGCGGGCAGCGTAACGGGGGTGGCATGCAACGGCAATCCGCGCCCCTGGCTGTGGCGCTTGCCTAAGTCCCGGGCCCTGGTTGTGAACTACGGCCTAAAGAACGATGGCAGCGAAGCCATTTCCCAGCGTTTGAAAAAAATGAAATTTAGCTTTCCCGTGGGCATAAGTTTGGCTAAGGCCAATTCACCGGACACTGTAGAAGAGCAAAAAGGCATTGCGGACTACCTCAAGGCTTACAAGACTTTTGCGGCGGAGGGGGTGGGGGATTACTTTACCATAAACATTTCCTGCCCTAACGCTTTTGGCGGGGAGCCGTTTACGGATCCGGTCAAACTGGACCGCCTGCTCGCCGCCCTGGATATCGGCGGCAAAAAAAAGCCGGTGTTCATTAAAATGCCGGCCGACCTTTCCACGGACGCACTGGATGAAATTTTGGCCGTGGCCCGCAAGTATAAGGTTACCGGGTTTGTTTCCACCAATCTGACCAAGCAGCGCAACAACGGCAAAATCAGCGCGGAAGATAAGTTACCGGAAAAAGGCGGCATCTCGGGCAAAGTGGTGGAAGATTTGGCCAACGAACAGATTGCTTATATTTATAAAAAGGCAGGCAAAGAATTCGTAATTATCGGCTGCGGCGGGGTGTTTAGTGCGGCCGATGCTTACAAAAAAATCCGGCTGGGCGCCTCGCTTATCCAAATGATTACTGGCATGATTTTTGAAGGCCCGGAAATTATCGGCCTGATTAACCACGATTTGGTCGGACTCCTCAAAAGGGACGGCTTTGCCAGCATCATAGAAGCCGTGGGTGCGGATTTTAAACCGAAAAGCAATTAAATTATTTTTTATGGCTAAAACTATCAAGCAGACCATAATTTTTAAGGGCACGCCTAAAGAGGTTTATGATTATTTGGCTGATGCCAAAAAACACACTAAGCTGATTGGCGACAAGGTCAAAATGACGGCCAAAGCCGGGGACAGGTTTACGGCTTACGGCGGCGCTGTTGAGGGCCAGAACCTGGTGCTGGAGCCGGGCGCAAAAATTATCCAGACCTGGCGCTACGAGGATTGGCCCAAGGGGCATTATTCCACGGCGATTTATGAATTCAAAAAAGCGGGCAAAAATACGGTTTTGAACTTTACTCAAATCAGCGTACCCGACGACAAAGCCGCGGATATTGCCCAGGGTTGGAAGGATTATTATTGGGAACCGTTAAAGAAGCTTTTGGATAGGTAGGAGTTTATGCCGAGTTAAAAAAAATCCCGCATGCAGTGCGGGGTTTTTATTATAAAAAGAAATTTGCTGAAATAATTTTGCGCAATCCGCGTAATATCCTATGCCATAGCCAAGGTTTTATCCTTGTGAATATTTTTCTACTGCAACTGTCGGAGGCGAAAGCAGGGCTTTTGCCCCGGCCATTGCAGTAGATTTTTTTTAAAGCTAACAAAATTTTTGTTAAATAATCACAGCCAATGCACAGGTTAATCCACAAAGCTTCCACAATGAGTCAAAATATCGCGTATTTATAAGGGGTTTAAAAAACAGGCGCAAGGATCCGTTTCTTGACATCTACCCAATATAGGGCCATGCTTAATACATAAGCGGTTATTTATGCCAACCACCATGCCAATTTTTAGCTGGTTGAAAAAATACCAAACCGCATTCGTTATTTCTTTTACGGTTGTTTTTTGCAGTTTTTCGCTTTCCCTCTTTTCCCAGACCTGTCTGTCGGGTCTGGTGATTGACGATACCCAGACCTGCTTCGGCATAGAGGCGGCCGCTGAAGAAAGGGCCGCTGGTTACTTTGTCACAGCCGTGGGCTTGGTTTCCGCGGCAGTAATTCTTTTGAAAAAGGTTTCAATTTTTTTAAGCGCAAAAATATTTTCGTTTGCTTTTGGGTGCGTAAAAACCGTTAGGGAATTTTGTGAAAATTTGAGCCAGCTTCCCGTTTTAGCCTCCGGGCTATTGCAGCCCAAATCCGCCAATTTGCGACTATAATCTTTACACGCGTCTGAAGCCGGGTGTTCGTTATGGAATACCCGGCAAAGGCGTGTTTTTTATTTGTAAAGAGCTTGGCTGCAAATGTCGGAGGCAAAAGCGGAGGCTTTTGCCCCGGCCCCTGCAGCTAAGCAGCCGCTTCGCGCATAAGCCGGGGAGGGAATGCGTGAGGCATTAAGTACAAACATTTTCGTCCAATAGGAAAAATGCAGCTGCTCGTTTGGGCATATTTGTTTGTATTTAAAAGGTCGGACTTCTCCGGGAGGGGGAGGAATACAAAACTTTCATCCGCTGTGAGTTCCCTAAAAAGGGTTAAAGCTGCAGCGGATGGTCATGACCTCTGTTCGGGACTTAATCTAGGTCTCGTAACAAGATCGAATACAAAAAATTAATAACTACTTGCTAAATATATGATTAAAAGAATTTATACCCTAGTAACAGTGGCATCCCTATTTGCCATGACGTCTGGGCCAGCTTCGGCCGGCAATGTTACTACTGGTTTAACGCGTGATACAAGCGGCGGCTCAGCTCCCATTGTGAAAGCAAAATGGGAAGCGTATGGCGCCACCAATAAGGGCACAGGTACACCTTTGCCTGTTACCGGCTATTATACGGACGAACAAACTACAGCTGGCGCGCAGTTTGTTCCCTCAGGCATAAAGGACACGAACACAAACATTGCTCTTTGTTCTGTTGTCACGGATCCGGACGGTTTGGCTGACGTAACCACAGCCCCCGGGGCGGTTTATGGCGATGTCTTCTACCCAGAGGGGATTGCTCTGGGCTCAAGCCATGTCCCGCTGCCAGGCCAGTCTGGTTTGGCGTGCGGCAACTTAATGCAGGAAGATAAATTAATCCAGCTGTCCAAGGCGGACGGGATTGAGCTTTTCTGCAACCAGGTAAGGAACAATAACAACAACCTGGCAACCTTTGCCAGCGGCTATAACTACGACGAAATCTGTAAGACTGACGGTGAACTGCAAAAAGAAACTGCGGCGGTTTATTGCGTTACGAAAGACCTCTCTTACGAAGATACAGCTGGTGATTATAAGGTCTGGTCAGTAGTCCAGGACAAAGTCGGCTTGCAGGGAAGGTTAGAAAATCAGTTTACTTATCTTCCTTTGACAGCTTTTGAAACCGACTTTACTTCCGTTGGTTACGGTAATGTCAGATTGGCCACCGATAAGATTATCAGCGGCGACTTGACCTGGGATGCCGTAAACCAGGGCAAGGCATCGGTCAGGAATGTGGGCAACACTAGATTGTCCATGAAGGTGCAGCAGGACGATATGGGCTTTGGCAAAACCAATGGCCTTTGGAACGTAAGGTATGACGCCAGGGTCGGCAGTAATGCCACTTGGGCGCATTACGATCCGGATACGCTCACACAGTTGCTGAATCCTTTAAATCTGTCCCAATTGGATGAAATGGATTTCTCCATTTACGTATCCAAATTCCCGCCGACTCACGTCGGGGACACCTATACCGGCACTATGACCTTGAGCGCTGCAAGCGAGCCTCCTCTGGCTTGCGCAACAGCACCTTAAAGTTGAGTTAGCGAGCTGTTTTGCCACTAAGGGGACCCTTGTCCCCTTGGGAGAAAGTCGAAGTTTAAAAACCAAACTTTAGGACAATTTTATAAAGAGGCCTGATTAAGCTTTGGGTTTCTCCCAGCGGACAAGAAAATTACTGATTTTTGAAATAAGATCAGAATAAAATAATCGGGAATTAAATTAGGGGGCATCCTTTAAATTTCCTCGGCACTTACGGAGGAAAGGATGGGTTATTTTATGAAAAAAATAATTTCAGTGTTTGCAATTATGGCGCTGATAAATTTACCAGCCTGGCCTGTTTTAACGAGGGCCGAAGACACGGCGACGTCCACGCCTCCTTTAGAGCCGGCCGCAGAGCCGGCTATAGCGCCCGAGTTTATCCCGGCGCCTGAACCTCCGGTGGAACCAACTACGACCTTAATTACCGAACCGGGTTCCGCCTCGACAGCCACGCCGCTTTTGGGTGCAGAGCCCGAGCCTGCGTCTGCTTCGACAGACACATTGGAAAGCATTGGCACCAGGTTTATGGAAGCAAAAACCCCGCAGGGAACAGGCGGGCCTCTGTCAATCGAAGCGCTTTGGGAAATGCACGGACCGGGGGCTGCTTTGCTGGGAACAGACGACAACACGGACGCGGGAGCCCAGTTTTTGCCCTCAGGCCGGTTTCAGGTTAGCAAGCCGTTTTCGGTTTGCGCAATTGTGTCCCAGCCTAAGGGGGTGATTGGTTCGGAATCGGTTTTTAGCGAAGTCCAGTACCCAACGGATAACTTGGAAGGCAAGGCGAAAGACGGGGGAAAAAGTTGCGGGGGGCAAATAGAAACTCGGAAGCCGATGTCACGTTTGGCAAAAGCGGACGGCTTGAGTCTTTTTTGCGATAAGATCCGGGCACAAAATTCTAGCTTGCCGGAATTTAACAACGCCTCGGGCTTTGATGAGATTTGCGGCCAGGAAGGGGCTTTGCAGAAAGAAGCCGCCGCGGTTTTTTGCTCGGATTACGAGCTGCAATATAACGACCCCTCGGGCAGTTATAGCGCTTCAATTTTTGGCAAGGACAAAGGAGAGCGGCTTGGTAACAGCTTTTCCGGGACTTTCAAATATTTAGAGCTTACAGCTTTTGAAAATGATTTCGCCAGCCTAAATTATGGAAAAGTGGAATTGGGCTCCAAAAAGGTTGTTGAAGGGGATGCCGTCTGGCAGGAAACTAAAACCGAAAATCGGGCTACTCTCAGAAACGTGGGGAACACCAGATTACAAATACAAATCCAACAGGACGATATGGGCTTGGGCAAAGCCGGCAGCGCTTGGAACATAAAGTATGCTTCCCGGATTGGGCCCGGCTCAGCCTGGACAAATTATTGGCCTAATGAGATCGGTTCTGTCGGTGAAGTTCTGGAACTGGGGGAAACCTACCCCATAGATTTTGCCGTTGAAGTATTGGGTTTTCCCCAGGACGGCACTGGGGTTTATTCGGGAAAAATGATCCTCGACGCTAAAAAAGTTGGTCAGATTTCTTGCGAGGCAATCCAGAAACACGGCGCAGATAAGGAAAAGAGAAATGCGAATTAATATAAAAATTAAACCTTTGTTTTTATGGCCGTGTTAAATTTATGGCACAGCCCGTTAACTTTTAAAAACTAATTATTTTATATGCATAAAATACGTTTTTTCCAAGTTGTGGTTTTGGCTTTGCTTTTAAGCCTTGCGGGTAAGGCCGGAAGCGCCGCCGCCATAGGTATGATTACCGAACCCATAGTAATTGACAGCATGCTAAGGGGAGGGGAGGTTTCCAAAACCGTAACGGTTTTTAATCCTCAAAAAACCGAAGCCGTTTATCTGTTCGGCAGCGACGGCGGAATAAAAGGCTGGGTTACTTTTTTTGAAAAAGGAAAACCGGACACCCCAATCACAAAAGTAAATGTCCCGGCGACTTCGTACTATGATGTGATTGCAAAAATAAAAGTCCCCGATGCCACCCCCAACGGTGATTATGTCGGCGAGGTTTTCGTTAAACAGGCGGCGGCGGATGGGCCAAAAGAAAACGGGAGCTCCGTTTCCATAGCCCAGATGGTAAGCAGGCAGGTAAAAATTAAAGTAACTGACCAGGAAGTTGTTAAGCTCGACACGGCTTTAATTCCGGAATCGTACGACGTAAAACAAGGGGATCCTTTAAAGATAAAAATTATCTATGAAAATCTTGGGAATATTGCCTTAAAGCCGAGTTTTCAGCTGAAAATAATAAACAGCGACGACGGAAAGACAGTTTTTAACGCCATATATCCCTATCCGGAAGCCGAAGCCGTGGTTAACCCCGGAGAGCGGAAAACCATGCCTGTGCAGGAATGGCCTACAGCTGGTCAGCCGACGGGGCGTTATTTGGCAGAGGCTTCTACTTTAGTGGGCGGCGAAACGCTGCAGAAAAATGAATTCCGTTTCAGTCTCGAGAACAAAAATGTTGCCAGCGGCAAAGTTTTGGGTTCTTTCATCTCAGCCATCGGAGGCGGGGAGCCAAGGCAGGGTTGGGCGATTCTCGCGGGCTGCGCGGTGCTGTTAGTCTTGGTTTTCTTGGCGTTAAAAAAGAGGAAGCCATTACTTTAAAACCGTTTTCGTAAAAAACCGGGGAGGAAAGGCGTGGAGTTAAAAGGCAAGCCCGGTTTTTTGTAGTTTGGTTTTGAGTAAGCCCAAAATTGTGTTAAACCGCATATTTGTAAATCGAATTTGACAAGTGTACAAAATGGGTTAGAATATAAAGGTATAGTAAAACAAAAAGGCAATTTTTCTCATAAATATGAGAAAAAGTGTGTTTTTGCAACCCCGGCACCGACTTTCAACTATACCGGCATAAAGTAGATTTTCTAAAAGATACCGAATGCCAATTTGTTGGCACAACTTACTAAGGAGAGTAGAAAAAAAGGCCTAATTGCCCGAAAGGGTTTAATTGGGCCTTTATTTTTACCCTCAACTTCCTCACTTTAAGACAGGAGGGGAGTTGAAGGCAATAACATTGAAAGGTCGATGCTTATTTAAATAAGCATTCAGTGTCCGGTATGCGTATCTCCGGCTGAAGTGAGATAGCTTACCCAACCCTTTCATCTAATAGTACAAGCAGTTTAAGGGCTTTGTTTCAAACTTGTGCATGGGATGAAAGACAGCAAAACAAAATACTTCCTGCATATTAGGCCCCCAGCAAGGGGTCGGTAATCTGAGGAGGGAGATTAGCATCTCCTTGTTAGAGGCAAAAATAGCCCCTCAACAAAAAATCGGAGGCCTACCCTGCCAAAGAAAGGCAGGGTAATGAGCAGGAAAAGAATAATTAACTACACAACTATGAAAAAAATATTAACTCGTTCCGGTATTGCCGTGGCCACAGTGGCCATTGTGCTTGCCGGAGCCGCCGCGTTCTCCGCGTACGAGGCTCACATTGTAAATGTGACCGCGACCATCGACAACGCGACCAGTATCAGCACGGAAGCTTTGGCTTTTGGCCAGGTTTTTCCGCAAGAAATTTTGCACCAGCCCGTGACTTTGGCTTTGTCTCAGTCATTTACCCAGTCCGGTGCCTTGGGTGTGGATTATGTTATTAAGCAAAAGCCGAAGTGCATGCTTGGGGTTCATCCAGCTGGTGGTGACTTGCCCACATATGTGCCTGTAACTGAAGATGCAAATGGGAACTTTGCTTGCCCCCAGTATTATCAAGAAATGCCGCTTTTGTGTCCTTTCTTATCGAAAACCAGCGATGTGAATACGGATACCAGCGTTCCGGCTTTTCATGGTCCGCTTACAGACTGGACAGATGCTACAAGTATCCAAACACAAGCGGTTGGACACTTGACGCAAGCCAACCCCAGCACGACTTGGGACATAGATTTGCACGTCCCTTGTTTTAAGGGTGAATGCGCCCAGGACTGGGCAAAGTATGTACACGATGCCAATCCCACAGTTGACCCAAATGCCTATATGCTTGACCCAGGATTAAAAGGTGATGCATTGGGTTGTGACTTGTGGTACGAAATGACCAGCGTAAACCGAGCACCGACCCAGAAAGTTGGTGCCACCTTTGTCACTTATCCAACACCGAGTTGTACAGTTACGATGGATGGTGGCACCATTCAAAGCTATATAAATAATTCACAGAATGGGGATACTATTTGCGTACCCGCTGGCACATATCAGGAGAACATTACAGTAAATAAAGATGTTACGGTAGTTGCCTTACATGCCCCGGACTCTGCAGATAAAGCACAAATATTGGGTATGGTGGATATTACAGCCAATGGCGCAACTTTCAAAGGGTTTGATGTTGAACCAGGTTCAGTACCTAATCAAGAGGCCGGTATTACGACGAGTGCCAGCAACACTACGATTGACAGCAATATAGTACAAAACATGTCTTCTACTGCAGGTGGTTCTATAAAAGGCATATATGTATATAATGCGTCCGCTCCTGCTATTACAGGCACCCTTGTGAACAATAACAAGGTATTGAACATAACAAATTCCGCAAAAGGCACTTACGGTGTAATGGTGCAGGGTGTTGTGGACAACACCACTGTTACTTATAACACAATCAAGGATTTGTCTTCCCCAACTGGTTGGGGTGCTTCGGGCATAGAGGTGACTCCTACTGGTGCTACAACGTATTCACCTCAGGCCACAATAATTCAATACAACCATATAGAAAATATGGGCAGTGGTTCTGAATCGGGTAAGGCAATTACTGTTGACGCGGCGAGTCTGACAAATGTTACTGACGCAAGCCAGGTTACTTTGTCTTATAACAATTTTGTGAATACCCCGCTTGATGTCAGAAACTTGGATGCCGCACACACTTTGCAGGCACCAAATAACTGGTGGGGTGACTTAACCCCGGTGACTCAGGGTTCTGTTAATACCACTCCGATAGCGGCAGGTGCGTACCCTCAAAATTAAGTACTATTGATTTCTCACGAATTCCCCGCCAGATTCTGGTGGGGAAGGGTGAGGGATTAACCCTCTTTTAACATTATGTTCCCGCCGTGGAAAAGTTTTGTCGAAGACTTTCCTCACGGTGGACAAGGAAAAAATATGAAAAAGTTTGTAATTCGTTCCGGCGCTGTTTTGGCCACCGCAGCCGTGGTTATTGCCGGAGCCGCCGCGTTCTCCGCGTACGAGGCTCACATTGTGAATGTGACCGCGACCATTGAGAACGCATTGTCCGTGGACACTGGCGCTATGGCTTTTGGCACGGTCTTCCCGCAGGAATACCTGGTCAAGGACATGAACATCCAGTTGTCCGATTCGTTTAAGAGTACGGGCCGGGTTGATGATGTGGAATATGTCATCAAACAAAAGCCGATGGTTAAGGATAATCCTTGCCTCGAAGCTGATGCTTCTGGTATTTTTGGCATCAAAGTTGCCCACGCTGACCCGCCCTGTCCAGTAAATTCAGGAACCCCCGGTGATCCATATAAAACCATCACCGTAGACAATTTTACTGGTCCAGCCTGGCAGTATTGCGAGGAAAATCTTCCTGCTGGTTCTCCTTATACTTATGATCCAGCAAATCCTTACTGGCAGTATTGCTTTATTCCGCTATCTAACTACCTTTCTAAGCACGGCTCTAACCCGAACGATGTCAGCGTGGATGCTTTCCACCAGGCATATGTCTGGAATAACGGTATGAGCGACGTGAACCCGGCATACATTGCCAGCGGTCGGCTCTCCAAGCAGGACAATGTAACTGCCGATGACTGGAAAATAGATTTGGCTGTGCCTTGCTTCCAGGGTGAATGTGCCCAGGACTGGGCAAGTTTTGTGAACAAATACAATGCTTCGGCAACACCGGCAAGCTTTATTTTGCCCCAGAGCGTAAAAGGCCAGACTTTCGGCACCCAGCTATGGGTAGAAGTTACCAACATCAGCATGTGTACGGTGCAGACCCCGCATGTTATTCAGAGCGACACTACTGACCAGGTTGTAGCCACCAATGGCGGAACCGATCCTGTGTCTTTCCCGCATGCCGCGCACTTGGTAAGCAATCCGAATCCCGGCTGGACTGTGGGTGCGGATATTCCCGGCGCCAGCTGGATTTGGGCGACAGACCCGACTTTGCCGGGTGACGCCACCAACACCGTATCCTACACCTTCCAGAAGACTTTCAATTGGACCGGCACCACAACCGGAGCCTCGCTTACCATGCTGGTTGGCGCGGATAACGGTTTTGAGGTCAAGCTAAATGGCCATTTGGTCGGTTCGGATGCCACGGAATTCAACTATAAGTCTCCGGCTAAAACCTTTACTAACCTGGGTTCTTTCATTAACCAGGGCAATAATACGCTGGAAATTACCGTGACTAACATGGGTTTGCCCAACAGCACCCCCAGCAGCAACCCCGCGGGCTTGTTGTATAAAATCAACTATACGACTACAGACGCTTGCCCCAATTAATAAAACAAAACTAATTTAGTATTAAAGCCTAAGTTTATGAAGAAATTAATTTATCGTTCCGGCGCAGTTGTGGCCACCGCAGCCCTGGTGCTTGCCGGAGCCGCCGCGTTCTCCGCGTACGAGGCTCACATTGTAAATGTGACCGCGACCATTGAGAATGCATTAAACGTGCCTGTTGAAGCTACGGGTATGGATTTTGGCAACGTCTTTCCCCAGGAAAGCTTTGACCAGACATTCAACATGTCTTTGAGTGATGCGTTTTTGGCCCAGGCAGGCAGTGGCGCGAACCTCATAACCAACGGCGGGTTTGAAACGCCGAGCGTGCCAACAGGCGGTTATGCCATATATCCAAATGCCAGCCAAACCGGTTGGACAGTAGAGTCCGGCGCGGGTCTGGAGATCCAGAATCACGCCGCAGGCGACCCACATGGCGGCAGCCAGCTGGCGGAACTGGACAGTAATAACTCCTCGGCTATCTCCCAGACGGTGTCCACAGTCGCCGGAACCAAGTACAGGCTTTCCTTTTGGTATTCGCCGCGGCCTGGCCGCCCGGCTGGCGACAACACCATTGGCGCAGTCGTTAAGGTTGTAAGCAGCGGCGCCACTTTGGTTAACGACACTATTGGCACGAACGCAGTTGGCGGCTCAACTACCAACTGGCAATTGTTCCAATACGACTTTACCGCCTCCGGTACCGGTTCAAAGGTTATTTTCTCTGACTTAGGCACCAACGATTCTTTTGGCGGTTATTTGGATGATGTGAGTTTGGTGGCCCAGACCCGTGTAAATACGGTGTCTTATCAGATCCGGCAGAAACCGAAATGTGTTGATACTGACGGCAGCCACCCGCAGGTTACTGAAAATACGGACGGTACATTCGTGTGCCCGGGAACTTCTACCATGATGCCCTTACTCTGTCCGTATTTGTCCAAGCATGAAGTAAACCCGACAAGCGGCCAGCCAGCCAACGGCATTAATGCTTTCCATGGTTTGCCCGGTCCCTGGACCGAAGCCACCACGGAAGCCACCCAGGTCACCGGCGTACTCTCCGCGCCTACTGCCACTTCTACCACTTGGAATATTGACCTTAAAACGCCGTGCTTTAAAGGCCAGTGTGCCCAGGATTGGGATCAGTTCGTAAAGACCGCCTCAGGCAGCTCCACTATTGACTCTACGCTGTACATGGCAGACCCGACCAACGAGCATCATGAATTTGGTTGTGATTTGTGGGTGGAAGTTAACGGCATAACCAACAATCAATAAAGCAAAATTTCCATCTTCGCACACTCCGCTCTAAGTTTTAGAGCGGAGGAGCGAGGACAGAAACCTCGAACCTTTAATATTTTTTAGAAAGTTTTATGGAAGACAACAATTTTATCAAAGCCATGCCCGAAAGCTTAAAGCCTTCCGGCCTGGAACCCGAAAAACCGTTTAACATGCATCCGGAAAAAAAGAAACGGCGCATTGGCAGAATAATTGTGTGGCTGATTGTGTTTTTGGTGGTATTTTTTGCCGTTGTTCAGTATTTAAATGCCTCCAAGTATGAAGCTTTGGTACAGGTAATTAAAGAAGACAAGATTGGCGTAAACCCCACGGGCGAGCGGCTGGATTTTGGCGATTTGCCGCGGGACAAAAGCGCGACCCGCAACGTCACGCTGTCCAGCAAAGGCAGTACCGGCACTTACATAATGGTTTGGAAATTCGGCGATATTTCCGATTTGCTTAAAGTTAACAAGAACTACTTCACGCTCAAGCCCGGCACCACGGAAAAACTGGAATTCTCGGTCTACGTGCCCAACTCCGCCGATTACCGCTACTACCGGGGCAAGGTAATTATTTTCCAAATTCCGAAAATATGGTAAGCAGGATTGCCAAAGGAGCAATTAAGGTTGTTCTTTACATAGCGTTCGTGGTTGCCGCGGTGTACTACACGCCGAAAATTTTGGCCAAAGCCCTGCACACCCAGTACCCGCTGGCCACTATTACCTCCGGCTCCATGTGGCCCGTGCTCAAGGTGAATGACCTGATTCTGGTCAAGGGCATTACGGGCAAGGAGGCGCAAATCGGCCAGATAATTATTTACCAGAACCCGCGGGGCTTTACCATCCACCGCTTAATCCGCAGGCAGAATAATTTTTTAATTACCCAGGGTGATGCCAACAATGTGGAAGATTCGCCGGTGAGGGAATCGGACGTGGTGGGCAGGACAGTCTATATCGGCAAAAGCCCGTTCCGCATCCCTTACCTGGGGTTAATTGCCCGCAGCCTGGGACCGAAGATTCAAAAACTAGAGAATAAATAGCCAGAAGATTTCATGCAGAAAAAGCTGTTTAAAATTTACCGCAAGAAGCTCCGCAAGCTGAAGAGGCTCGCAGTTTTGGGCATGCGGGAATTTTTAGCCCTGCTGCATGTAGCCGGCCTGCGCCGCAGACAGTACGCGCATCTGGTGTTCAGCCGCACTTTTGTGATGAAGGTTTTGCGGTTGCTTAAGTCCGGGGTAAAAGATACGGCGCTGTTTGCCATGAAAGCCACGGCCATGGCTATGGTCGCGGTTATAATTTTTGTCCCGCTGCTCCAGGCCTATGAGGCCCATGTGATTAATGTCACGGCCACCCCGATTCAGATTGACCCGCCGGTGCAGAACCTGCCCGGACCCGGCACTTCCTGGAACGACCCTGCGGGCGCTTTCGGCCTGACTTCGCCGATTAACGTTTCCGTGACCGAATCCGATCCGGATGCCACGCACCTTTTCTACACTTTTATGAACGGTACCACCACGCCCGATGCCGTGCCTGATCCGGTGTGCGGCGGAGCTTTGGGCGGGCCGGTAAGCGGCAGTTACTCGGTTTATGTGCCCTCCAATACGGTTGTTAAATCCATTGCCTGCGACGGTACGACTTCTGCCGCCCACCACAGCGTGGTTAATACGAAAATTTATACCTTTGCCTGCCAGCCCAAGAGCATCAATTTTGACCCGGCCGGCCCGGCCGTGCAGTCCGGCGGCAACAATACCGCCGCAGACGATGTGCTTATTGACACCAACACCACGGTTAACGGTTCAGTCCGTTCCAACCACGACATTAAAGCCCATGCCGCAAGCCCCCGGAATATTAACGGCGACGCAATTGCCGTAGGCAGCGTGGATTCCCAGTTTGTGGTGTCGGGCAGCACGGCCACGGGTAGCCCCTTAAGCAGCCTTTTGGACTTGCAGCTGCCTTATTGGGAAGACCAGGCCAAGGCCGGCGGCATTATCTTGGGCAATATTGCCATTCCCGACTCAGCCACCACTGCCAGCCTGTCCTTGGGCCCTTCGGAAATTAACGGAGACTTGGCCATTGGCACCAATAACGACATTACGCTTACCGGTACGCTATACGTGCACGGCAACATTACCATTCATTCCAATGTGAACATTGCGCAGTCCAGCGAGTACCAGGACAAATTGAGTATGATTATTGCCGACGGCATTATCAGCGTGGATGCTAACGTGGCTTTCCAAAAATACGGCAACAGCTCCAACACGGGCGCTATTCTGTTAGTTTCCACCCACGGGTCCGTGGGCGGGCAGTCATCTGCGGTTGAGCTTAATTCCAATGCCGGTCCGCATAATACAGGCGATGTGATTTTATTTGCCACCAATGGCGATGTGCGGGTGCATTCCAACAACACTGTATTGGGCGTGTTCGGCACGCACGGCACCGAGGCTAATTATCCGGCCGTGATGCTGGACAGCCATGTGACTGTGGCTTACCGCGCGGTTTCCGGGCTGATTGGCTGCGGCAAGCCGTTTTACGCCTCGAGCAACGTGGTGATTAACGAATTCATGCCCAATCCCACGGGCGACGATAACGCGCCCATGCCCGGCGGCGAATGGGTGGAGCTTTATAACGGCACGGGCACGGATAAGGACATTACAGGCTGGACGCTTTACGATATTGGCAACGACCCCTTAACCATTACGGCTACCAATACCGACCTTTCCACCACCACCATTCCTTCCGGCGGGCATTTGGTGGTATATAGAAACGGCAATTCCGGTTTTAATATCAACAATAAAACAGACAAACTTAGTTTGTACGATAAAAAGAAATCCCTGGGTGGCGTTTTAATTGATTCTTATGAATACGATTTGCAACAGGCCGTGCCGGAAAACAAATCTTTCTCCCGCATGCCGGACGGCAGTGCCAACTGGATAGATCCGGAAGCTACGCCCGGGGAACCCAACGATACTTACATTGTGGACCAAGTGCCTCCGGCCTTGGCCGAAATTACCTTTACATATCCGGATGACTCCGCCACCACGACAGATGCGGTTTTGGGTGACTTGCCCTTGGACACTGCCAGTAATACCGAAATCTCTCTAAACGAAACTTCCGCCTCCACAGAGGCCAGTTCCACCGATACTACTTTGCCAAGCGAAGAGCAGTCTGCCACAAGCTCTCCGGTTTCGGATGCTTCCAGCCAGAATACCGATTCCACCAACACGCCTGCGCAGGAGCAACAGCCGGCCGGCCAGCCCCAGGAGCCTGTTGCCACCAGTACGCCGGAAGCAACACCGGTTCCTGTGCCGGCGCCTGCAACCAACGAACCCAAGCCGGATGTAGCCACTACTACGCCGACAAGCCAGGTTTCCACTGAACCTGTGCAGCCTGATAATTCTGTTCCTGCGCCCGATGCGCCGACCGGACAATAATTTTACGCATATGAAATTCTTTACCCGACAATCCAAAATCACGCAGCGCCTCATAGCAGGTTTCGCTACTTTGGTTTTGGTATTGGCGGGCAGCTTGCTGCAGCAGCAAGTGCTGAAAGTGAAAGCCGATGTCCAGGTGTTGCTGGTATCCGATACGGCCCTGCCGTTCGGCACGGTTTTCCCCGGCGAAGAATTGAGCAAGACCTACACCGTGCAATTGGACACTTCGGCCAGCAGCTCCACTTACGTTACCACCCTGGTGCCGCCCAGCAGCACGGACGAGCAGGATCCGCTTTTCGGGCGCAAGGACTTGTGCCCTTACTTGCAGCTGAAAAATATCGACAACCCCGCGGAGAATGACACTCCGGGAGAAGCAACCTTATCCAGACCCAACGACACCATAGATAACTGGCAAATCAAGCTCACAGTGCCGGCCATAGAGGGCCATGTGGCCCAGGACCATACAGGCGGCATTGTGGTGACCGGCGGCGACTTTGGCTGCAGGATTTCCATTACCACGGACACCAACCGCGAAATTACCGGCACCAAGTACAATGACGTGGATGCCAACGGCAAGCAAGGGGACGGCGAACAGGGCCTGTCCGGCTGGACGATTTACGCAGGCAAGCTGGTCCAGGATTTGGACGTACAGGCAAACAGCGAACTGGCCACCACCACCCTGCCTTTGGAAAACGGCAAAAAATATTTCCTGCGGGCCAGCGGCACTTTTGATGCGGGCGACAGCATTACCGCAGACGCCATGTATTCCACGCGCATGGCCAGCACGACCTGGACGGACTTGGTCCAGAATTACGAAAGTTACGGCCCCACGCTTTTGGATTTCCAGAGTAACCGCAGTTCGCCGGACTGGGGTTCGTTTAACCCGAATCATGTGTATTGGCATACGGTGACTGGTACGGGTTCGCCGTTAAGCCTGGGTATTTACGATGTTTATTACCCCAATAACACTGGTGCCTTAAATGTACAGCTGTACGAGGTGGTAGCCGAGGCGCTCACCGACGCCTCGGGCAATTATTCTTTGAATCTCTCCAATTACAGCGGCGAAGTCGTGGTTGCCGAACAAACCAAAACCGGCTGGCTGGAAACTATGCCGGCGCCGGATGGGTTTTACACAGTGGCCACTTCGACTTCGGCCGCGGGCCGGGATTTTGGCAACCATTCTTTGGACCAGGGCGGGTGTGAGGGTCCGGAATGCGGCGGGGGCGGCAACGGCCAAGCGGACTTAAGCGTGGTGAAAACCGTGGACAAGGCCAGCATCAATGCCAACGACCCCATTACTTACAGCTTTACGGTGCATAATTTGGGCCCGGACGTTGCCACAAATGTCGTTATGACCGATGTTGTGCCCGCCACAATTACCGTACTTACTTCAACTTCGACTTTGGGCGCTTATAGCACTTCTACGGGGCAGTGGGCCATCGGCACTTTGAATGTGGGTTCCAGCACCACTTTGAGCATAAGCGGTACGGTGGGCAGCGTAACTGCCGGCCAAGTGGTAGTTAACACAGCGTCTGTGCATGCCAATCAAGCGGATCCGGACTTGAGCAACAACACCTCTTCCGCAACTTCGGCTGCGCCGGGCGGCGGGGGCGGGTGCACATCCAACTGCGGCGGCGGAGGAGGAGGCGGCGGCGGAACATCAGCAGCTGTCATTTCCGGCCAAAAATTCAACGACTTGAACCTCAACGGCCAGAAAGACGCTGGCGAACCGGGTTTGCCGGGGTGGATTATTTATCTGGACACTAATGGCAATAAACAATTGGACACGGGCGAACCGTATACGTTTACGGATGCTCAGGGCAATTACACCTTTAGCAATGTCAGCATAGGCACCGTGCATGTCAGGGAAGTCGAGCAGGCTGACTGGACCCAGACTCGTCCGGGTTTGGCGCAGGACTTTGAGTACGTTCTGACTACGGCTGCCGGCAATACTTACTCAGGCATAGATTTCGGCAATACCCGGGCCCAAGTTGCGGGCAGCAGCATTACCGCCGGTCCCGAACCCCAAGTGGCCGGAGCGAACACAAGTTTGCCCAAGACTGGCCTGCCTCCGGATATGTGGCTTTATCTGGCTATGATTTCTTTGGCTGGAAGCACGGTTCTGGTTAAAAAGCCCAAAAAGTAGCCCTCGCGTGCTACAATGAAAGCATGATGATTTGGTTTAAACGGATTTTGCTCGCGCTGGTGCTGCTATTTGTGTTGGCAGTCGCCATTAACTTCAGGTATTTTTACCTGAACCTAAGTTTTGTTTTTCTCAAACAGCCCGCGCCTTTGGACGAGCAGTTTCAAACCGTGGTGGACGGACACAAAAACGTTATGGAGGCCAATTACTTGCTTGTGCCTTCTTTGGGGATTCAGGCGCCCGTGGTTTATGCGACCGCAACCTCAAGCCAGGTTTTTTCTGATGCTTTAGAGTACGGCGTGGTGCACTACCCGGACACGGCTTTGCCCGGACAGCCTGGCAATTGTTTTCTTTTCGGCCACTCTTCCGATTACCCGTGGAAAAAGGGCAGTTTTAAAACGGTATTCGCCTTGTTGCCCAAAATCGGCATGGGCGAACAAATTTTGATCAGCGACCCGACCGGCGCGGTTTTCCGTTACCGGGTCACCAAGACCCAGGTGGTGTCTGCCAACCAGGTCGAGTTTTTGGACCAGAACGATTACCAGTCGCGAGTGCTGACTTTACAGACTTCTTACCCCATAGGCACGGCCCTGCGGCGCTTTATTGTTACTGCGGAGTTTGTCAGGTAAAAATTTTCAGTCTTTAGTCAATCGGGTCACATATGTGACTTTGTTGACTAAATGGGAAGAGGGGCCGGATTGAATTTTTCCGGGCTTTTTTGATTCAGGGTGGTTTTTTGTTATAATAAATGCACTTTTTAACTTTAGAAACAAGATGCAAGAAAAAGACTGGGTGGAGCTGCTGAAAGACGAAGGCTTTTCTGACGTATATATCTGGGAAGACAAGCCGAATTTCGAATATCCGGAACACACGCACGAAAAATTGGGCGTTCATGTCATTCTGGCCGGGGAAATGGAACTGCTGGATTCCAAAGGGGGGAAAAGGATTCTCCGCGCAGGCCAGCGCCTGGATATTCCGGCCGGCACTTCACACAGCGCCAAAATGGGCCCTGAGGGCTGCCGCTACGTGGTGGGGGAATAGAGGTTTGAGGTTTAATTTTATTGCATGAGAAAACTGATAAAAATTTTGCTGTACACTTTAATGTTCGCTTCCTTTGCTTACGCGGGCTGGAGCGCTTACGAGTATTACAGCAACACAAGTGCCGCACCCAATTGGAACCTGGCAAATTTTCCCAATTTGAAAAGCATAAAGCAGGAAGTGAATACATCAGGGCTGCTCAGGGGCCGCGTGGAAAAACTGGACTCGTCCTGGCTCACGCGGGCTGGTACCATTGACCAGACCAATGCCCAGCGCGCCCAGAATAACCTGGCGCCGTTAAAAGAAAACCGCTCCCTGGACCAGGCTGCGCAAAAAAAACTGCAGGATATGTTTTCCGGCCAGTATTTTGAGCACGTATCTCCGCAGGGCGTGGGCCCGGCCGAATTGGCCAAAGCCGTGAATTACGAATATGTGGCGATTGGCGAGAATCTGGCCTTGGGCAATTACAAGAACGACAAAGAATTGGTGGATGCCTGGATGAACAGTCCGGGGCATAGGGCCAATATCCTGAACGTCAAATACCAGGAAATAGGCGTGGCTGTGGGCAAGGGTACGTTTGAAGGCAACGAAACCTGGCTTGCGGTGCAGGAGTTTGGTAAGCCGGCCAGCGCCTGTCCCAGCGTGGACAATGCCTTAAAAGACCAGATCCAGGCTCTGCGCGATGATGTCACGGCCATGGAGCAGCAAGTCAATGCGGCCAAGGCCGCGCTTAGCAACCCGGGGGATATTAAAGACAAGGCCGCGGCCGATGCCTATAACCAAAAAGTGGCTGACTACAACGCGCTGGTGGCCAGCTATAACAACAAAGTCGACAAGCTCAAGGCCGAAACCGCAACCTATAACCAGCAGGTTAATGCCTACAACGCCTGTTTGAATTAATCCCAGTAAACAGTTATAATTTTCAGGCATACAATTAGCCACAGGAAACACATATGGGCATCTTCGATAAGATAAAAGACATCAATGAAATGCGCAAACAGGCCAAGCACATGGAGCAGCTTTTGGCCGTGGAAACCGTAACCGGGTCCTCCTCGGGCGGTAAAATTAAAATTACCATTGACGGCAATCAGAGCATAAAAAGCGTGGAAGTGGCGCCGGAAGTGGCGGGCGACAAAAGCGAGGTGGCACGGCATATCCGCAGCGCGCTGGAAGACTTGTTCAAGCAGCACCGTAAAATGCTCCAAAGCAAGTTTGGCAACATGCTGCAGTAGCTTCAAAAAAATTTGCATTGAAAGGCTTTAGGTCCTAATGAGAAAAATAATTGCCAGCTTAATTTTTACCCTGACTTTGCTGCCTTTGCCGGCAGCGGCTTTGCAAATGCCCGGCTTTGGCAGCCAGAGTTCGTATATGGATTTGGGCTATACGGCCAAGGCCTATGTGGTTATGGATGCGGTCAGCGGCCAAGTTTTGGTGCAGAAAAACGCCGAAGTTATCTGGCCGCCGGCTTCTCTGACCAAGCTGGTGACAGCCATGGTGGTACTGGACACCAAACCCAAGCTCACCAAGATTGTGACTATGGCCAAGGCCGATGAAGTGGGGGGCGCCAGGCTGGCCACCAAAGCCGGAATAAAATACACGCTCAAGGATTTAATTTATGCTTCCCTGGTGGCTTCCACCAATAATGGCATCAATGCGGTGGCCAGGAGCACGGGCTGGTCCCGCGAAAAGTTTTTGGAAAAAATGAACGCCAAAGCCAAAGAGCTGGGGGCAACCCAAACCGTGTTTGTGGATCCCAGCGGCATTAGCGAAAAGAACCAGACCACGGCGGATGACTACGCCAAAATTGTCCAGGCTGCCTACAAGTACCCGGTGATTGCGGATGCGGCCTCGCGCGAAACTTATAGCCTGGTTTCCACCAACAACCGCCGCTACCACCATTATCTGAGAAACACCAACAAGTTACTGGGCGACAGCAGCTTCAGTTTTTTGGGCAAGACGGGATATTTGGATGAATCGCAGTACAATTTTGCCACGCTCGCCAAAGATATTTTCGGCGACGAACTGGCCGTGGTGGTACTGGGCAGCCAAAGCCACAGCACTCAGTTTAGGGAAGCCAGGGAGCTAGCGGCTTTGGGCAGCCTGATTAAAAGTTTTAAAACCGTGACCAGCGCAACGCTCGGCGCGGGTTCCAATAATTAACCATTGGTTTATTCTTAACGAACCGTATGAAAAAAATCGTTACCATAGTGCTCGTTGCGTTAGTTGCCGTGGGCTTTGGTTATTTTTTGTTTAAAATTTCCCCGCAGCCCGTGGATACCAGCCTGAATGACCAGGGCATCAAGGCTTTAAGCCAGCCCTCGGAAGTAACCAGCGCCGACCATATCCTGGGCAACCCGAACGCCAAAAATACCCTGATTGTTTATGAAGATTTGGAGTGTCCGGCCTGCGCTAATTTTAGCCAGCAGGTCTTGCCAAAAATAACCACAGAGCTCAAGGATACCCGGGTGGTTTTCAGGCATTTTCCCTTAATCCAAATTCACAAAAACACCTTGCCCGCAGCCAATGCGCTGGAAGCGGCCGGTGCCCAGGGCAAATTTTGGGAGTTTGCCAGCCTGGCTTACCAAAAACAGACTGAATGGGCGGATTTGGCAGATCCGGTGCCTTACTTGGAAGGCCTTGCCCAGCAGGTTGGGGTGAAGGATTTGGCCAAATTCAAACAGGAAGTGCAGAGCCAGGCTTACAAAAGCAGAATCGAGGCCAACTACCGCGAATCCCTGGCTTTGAACCTGCAGGGCACGCCCAGCATTTTCTATAACAACAAGCCTCTGGTCTTGGGCGATTTAAACAGCATCAAACAGCAGGCTGAAAAATTGTACCAGTAAGCAGAATACAAACTTATGCAGCCTTGGATACTTTATGCAAT
>JAKAGU010000012.1 GCA_021825655.1 bacterium | reverse complement strand
ACAGCCTTAACCTCTACGGTCAGAATTCCGGCAGCGCCAGCATTACCGTGTGCCAGAGCGGTGGCTACTACAACTACGGCAGTTCCAATAACTGCGGCACGGTGTATGTCACCGTAGGCGGCGGGGGCTACGGTTCGTTTTACCTTAGCCCGTCCAGCGTAACCATGAACCCAGGCCAGACTTCCACGGTTATGGCCAACTTCGGGTATACCTATTCGGGGTATTTGTATTTGGCTTCCAATTCCAACCCCAGTGTGGCTTCAGCCACTTTCTCGGGCAGCAGCATCAGCGTGTATGCCATTAATTCCGGCAACACTACGATGAGTATTTGTTACAGCGGCCAATGCAACAATTTGTACGTAACCGTGAATAATACCGGTGCGTGCTACGGTTCCGGCTGCTATAGCGGCAGCTTGTATTTTACTTCCACCAGTTTGCCTCAGCCTACGGTCAACCAGTATTACACCGTCCAATTGCAGGTTACCGGCGGCAGCGGGAACTACACCTATTATTTGAATTCCGGCAACCTGCCTGCGGGCCTAAGCCTGTCATCTTCAGGGTTGATTACGGGCACGCCGGTCAGTACGGCGCCGGCCAGTTTTTCCATCCGGGCCAGCGACGCTTATGGGCGTTCCGCGGTTGCCAGCCTGACCTTGACTCCGGTCGGCGGCAATGTGCTGGGAGCCTCGCTGTACAATAACGGCGCGCTTATCCGCGAAGACGGTACCGTATACATTGTCTACCGAAATACTAAAACGGGTTTTGCCAGCGCCTGGGCTTTCCGGGGTTTGGGTTTCAGCTTCAGCCAGGTGGCGTACGCTTCGTCCAGCGGCTTGGCGGATTCGGGTTATGTGGTCTCCACGCCCAATGCCAGCCACCCCTGGGGCAGCTGGGTTAAGAGCGGCCAGACCGTATATTTTGTCCATGCGGACGGCCTGATTCCCGTGCCCAGTGCGGACGTATTCCAAAACAACGGCGGGGCCTGGGGTTTGGTGGTAAATGCCAACACCTATGATTTTGCCCGGCCTATTCTGCCAGTCATGGATTATAACGACAGCCGGTTGAGGTAAGTGCAATATAAAAACCCCGCCTAAAAGGGCGGGGTTTTAAATTTGTCTTAACTGTTGGCTCTTTCTACGTATTCGCCGGTACGGGTATCGATACGCAAGGTGTCGCCTTCCTTGATAAACATGGGTGCATTGACCACAAGTCCGGTTTCCATGGTTACGGGCTTGGTGACGTTGCCGCCGCTGTTGCCTTTGGTGTCGGGCGGGGCTTCGGTGACTTTGAGCTCGATTTTAATCGGCAGTTCAATGGACACAGGCTTGTTGTTAAAGCGCAGAATAGACACTTCCATGCCTTCCTTGAGGAATTTTTCCTGCTCTTCGGTAACTTCCTTGGCAATATCCACGGTTTCAAAAGTTTCCTGGTTCATGAAATGGGTGCCTTCGCCGTCAGTGTACAAAAAGCTGGCTTTTTCCCGGGTGACATCGGCTTCCTCGATGCTTTCACCGAACTTGAAAGAATATTCGTATACTTTGCCGGTGATGACATTGCGGAGCTTGGTTTGCATGACCGGTTTCCTTTGGGCGGTGCGCATGCGGTTGGACCAGATAACCTGCACGGGCTGTTTTTCCCAGAGGATAATGGTGCCAATCTTTAAGTCGTTTAAATCCATAAGTATAGTGGGGTTTTAAAGGTATAAAGTCAGAAGTTCATAAAGTACTTTATAACCTTACGAACTTTGCAGATCCGGAGAGCGGTCTTTGGGTGGCCTTATGAGGCGACGAAAGGCAGTAAAGCCATGTGGCGCGCGCGCTTTAGGGCCTGGGAAATCATGCGCTGGTGCTTGGGGCAGGTGCCGGTGCGGTTGTGGTTTAAAATTTTGGCGTGCGGGGACATAAAACGGCGCAGGGTCTGCGTGTCCTTGTAGTCCACCGTGTTCATTTTGTTGGAGCAGAAATAGCACTGCTTCTTGACTTGGGGGGTGTTGTTAGTGGGTCTCATAAATGTAAGTTAGTTAGAACGGGATATCTTCCACGTTAATGTTTTCTTCCTGCTGGATGGTGGGCAGTTCTTCGGCGGGCGGATTCTGGGCGCCGCTGTCAGCCTGCCTGGGGCTTTGTCCCTGTGCGGCTGCGGGGGAGTAGTTGCCGCTTGCGGCTCCCAGGCCGCCATCAAGCATAATCATGTTGTCGGCCACAATTTCCGTGCGGTATTTTTTCTGGCCGTCCTGGCCGTCCCAGCTGCGGGTCTGCAGCCGGCCTTCCACGTAAAGTCGGCGGCCTTTTTTCAGGTACTGGGCGGCAATTTCCGCCAGTTTGCGCCACATGACAACGTTGTGGTATTCCACTTGTTCCACCTTCTGGCCTGACTGGGGGTTGGTGTAAACATAGTTGGTGGCAATGCCTAAGGTGCACACCTGCGCGCCGCCGGGGGTGGTGCGCAGTTCGGGGTCGCGGGTGAGGCGGCCGATAATCATGACTTTATTTAAGTCCATATGAGTAAAATTTATTGATAAATTTTACAGGCCTTGTTATGGGCCGTGAATTTATTTTGTCAGGTCTTCGCTCAGCGCGGCTTCGATCTTTTTATCCAAATCCTCCTGGTTGATTTCCACCAGGGGCTCAACGGCGGCTTGGACTTTTTCTTTTCTGACCGGGGCTTCGGTAATGCCGGCGGCCTGGCCTTCCAGCTGCCGCTTGCTCAGCTTGGCCTGGGCAACCTTGTCTTTTTCCGTGCGCTTTAAATGCTCGTCCAAGTTTACCAGCAGGTAGCGGATGACGGAGTTTTCCTGGGTGCGGATTTTCGCATCTAGGTCGTTAACTTTCTGGCCGTCCATATTGAAAGTCACCACAACATAATGGCCGTTGCGGGTCTTTTTAATGGGGTAGGCCAGCTTCTTTTTACCCAGCTGGGTTTCCTGGATGTTGCTGCCGCCGAAATCTTCGACGAACTTGAGGATTTGGGCCGTGACAGCGGGCACTTCCGTGTCGGCAATTTGGCTGCCGAGCAGGTACATAAGCTCATATTGAGGCATAGGAACCTTTCTTCCTATCCCTAAGTCTTTAGCTTAGGGAATATGATAATTATTAATTTGTGTGTAAATTATACAAGAATTGGGCCTGGCCGTCAAGGCTAGACATTGAACAGAAAATGCACCACGTCGCCATCCTGAATTGTATAGTTTTTGCCTTCGGTCCTAAGCCAGCCTTTGCTCCGGGCTTCCGGATAACCCCCGGCTTCCAAGAGCTTGTCCCACTGGATGACTTCGGCGCGGATAAAACCCCGTTCAAAATCCGTGTGGATTTTGCCCGCTGCCTGAGGCGCCTTGGAACCGGCGGCGCAGGTCCAGGCCTTGCTTTCTTTGGGCCCGGCGGTAATGAAAGTCACCAACCCCAAAGTTTTATAGGCTTGTTTGATGATTTTATCAAGGCCTGATTCCTTTAAGCCCAAATCTTTTAAGTATTGTTCGCGTTCCGCATCCTCCAGCTCCGACAGTTCGCTTTCCAGTTGTGCGTCTATGGTTATCATCTCCGGGCTCTCCGGCTCAAATTTTTTGGTATCCAGGTTAAATTTGGTGTTGGCCACGAACAGGAAAGGCTTGTTGGTTAACAGCTGGATATCTTTGCTGTGTTCTTTTTCCTCGTCCGTAAGCTTAACCGTATTGGCCATGCGCCCAGCATTGAGTGCGGCTTGGTATTTTTCCAAGACCTGTTTTTTAATGACCATGTCCCGATCGCCGGACTTGGCGCCCTTATGCACGCTGTCCAGGCGTTTTTCAATATTCTGCAAGTCGGCTAACTGCAGCTCCAGGCCGATGGTTTCCATATCGCGCTTGGGATCCACAGACCCTTGCACATGGATGATGTCCTTGCTTTCAAAATGCCTGACCACTTCCATAATTGCGTCGACTTCCCGGATGTGGGAAAGGAACTGGTTGCCTAAGCCCTCTCCGGTGGAGGCGCCTTTGACCAGGCCGGCGATATCGACAAATTCAATAGTGGTAGGGACAATTTTTTCGCTTTTTTCCAATTCCGCGAGACGGGCCAAGCGTTCGTCCGGTACAGCCACTACGCCTACATTGGGGTCAATGGTGGCAAAAGGGTAGTTGGCCGCTTCAACTTTGGATTTGGTAATGGCATTAAATAGAGTGGACTTGCCTACATTGGGCAGGCCGACAATGCCGATTTGGAAGCTCATAAAAGGGGGATAGAGAATGATGTAACCCCATTATTTTATAGGAATTTTTGGAGTTAGCCAAGGGTGTTTTTTAATTGACTTTGGTATCAAAAGGAGTATTATATGCTTAATCAAAAGGCAGTTCGTCACGCTTTTTGAAATCCAGTCCCAAGAAGGGTAGATAAGTGAGCCGAAGAAACGGTTATCATGACAAGCGGTGGATCGGCGTCAAGCGCCTGAGACATCGGATTCTGCAAAATGTTCTGTCTCGCCTGTTCAGCCAGGTGGGGATCCGGCACAAGTATTACAGTGCCGGAATTCCGGATGCGGAAGAGCTCCAGGAAGTCCTGTCTGAAGCGTGGAGGCGCTTGGAGGACAAGCCTCAGCAGATTCTCGAACTTACTGTGTGGGTCACTCGCCGGGAAGGGGAGTTTGTTGACCTGGTTCTCATCACGGCTGTTATGCATGTGGATAATCAGGCCGTCAGCCGGCGCAAATCCTACACCGTGTGCGGTACTCCCAAGGGGTACATGCGCGCTGTGAACGGCAATTAGCGGATTTTTCCGCGGGCGCGTTCCATAGACCAGTGTATCGGTCTGTGGGCGCGCCTTTTTCTTTGGTTGACTAAGCGGGAATATAGGAGTACCATATTTTTCATGAAGCTGCTGTTTTGCTTCTAATCCCAACGTCAGCAGGAGGTTGAGTTGTCGAAAGCAACATCACTGAACAAACGGTCCATCAGGATCGGAAAGACGGGAGAAGCCGAGCGGGAGGTCCGGATCGGCTGCAATCATAAACCCGGAGAGCTCGCGCTCGTGGCTGCCTTGTTTAATGGCACGCCGGCCTGCATGCAGGCGCACAACGAGCAGAAGCTCTCTCTCGGGATCGAAGTGGACGGCCGCTTGGTCATCTGCATCGGGAAAGCGGTGGAATTCCGCCAGGCAATCATCGGGATGATGAACCATAACGGCCACCAGCGCCGCCGTGGATTTGTTGATCCGTCTGCCCAGGCAAAGGCGGCCCGTGCCGTTGAGTCCCTGTACGCCCAGTATGGCTGGCAGCCCGGTGATCCGATTCCCGTCATGGCCTAGTCCTGACCGTTCGCTCTCTGCCCGCAAGCAGAAAAGGCGCGTTTTTTGTACCAGTTGTATCGGTACCTAAGGCGCGCCTTTTGTTTTGGTTGACTTTCCCATATTTAAGGCGTATTATCTGGAACATACAGGGAGCCTTGTTGGCCCTGAATCCACACAGAAAAGAGGTATAATAGACGATGGCCCAGTACACGCGCACTGCAGCGGGTGGCATGATTAAGGGGGGCAGCAGGGCTGCCCGAAGGCTGAAGATGAAAGGCGCGCCCAGAGAAGGCGCGCGCGTTACTCCCAAAAAGAAGAGGTTCAAGAACCGGCGCGGACACAGCGGCTGGGCCGTGGTGTCCAGTTTCAACGGTTTCAACCGCTTCGGTGGCTTCGGCCATTCTTTCTAGCGCGAGGTGACAGTGGGCAAGAAACGGTCGCCGTGGCGCCGTAATGGCGCCAAGAAGGGGAAATCCAAATAGGAGTGGGCAAACTCAGAAGGCCGCGCGCAAGTTGCATTGTTTTGCACTTGCCGCGGCCTTTACCATATTGACTTAGGATGCGTTACCGGTTTTTTTTGTGATAAAATAGATAATATGTCGGAACGAAAAGACTTGCCATCATTTGAGCCTAAATCTGCGGGTGAGGCCGGGCCCATAACCCCGTCCAAGCCCGGCAGCGAAGGGCCGCTTTCGGTTCGCCGAAAAGAGGGTTCCGTAGTCAGAGGGGTTTTAACCTTAAGTGCTGCTGAGCTTTTGGAATTAAAACAATACTTGGATAATCAGCGGATTAACATTAAGCAGCCCATGCTGCAAAAAGGCCAGGTGAGTGCCGGGTACGCAAACCGGGGCGCTATCGAGCTGGGGGATGGCAGGATTGCTTTTATACCCAACCAAAATAATGAAAAAATTGTAGGCACCCCGCAGGAATTTTTACTAGCGTTAAAAAACATTGAGCAGAGCTTATGAACATCGACCCAGTTATTTTTAAAGCCTATGACATCCGGGGTGTGTTCCCGGAAACGATTAATGCCGAGGTGGCCTATAAGATTGCCCAGGCATACGTTAAATTTTTAAACCCTAAAACCGTAGTGGTGGGCCGGGACGTTCGTTTGTCCGGGATCGAGATTTTGGCGGCCTTAAAGCAGGGGTTGCTGGACCACGGCGTGGATGTAATTGATATTGGCATGGTGACCACAGATACCATGTACTTTGGCGTGGTGCATACCGGAGCCGATGGCGGACTTATGGTGACCGCTTCGCATAACCCCAAGGAGTATAACGGCTTAAAATTAGTTAGGGCCAAAGCCGGACCGATTTCCGGGGACAGCGGCATTTATGAAATTCGGGACATTGCTGTTGCCGGTTATCAGCACAAGGCTGAGGCAGCCGGCCAGGCCAGGGAACTGGATGTTTTTGAACCTTATATAGCCAAAGTTTTATCCGTAATCGACCTGGCAAAAATCAAGCCCTGCAAAATTGTAGCCAACTTGAATTTTGGAGCAATCGGCAGAAACGTGAAGGCTGTGGCTGAAAAGCTCGGGCTGGATATGGTTTGGCTGAACGAACAGCCTAACGGCGAATTTCCCAAAGGCCGGCCGGACCCGCTAATTCCGGCCAACCGGGACGAAACCATTGCCTTAATAAAGTCTTCAGGTGCGGATTTTGGCGTGGCTTGGGATGCGGACGCTGACCGCTGCTTCTTTTTTGATGAAACCGGGAGGTTTTTGTCCGGATATTTTACTACCGCTGTATTGGCGGAGTACCTGATTAAGCGTTATGGTCCGGGAGAAATTTTAGTGGATTCCAAACTAAACTGGGCAACGGAGGAAGCAGTAAAAAATTTGGGTGGCACCACGGCTGTAACCAAGACCGGCCACAGTTTTTACAAAGAAAAGATGATTCGCGACCAGGCGATTTTCGGTGGCGAGGTGTCGGCCCACTATTTTTTTAAGGATTTTTACTTTTTGGATAACGGTCTGATTCCTTTTTTGCTGATTCTGGAAATGTTTTCCGGAGCCGGCAAAAAAATGAGCGAAATTTACCAGCCGCTGTTTGAAAAATATTTTGCCATTGAAGAAACCAATTTTAAAGTCAAGAACGTAGGCGAAGTGGTGGCGGCTTTCAAGGCGCGCTATGCGGACGGCAAGGTTTCCGAGCTGGACGGCGTGGCTGTGGAGTATCCGGAGTGGCGGTTTTCGGTACGGGGGTCCAACACAGAACCTATTATCCGGCTGAACATGGAAGCCAGGAGCCTTGCGGAAAAGGAGAAGCGCCAGGCCGAATTGGTGGAGTTTCTGCAAAGTTTTGCCAGCTAGTAGCTTTAAAAAAGGACAGGCCGCTCCGAAACTTCGGAGCGGCCTTTTTAGCGCAGGCGGGAAAGCTGCGCCGGGGTAATGAGGTGGCCTCTGCGGTAAGGCTCCCAGCCAAACACGGCGGCCAAAGGGCCTTCCAGGTCCGCCAGGCTAACGCCTTGGGTCTGCAGGCTCATGAGTACGGCTGCAGGCGGCATTTTTGGGATCTTAGCCATCTGCCAGTAGTGAAAATGGGTTTCCAGAACCGGGCCCTGGACTGGGACAAGAAAGAAGACCGGCTTGATGGCCAGATGGTTCTTCCGTGCAATCAGGTGCCATTCTTCTCTGGCTTCGTAAGTCCGGAGGTTGAGTTCCGGACGGGCCATTTCGGGGTGCAGGCTTATACCAAAGGCTTCCAGGGGATTCTGTTTCCAGAGCCAGCCCAAATAAGTCTCCAGTACCCGGCCATAGGCCGTAAAGGCAGCGCGCTTGCTGATGAAGGGCAGCACCACGGTACCTTCCCGCATACTCACCAGGTTTTCCATTCGGATCCTCCTTAGGCCCAGTATAGAACAATTGGCTGAAAGGCAAAATGAAAAGACCGTCATCTGAAACGAGGACGGTCTTTTCGGTTCGGCAGTGTAGCCGGCTTGCGTTGGGTTCAGGCCACGGCCCGGACCCGGGGGAGGATAACGAGATTATCGGCGTGTGCATGGGTGGGGGCTTCTTCGAATCGGACTTGCTGTACCCTGGGGGTGTATAGGCCGAAGTTGCGGACGTGGTTGCCCACCACAATGGGCGGATCGTTGAGGATGAAAAGTTCCTCTAGGTCGCCGGGAAAGTGGGCGGAATTGCCGGCCAAGGCCGCTATCCCGAAGATGATGCAACGGTGTTCCAGAACCAGCCAGGGCTGGCAGGGTTGGCCGTTTTTCATCCAGTCGGGCAAGGGGTTGAGCGGAGGCCGGAGTTGGAATCCGGCGAACTGCAGGTTGCCGTTGAAGGCGGCGATGCAGGCGGTGTGGGCCTGCTCGGCCGCTTCCGGGGAACCGAAGACCATCAGGCAGGAACCCTGCCTGAGGTAGGTCGGCTCGCCTAGTGTTTCAGGGTGATGGGACATACTGGGTCTCCTTTACTGCAAAAAAACACCCGACTTGCCGGCGTGGCAGCCAGCGAGGCTTGTCCGCTTGTTGTTACGCAAGCGCATTGTCCCTCTTTTAAGTCTTGTGGGTGCAAAAAAGACTGCCGGTTAGAGCAGTCCAATTCGATGTTTAATTTCCTGCAGGGTGCTTTGGGCTACGGTGCGGGCTTTGCGGGCGCCTTCCCCCAGAATTTCCGCCAGATACTCAGGCTGTTCCAGTAAGGCTTTTTTTTGGGCGCGGAATTCGGCAAAATAGCCGGCCACTTCTTTGGCCAAGGTTTCTTTGAGTTCGCTGAACTTCAGGCTGTTATTCCTTTGCGCGTCCCGAAAATAAGCAATCTGTTCCTGTTTGCCAAAATGCTCCAAGAGTAAAAACAAGTTTTCCACGCCGGCCGAGGCTTTGCCGCTTTCGGAAGCGGTCACGGCTTTTTTCAGCTTGCGGCTAATTTCTTTGGGTTCGTCGTCCAGCAGCAAGGCCTCGTCTCCGGTTTTGCTCATTTTTTTGGCAGGGTCAGAGAGGGACATGATCCGCAGCGGTTTTCTGAGGAAAGTGTGCGGCTCGGGAAAAGTCTTGCCGAATTTGTGGTTGAATTTTCTGGCCACCACGCGCGCCAGTTCCACGTGCTGTACCTGGTCTTCGCCCACGGGCACGGCCGTGGGTTTGTACATTAGAATGTCGGCGGCCATGAGCGCGGGATAGGTCAGCAGGCCAGCGTTGATGTTTTCTTTGTGCTGCTTGGCCTTGTCTTTATATTGAGTCATGCGCTCCAGTTCCGAGAGGGGCAGCAGGCAATTGAAAATCCAGGCCAGGGTAGCGTGTTCCAGAATGTGGTTTTGTAAGAAGAAAACGGATTTTTTCGGATCAATACCCGCAGCCAGATAAGTGGCTGCCACATCCAGCGTATCTTTGGACAGTTTCTTCGGCTCAAAGGGCGTAGTCAGGCCGTGCAGATCGGCAATAAAGAAATAGCAGTGATGGCCCTGGTTTTGCAGCTCCACGAACTGCTTTAAGGCGCCCAGGTAATTGCCGACGTGTAAGGATCCGGAAGCCCGGATGCCGGAAACGATTGTCTGTTTTTCCATATGCATTGAGTATAACAAAAAACCCCGCCTCTTAGCTAGAGAGGCGGGGCGGCAAAGGGCTTATTTTTCCAGTTCGTTGGGCAGAGAAAATTGTTGGCAATGCTCTTTATATTGACCTGTTAGCTCAGTTATTTGTTTTTCTAGGCTTTGGGCTTGGGCGTTGTTTCCCTTTTCCAAGGCCGCAGAGCGCTCGGCTTTTGTCTCCTGGATTCTTTTTAGAAAAATTGCTGCATAGTCGTCGGGTGTGTTGCCAAAGCTTTCGGGAGAGCGCACGCCAGTTGGTAAAGTAGACATGTGTAATTGGGTTAGTTATTTCTGCTTAAGTAGAACAAAAAACCCCACCTCTTAGCTAGGAGGCGGGGTAAACCAGGCGGTTTAGATTTCGATTATCACTGGCAAGACCATAGGGCGCCGTTCGGTTTTTTGGTAGAGATATTCGCCGATTTCGTCGCGGATGATGTTGCGCAGAAAGGCCCAGTTGGGTTCCAGTTTTTCTTTGCCCTTGCTTTCTACAAGTTTTCTGACCTCGTGTTTTACTTCGCGGATCAGGTCGTCATTGCCTTTCATGTAGATAAACCCGCGGGAAATAATGTCCGGCTGGTTGATAAGCTTGCCGTTGCGGCGGTCCAGGGTTACGATGACCACAAACATACCATCTTGGGCCATAACCTGGCGGTCGCGGATTACCACTTCGCCGACATCGCCCACGCCCAAGCCGTCAATGAATACGTACCCGGAAGTGACCTTGGGGTCTTCCACAACCTTAGCTTCGCGGGCGGAGCTGACTTCCAAAATTTGTCCGTTATCCAGAGAGAAAATATTTTGCTCCGGAATGCCCATGCCTTTGGCCAAATCGGCGTGCGCCACAATCATGTGGTGTTCGCCGTGAATAGGCATAAAATATTTCGGCTTGGTCAGGGCAATCATCAGCTTCAGTTCTTCCTGGTGGGCGTGCCCGGAGGTGTGGATGTCCAGGGTTTTGTTGTAGATGACATGCGCGCCCAGGCGGGTGAGGTTGGACAGCACGGCAGCTACCGCGCGTTCGTTGCCCGGAATGGGGGAGGCGGATACGATGGCCGTATCGCCTTTCTTAATTTTGATGGTTTTGTGGTCGCCGCGGGCAATGCGGGCCAGACCGGCCGCGTCTTCACCCTGTGAACCCGTGGTCAGAACGACGATCTGGTTGTCCGGGTATTTTTTCGCCTGCTCCGACTTGATGACAATTTTGGGCTGGATTTTGAGATAGCCTAGTGAGAGGGCAATCTCAATGTTGTTGACCATGCTCCGGCCAGTGACGATAATTTTTCGGTTGTGCTTGGCCGCAGCGTCAAAAACCTGCTGGATGCGGGAAATGCTGGTGGCAAAGTTGGCAAAAATTATCCGGCCCTTAATTTCGCCAAAAGTCCGGTCAATAGTAATGCCTAGTTCGCGTTCGGACATGCAATAGCCCGGCTTAACCGCATTGGTGGAGTCGGACATTAAGAGCAGCACGCCTTCGGCGCCGAATTTGGCAATCTTGTCGAATTCCGTGGGCTTGCCGTCAGCGGGCGTGTGGTCGAATTTCCAGTCCGTGGCGTACACTACCTGGCCTACGGGCGTGGTAATAGATAAGCCCACGCTGTCCGGGATGCTGTGGTTCAGTCTGAAAAAACGGATTTTGAAGCTGCCCAAAGCTAAGGTGTCGTCTTTGGTCAGGACATTAATCCGGGAGCGGCCCATGAGCCCAAACTCTTCCAGCCGTTTTTTGATGAAACCGGCAGTGAGAGCCATGGTGTAGACGGGCGGGTCGCCCAGTTTGGGTAAAATGTAGGGCACGGCGCCAATGTGGTCCAAGTGGCCGTGGGTGATAATCACCCCGCGGATGCGGCGCCGGTTCTGTTCCAGCCATTTCGTGTCCGGAATAATATAATCAATGCCCGGCATGGTGTCGTCAGGAAAGGCAAGACCCATGTCAATGACAATCAGGTCGTCACCGTATTCCAAAACTGTCATGTTTTCACCAACTTCTTCAATACCGCCCATAGGGATGACTCGAAGGTTTTGGCGGGAAGCCGTGTAACGGCTGGTTTGCAGGCCGGCTGTCAGGTTAGTAGCTTTTTGGATCAGCTGGTCCAGCCTGTCGCCACCCGAAGCGGTTTTGGGTTCAGGCCTGGGGGCCTGGAGAGGTCCGGGCTTGGCCGGCCTGTTGCCGCCAAATCTGGAACCG
This sequence comes from bacterium, assembly GCA_021825655.1. GTDB lineage: Bacteria > Patescibacteriota > Doudnabacteria > UBA920 > UBA920 > JAMDEL01. The sequence continues at coordinate 12,707 of JAKAGU010000012.1, read as the reverse complement.
TGTTGAGGTTTTTTAATCATTAGACTTTCTGTTTGAGCCCGGTGTTTGCGCTTTCGCGGGCCAGGATAAATATTAATACTGCTAAAAAAGTTAAACTCCAGTTCGGAGTTTTTTGCTTTTAGGTTTAAGAATTGGGGAAGTGGCCTGTTCAGCCGACCGAACCCATTCTTTGCGCAATTAGCAATTAAAAATCAAGCTTTATGGACTTAACTTTTAGCTGGTAACTGTTTTTTTGTTTCCAAACAAGTGTTTTAGCTTGTTTAAATTATATCACAGACTGATTTTTTTGTCAATTTTTTTGATTTTTTTGGTGGGGATGGAGGGAGTTGAACCCTCACGACCTTGCGGCCATACGGCCCTGAACCGTACGTGTCTGCCAGTTCCACCACATCCCCATAGAGATAAGATATTTTAGCATTTTTGCCCCTGTTTTGGCAATGGGTTTTATGCTGCGGGTTTGCCTATTTCCAGACCCGGCCTTCGCTAATGTACCAGCTGGGCAGGTTGTAAAAACGTTGGCTGGGGTCGTAGAGCACGGACAGGTCCACGCCCTGGATTTGTTTGTCGACAATATAAACGTACTCAGTCTGGGCTAGAAACAGAGCGGGCAGCTGGTTTTCCAGGAGGGCGTAGAAGTCCTGATATTTCTGGTTGCGCACGTTGATGTCCGTGGTGGTCCGGCTTTCGGTGACCAGCTTGTCGGCTTGCGGGTTGTTAAAGCCGGTCAGGTTGAGGCCGGGGTCTTTGCTTTGGCTGGAATGCCAGAAGAGAAAGGGATCGGGGTCGTTGCTGAGTTTTTGCGGGAAAAGCAAAATGTCGAAATTGCGGGACCTGACCACGTCTTCCGTCAGCTGCTTGGTGGGCAGTACGACCAGGTCGATCTTCAGGCCCAAGGCTTCCCACTGCGTGGCCAGATATTGGGCGGTTTTGGTGTTGATGGAAAAATCATTGGTAACCAAAGTCAGTTCGTTTTTGTAACCCTTTTTGGTTAGAAGCTGGGTGGCAGCATCTTTGCTCCAGCCGTTTTTTTCCAGCAAAGCCTTGGCGGCTTCGGGGTCGTATGGGGGCTGCTTCAGGATGTTTTCGCTGCCAGCTGCGGGCTCCAGGGAGGGGGTTTTAGGCAGTACGGCCATGTTGCCGAAAAATTCCGAAATGATTTTGTTGCGGTCAATGCTTTGAGCCAGGGCGGTCCTGATATTTTGGTCGGCCAGGGTTTTGTTGTTGAGGTTGAAGAACACCATCTCGTACTGGGGGATGGGGAAAGTCAGGCGGTTGGCGCTGGTTTGGTTGGAAGCCAGGTTTTGATCATTGCCCAGCGGCGTGTAGCCGAAACCTTGGATTTCGCCGGCGCGCAAGGCATTGGCTAAATCGTTTTCCGTGTCGTAGAACTTGAGAGTCAGATTGCGGATTTTGGGCTTTTCGCCGTAGTAATTGGCTGCGGGCTCAAGGCTCAGGGATTTTACGTTGCCGTTTTTAAGTTTTTCTACGGTACGGATGGCATAAGGGCCCGTGCCAATGGCGTTTAAGTTGTTTTCGGAAAGGTGGAAGCTGGCTGGGTCGATTTTATTCCAGATATATTCTGAGAGTATGGGCAAGGTTAAATTATAGATGAAGGGCCCGGACACGTCTTTGAGTGTAAACCTGACCTGATAATCGGAGAGTTTTTCCACGGAAGTGGAAAGCCAGAGGGACCGCTGCGGGCTTTTGTAGGCCGGGTCTTTAATTAGGTTAACGGTGTAGACCACGTCATCGGCCGTGAGCAGGCGGCCGTTATGCCATTTAACATTGCGTTTGAGGTTGATAGTGTACTGTTTTTGGTCCTGGGAAACCACGGGCATGCCGTCGGCCAGGTCAGCCACTAGGTCGCCTTCGCCGTTAAACTTATAGAGTCCGGAGAAGATGAGTTTGGTCAGGCTGGTGTCGGGTTCCTGGTAAGCCAGCACCGGGTTGATATAAAGCGGCTGGCCTTTCAGGCCTTCGGTATAGCTGCCGCCAACAATCGGCGCCAGCCGGGTATGGTTAAGATAAAAGCCGGTTATGGAAAGAGTCAGGCTGCCCAGAGCCACCAGGGCCAAGAGGCCCAGGGCGATTTTTTCTTTTTTGCCCATTAAAGAAAAAACTTTCCGTAAAGTGGAAAGGTTGAGGTGTTTTACGGCTTTGGTTCCGGAAAAAACTTGCCGGCCGTAAAGGATTAAATTTTGTGGAAACCCGTTCATTGGAATCAAGTAGAAAGCGACTTAGCCTTGGGCCGCTACTTGAGAAACAGGAAAGAGGCGTTAATTATCACAAACAGCGCGCCCAGAACAATGGTGGCGTAGAACAGCCATTTTTCCAAACCCCGCCGGGTCTGGACAATATTGCCGGCCCCGCCGAACACATTGGACAATCCGGAAGACTTGTTCTGCAAGGAAATTACAATAATCAGCAGAACCATGACAAGAATATTGATAAATTGGAGGATTTGACGCATGTTTTTCGCTTCAAGACAGTTTTAAAGTTGACTGCGTTATTATACCCAAAACCCTCGGTATGTGTCAACGCGCGGGCTAAGCGCTGGTTTTTTTGGGACGCCGGTGTTAAAGCCGAGCTTTTAGGGTTTGGGCCAGCTTGGTGCCCACTGCTTTGGCGAGTTCTTCCAGACTAGCCTGCTTGATTTGGGTTACCGTACCAAATTTTTGTTTAAGCAGTTTTTTAGTTTTGGGTCCCACGCCGGGGATTTCGTCCAAAACCGAACGCACGGCCTGTTTGCTGCGCAGCTGGCGGTGGTAAGTAATGCCGTAGCGGTGGGCTTCGTCCCGGATTCTTTGCAGCAGCTGCAGCCCCGGCTGGTCGTGGGCCAGAAGCAAAGGGCTGGCGCTGCCGGGTAAAAAGATTTCCTCAATGCGTTTGGCCAGTCCGATAAGCGGTATGGCGGCCTGTTTGGCCCGTAGCGCTTCCACGGCGGCGCTGAGCTGGCCCTTGCCCCCGTCAATGACAATCAGGTCCGGTTTGGGCCATTTGGCATCCGGGTGCTTTAATCTTTCCAAGCGCCGGCCCAGCATCTCGCCCAGCATGGCAAAATCGTCCGGCGTTTGCTTGGTTTGGATTTTAAATTTGCGGTATAGCTGCCTGGCCGGCAGGCCGTCCTTAAAAACTACCATGCTGCCCACCGCGTTAGTGCCCTGAATATTGCTGATGTCGTAGCATTCTATTAGTTTCGGGAGTCCGGGCAAACTAAGTTCGGTTTTTAGCTGTTCCAGGGCTTGTTGGATTTTGTCCAGGTTGCCGGCCCTGCCCGTCAGCCATTTGTCCAAAAATTCGCGCGCATTGGTTTCCCCGAGCCTGAGCAGATTTTTGGCCCTGCCTCTCAGTGCGGCACCGATTTTAACCGATTTTCCGAAACGGGACTTGAACAGCTGGTAAATCAGGCCGGGGTTCGCAATTTTTCCATTCAGAAAAATTTGTTTGGGCAAGTCGCTTGCGGAGAGATAGTAGTCTTCCAGGAATCTTTGGAGTACGGAAGCCAGGTATTCTTTGTTCTGTTCCCCGCCAGTTTTGGACTCATAGACAAAGTTTTCTTTGTCGAACATGCGGCCGTTTCTGATTTTGAACAGGTTGACGCTATCAAAGAAGCCTTCCTGGACCACGGAAACCACATCCCAGTTGGACGGTTTGGTGAGAATTATGTTCTGTTTTTGCAAAACCAGCTCCAAAGACCGGGCCTGGTCGCGGAAACGGGCCGCAACCTCAAACTTTTTAGCTTGCGCGGCCCGGCGCATTTCTGTTTTTAGTTGTGTAAGTACCTGGCCGGTTTTGCCCGAGAGGAATTTTTCAATGCGCTGCATATGCAACCGGTATTCCACGGGGGTAATTTTGCCTACGCACACTCCCGGACAGCGGTGCAGGTGGTAGTAGAAGCACGGTTTGCCGGTTATTTTTTGCGCTGCGCAGTAAGTAAAAATTTTCCGGATCGTGTTCAGGGTATTGCGGATTTTGCCGGCCGCAGTATAAGGTCCGAAGTACGCTACGTTTTTTTTGCCTGGTTCAAACTTGCGTGCGTAGCCAATTTGGGGGATTTCCGCCGCGTAGTCAATGGTGATAAAAGCGAAATTTTTATCGTCCTTCAGTTCAATGTTGTAGCGGGGCCGGTGCTGTTGGATAAGGTTTCGTTCCAGATACAAACTTTCCAGCTCAGTGTTGACGATGGTGTAATCCAGTTTTGCCGCCTCCGCCATAAGAAAGGGGATCTGCGGCCGATTGTCGCTTTTGCCAAAATACTGAGCGATGCGCGCGCGCAGGTTTTTGGCCTTTCCTATATATAAAATCCGCCCCGCAGTGTCTTTAAAAAAGTATACCCCCGGTTTGTCGGGCAGGTTTTTGGGTTTTGTCAGCAACTGGTTCATGGGTAAATTATAACCGCCTTGGGCGCAGGCGTCCACGTGCGGGTTTGACGGCGGGGCCAATATCTTTTAATCTTTTTGCACAAAGGGGGAAGAATAAGACTTTGGTATTTCAGGCCTACGCCCCCTTGCCCCCGCTGTTCTTATGGAAAGGAGAGTAGTTGAAACAGGATTTTGCGTTGTTGCTGTTGGTCTTTGTCTGCGGCTGTTTTTCCGCAGGTCTGGCGCCGGGTACGTTCGTGTTTCCGGTTGGCCGCTGAACTTGCCATCTTGGCAAAGAAGGGAGTGAGGAAAAATGGGTTGTGCCCATCGCAGTCGTGGAGCGCCGGCTCCCGAAGGTCTGATTCAGCTTTTGCTGCAAAGCGTGCTGCTGGAAGAAAAGAGCAAAAACCAGCTTGAAGCTCATGTGCTATGTGTGCTTCATCAGAACGCTAGCGTGTCAGGCCGACCCAGGCCCGTGGCCGTTAATGTTACCGCCGTCGAGGTTTTGCACGGTCACGGTGTGGCTTGCGGCACAGGGGAGAAGCTGGTCAACGTCAGCTACACAGCCGTCTTAGAAGGGTAAGAGGACGGTCGTTATCAAGTCCCCGGTCAGCCAGCGCTAGCAACGCTCAGGCTTTCCGGGGGCTTTTCTTTTTGTTTTAATTTTTGTAGAATGCCTGAAGTTTAGAGTTTCGAATCCAGGGAGGGTTAATGCAAGACAACGACAGTAGCAGTATTAGCGACTATTTTGCCATGGCTGCTGGCGCGGTGATTGCCATTCTGGGACTAATCGGGCTGTGCCTGTGGGCGGCCTACAAGCTGCTTGGTTTGCTCATCAGGCTAGCGCTGTGGTTGGCTGGCTTTCGCTGGGCGAGCCGGGCGGTTAAGCGCCAGTTCCAGGAGTACTGGGCTTGGCGGAGTGGCGCGGCGTGGAAGCTGCAGCGTTACCAACGCCAGGTCGAACGCGAGTGGGAATATATCCGCCGCGATGTGCCCTGGGACCAGCTTCGGCCGGGGTTTAAGTCCCTGGGCGCGCGCCTGGTGGAGTGGTTCCAGGACCGGTCGTTTCTGGCCTGGGTCCGCTTCCGCTTCACGGCCCCGCGGGCCAAGACCCGGGATAAGCAGGAGACCTTATGAACTGCTGTTTGTTCGGTTTCGCCGCAAGGATGCCATTTTTGGGCTTCCTTGCGGCTTTTGTTTATAAGCCTTGATTCACTCTTGACTTCCGTGGTAGAATAAAAAACGCTTTGCTCTTTATTTATTCCTTTTATGAACGATAAAATTTCCATCCGCGGCGCGCGGATGCACAACTTAAAAAACATCGATTTGGATGTGCCCCGGAACAAACTGGTGGTTTTCACCGGCCTGTCCGGCAGCGGTAAGTCGTCTTTGGCTTTTGATACGATTTATGCCGAGGGCCAGCGCCGCTACGTGGAAAGCTTGTCGGCTTATGCCCGCCAGTTTATCGGACTCATGGATAAGCCGGATGTGGACAAAATTGAGGGGCTGTCGCCCGCCATTTCCATTGACCAGAAGTCGGCCAGCCATAACCCCCGCTCCACCGTGGGCACGGTTACGGAGATTTATGATTACATGCGCCTCTTGTGGGCCCGCGCCGGCATGCCCCATTGTCCGGAATGCGGTAAAAAAATCCAGGGCCAGACCATTCAGGCTATGGTGGACCAGCTTTTGTCTTTGCCTGCGGGGACAAAAGTTATGCTGCTTGCGCCTTTTATTAAAGACCAGAAAGGCGAACACCGGCACATTTTTGAACAGGCCAAAAAAGCCGGGTTTGCGCGCGTGCGCGTGGACGGCAACGTAATGGATTTGGCCGAAGCTATGAACTTGAAGCTCGACAAGCAGAAGAAACACAGCATTGAAGTGGTGGTAGACCGGGTGAGTGTCAGCAAGGAAGAAAAAAACCGTATTTCAGAAAGCCTGGAAAAGGCCTTGGATTTAGGCGATGGCCTGGCTTTGGCCGCCAAGTTCGGCGAAAACCTGCAGACTCAGGGCGCCGATATAACCTTGTCCCAGAAATACGCCTGCCCGGACGGCCATTTTTCCTTGCCTGAGCTGGATCCGCGCGACTTTTCTTTTAACAGCCCGCATGGCGCCTGCCCCGAATGCAAAGGCCTGGGCACTAAGCTGACCGTGGAACCGGATTTGGTGATCCCCAACCACAAACTGACTCTGGCCGAGGGGGCTATCCGGCCTTGGAGCAAAACCACCTCCCGACTTTCTTGGTACGGCCGCATTTTGCACGCCGTGGCCGGAGAGTACGGCTTTTCAGTAAATACGCCCATTAAAGAATTGCCTAAAAAATTTGTGGATGTGATTTTATACGGCACGGGCGACCGCAAGGTCAAAGTGGCCGGAGAGTTTGCTTCGCGCGAAGGCGCTTTTGAAATGATGACCGCCTTCGAAGGCGTAATCCCGAATTTAGAGCGGCGGTATAAAGAAACGGACTCGGACTATATGCGCAGCGAAATTGAGCAGTACATGCGCATCCGTTCCTGCGCGACCTGCGGCGGCAAGCGCCTGAAGCGCGAAGTGCTGGCCGTGACCGTAAACGGCAAAAATATTGTGGAGGTTTCGGCCCTGTCTATTGATGCTGCGTTCGATTTTTTCAAAAACTTGCCCAAGCATTTGTCGGTGCGGGAAATGGCCATTGCTAAACTGATTTTGAAAGAGATTGTGGCGCGCCTGGAATTTTTGCTGAACGTAGGCCTGGCGTATCTGTCTTTGGACCGGACGGCCGACACCCTGTCCGGCGGCGAAGCCCAGCGTATCCGGCTGGCCACGCAAATCGGTTCGGGGCTGACCGGCGTGCTGTATATTTTGGACGAACCGTCCATTGGCTTGCATCAGCGCGATAACCGCAAGCTTTTGGAAACGCTAAAGGAACTGCGCGATTTAGGCAATACGATTATTGTGGTGGAACACGACGAGGAAACTATCCGCGAATCCGACTGGGTCGTAGATATTGGCCCGGGCGCGGGCAAGCACGGCGGGGAAGTGGTGGCCGAAGGTACGCCCAAACAGGTGGAAAAAAACCCCAAGAGCCTGACCGGCCAGTACCTGTCCGGCAAGGAAATGATTCATGTGCCCAAGCGCCGCCGGCCGGGCAACGGCAGGAAACTTTCAGTAATCGGCGCGGAAGAGTTTAATTTGAAAAATGTCAGCGTGGACATTCCTCTGGGCAAATTTGTGTGCGTGACCGGAGTGTCCGGCAGCGGCAAATCCACCCTGCTTAATGATATTTTAGTGCGCGCCTTAAACAAGTATTTCTGGAACAGCAAGGACGAGCCCGGCAAGCACAAGAAGATTCTCGGCTATGAGCATATCGACAAGATTATCAACATCGACCAGTCGCCGATTGGCCGTACGCCGCGCTCCAACCCCGCGACCTATACCGGTCTGTTCGGGCCCATCCGCGACTTGTTCGCCGCTACCCAGGAAGCCCGCATGCGCGGCTACAAGGCCGGCAGGTTTAGTTTCAACGTGCGCGGCGGCCGCTGCGAAAAATGCGCGGGTGACGGCGTGATTAAAGTCGAGATGAATTTTTTGCCCGATGTTTACATTACCTGCGAGGAGTGCGGCGGCCGGCGCTATAACCGCGAGGCTTTGGAAATCCACTACAAGGAAAAAACCATTTCCGAAGTTTTGGAAATGACCGTAGACGAAGCGCGTACGTTTTTTGCCAGCATTCCCGCTCTGCATAAAAAATTGGATGTCTTAAGCCAGGTAGGTTTGGGTTATATGCGCCTTGGGCAAAATGCCACCACCCTGTCCGGTGGCGAAGCTCAGCGTATTAAGCTGGCCACGGAGCTTTCTCGGGCGAGCACGGGCCGCACACTCTACATTTTGGATGAGCCAACCACAGGCTTGCATTTCGCGGACGTGAACCGCCTGGTGTCTGTTTTAAATAAGCTGGTTGATAAAGGCAACACAGTGGTGGTGATTGAGCATAACCTGGACATGATTAAAACTGCGGACTGGATTATTGATATGGGTCCCGAAGGCGGGGACAAGGGCGGCCAGGTGGTGGCTCAGGGCACGCCGGAAGACGTGGCTAAAGTTAAAGCCAGCTACACGGGCCAGTATTTAAAAACATTGCTTAAATAATATTTTACCCCGCCTCATAGCGAAGAGGCGGGGTTTTTAGATGCAAAAAGCAGGCGCACCCGGTGGGGTAACGCCTGCTCTTGAGAGGGGGAAAGCAATGTCGAGGGTTGGCTTATTGGTTGGCCAATCTTTTGTGTTCGTGCACGGAGGGCAGCAAGTGCTGCCTGAGCCCTTCTGTCAGGGTCAGCACATTGCTTTCGCCCAAGAGGGCAAAACGGACCGACTCTTCGGGCATGAGCACCATGACACAACCCTCCTGGGTCTGTTCGAGAATCACCAGCTTCAGGCTTACAGGGAACCTGTCCTGAATGGCGAAGGTAATGATTTCGAACCAGGCCCGTTCGTGTTCTGCCTGGACCGACATCTCGATCCCGCCGGAAAAAAGCTTCATTTCCGGCTGGAACCCAAAATTGTCCAGGGTGAACTGGGACAATCCCTTGCCCCAGTGCGCCCAGCGGTAAACTTCCGGGTTCGCCCAGTTTTCCAGCATGGCCACAACCCCGTCCATTTCCTTGGATCTGTTGGTAATGTCCACGATTTCTTCCAACTGTCCAGGGCGGGTTTCTACAGCGGTCGCTGCAGGCTGCTTGGCGGCAACCACTGCCAGCCCGGAACCGGTTGGTTCGGGCACCGCGGTTTCTGTGTTTACGACGGCAGTTTCGGCTGAGGGGTCTGCTGCTAGCTTGTGCTGGTCTGTGGTGTAGGTGCGTTTTTTACGCTTTGGGCCGGACTTCATTATTTTCCAGGCTCCGAACGCAAATGCCGCGCCCATCAAGACAATGAAGGCCAGAAGAGCTTCGATGACCTGCTGGCGGGTCAGTTCAGGACCGGCTGGCTGACGGCTGTTGGTGGTTGCGGTTTCGCTCTGGCTGTCGGCAGCGAGGCCGGGGTTGAGCGAGGGGTTGGCCAGGTTGCCGAAGCTGTCGCCCAGCATCCGTTTGGTTTCGCAGGCCGAACGGCATTCGCTTTCGGTCCACGGCTTGCCCGTGGACTTGCGGATACCGGTGCACGTGCAGTCGCCAATGGTAATGGGTTTCGGTTGTTCCGCGGCGACGGCCAGGCCGGCGACCGCGAAAATAAACAGGACAAAAGACATTGCTTTCATTCGATTCATTCCTCCTCAGACATGTTGGCCACCAGAAATGCTTGTGGCTTCATTTTTGCCTTAAATAAAGGCAATTGGAAGCCGCAAACAGTCTTTTTGACGGCCTTGTATTATACCGAATTTTGTCTTATAGTCAAGGACTTAGGGTTGACTAACAAGCGCTTCTGACGTAGAATAATCCAAACAAACACTTTGCCTTAATTGGTGAGGTGTTTTGTTTTCTCGAGAAAACATGAAGGAGTGAAAGAAGAATGCGTAATTGCATACTGCTGTTCGTTTTGTTCCTGCTGGCGCTCGTGCCGGCAGGGGCCACGGTCATCAACTTCGATGACCTTACCACGGTTAACACCTGGGGGTCCGTCCCCAACGCATGGCTCGATGTGCCGACCAACTACGCCGATTTTACCTTCACCGGCTGGGAGGTTATGAATCGCTCGGCTTACAACACCCTGTATGGCCAAAGCGAAGCGGCGCTGCCCTCAGACCCCAATTTCGCCTACTCCGGCAACGACTCCAGCGGCGTGTTGCGGGTCAGTTCCAGCACCCCGTTCCAGTTCCTGGGGACACAGCTTGCTTACTGGCCCCAAGCAGTCGGCGCTGCCAACTCGGTCACTATTACGGGTTGGCTCGGAAATGTCCAGGTCGGTTCGGTCACACAGAACCTCGGTAACTGGTCCAACTCCGGCGGTATTTCTGGCGTAGTCGACAGACTGGACTTCGCTCCGTCTACTGGGGTGTTCCGCATGGACAACCTGGGGGTTGCACCCGTGCCCGAGCCGGGTAGTCTGGCCCTGCTGGGCACCGGGCTGGTCGGCCTGGGCTTGGTCCGGCGAAAGCGCCGCGCTACCGCGGCCCGGTAGCAACACACAACTGCAGTACTTTTTGAGAACGGGAGCCGAAAGGGGAACCACCCCAATCGGCCTCCGTTCTTTTGTTTGGCCAGACTTTTTAAACAGGCTTGTTATCACTTGACACTAGAGAGTGCTAATGCTACCATATTTTTAGCACTCTTTTTGTTTTAGTGATAAATTTATGGCCAATTCAAGCAAAGGTGAATTATCGCAGCGGCAAGCCAAAATTTTGGCTGCCATTGTTAAAGAAAATTGCGATAACTGCCAGCCCGTGGCAAGCAACGACCTGGTGGAAAAATACCAGTTCGGCGTGTCCGCGCCCACGATTCGCAACGAAATGCAGGAGCTGGAAAAGAAGGGTTACATTACCCAACCCCATACTTCCGCGGGCCGCGTGCCCACGGATAAGGGTTTTCGGTTTTTTGTAAACGAACTCATGGACAAGGTGAAGCTCACCTTAAAGGAACAGGAAGTCTTAAAGCGGGAAATGCTCAAATTGCAAGTGGCGCATGTGGAAATGGGCCGCCGCATTGCCAAGCTGGTTTCCGAACACAGCCAGTCGGCCAGCTTTGCCATTTTTCCCGAAGACGTTTCCACCGTCGGGCTTTCCAATATTCTCAATAACCCGGCCTTACCCGCGGAGGACGCAAAAGAAATTGCCAAATTTTTTGACGACATCGACCAGTATGCGGAAAAAATGATTCAGGATTACGGGGCCGAAGGCCAGCCGCAGACGTTTATTGGCAAAGAACTTTCGTTGTCCAAAAAAAGCGATTACTCCATGATTGTCTCCGGCCTGACATTGCCCTCGGGCAAAAAAGGGGTGATTGGCCTGGTGGGGCCCAAGAGCATGAAATACCAGAAGAACCTTTCGCTGGTGGAATATATTGCCAAACTTTTGGGCGTCGGCAGCGCAGTAATGCTTTTTATGCTAATTAAATAACACCAATGGAAGAAAATAATAATACAGACTTAGGCAATATAGATAAGCTTCAGCAGGATTTGGAAGAAGCCATTAAGCAGGCTCAGGGGAATTTGGAAGGCTGGAAGCGGACTGCCGCAGATTTTGAGAACTATAAAAAGCGCAAAGAGGGGGAAAATAAAGAACTGGTGGAGTTTGCCAAAGAGGTGACCGTTGCCAAACTACTGCCCACTTTGGACAGCTTGGAGCAGGCCCTAAGGCACATGCCCGCAGCCGCAGCCGAGGACTTTGAAAAAAAATATCAGAATTGGCAGGCCGGGGTGGGCGGCATCGTGATGCAGCTGGACAAGGTTTTAGAGGAAGTGGGCGTAAAAAAAATTGAAGCTTTGGGAAAAAAGTTTGACCCCCATTTCCACGAGGCTGTCCGGGAAACGGAAAGCGAGCAAGAGGAGGGTGTGGTGGTAGAGGAATTACAGACCGGCTTTGAGTTGAACGGCAAAGTCATCCGGCCTAGCCAGGTGGTTATCAGCAAAAAACCCTAAAAAGGGATTTAAGTAAAAATAATCAAATAATTATCGCTTCATCCGTCGCAAGAGAACGGGATCCAGATAAAAAGAAAGAAGCTATGTTAATTAAAGAAATGTTCGAGGTAGGCAGGCTAATGGAATGGGAAGACAAGCCTAAAAGCATCAAAGCTCTGGACGACGATGACTGTACAATTACCGACAAGGCCCTGAACAAAAACAAGATTATCCTGCACATGAAGCGCGCAGTCGACGGCAGCGAAGGCAACGTGTTCGTCTGGCTGAAAGACGAATACCACGACCAGTTCCCGGTTTCCAAAAAACTGTTTGCCAGCAAGAAGGTAGCCGGGCTAACCCTCAGCCAGTTTAAGAATTTTAATATTGAAGATTTATAGACTAATTAAGGAGAAAATAACTATGGCAAAAATTATTGGTATAGATTTAGGTACTTCTAACTCCGCCGCTTCCGTGATGGAAGGCGGCAAGCCGGTCATGATCCCGGCAGCGGAAGGGCAGACTTCCGGCGGCAAAGCTTTTCCGTCCTACGTGGCTTTTACCAAAGAAGGCCAGCTTTTGGTAGGCGAGCCGGCGCGCCGCCAGGCCGTAACCAATCCGGATGGCACGATTTTTGAAGCTAAGCGCAAAATGGGCACCAATTTCCGCTATACGGTTGGCGGCAAAGAATACGCTCCGGAGCAGATTAGCGCATTTATTTTGCAAAAAATAAAGAAAGACGCGGAAACTTATTTGGGCGAGCCAGTAGCCAAGGCGGTGATTACCGTGCCCGCATATTTTGACGACTCTCAGAGGCAAGCCACC
>JAKAGU010000011.1 GCA_021825655.1 bacterium | reverse complement strand
CCCTCCCACCCCCTGTTTTGTTGTATTTTGTTTAGTTTTTGGTTTTGGTGTCTTTTAGGTTAATTTAGTTAAGGATTGTATTGTAGATTTAGTAGTAGTTAGATTAGATAGTAGTATTGATGTTTAGTATGGTAAGTATGTATATATGATAGTCGTTCAGTTGATTACCTGGTGGTATAGTAGTCGCAGCTAGTGGCTTTTAGAAACATCAATGGAATTAGGTACTTTTTAAAGTTTAGTGGTACAACCAGAGTGAACCAGTCAGTGTACCAGTAAGGCGGCTGGCTCCATAGCCACAGCTTAGCCAAAAATTGGTTTGTTTGCAAGGCACTGTCAAGTGCGCCAGTTGGTAGCCGGGGTTAGTGGTTAGCGGTAAAATAGGATGTAGCCTCGTTGAATAGAGGCACCAAGATACAACTTAAGTCAGTTTCAGATTTTTTTTGCAGGGCTGCGCCAAGCGCAGCCCATTGTTTTTGGGGGGTGAAAACAATTTTTCGGTTTTGCAACTGCAGGTTTACGCCGCAGATTTTTTGCAGAAGAGATTTTTTGTCAGACAGGGAGGGAGAAAGGGCGGGGCGCAGGACGCAAATATTTATTTAAGGTTGATTATGGTTTCAGTTATTTTTTTCAGAGTAGCTGACTCAATTTTTTGGATGGATGCGTCATCAATCAGTTTTTTATAAAAGTTAGGGTTCTTTTTGATTTGTTTTTCTTTGGCCATTCCAAAATCTATCTTGCATTGTCCAACACAAGTATCAAAAATGGTTTGACCGAGTTCTTGTTTCAAAGTTGATTCTAGGTCGTTTTTAAAACAGGCACAATTATCATGAACAAAATTGGGCCACTCCTCTTCGGACTCATTTAACAGGCGTAACATTCTTTTATTGGTTTCTGGGTCGGCGTCGGCTTTACCATAATCACTATCCCAAATTGGATATACTGGAATACCTAATTTTTTAAAAATTAAATAGGGTCTATCCATACTTGACTTGCCGCCCGCTGAAATAATTGCAAAACCCATGCCATCTAAATCACAACCTAATGATTTTGCCATGCCTATGATTGCGGCCCGATCGTCATCTCCTTCAACTAATGCGATTGTTTTAGCAAAAAACCCTTCATTCATCATAGGCGTCATAATACTTTGTAGTCTAGGAATAAGTGTAGTGGCCGTATATAGGCCTTTATTCCCGTCCAAAACATCCAATTCACTAGCAATTAGAGAGAGTTTGGTGGAAGTTATTTGTGAAATCTTGGGCTTGGCCGGATCATTTGTAACTTTTCTTAAAAGCCTAACTTGATCAATTCGGTCAATTCCGATAAATAGTGGGGAATGAGTGCAGTAGAGTACTTGGGTATGCTCTGCGACACCAGGAATTTCGCCCCCAGTTAATTTCATTAGTATACTAGCCAAATGCCTTTGCCTATTGGGATGTTGGTAGAGCTCTGGCTCCTCGATGGCAATTAAAAAATTGGGTGTTTTTGAAGATTGCTCCTCTTCAGTTTCACCATTTGTTTTTTTATTAACTATATTTCTCATCGTTGCCTGCGCCAATGCTAAATGCTGAAGCATTGTTAAAATAAATGCTCTTTGTAAGCCATGTCCTGTTCGTGAGACTGTTGATGAGTAGCCGTCCTCAGCCAACCTTACATCTGCTTGTGGCATTGGAATTGTGACTTGATCTAAGGGCTTCCACAGTAAATCCACACTGGCATCAGGCGCAAAAGTTTTCAACGTTTTGGTTAGGGCGTTTCCTAATATAGTAAGTTCACCTAGATTGGCCGGAGCCATAATTTTTTCATACTCTATTTGTGTATCTTGTTTTAGGTTTTTAATTTCTTCTTTATTTGCCAAAACGCTTCTTACAACTAAATCCATCAGAACATTAATTGCTGAACCCTTATTTTCGCTAGCATCATCAGAGGCTTCGCGTATTGCAGGTATGAATAAAAATTTTGTAAATTTTCCCAAATATCCTTCGGCAACACTTTGAAAACCAAAAAACTGACCATCGTCCCTCTCCCTAACGCAATCTTTATTATTAGTTTCTTCCCATATGTGTAAGGCTTCTAAAATATCGCCTTTCGTTTTTGTCTCAGGCAAGCTAGAATATTTTGCTTCAATTTTAATTTTTTTGTAGCTTTCTTTTGCCTGTTTGCCACTATCTTTCAATTCAAGCTCTTCTTTAATGTGCGCGAAAGCAGGATTCTGCAAAGTTGAGCCGTGGTATTTAGCTACGGCTTTTTCATCCTCCCATTTAAATATTCTTTCTACTGTTAATGTGTCGGCTTGAATGTATTTTTGAAAAAGCTCCTTTGCTTCAGTTGATAGTTCCGCAAAAGTCAGGGAAATTACAATTTCGGAAGTCGTCTCCCGGTTATAAAAATCGTCCCTATCAACTTTAGCCGCAGGGTTATAAAACAAATCCAATGCTCTTAGAAAAGAAGACTTGCCAGAGCCGTTAGCGCCAACGAGAGCAGTTAGGGCTTCGCACTCCAAAGTCTCATCAAATATTGAACGAAAGTTTTTAATTGTTAACGATTGTAAAACCATTTTGTTTCTATTCAATAAGATTCTTTACTGAAACATTTAATGCCTTTGCTAATTTTTCAATATTATTTAAAGTCATGTTTCTAAGGCCACGTTCAATCCCACTAATATAAGTAGGATGAACGCCTAAAATTTTAGCCAAAGCGCCTTGGGACAGATCTCTTTTTAAACGAATTTCTTTAACTTTTTTACCTAGTTTTATTGATATGTCAGTCATAGAGTTATTACGGATTTGCAGTAAGTATACCAAATACTGTATTATAATACTATATAGAAATATAATGCTATAAGGTTATGATTAATTATTTCCTTTACGTTCGTAAATCCACTGACGTGGAAGATAAACAAGTCCGGTCAATTGATGACCAGCTTGCAGTTTTACGTAAGCTGGCAAAAGACGAAAATTTGAACATTGCTGCTGAATTTGTGGAAAAACGCTCTGCTAAGAAGCCGGGGCGTCCAGTGTTTGCGGATATGCTAACTCGTATAGAACGAGATGAAGCCCAGGGAATTATTTGCTGGAAGCTGGATCGCTTAGCCCGTAATCCGATTGATGGTGGACAAATTAGCTGGTTCTTGCAAAAAAATATAATCCAACATATTCGGACATTTGAACGAAGCTACTTACCGCAAGATAACGTACTCGTAATGAGCGTTGAGTTTGGTATGGCTAACCAGTACATTTTGGATTTAAGGACAAACACCAAACGCGGACTTATGGAAAAAATTCGGCGTGGGGAATATTGCAGCCTCGCTCCTTTGGGTTATATAAACGACACTAGAACTAAATTAGTTGTTATTGATAGAAAGCGATCAAAAGTTGTCAGGGAAGCATTTGAGCTTTACGCACAAAACAACTCCAAGCTGGAAGATGTCGGCAGGTTTTTTGCCAAACACGGGATTATTACGAGAGGTAAAAAACCCTTCAGCCGGGATAAGATTGCTTGGATTTTATCCAACCCATTCTACTATGGAATGTTTAAGTATGCCGGTGAATTTTATGAGGGCAAGCACCAGCCGATTATAACAAAAAAGCTTTTTGATAAAGTACAAAAAATTTTGCAAGAGCGGAGCAAACCACAAAAGCCGCATCAAGACCCTTTAGGCTATTGCGGACTTTTGCGTTGCGGTAATTGCGGCATGATGATAACCGGTGGCTATTTTAAAAAGGTACAAAAGAACGGCAATGTCAACGAATGGTATTATTACCATTGCACCAAAAAATCAAAAACTATTAACTGCACCGAGCCAACCATACGACAGGAAGAACTTGACCGACAACTATCAGGCATTATACAGGAATTTGCTATGCCGAATTTTTGGGCAGAGCAACTTCAAAAAATGGCTGAACAGGAAGAACAAAACGTTCGCGCCTCATCCAATATTTTAATTCAGCAAGCGCGAACAGAAATGCAAGGCATTTCTGAAAAATTGGACCGCCTTCTTACGGTCTATTTGGAGCAAGATATAGACCGCGATACTTATCAACAGCAGAAGGCTGAGCTTCTGCTGTCTAAGAAGGTTTTAGAGGAAAAAATTGATGATTTAGAAAGAGGTGTTTGCCCTTGGCGTAAACCTCTTGAGGAATGGCTAAAACAGGCGCAGAACGCAGGAAAAACCGCTCTTTCTCCCTCCCTGTCTGACAAAAAATCTCTTCTGCAAAAAATCTGCGGCGTAAACCTGTCCCTGCAAAACCGTAAAGTTGTTTTCACCCCCCAAAAACAATGGGCTGCGCTTGGCGCAGCCCTGCAAAAAAAATCTGAAACTGACTTAAGTTGTATCTTGGTGGAGATGCCGGGAGTTAAACCCGGGTCCAAAACTTATCAGCCTTCCAATTGATCACAAGATTAGTCAGCTGGAATACCTTATTGCAATCAGCTGACGAATGCACAATAAGGGTGATTTACGCTAACTTACTTTTGCGGATGCAAATCAAACCCGCAAACAGCAGTCCAGAATTAGCCCGCTGGTCTTAGGCGAGGACGCGCGTAAGGGCGGGGTGTCGCTTAATAAATTAAGCGAGCACAGGCTGCAGCTGGGCGTTTTGAAACGCGGCTACAACTTTGTTCCATGCGTTAGCATTTGTGGATGTCCGAGGGATTAGCGAGGCTTCAGACTGGCTCGTCTTGCATATTGGAAGATGTCAAAGTCCTGTCAAAATCCGTCATCCCCAGCACCCCATTCTAGCAGATTTTGACTTGGTTATCAAGGGGATGTATGGTATAATATGCGCACAAATATACCTATAGAAATACAAACAAAAATATGTTGTTAAAACTATATATTATCCTCTGCGGCCTGACCTTGGTCATTGCCGGGGTTGTGGGTTATTACAATAACCTCAATCCTATTTTTGAGTCCGCGGTGTTCGGCCAGACTTGGTATGCGGACAATGGCCAGAACATCTTCCATGTGGTTTTGGGTATATTTACCTTGTTGGTGGGCGCCTTTGCAGGCAAGGGCCTGCAAAAAATTCTGGCCTGGATATTCAGTGCACTGAGCATGGGCCTGGCGATTTACAGCTTGTATTACGACAGCCTTTTAAACTTTTTTGGTTTGGAAAAGCCGGGGGACACCTTGTTCTATTTGCTGTTGGGTTCAGCCGGGCTAATCAGTCTGACCATTACCATAATTTATGACCGTAGCGAGGAGTTGGAAGAATTGCGGCGGAAGTTGAAAGTTTAAACAGGAAAAGCCAAAACACCCCTTTAAAGGGGTGTTTTTAATAGTTTAGGTATGGGCTTTACAAAAATGTAATAATATGGTATACTTATAAGTTTCCACTTCCTGTTGAGCAAAAAAACGGGTTGTCGGAAATGTTCGAATCTACAATGGAGGTGTTTAACACACGAGATGAATAAGAGCACGCTGTTGTTCGTGTTGCTGTGCGTCTTGCTTCTGGGCTTGCCTGCCCAGGCGGACGTAATCGATACCCTGTATTACCAGGGGTATCCGGCCGGGCTCAACGATGGCCACTATTATGTCGGTTTGGCTCAGGGCAACCTGGCCAACGACAACCAGGGTCCGTTCAGCATGTGGTGCATCGACAGCCTGCACGAAGTCCCGGCCTCGCATAACTGGCAAGTCTACGTAATGACTCTGCCAGAGGCAGTAGCTAACGGCTACATGGGCTTTACGCTGGCGGAATACCAGACCATGGCGGTATTGGGGAACGAGTTTACGAACCATAACCCCAACGACTCGCAAACCCAGCATGGGATCTGGTCGCTCGGCGACGGACGCTCGCTCACCACGGCTGAGCAGGGAATCCTGGCTGCGGCCCAGGGTGAGATCGGCAACTTCGACTACTCCGGTATGCGGGCGCTAATCCCGACTCAGCCCGGTATCGGACAGGCCATGCTTACGGGGGCAACCGCTCCCGTGCCGGAACCGTCAAGCCTGCTTCTGCTCTTGTCCGGCGCCGGACTCATCGGCGCCGCCCGCGTGACCAAAAAGTTCACGCGCAACCGCAACTCGTAGCCCTTCGGGGCGATAGCAAAACTCCGCGTCAGCCTAACGGCCGGTGCGGAGTTTTCATTTAAAAAATTATTTCAGCAAAGACCGCAGGTTCTGCAATTTGCTGGCGCTAACTACGAATTCGTAAATGTCGGTGTTGGCAATATCTTTTTTGGTCTCAATGCCCCGGTAGATGCGCGGCATTTCCGGGAAGTGGAACAGCAGCAAGCGGATAATGCCGTTGTGGGTAATAATCCCCACATTTTGGTTTTCGTGGTTGGTGGCAATGTCAATAATGGCCGTAAAGCCCCGCTGCCGCACCTGGTCTACGGATTCGCCCCCAAAAGGGCGGTAGTCGTAGGTTTGCATTTCTTCCAGTTCGCGGTTGTTAGGCAGCTGTTCGTCCCAGTAGGCTTGCTCGTGGCCCGTAAGGCTGCCAAAATCCCGTTCCCGCAGCCGGAAGTCGTGGAAAATGGGAATGGGCTTTTTTAAATTGCCGTTAATTATAGCCGCGCTTTCTTCGGCCCGGTGGAGATAGGAGGTGTAGAGCACATCCAAATTCAGCGCCTCAATAATCGGGGTGATGGTTTCAATCTGCATGATGCCCTGGGTATCCAGATAGTCGTCTATCTGTACGCCCTGGCGGATATGCTTAATGTTGCTCTGCGTCTGGCCGTGGCGGATAAAATACAGCGTAGTTTGGGTGTCCATTGCGGATAAGTGTCTTGAAATTCCCTCCGCAGACGGCGGAGGGAAAAAAGGATAATTATTTCTTTTTGGCCTTGGCTTTTGTGGCAGCCGGTTTTTTCTTTTTGGCGGGCGCGGCGGGTCTAAGGTGCTTTTCAATATTTTTCCACTGGCCTTTCAGTTCACTGTGCAGCTTGGCAATTTCCGCAGGCGCGGCCGCTTTAGCTGAGTGGTATTTTTTCATGACCTGGGCCACAGCGCTTTCGTAAGTGGCTTTGCTGACTTTTCCCAACGAGCCGACTTCTTTAACAACTTCCTTTTTGGCTTTTTCCGCCCAGGCTTTGGCGCTCTTGCGGTGGGCGGCGGCTTTTTTGCTGCCAAAGAAATAGTAAGTGCCCGCGGCGGCGGCGGCCAGCGTGGCCAGGCCCGCAGCGGCTTCCGCGACTTTCTTTCCGGTGGAATTATTTTTGCTCATGTTCTGTTTCCTTTCTTGATTTATTTTTTTTGGGTTTGTAGAAGCGGCTGAAAAAGCCGGCCAAATCTTTAATTTTTCCGCCTTGTTCCTTGAGGTTGGTGCGGAGCTTGGAAACATCGTCAATAATATTGTCCGCTTCGGTTTTGGCCCGCTGGGAAATATATTTGATATCCCGGGATACCTTAATGAGGTAGACAATTAAAATTGTCAGCAGGATGGCAATAACCACCACCGCAATGCTGGTGATGAAAAAGAAAACGTCGGATTTCAGCAGGCTGTTCATAAGGATATTATATCACATTTGACTAGGCGCCATAAAGCCGGAAGAGCTTTTCCAGAACGCCTTGGTACTTGGCGCGCAAAGTTTGGTCGCGCCCGATTTCCAAAACCTCGTCGTTCAGGCTGGTGGCGGCCGCGGTCCAGTTGTAGGAGCCGGAGGCATAGGCCTTATCCGTGACCAGGACCTTTAAGTGCATAATGCCCGCGTGGTCCTGTTCGTAAACCGGGATGCCCGCCTCGCGCAATTCTTTAATGAGTTTGGTCTGGCTTTCCAGGCCTGCGGTCTGTTGGCGGTCGGTCAGGCCAACAACTGTCAGGCCGCGGTGCTTGGCTGCCAGCAGGGCGTCTTTTAAATCTGCGCGGGTAAAAGTGTATACGGCAAAGTACACAAATTTGTCCGCGTCTTGGATTAGGCCCACCAGTTCCCGGTTAAGCGGCCGGTCCTGGTTATAGTAGACATTCACAGCGCGCTCGGCCTGGGGCAGGTAGCGGGTGCTGTAGTACAGCTGGCCGCAGGCAGCCAGGAGCAGGACAATTACGCTGACATAGAGTATGTCTTTGTTGAGCTTCATGGGTTTTGCCGGGCAGGCTAAAGGGCGGCCCGGATTTCTTTTTGGGTTTCTCGCTTTTTTATGTATTCGCGCTTGTCGGTTTTTTTGCGCGCTTTGCCCACGCCGATTTTAAGCTTGAGCCAGCCGCGCCGGCCTTCAAAAATTTCCAAAGGAATAATGACCAGGCCTTTTTCTTTGCCCAGGAGGCCGGAGATTTCTTTCTGGTTTAACAGCAGCTGCCGGCTGTGGGTCGGGTCGTACTTTTCGTTTGGTGCGTATTTGTAAGGGCCAATGTGGCAATTGACGAGCATGGCGCCCTGGGCGGAAACCGTGACATAACTGCCGGTTAAGGAAACGTTGCCGGCTTTGACGGATTTTACTTCCGGACCGGACAAACTCAAGCCCGCCACCAATGAGTCTTTGAGGTCATAATCGAACTTTGCCCGCCGGTTTTCCGCCAAGGTTTTCATGTTTAGTGTCATTTTACCATTGTTTCACCCTTTTTGCCATTTTATGTTATAATTGATAAGAATTTATGCAGAGTGAAACAGCTAAAATTTACCTTCAGCACCTGTTGGCGGAGAGCCTGTCTGAGTTGAAATTGACTTCGCTTTTGGACAGCGACCCCCAAATTTCGGTACCCGACCCCAAGCACGGGGATTTTTCGACCAACGTTGGCCTGGTTTTGGCCAAAAAACTGAAAGAAAATCCGGCTCAGGTGGCGGAAAAGCTGGTGGCCGCCTTAAAAAAATACGACACCCAAGGCGTGTTTGAAGAAATTACCCCAACAGGCGGGTTTATCAATTTCAAGCTGGGTGCCGGTTTTTTGGTGCGGAATTTGGCAAAGATTTTGGAACAGGGCGAGCTCTTCGGCGCTTCCATAAGCGGCGGAGGCAGGTCCGTGGTCGTGGAGTATTTCCAGAACAACGTGGCCAAGCCGCCGCACGTGGGGCACTTGCGCAGCGCCGTCATTGGCGACTGCCTTTTGCGCGTGTTAAAAGCGCAGGGCTATAAAACCGTTTCCGATACCCATATCGGCGACTGGGGCGTGCAGTTCGGCATCCTGCTTTTTGCCTACAAGGAGTACGTGAAAGCCGGCGGGAAAAAAGAATTGCTGGAAGCCGACCCGATTAACGAACTAAACAAGCTGTACGTGGCCATGTCCGCCAGAATTGAGGCAGAGCCGGCTTTGCGCGAGAAAGGCAAAGAAGAATTTGTAAAACTGGAAAAAGGGGACACGGAAAACCGCGAACTGTGGCAGTGGTTCGTAAAAGTGTCTCTGGAAGATTTTGAGCGCTACCGGAAACTGCTGCAGATTTTGCCCTTTGACCACAATTTGGGCGAAAGTTTCTATGAGGACAAAATGCCCGCGGTGCTGGAAGAGCTTAAGAACAAGGGCTTGGTGCAAAGCGGCGAAACCGGCGAGCAGTATGTGGACTTGGAAAGTTTTGGCTTGGGCCGCTGCATTTTGGTTAAGAGCGACGGCGGCACCACTTATCACATGCGCGATTTTGCCACGTATATTTACCGGCGCAAGGAATTTGAGTTTTACAAAAATATTTACGTCGTGGATAATCGGCAGTCGCACCATTTCCGCCAGCTGTTTAAGGTTTTGGAGCTGGCCGGGTATCCGGCGGGCACGGACAGCGCGCACGTGGATTTGGGTTTCATGTCTTTGCCCGAAGGCGCGATTTCCACCCGCAAAGGCACCACAATATCTCTGCAGAATTTAATCGACGAAGCCCAAAGCAGGGCGCTGGCAATTATTCAAGAAAAAAACCCGGAACTCAATAACCAGCAGGCTGTGGCCAAGGAGGTCGCCCTGGCGGCCATTAAGTATTTCGATTTGTCGCATAACCGCAAGACCGAAATTGTGTTTACCTGGGACAAGGCCTTGAGTTTTGAAGGGAATACCGGCCCCTATTTGCAATATACGCACGCCCGCATCCACGGCATTTTGCGCAAGGCTCACCAGGCGGACCCGCCCTGGCATCCGGAGCAGCCTTTGTCCGGCCGGGCCGAAGCGAAAATTAGCGCTCCGGAACGGGCCCTGCTGGGCAAGCTGGTGTTGTTTCCCGAGGTAGTGGCCCAGGTTGCCGAAGAATATTTGCCCAACCTGCTATGCAACTATTTGTTTGAACTCTCCCAGGCCTACAACCAGTTTTACGAAGTTTCGCCCGTGGTGCAGGAACCGGACTTGGATACGCGGCATCTGCGGCTGGCAATCTGCCAGGCCACGGCCCAGGTAATTTCCAACGGCCTCTACCTGTTGGGCATCACCGCCCCGGAGGAAATGTAAATGGAATTTTATCCTCAAGTTGAAAAATTTGTTACCGAGGCTTTTCTAAAATCCCCGCATTCGGGGGACCTGCGGCATTTTGAAAGAACGGTTTATTGGGTTAAGCGGCTAAAGCCCGATGCAGATGAGGCGCTGTGCATAGCGGCCTTTGCTCACGATACGGAAAGGGCGTTTAGGGACACCGCCACTCACCCGGCCGCAGAAAAGTCGCCTAAGGGTTTTTTAGACGAAGCGTTTATGCGGCATCATCAGGAGAAGGGCGCGGAAATTATTTTAAAGTTTTTAAAAGAGCAAGGCGCGCCAGCGGAACTGTCTGAGCGAGTCAGCAGCCTGATTGCCCGGCACGAGGTGGGCGGGGACGCGGACCAGAACCTGCTGAGAGACGCAGACAGCCTCAGTTATTTTGAAAACCAGATTGAACATTTTATTTCGCATAAAGTCAGCGAAGTGGGCAAAGAGAAAGTTAAGGATAAGTTTCAGTGGATGTTTGACCGAATTGGTTACGAAGAGGCCAAAACTTTAGCCCGCCCAATGTACGAGCAAGCCATTAAAAGATTGGAAGCATAAATATGACAGAAAAACCACAACAATCAAGCGGCCCGGATTTTAACCAGCTGGAACTGGCGGTCTTAAAGCATTGGGAAGACGCAAAGATTTTTGAAAAATCTTTGGAGCAAAACCGCAGCGGAGAACATTATATTTTTTACGACGGTCCGCCGTTTGCCACCGGCTTGCCGCACTACGGTCATATTTTAGCCTCCACCATAAAGGACGCTATTCCGCGCTATCAGACCATGCGCGGCAAATATGTGCGCCGCCGCTGGGGCTGGGACTGCCACGGTTTGCCCATTGAAAATATCGTGGAAAAGAGCCTGAACATTTCCGGGAAAAAACAGATTGAGGAGATTGGCGTGGAAAAGTTCAATCAGGAATGCCGTAGCAACGTGCTTAGGTTTGCCGAGGAGTGGGGCAAGACCGTCCGCCGCATGGGCCGCTGGGTGGAGTTTGAAAATTCCTATAAGACCATGGACACCACCTATATGGAAAGCGTGTGGTGGGCTTTGCAGCAGGTGTGGAAAAAGGGCTTGGTGTACGAGGACCGCAAAGTGCTGCTTTACTGTTCGCGCTGCGAAACGCCCATTTCCAATTTCGAGGTGGCCATGGACAACAGCTACCGCGATATTTCCGAGGAATCCGTGTACGCGAAATTCAAACTGGAGCCGCGCCAGCGCATTGTGGATTTTATTTCCGACGACAAGACGTACGTTTTGGCCTGGACGACTACGCCCTGGACTTTGCCGGGCAATACTTCTTTAAATGTGGGCCCGCAGATCCGCTACGTAATTGTCAGACAAAATGACCAGCACCTGATATTGGCTAAAGAACGCCTCATGGTGCTGCAGGGCGAATACGAAGTGGTTATGGAATTCGAAGCCCGCTCCATTGTCGGCCTTAAGTACGAACCGCTGTATGCGGGCGTGGTGCCGGATCCGGAAAACCGCGCGCACCGCATTTACAGCGCCGATTTCGTGACAACTACGGACGGCACCGGCGTGGTGCACAATGCCGCCATGTACGGCGAAGAGGATTACCAGCTGGCCAAGGAAAAAAATCTGCCGCGCGTGGACATGCTCGACCACAAGGGCCAGTATTTGCAGGACAGTCGTATTCCGGAAAATTTAAGGGGCGTGTTTTTCAAGGATGCCGATAAATTGGTCTTAAAGGAGCTGGGGGAAAAGGGTTTGGTCTACAAAACAGAAAATTATTTGCACTCTTATCCGCACTGCTATCGCTGCGCCACCCCGCTGTTTTACAATGCTTTGCCTGCCTGGTTTATTGATATCCAAAAAGTCAAAAAGGATTTGCTCAGGCAGAACGAAAGCACTAACTGGTACCCCGAACATTTGAAGTTCGGCCGGTTTGCCAAATCCATGGAAACCGCGCCTGACTGGAACATTTCGCGCAACCGCTACTGGGCCACGGCTTTGCCGTTTTGGAAATGCGGCAACCCGCAGTGCAAAAACGTAACCTGCGTGGGTTCAATCGAAGAGTTAAAACAGCATAGCCTGAATTTTGCCGAAGTCTACCCCCAGAGCCAGCAGCCCGGTTTTAATCCGCAGGACCTGGACTTGCATAAGCCCTTTGTTGACCAGGTGGTCTTAAAGTGCGGCGAGTGCGGCGGGCAGATGCGGCGCGTGCCCGAAGTGGTGGATTGCTGGGTGGAATCCGCGTCCATGCCTTTTGCGGAACTGCATTATCCGTTTGAAAACAAGCAGCTGTTCGAAAACCGTTTTCCCGCGGATTTCGTGGCTGAGTACATAGGCCAAACCCGGGCCTGGTTTTACGTTATGCACGTCATGAGCGTATTGCTATTTGAAAAAGCGCCCTTCAAGAACGTGGTGACTACGGGCAATATTCTGGCAGAGGACGGCAGCAAGATGTCCAAGTCCAAACAGAACTACCCCGACCCCATCCACTTGATTGAAAAGTACGGCGTGGACCCCTTAAGGTTTTACCTGCTGACCAGTCCGGTTATGAATGCGGATGATATCAATTTCAGCGAAAAGCTGGTGGCGGAAACCGGCCGCAAAGTGTCCATGCTGCTGTACAACTCCTGGACTTTTTACCGCATGTACGAAAAAGGCAGCATGGAGGATGCGGCCTTAATGCCCGAAGAAGTCCGGCATGTGCTGGATAAGTGGGTGCTGGCCAAGCTGAACGAAGCCGCCGCCAAAACCACCCAATATTTGGACGCTTACGATACAGTGCGCGCGGGCAAGGTGCTTATGGACTTTGTGGGCGACCTTTCGACCTGGTACATTAGGCGCAGCCGCGACCGCATGAAGGAAGGCGGCGAGGCGGCCGCTGAATCGTTGAAGGTTTTGGGTTTTGTGCTCAAGGAAACCGCCAAGCTGCTGGCGCCCTTTATGCCTTTTTTGAGTGAGCATATTTATCGGGATGTAACCGGCGGCGAGTCCGTGCATCTTGCAGCCTGGCCAAAAGGCGGCGAGGCTGACCCGGATTTGCTGGCGCGCATGGGCCTAGTCAGGGAAATGGTGGAAGCGGGTTTGTCTTTGCGCAAGGAGCACAACCTAAAAGTCCGGCAGCCGCTGGCTGAATTGGAGTATTACATTAAAGACAAAAACCATTTGCTGCCCCCGGAACTGGAAGGCGTACTGGCCGAAGAGCTAAACCTCAAAGTCGTAAGCGGCCGCAGCGATTTTGTGCCCAAGTCCGGCTGGGCTTTCCGCGAAGCTGCGGGCTTTAAGCTGTCGCTCAATTTGGAGCTGACTCTGGAACTGAAAGCCGAAGGTACGGCACGCGAACTGGAACGCCAGGTGCAGGATTTGCGCAAGAAAAGCGGGCTTAGGCCGGGCGAACTGATTGATTTGTATTACAATACCCAAGCCGAAAATTTGGAAAATGCCTTGGTCAACATGTTTGACCGCAAAAAGACTTTTGTCAGCCAAATCGAAAAAAGTCTGGAAGTGGAAGTGGATTTTGAAATTCAGGCCCAGGTGGACGGCGAGGCCGTCTGGCTCGGCCTGATTAAAACTTAAGTTTATACACGGCATGTCCAGGGAAACGGTTTATCACGCCGTAATTCTGAAGAAACAGGCGTATGGCGATGCGGATGAAATTATTACTTTTTTTACTCTGGAATCCGGGCGGGTGAGGGGGTTGGCAAAATCCGTTAAGTTGTCCCAAAGCAAACTGCAGAACGCTCTGCAGGGTCTGTTTTATGTGCGCATTAGTCTGGCTCACGGTTCCCGCTCCGGGGCTGTGAGCCTAAAAAAAATCATCCGGGCCGAAGTACTGGACACCTTCATGGGCCTGCGGGGCAGCCTGGAGGCCATGAAGGCGGGAATGTTTGCGGCGGAAGCTATATACAAGGCCACCGCAGACGAGCATAAGAACCCGAAGCTTTTTAAAGTTTTGCTGGAGTTTTTGCGCAGCCTGAATGCCGCAGCTTTGCCGGCCGGCAGCCTGCCTGTTTTTTTGGCCAAGTTCCAGATAAGCCTTTTGGAGAGCCTGGGCTTTGCCGTGCGCATGCCGGCCGGCAGGGGGGGCGGAGAGCCGGGACAGATTTATTTTACCGTGCTGGGGGGCGGTTTTACCCGCACGGCGCTGGAACCTGACCGGGTGAACGTTTCCACGGCCTTGCTGGAGACTTTTCGTACGCTGCACAACGCGGATTTTATTGCCGCCGCCTCGGCCGATTTAAAACAAGCTTTGGAGCTGAACCGGCTATTGGGCGGCTTTCTGGAGTACCAGCTGGAGCGGCAGCTGCACTCCCGCAAATTGTTTTTGGCCTGATTGTGTTATAATTAGAATAATAAAATCAACATTTTTAACCTGACACAAAAATTATGGAACCTGACATCAATCCTCAGCCGAAAGCTGAAGCCCCGGCTGACGGCGCATTTGTAAAGAAAACCGTGGAGCGGCCCATTTTGGATTCCGCGGTGCGCGATCAGTTGTCCGCTGGGGGCGGCAACATGGAAGCAGCCTCCCCGGGGTTTTACAAGGCCAACAAGCTTTATATTTGGGCAAGCGTAATCGGCGTGGCTATTATTTCCGTGCTGGCTTTTTTTGCGTTCCGGCCCCAGCCCGCCCCCACGGCCAAAGAGGCCAATGTCCAGGTAAGTATTGATGTGCCCGCTACGGTTGCCAGCGGCGGCGAGGCGGTGTACCGTTTTACGGTCCAGAACAACGACACCCAAAAGCTGACCAACATGGAACTGGAGCTGACCTATCCCAGCGGCGTGCAATACTATTCTTCCGTGCCGAACCCCGAAGGCATTAGCGGCAGCCTATTTAAGGTGCCGGACCTGCTGCCCGGCTTGAATGCGGTGGTGATTGTCAAAACCAAAGTCAGCGGCAACGTCAACGACGAGAAGAAGCTTACCGCCAAACTGCATTACAGCCTGGCGAACTTCAATTCCGAATTTATCAAGGAAGCCCAGGCGAGCATTAAGCTGGTGGCTTCCGACCTCTTGCTCGAAGTTTCCGGGCCCACAACGGCCAATAACGGCCAACTGCTCATGTATACCGTGCATTACCACAATAACTCCGACCAGGAACTAAAGAACGCGCGCGTGGAAATGACTTATCCGGACGGGTTCGAGTTTGCTTCGGCTACGCCCGCGCCCGATATTGGCAGCAATGTCTGGAACATGCCTTCCATCGGCGTGAACGGGGACGGCAATATTACCATCCAGGGTTCGTTTAAGTCCGCTTCGCCCGGAGAGAGTAAAACCATGACCGCAGACCTGGAGGTCTTAGGCGATAACGGAGATTATAATTCCCAGAAAACCGCCAGCTTTAATACGGCTTTTGCCAACCTGCCTTTGCTTGTTACCCAGGAGCTGTATACTAGCAACAGCAATGGCGTGGTTAAGCCCGGCGATGCGCTGGAATTTCAAGTGAAATACCAGAACAATGCCGCCACTGCGGCCACTGCAGTCAACGTGCTGGTTACCATTAATTCCAAAGCCGTGGACTTATCTTCCCTGACCGCGGAAGGCGGCACGGTTTCCAATAATACCATTTTGTGGAATGCTTCCGGGGTGCCGCAGTTAGAAAACCTGGCACCCAGCGAAAGCGGCCAACTCTCTTTCCGGCTTAAAATTAAAGATCCGGCAGTCAAGGATTCCACCACCAACCTGACGCTGGCTTCCACGATTAAAATTAAGGCCAACGAGTACGAGAGTTATTTTCCCGGCAACGAACTGGATTTGAAAATCTCCAGCCCCTTGAAAATAGACACCCGGTTGGATTACTCTTTGGGCGAATTGCCCCCGAAAGTGGGTAAAAGCACCACTTACAAAGTCCGGCTTGCCTTGTCCAATTATTCCAACGATTATCAGGACGGCACTCTGACCGCGTTTATTCCTTTGGGCCCGTCCGGGTTCGTGCAGGGCAGTCCCACGCCGGCCGAAGCGCCGAATGTGGATTTCGACCCTTCCACGGGCAAGCTAACCTGGCGGGTAAAGAGCCTGCCCGCTTACACCGGCATTTTTAGCGAGCCGAAAGTGTTGGAATTTTCCGTAAAACTTTCTCCTTCGGCTTCCCAGGCCGGCAGCAGTCCGGTCCTGGTTAAGGATATTGCTTTTGCCGCCACCGATTCCTTTACCAGCCAAGCTGTGCAGGTTGCGGCCAACAACCTGGCCACCACCGATCTGTTCGGCCAGGATGGTTATGCCAAAGGCGAAGTGCAGAAGTAAAGGGTCTCTGTATAAAAACCCTCCGCCAAGGCGGAGGGTTTTTTAAATAAGCTCGGATATTTTTACGGGTGGATGAAACCGCGGACAATTCCGCTTCCATTGGGGATGAAACGGGTGTTTACTTTGCCGAATTTTTGATAATTCATTTCGCTTACGGTAAAGCCGTTCTCGCTCACGCTTTCCACATAAGCCACGTGGCCGTAGCGGCGGTTGTCATTGGTCACCACAATCGCGCCCACAGCGGGCTTGCTGCTGATAACCGCGCCATAAGCCTGCGCGTTTGAGAGCCAGTTTTTGGCGTTGCCGCCCCAGGGCACATGCACCCGCGTAGCCACATACCAGGTGCAATAACCCCAGGGGAAGATGTGGCCTGTGCCGTTATCCACGTATTGCGGCTTGGTTACGCCGCCCGGTTTGACTTTGCCGTCATTGCTCTTTTTCGGCTGGACTTTGGGCTTGGGCGGTTCGGGCATAGTGCCGCCGGGTAAAATAAAGATTTGTCCGCCGGTAATGTCTTCCGCGTTTTCTAATCCGTTATAGGCAATAATCGTATCCAAATTAACATTGTACCTTTTAGCCAAGTCAGGCAAGGTATCGTTGTTGTTGGCCATATAGACCACGCCGTCCACGGGAGGAATAAGCAGGTCCCAGCCTGGCTTAATTTGCGAGTTCGGCAAACGGTTGGCCCAAATTAACGTCTGTTCTTTCAGTCCGTTTTTATCGGCGATAGATTTAAGCGTGTCGCCGTCCTGGGTCTTGTAAACTTTTATTTGTTTGGCCACCAAAGCTTTTACGCTGTCCGGATTCTGGGAGAGCAGGGTCTGGTCGTCGGCAATTGCCTGGCTTTGGTCTTCTTCCGGGGCGTAGGGCAGGCTTAAGGTCTCAAAAGTTTCGGCCTGGGCCTGGGCAATAAAGCCAGCCTGCCGCGTTACCGTAGTGACAATGCTGGTATTTTTGGCGTAGAGTTTGGGGTTTAAGTCCGTGTGGTAAGCGAGCAATTGGGCAGCCTGGCTCCGGTCAAAGTACGATTCTTTGTCTGTGGTTACAAAATAGTAAATATTAAAACCCACCATGGCAAGGGTGATGGTAACGGCCACCAGTTCGCCGGAAAATTTCATGGCAAAATCCATCCGGTCGAGACGTTTAAGATGCACCGCCGGGAAAGCGTTGATGTGGAGTTTTTTCAGGTGTGGCAGCCGAAGCTGGAATTTCCAGGAATGTTTTTTGAACGTGTATTGGAGTAAGAAGGCGCTTTTTTTGAAAAAGGAGAGGAAGCGGGAGCGCCAAAATTTGATGCGGGAAATACGAAACCTCATAATCCAAACTATCCTAAAACCTTAAATCCGCCTTCAGCCAAAGGTTTAAAGGCTAGCTTGGTTAATGTTTTATTCCAATTGTCCTTTATATTTTATAGAAGGCGGGGGGCTAAGGCAAGAATTCCATCCACAATTGTATAAAATATCCGCTTATTTAAAACCAGTTGTTTTTTTTGGGTTATAAATAAGGTATTTTAAGGCCTAAAAACCCGGCATGTTATAATAGTGGGTATGATAAACCTCGAAACCCTAAATGATAGGCAAAAGCAAGCGGTAACTGCCGGCATGGGGCCGGTTTTGGTTTTGGCCGGACCGGGGAGCGGTAAGACCAAAACTCTAACATACCGCATTGCCTATGTTATAGAAAAAAAGCTGGTACACCCCGGGCAGATTCTGGCCCTGACTTTTACAAACAAAGCTTCCAAAGAGATGCGCGAACGGGTCAACAAGCTGTTAACCAAATTTCCGGGTGCGGCCGAGCGGCTGACTATGGGTACATTCCATTCGGTTTGCGCCAGGATTTTGAGGAAAGAGATTGGCCGCTTGGGCTATGGCCAGGACTTTGTTATTTTCGACTCGGACGACCAGCAGAAAATTTTAAAAGAAATCTGCGAAGAGCTGCGCTTGGGCAAAAGCCTGCCGCCCCAACTGTTTTCCGCGCTCATCTCACGGGCCAAAAACCTGCTTCAGCTGCCCAGTGAGATGAATTTAGACCTGGACAGCCGCATGAAAGAAAAGGTGAGGGAGGTTTATGTTCGCTACCAGGACCAACTGGTTGCCCAAAACGCGCTGGATTTTGACGACTTGCTGATGCTCACGGTCAAGCTGTTCGAAGCCGAACCAGCGGTTCTGGAAAAATACCAGCAGCTATACACTTATATCTTGGTGGACGAATACCAGGACACCAACCTGGCGCAGTACCAGCTGCTAAGGCTTTTGGGCGTGCACCGCCGCCTGTTCGTGGTGGGCGACGATGCGCAGAGCATTTATGGTTTTCGCGGTTCGGATATTACCAACATTTTGAATTTTGAGAAAGATTTTCCGGAATGCGAAATTATCAAGCTGGAACAGAACTACCGGTCTACCCGCAACATTCTCGCTGTGGCGCAAAAAGTGATTGAACTTAATTCTGAGCAAAAACCCAAAACACTCTGGACGGAAAACCATGACGGCGAGAAAATTACTCTGGTACAGGCGGATGACGAAAAGGCGGAAGGCGAGTTTGTGGCCCGGAAGATCGTCGAGTTGGCGGGCGGCAAAAAGGACGAGCCGGTATATGAGCCGGATACTTCGCAGAATCCGGCAGGCATGTCTATTCTGGACCGGTTTTTGCTGGCCAAGAAAAAATACGGCGCTTCTATGGCCGGGTTTATCCGCGCCTTACCCCAATTACCCAAGGACCATGATAGCTTGAAGGAATTTTGCATTCTCTATCGCACCCATGCCCAGTCCCGTTCCATTGAAGAGGCCTTGATTCAGTCCGGCATTCCCTATCAGATAGTGGGCGGCTATAAGTTTTATGACCGCAAGGAAATAAAGGACATGCTCTGTTTTTTGCGCCTGGCCCAGAATTATCGCGATTTGGTGTCGCTAAAACGCGTGCTGAACGAACCGCCCCGGGGGTTGGGCGAAAAATCCTACCAGGTTATCCGAGATTTTATTTTGGAGAGCGGGGCCAAGGAAAAGGACGTGCCCATACGCGAATTCCGTTCGGCCTTTGCCGAAGTCAAATTGTCGACCAAGCAGTGGCAGTCGGCTCAAAGCTTTTTTGAAGCCCTGGAAGAATTTAACTCTTTGCCCAAGTCTGCCACTTTACCGGAATTAATCAGCCTAATTATCCGCCGATTCCGGCTGGAGCAGACTTTGCGCGACGGCAGCGAAAAAGGGGAAAGCCGCTGGGAAAACCTGGAAGAGCTTTTAACCGTAGCCCAGAAATTTAAAAATTTAAACTGGCCGGAAGCGCTGACGGAATTTTTGCAGGAAGTCGCCCTCTTGTCCGAAATTGACCAGAAGAACGAAGAGAAGGACGCGATTACATTAATGACCCTGCATAGCGCCAAGGGCCTGGAGTTTGATACTGTTTTTTTTGTCGGCCTGGAAGAGGGCATCTTGCCCCACTCGCGCAGCCTGGTCGAACCCAAGGATCTGGCCGAAGAAGTCCGGTTGGCGTACGTAGGACTGACCCGCGCACGGAAAAATTTGTTTTTAGTTTTTGCCCGTAGCCGGATGTCGTATGGCACCCGCCACATTCAAACACCTTCGCGCATCCTTAAGGCCATGCCCCAGGAGCGCCTAACCTTCGTTTCCGGCGCGGAACGTATTTTTGAAGACAGCGGCGAAGATGGTATAGTGGTAGAGAAGATGGAGTTTTAAATTTATGCATGTTGAAACCCTGAAAAATTTGCTTGGCAGCCACGGCTTGAAACCCAACTTTACTTACGGGCAGAATTTTTTGCTCGACGAAATTGTGCTGGAAGACATTGTCGACGCAGCCGGGGTTAAAGCGGGGGACAAGGTTTTGGAGATCGGGCCGGGTATTGGCAACCTGACGCGGAAACTTTTGGAAAGGGGCGCTTATGTTTTGGCCGTGGAAAAAGACCCGAAATTTTTACCTTTGCTGCATTCCCTGAAAAAAGATTTTAAGAAGACTTTGCGTTTCGAAATTGCCGACGCTTTGGAATACAACTTCCAACAATTTTTTAAAGAACTGCCCGGTTCCGCGGAGTATAAGGTGGTGGCTAACATCCCGTACTATGTGACGGGCAAAATTTTGCAGATGCTGCTGGCCGCGGAATTTAAACCTTTGAGCATTACCGTATTAACCCAGAAAGAGGTCGCGCAGAATGTGGTGGCAGGCCCGGGCAAACTTTCTATTTTAGCCATTTCCGTACAGCTATTCGGGCAGCCGAAGCTGGTGCGCACGGTTCCGGCTAAAGCGTTTTATCCCGCACCCAAAGTAGACAGCGCTGTTTTGCATATCGAGTTGTTTAAAAAGGCCAGGTACGCAGTGAGTGATGAGAAAAGATTTTTTCGCATCTTGCACGCCTGCTTTGCGGGTAAAAGAAAACAGCTGCATAACACGCTAAAAAATAATTTGCAGCTGACCAAGGAACGGGCTAACGAAGTGCTGGGGGAGGCGGGGATTTCCGCCGCCGCCCGCCCCCAGGAGCTCTCCATTGAACAGTGGCTAAGGCTGGCGGAGTTAATCCAAGCCGCTAAATAATTTATAATTTCTTTTAACCCCGGGTATCCGGGGTTATTTTTTATTTCCCTCTTGCAAAAAAATCCCAAGTGTGCTATAATATATTTAAAGAACGTAAGATTCGTTCCCAAGAAACCAAAAGAAAATAAAATAACCTGGAAAAGCTGTTGTTTTTGGCCAAAAAAAGTTTGGCTGAGTTTTTCATGCCTGAAAATGAAAATCCAAAATAAAACCCGAAGTTTAGCCAATCTTGGTCTGGATATTTTATCTTTGGCCCTTATTTTGTTATTACTGCAATCAGTTTTTTTGCCGAATAACGCTGAGGCAGCCAGCCGGAATAATAGTTTTTTGGCTAAGTCGGCGAGCGCACCCACGGTCTATTTCGTTTCCGGGAATAACTACAAATTGGCAATACCTTCTGCCAAAGTATTTTTTTCATACGGTTACAAGTGGAGCCAGGTTAAAACCGTGAGCGACAACGAACTGGCGGGTTACCCCGATTCCAAATACATCAGTGAAAACAGTTCCGCGGCCATTTATTTTTTGAATGGCACCGGGAAGCGCTATGTGACCCAGGCGGCGGCATCGGTTTTGGCCATTAAGCCGGAAGAGGTTATTTCGGTAAACCGCACGGAGTTCCGCGGGTACAAAACAGAAAATGTTTTGGATGATGCCGAGGCTGGCCAGATGGTTGCGGCGGAGACAACAAGCAACAATACAGACCAGACTGCTGAGGCGTGCGTGCCTGACCCGAACGCGGGCGGGGCAGACGGTTGCGCCATATACGATGCCTCGGTAAAAAATGACCCGAGTCTTTGCGCCCAAATTAGCAACCCGGACTACCTGCCTTCATGCTATGCCATGTTTGATGCGCCTACCGGAACTCCCGTGACTTTTTATTGCAACCAGCTGAGCAATGCAAACTTAAATGAGCTTTGCATCGGCAAGGTTGCGGTTCGAAAAAAAGATGCCAGCCTGTGTGATTTGATTCAGACCACAAATAACAAAAATCAATGCCAGGCTGCAGTGGGTATGGCAACAGGGGATTTGGACAAATGCAGTTTACTCCCGGCTTACTCCAGCGCCAGCCCGAATGCCCCGAGCCAGGACACCTGCGTTTACACTTACGCGGTTTTAAATTCCAACACTACTGTCTGTAGCAAAATTCCCAAGACCTCGCCTTTTTACGATGCCTGTTTAAAATTTGCCCAAGCTTCCCAGACAGCTCAGTAAGTATTTATGAAAATGCCAAACAAAAAAATTCGTTTAGCTTTTCTGTCCAGCACCATGTTTGTGGTTTTTGGTATGGCAGGATTATCTTTGCCCAAGTCCGCGCAGGCGTTTACGCCGGGACTGATTCCGGTGGGGGGTAGGTTTCTCCCCGGCCTGTTTGATATTTACACACCATCAATTGTCTGCGGCGTACAGGTTTCCGTTGCGGGTCCGCGGCCGGGCGTATTTACTTTTTTGCCCATCATGGTCTACCGATATTTTTATATGACGCCATGGCATGTGGGGCTGAACATGGTCGGTAATGCAGCGCTGACTCCGCCCTGTCCGCCTACGCTGTTTATGTTTGGTTCAAGCCTGACCCCTGGTTTTTAAAATAAAAAATAAACAAAAATTTATGGAACAAGAAAACAACTTTTTCAAAGAGGCTCCGATTCATTGGGGCCACTTCGCCATGATTGTCGGTGTGGCCGTGGCGCTTTTGGGCGTTACCTGGCTAAAGAACCCGCAGGGATTTTTTCCAAAAGCACAGCCCGTCGCCGAACGTTCAGACATACCTAAATATTATGCGTATGTCGAACCGACCATGCCGGACGGGCCGAGAGTGGCCGGCGCCAGCACGGTCAATCCGGATTTACCCAGCGTACTCAACGAGGACGGCAGCGTTACCCCGACCATTTCGGTGGGCGATGTCTTGGGTGTGAGCACCAACGACTTGGAATCCATGGCTGCGCAGCTGAAAATTACGGAGATTCCGGATTCGGATGCGGCCATCAAAGACTATATGGCCTGGACCCAAGCGCACGAACTGGACGCGATTGACAGCACCGGGTTGGAGAACGCCCTCTCTTCTGCAGACCAGCAGCAACTGGACGTGCAAGCGGCAAAATTTCAAAAAATAAAAGACGATCTTTTGGCGCGTGCCGTGCCCCAGAGTCTGGCTAAGCTGCATAAGCTAAAGATTTTGCAGTATCAGGCGGGGATTAATTTGTTCAAGAGCTTTACTAAGGCTGACGATAACCCGGAACAGGTGCAGTCGGATTTGGGCGTTTTCACCCAGGCCCAGCAGGAAATGGAAAACGAAGCCGCCCAGGTTGAACAAAAATACGCAAAACTGCTTGATCCGCAAATTATTGCGGCCGAGCAGGCAACGCAGGAAGGCGGTGCCCAATGAAACGCCAGATAAAAAATATAGTTGCCATTGCCCTGTTACTCTCCGTAATTCTGCAGCCGGTCGGGGTTTTGGCTTTTAGCATTACCTCCGTGCCGGTTTCAGACTCGGCGCTGGGGCAGGGTGACATTCCGGGCGAGGTCGCAAACACTGCGGCCAACGCGGCTTACACGGTTGCTGACGGAATCAACACTGGCTGTGAAAAAACAGAAGAAGCCTATTTTGCTTCCGAACAGCCTACTGAAGTGGCTCTGGCCGGACTGTCTATGATTGGCGGTTCAGCAGTTGAAACTGTGCATTTGGATGCCAAGGTCGCCGCCCTGACGGGTTTTATTGAATGCCGCGAAAGGGCCCTGGATTCAGCCAAGGGGATTGTGTCAATCAACTCCTACACGGGAAATAAAAAACAGCTGTTGGAAAACAAAGTCAGTTCAGCAATCGATATTTTAAATAAAAAGAAATCCGACTTAATGGCCCAGTCACGGGTGGCAAAAAAAGGCTTTTGGAAAAGCCTGGTTTTGTCCGTGCTTTTAAAGACCACCAAGGTGATTGCCAAAAAATTAGCCAATTCTTTAACCACAACTTTTAAAATTAATGATTTTCAAAAGTATGCCGATGTGGTGGGCTCCCAGGTCTACGCTACGCAGCTTATCCAAAAGACGGCAACGGATAAGAACGAGCAGCTAATAGTCAGGTCCCTGATAGAAAACCCCATAGCCCAGCAGCAGATTAGCCCTGCCATCCAGCAGCGGGCCGACCAGTCCTTGGGACTGGACTTGGCCAATTATAATGTGGACAGCAAAAATTTTTATGCGGACATGGCCAAAGTGGGCGCTGGCCCCAATAATGCTTTTACCTTAAATTTGATTAAAGCGGACAAGGCGGCAACGATTGCGGCCAAAGGGAGGAGCGATGCGGACCGGGAAGTCCAGCAGAGCGTGGGGCTGAAGGCTCCCCGGACCTGCAAGGGCGATATTAACCAGCAAAAACAAATCGATGCCGAGTACCAGCAGGCGCAGAAGAAATACGAAGACAGGGCAAATTTGTACCAAAGTTTGAAAAATGCGCAGGATACGGCCACGGGCCTTTCCGACCAGCAGGCCCAGCAGCTGGCCAGCGACTTGGCGAGAGCCAAAGCTGATATGGATAAAGCCAGCTCTGAGCTAGACAAGCTGCCTCAGTCTTTCAGTGCCCCCGTGCTCACCATTTGCGACAGCATTGTTTCGCCGGCTGCGGAAATCGATAAAGGTATTGATAAGGGCTTCGGCTTCTTTGGCGATAATATTGCCCAGTACAACAATGACCACTTACCTTTCTTTGTGAACTTTGTCAGCGGCCTGGTTTCAGATATCAGTTCCAATTTGATATTCGGCGGCAACCCCCAGAATACCATTCTGAAGGAAAGCGGCGCCTTGGGCACTGGCATAGGCCAGGCCATTGGGTCGTCTTCCAGCGGCAACTCTACGGACTTAAGCAGCGGCATAGTGTTTACCTCGGAGAAGAGTTCGAATGCGCCGGATGCCTATACCTTAACTTGGGATGCCCAGGGCGTGCAAAACGGGTCTTATGTGACCATTGCGGGCACGGGCATTTCACCGGCTACGCACATGCCGCTCTCCGGCAGCGCGGAAGTCCATACTTCCATCAGCGGAACGTATATGCTGAAAGTGTACGACAGTAAAGACAAACAGCTGCAACTGGATTCGTTGGATTTGCAAGTGGATAATTCCCAGACCGCGGAGGCAAACATTAGGGGGTCTACGGTTGCCGGGGCGCGAACCACATTCCAGCCTGTATTTATTCGAGGTCAATAAAACAAAATCACAACTGAATAGGTGGTTTTCGGGCCGGTCGCCGTAAAAAAGCGATCGGCTTTTGTAATAAGCAGTTGACAATAACTTACTTTTATGTTATAAGTATTAGTTACGTAGTTTTCGTAAAAGAAAATGCGTGACAGCCCAATTTTAAGGAGCGGCTTGAATGGAGAAAAAAGTTTATTTGTTGGGAATCGTGCTTGGCTTTTTGGCAACGAAACTGACCCAAGGTACGGAGCTTTCGCCAGTGCTTGGCTGGGCAACGGTAATTTGGGTGCTCGGATTCTGGATCGCCCTGGCTCTTATGGGAGTCGCAGGGTATTTGCTGGGCGTTGAGCCTGAGAGCCATCATGGACACGGGGGCCACGGCCACTCCGGCCACGACGCTCATGCTCAGGGTGCGGCGCATGGTCAGCACAACCAACATCACTAGCAGCCGGTGCCAAGCCGGCAGAGTTCTAAAACACCCAGATTGGACAGCGTTGCTCTGTCAGTCTGGGTGTTTTCCGTTTTTTATAGTGGATAAGGCCTTATTTAGGCTGCTTTAGGAGCCCGTTTTTGGGGTTTGAATAATTTTGCCGCAAAAAATGTTTTGTGGTATAATTCATTAGAT
>JAKAGU010000010.1 GCA_021825655.1 bacterium | reverse complement strand
CCGATCTGATTAAAAAAGCGCTGGCCAACGCCACATAATACACTGTACCGCTCGCGATTTCCCTTAAAGGGAAGTCCACGTAGGGCGAACCGGCATTGGTAACCAGACTTACAGCCACAAACACCAACCCTGAGAGGGCCAAGGCACCCAACACAACAATCACGAGTCCGATAAGTTTAAACAAAAATGGTATCAAGCGCTGGAAAAACAAGCCTATGGCGCGCAAGAAAGCACCCAAAACCCGGAAAGGCGCAGCTAAGCCCCGCTTAACTTGTCCCTGATCTTTTTTTTTAAGCTCCGCGACCCGGTCCTTTACCGTCTGTTCCAAATTTTTTAAATTTACCGGGCTCCCGCGCATCTGCAATTTTTCCGTAGCGGTTTGCGCCGGCGGCACAATAATCCATAGAATCAGGTACAATACCACGCCAAAGCCGCCGAAAAAAACTGTGATGGCAAAAACCAGGCGCACCCAGACCGTGTCCACGCCCGCGTAAGCCGCCAAACCGCTGCACACGCCGCCCAAAATCACATCATCTAAATTGCGGAATAGGCGTTTAGCCGGGGCCGGAGCCTTAGGCGCTCCGGAATCCGCTGGTCCGGCTTCGTTTTTACCGTCTTCGCCAATCTGGTCCGGCCGCCCCATAATGGCAATTAATTCCTCTATGGTGGCCAGCCCCGCCACCTGGCCATGGGGCAGCTTGGCGGACAGCTGCTCAGCCAAGCGGTCTTCCATATCGCTCACAATCTCCGCCGCATCGGGGTATGACGCAAAACGCGCCTTTACCTCACCCAGGTATTTCTCTAAGGCCGCATAAGCGTCTTCCTCAATTTGAAAACTCAGGCCGCCGATAGAAATGTTAATTGTTTTTTTCATATTTTTTGATTAGTGAATTAATCGATAAAGTTAGTTCCAGCCAGGTGGCCTTCAGCTGATCCAGCATGTGCTTGCCCCGCTCCGTAAGCCGGTAGTATTTCCTGGGCGGTCCGGCTTTGGATTCCTTCCAGGTATATTCCAGAAGCTCGCTGCCTTTCAGCCGCGACAGCATGGGGTATAAAGTACCTTCCACCACAATCAGGTTATTGGCTTTGAGTTCGTTTAAAATATCCGACGCATAAAATTCACCCTGGCCAATTACCAGCAAGGTGCAATATTCCAAAAGACTTTTTCGCATCTGCGCCCGGGCGCTTTCCGTGTCAAAAGATTTGTTTTCCATATCCATACCTTTAGATATTGGCAGTATAACACCTACTACCTTTTCATGCAAGGTACTGGGCTGTGGACAACCAAAAACCGGCACACGCCGGTTTAAAGGGTCCTATTATAGGCAAATTATGCTAATGCTGGAATTCTGTGCTGTTTTTTTTGTTCTCGGTTTCAGTTTCATTTTGCTGGTTTTCACGGTTTAAGCTTGGCCCGGTGGTAGTAGTTGTCCCAGCGTCAGTACTTGTGGCATATACCCCACCCCCTCCGGGCGAAGTGGTGCTGGCTCCCAAAACCTGCCCTATCGGCAAGACGGGCGCGCTAGAAGTCGGTTCTATATCAGGGTTGGCAAGGCCAGGCAAGACAGCCTCCAAGCCACTGCCTTTGCGGACAGGACTGGGGTTGGGATCTGTCGGCTTGTGCCTTAGCCCCTTCACTTCACCTTCCGGATGCTGATTATTCTCCTGCTCTGACTTTTCAGGGCTGGCTTTTTCCTGATCCCGGGGAACGGCACCGACTGTTCCTTCGAGTTCAATATCCTGGCTTTTGGCTTTTTCCACTAACCGGGTTAAAACGTTATTAACGCTGGCAGCAGCCGTGGTGTTGCCTTTGTCTTCCAGATCCTGCTTAACCTGAGTCAAGCTATTTACTGCGCCGCGGACTTGGACGCTCGCCTCGTGCTCGGCTTGCTGGCGTTCTTTGTCTGTTGGGCTTGCCGGTTGGGTTGCAGCTGGCGCTTCGGCCTTGAGCCCGGACAATTCACTCAGGCGCTCTTCCGCCTGTTTGGCCATAATCAAAGCTTTAGGTTCGCCTTTCGGGGCCAGGCTAAGCTCAACTTTTTCTTTGGCGATTTTTACCGGGTACAGCAAATCCCCGGGCAGCGCATGGGCCGACGCAAATACTGTACCGCCGACCACTCCCACACCCACCAATGTGGAAAAAGCCAAACGCCGCAACCACCAGCCCCGCGCAAAAGCAGGCGGCTCTGCCGCAGGCTGTACCTGGGGCATAAAACGAATCTCCGCCATTACCTTAGACTTTAGTTCCCGGTTTCGGCTCTCGGGCAAAGCAAAACCCTGGGCCAGGCGGCGCAGTTCTTTAATTTGGCTATGATGATTTTTTCGATTAAACATCTTCTTTGCGTTGCTTATTCAAAATTTTAAGTTTTTTTACTGCCCGGTGCTGGAGCAGCCGTATGGCCAGACTGGATTTTGACATTACTTCCGCGGTTTCCTCCACGGTCAGGTCCTGTAAAAACCGGTATTCCAGCACCAGTCGGTATGCGGCGGGCAATCCGGTCATTTGGCTTTTTAGCTCCTCCAGCGAGAGCTCCAAATCCAGCCGCTTTTCATGGCTAGGGCTTTCCGTCTGCCAAGCCGCGGCGGCGTACTCAACCCCTTCGGACATTTCCAGGGCTTCGGGAGCACGGTAAACTTTGCGCAAAAAATCATTCAGGGTATTGGCAGCCACCCGGTAAGCCCAGGCATTAAACGTCCCCTTGTCAGGATTAAAGCCCGGCAGGCCGCGCCAAATTTTGACCAAAGTCTCCTGCAGCAAATCCTCGGCCTGCTGCTGGCTCTGTACTTTAATCCGCAAATAGCGGAAAAGCTTGCCGGAGTAGGCATCATAAATAAAGGCAAAGGCTTCACTGTCCCCTGCTTGGGCTTTTCTGATGTGCCTTAAAAGCTCTTTATCTGTCACTAAATTAATATACGTTAATTTTAGGGGATTGTTTCTTCTATCCATGCAGCATTAACCCATGTTACCAGCTTTTTTGGCAAACCCGGGAACCCTAATTATACTCTACAGCAGGCTTGGGCTGGTCGCAACCGTACGGCGGCCAGCTTACAAAAAGTTGCGGTCTTTGTTTTTATAGCCAAGCGGTTTAAGCCAGAACTTGACAATTTTGCATGGATAGTTTATTATTTCGATAGATATCGAATTATCTAATTAATATTAACCCAACCCGAGTGCCTATGTCCCTGACCCAAACTTTCGCGGCGCTGTCCGATCCAAACCGGCAAAAAATTCTCGACCTGCTCAAAAAGCAGGAAATGCCGGTATCGGAAATCGCCGCGTACCTGAATATTACCCTGCCCACGCTCTCCCACCACCTGGACACCTTAAAGCGAGCCGGGCTGGTTTCCGGCCGGCGGGAAGGGCAAAAAATTCTATATAGCCTGAACCTGAGCGTGTTTGAAGAAGTTTCCGAAAAAATAATTAAATTTTTAAAAAAATAATCACACACTTATGAATAAGCTAAGCTTAAAACGCGAACTCCCTTCCCTGCTGCTGCTGGCCATTGCCTGGCT
Organism: bacterium; assembly: GCA_021825655.1. GTDB lineage: Bacteria > Patescibacteriota > Doudnabacteria > UBA920 > UBA920 > JAMDEL01. The sequence goes on along the minus strand of JAKAGU010000010.1, from coordinate 22,380 downwards.
GGTCGGCTGGTATTTGTACCTGCATTTGCCCGAACGGGTGGTGGGGCACTGGAACTTTTACGGCCAGCCCGACCGCTGGACATCCAAAACCGCGAGCGCCTGGGGCCTGCCCGGAGTCATTAGCCTGATGTACGTGATGTTCCTGGCCCTGCCGTACCTGGACCCCAAAAAAGAACGCTATGCCGAATTCGACCGGGTCTACACAATTTTCAAAAACCTGATGCTCAGCGTCATGCTGCTGGTTATGGCAGCAGGCGGACTCTACAACCTGGGTTACAATGTGCCCATCAACTACGTTATACCGGGCATAATCGGCCTGCTAATGATTGTCTTGGGCAACTACTTCGGCAAACTGAAGCAAAACTGGTTTGTGGGCATCAAAACGCCCTGGACCATGTCTTCCGAAAACGTCTGGAACAAAACCCATCGCGTAGGCGGCTACTTTTTTATGGTTTTGGGCCTGTTAATTATTATTACGCCGTTCTTGCCCCGGATCTGGGGCGCAGTGGCTTTCGGACTGGGCATTGGCCTGGCCGTAGTCGGTACTTTTGGCTATTCTTACTGGCTGTACCGCAAAGAAAAAACCCGGACGTAAAACCCAGAACCCTGTTTGGGTATATGCTATAATACATCCGAATTCTAAAAAAAACCCGCCTATTTCATGAACGTGAACCAAAAACTAAAGCTCAGCCTGCTGGTTAATACCGGTTTTGCTTTTTTGGAAATCGCCATTGGTTTTATTTCCGGCAGCTTAGCCCTAATCTCCGACGCCTCTCACAACCTCACGGATTCATTGAGCATACTGATTGCCTACATAGGTAAAAAAATCGCCGAACGCCCGGCGACCCAGGAACACACTTTCGGTTATGGCAAAGCCACCATCCTGACCGCGCTTATAAACAGCTGCATACTGGTGGCCATTGCCGGCTATATTTTCTACGAAGCCTACCAGAGGATCCTCCACCCGCAGGCCATCCAAGGCGGCGTGATAATGCTGGTCGCGGGCGTGGGCGTACTGGTCAACGGCGGCGTTGCCCTGATGTTTAAAAACAACCAAGCAGACCTGAACTTAAAAGGGGTATTCTTAAACATGGCTTTCGACACCATTGTTTCGCTGGGCGCGGTGGCCGCAGGGCTCATAATTTACCTGACGGGCAAAACCCTGGCAGACCCGCTCATCAGCCTGGCCATCGGGACCATGCTGGTTTACGGCAGCGTGCAGATTATTAACCAGGCCGTACACGTGCTTCTGGAGGGCGTGCCCGAACACATAAAAACTGAGGAAGTTTTGGCAGCTATCCAGGCCATGGCCGGAATCAAAAACGTCCACGACTTGCATATTTGGTCCATTGCCTCGCAAACCCCCGCGCTTTCCTGCCATATTGTGGCCGAACACTACGACCTAAAACAAAACGTCGGGCTGATTAAGCAAATTAAGGTGAGCCTGGCGGAAAAGTTTAAAATTTTTCACGCAACCATAGAAGTGGAACTGGAGCCCTGTACTCCGCACGAGCATTAACCTGAGACAAAAAGCCTCCCTTAAAAAGGGAGGCTTTTAAAAAAACAGACTTAAATTAACTTGGCCAAAAATACGGAAATGGTAATAAGAGAGACCGCCGTAGAAAGCAGGATGGAATTTACCACCAGTTCTTCGTCCAAATGGTATTTTTCGGCCACCACAAAAGCCGTGACTGCCGAAGGCATGCTGGCGGCAATGACCGACATGGCGGCAAAATCCCGGTGCATGCCGGTAATCACGGCAAACAGCCAGACAAAAACCGGAAAAGCCAAAAGTTTTACAGCCGACACCCAGACGGCCCGGCCCAAATGGTGGCGCAAAAACTTGCCGTGCAAGAACCCGCCCAAAGCAAACAGGGCCACAGGCGAAGCAGTGGCGCCCAGCATGTATACGGGCTTTTGTATGGTTTCCGCCACCGGGCCTTTAAAATTCAAAAGGCTTAAGACAATACCCACAAGCAGGGCAATGAAGAAAGGGTTTTTGAAAAAATCCAAAAAGTAAGTCCAGGATTTTTTAGATTTGACCACCCAGTATTCCACAGCCTGCAGGGACAGCACCAAGCCCAGTACCAGCTGGATGGTGGCAGCCGCAATGCCGTACGGCAGACGGGCCTGGCCAAAGGCATCGGCCAAAAGCGGAAAACCCATATACACGGTATTGCCGACCATGCCGGCCAAAAAAGCGGCCGCTTTCAGGCTGCCGCGCAGCCGGCTGAAAAAATGCAGACCAAAAAACAGCAAACCGGCATACAAAAACATGATTGCGGTATTGGAACCCACGATTGACCAAAAGTGCGGATCGCGCACGTTCATTTCCCAAAAGCTGATGCCGATCACCGCGGGCAAGGAAACATAAAAAACAAACTCGTTTAAGGCATGGACCCATTCTTCTGTGCAAATTTTTAGCCGGCGAAAATAATAGCCGGCGTAGACCAAACCGAAAATAGGCAAAACAATCCCCAATAAAACTTCCACGACATTTTTCATTTTTATTTCAAAAAATTTCTTTGCACTTCCATTATAGCACAGCCCTAACTCTTGACAAAAGCGGCGGAATATTGTAGCCTGAAAGGCTGCCTAAAAAGGAGGACAGCAATCATTGAAGAACGCTCTTCTTACGTCTTTGTTTGTCATAGCGACTATCCCCGCCTCCGCTCGGGCAGAAGACACCGCGACAACTTTGATCGCCCGCCTGGCGATGACGGACGTTGCCACGCAGCACTACGCCCAGGTTTTCCAAACCCGCGGCAAGCTGATTTTGCCGGATGTCCTGTACGTGGACTTCGGCAAAAACAACTACCGTGAAATGTTCGTGGGGGGCGGCCGGGTGTGGTACACGGGCAAGCATTTAACCCTCACGCACGAGGATTACCTGGGCCAGGCCACGGGCTCAGCCGCGCACAACGCACTGTACGTTTTGCCCTGGACCAAGCTGGATTACCGGTTCGGCCGCAAATTTTCCGGCAACGCGGTGCATTTCTTTTACGCGCCGCTCAACCGGGCCGGCAAATTCCACCAGGCCATTGAACGGGCCAAACTGGAATACAGCTTCTCAAAGCTGTTTAAAGCGGGCGCCGGCTATGGCGCCAGCGGGCCGGCCAATAAGCCGTGGCAGCACAAGCCTATGCTGACCGCCACGGTCAAATGCGGCGCCCTGGGTGACGTGGAATTCTGGCTCCAGCGACTGCCGGGCAACCATGCCCAGGCGTGGCTGCGCCTGGTCAGAACCTTCCGCTAAGGAAGAGCAACAAAAAAAACGGGAACGCCTCTGCGTTTCCGTTTTCGCTTTTTTGCCGGCTAAAAATTCTTCCCCGTTACGCTATTGATGATGGACTTCACAAAATTAATGGGAATAGAAAAGCTGATATTGCTGGAACCCGTTACCGTGGCCACATTGACGCCAATCACTTTGCCGTCAAGCGTCAGAAGCGGTCCCCCGGAATTGCCGGGGTTAATAGCCGCGTCCGTTTGTATCACCCCGTTTATGGCTTCCAAAGAGCCGTCGGCTGTAGTGGCTTCAATTTTGCGGTTAAGGCCGGAGACAATGCCTGTGGATACGGAATTATTATACTCGCCCAAAGCATTGCCGATTGCAATCACGGCCTGACCAAGCTGCAGGCCGGAAGAGTCCCCTAAGTTTACAGTAGGCAAATTTTTGGCGTTGATTTTTACCACGGCCGCGTCCTGGTTAGCATCCCGGTAGACAACCTGGGCGTCCAGCTGCCGACCATCAGACAAGAGCACGGTGTAACTGGCCTGGGTGTCCGCCACCACGTGGCGGTTGGTCAGAATATAGCCGTCCGAGGTAATTAGGAAACCTGTGCCCGCTCCGACTTTCTGCCGGACCGTGCCCTTCTGCCGGTACACGGGAACCTGAATGCCAAAATCCTGATAGAACGGGTCATTGCCAAAGGGATTCTGATAAGTCACCTCAAGCTGTGGTACATCTTTAGAAATAACAATGGAGACTACGGCCGGAGCAGTCTTGGCTACGGCTTCCGTCAGCTGCTGATCCTGAGATTTTTCCCGGATTACTTCCCGCTGGACAACTTCCGCGGCCGGCGGGGCCACGGCGACTTTTTCCCCGCTCACGGTTTCCAGCTTATCCTGCAGGCCCGAGACCTGCTTCTGCAGGGTGGTTATTTTGGCGTCAAAAGCTTTTTGCTGTTTTTGACTGCTGCCAAAATACAGCGTGGACAATACGGCTGTATTCAAAGCAATAACGAGGACGACCGCAAAAGCATAATAAAGTATTTTTCTCATAAAATTCCAGCTAATACTCAACAGTTTTTTACATTATAACCCAAAATACTATACAATTAAATTATGAAAATCTTTCACGCCCAAGACCCCTAGCATTCCGCGGAGGCCGCGGCGGAGCTGGTTAACCAATTTTTAAAAACCCACGGCAAAAATCCCGTTTTGCTGCTGCTCTCCGGCGGCTCAGCCCTCTCTGTTACCAATTATGTGGATGAAGGGCTTTTGGGTGAAAACCTGACCATCGGCATGGCAGACGAGCGCTTTACCGCCGACCCGGAACTAAACAACTTTGCGGCCCTGCAAGCTACACCTTTTTATGAACTGGCTCAGGATAAAGGCTCTAACTTCATCGGCACCCTGCCCCGGCCGGGCGAAACCCTGGCCCAAATCAGCCGGCGCTTTGGCAATGCGCTGGATGAATGGCGGACGAAGCACCCCCAAGGCAAAATCTTTGCGGTTTTGGGCATGGGTGCAGACGGACACACAGCCGGCATTTTTCCCTTTCAGGCCCAAGAAGCCGAATTCAGCCGCCTCTTTTTAGGCCACGACCGGGTAGTGGGATATAACAACGGCGGACGAAAACCGCCGCCCGAAAGATTCACTGTTACCCTTTCATTTTTCAAACTGATTGACCAGGCTGTAGTTTTTATCAGCGGCCAGGAAAAAAAACCGGCTCTGGAGGCGGTCTTGAAAAAGACAGGCAAGCTGAACGAACTGCCTGCCCTGGGCTGGCAACAGATCAAGTCAGTCGGAATCTTCACCGATATAAGCTAAAATCGGACTATCTTTACCTGCCTTTCTCCGCTTTCTGCAAAAGTGCAGGAGGTATTTTTGTTTCCTGGCTCAGGTTAAAAATGCTATAATTAGGGCGACAAAATACAAGACCGAAACCAAAACCCCAATATGGCAAAACCGAAGAACTTTTTGGAATCCCTGGCCGAAGCGCCGGCCAAAACCCTGGACAAAACACTTGCAGAATCAGGCAGGCTGGCGAACATGGCGCTCCATAACAAGCCCGTAAAAAAAACCGGGGAATTTTGGCATAAGCTCGGACCCGGGCTGACCACGGGCGCAGCCGACGACGACCCTTCCGGCATTGCCACCTATTCCCAAACCGGTTCGGGTTACGGCTTTAACCTCCTCTGGCTCGCCGGCTACAGCTTTCCATTAATGGCAGTGATACAAGAAATGTGCGCCCGCATCGGCCTGGTCACGGGCAAAGGCCTGGCCGCCAACATTAAAAAACATTTCCCCCGCTGGGCCCTGTACTCTACCACCCTCTTGCTGCTCGTTGCCAACATTTTTAACATTGGCGCCGACCTGGGCGCCATGACCACAGCGGTGCAGCTGGTTTTTCCCCGCCTACCTTTCGAACCGCTGATTTTCCTAATTACCTTCATTAGTCTTTTCCTCCAAATTTTTACTTCCTACAAAGATTACGCCAAGTATTTAAAATGGCTGACCTTGGTGCTGTTTTCCTACGTGGCCACGGGCCTGATTATCAATATCGATTGGCATACGGCCTTAAAGGCCGCTGCGCTGCCCAGCCTCAACTTTACCAAAGAACAATTTTTTCTGATTACCGGCATTCTCGGCACCACTATCTCCCCTTACCTGTTTTTCTGGCAAACCTCACAGGAAGTGGAAGAAGAAATCCTGGCCGGCAAGACCACGCTCCGGGCAAGGAAAGAAATCGGGCGGAATGATATTGCCAACATGCGCCTTGACGTGTGGGTAGGCATGTTCATCTCCAACCTGGTGATGTTTTTCATTATTGCGGTGTGCGGCGCCACCTTGCACAAGGCCGGTCTTACCAATATCAGTACGGCCGCGGAAGCGGCTGCAGCCTTAAAACCCCTGGCCGGCAACCAGGCTTATTTGTTTTTTACCATGGGCATTCTTGGCACCGGCCTGCTTGGCGTGCCGGTTTTGGCAGGCAGCGCTTCTTATGCCCTGTCGGAGACCCTGGGCTGGAAACAGGGACTGCACCGCAAGCTAAAACAGGCTTATGCCTTCTATGGCGTTATAATCATTGCCATGCTGGTCGGCTTGTTTGTTAATTTTACAGGGCTGGATCCGATTAAAACCCTTATTTATGCCGCGGTACTCAACGGGCTGGTGGCGCCCGTTATCTTAATCCAGATCGTCAAGCTCTCCAGCAACGAAAAAATCATGGGTAAACACAAAAATGGATTGGTAATTAAATACATTGGCTGGGCCGCCACCTGGCTGATGATTGTTTCGGGCATTGCAACTATTTTCAGCCTGTTGTAGCCCCCTTTGACAAAAAAGACCAAAAAAGTTATAATTTTATAGCTAATTTCCAAACCCCGGCACCCTATGGCCTAATCGGTTTGGAAAATTAAGGATAAAAATTGCAAAAAACCAGAGTTAATCATCAGATAACCGCTCCAGAAGTACGGGTGGTTAATGATCAAGGCGAGCAGGTAGGCGTAATGAAGCTTGGCGAAGCAATCCGCCTGGCCCAGGAACACGGGCTGGATTTAGTTGAAATTGCCAGCCACGCTAATCCGCCAGTGGTTAAAATCATAGATTTTGCCAAGTTCAAATACCAGCAGAAGAAAGCAGAGACGCTGCAAAGGAAAAACGCCAAAAAAACCGAGGTTAAAACCATCCGCCTGAGCATGCGCATCTCCGAACACGACATGAGCATCAAGGCTAAAAAAGTTTCGGAATTTTTGTCCGAAGGCGACCTGGTCAAACTCGAGTTGAGAATGCGGGGACGCGAACAGGCCTTCGGGGATTTGGGCAGGCAAAATATGGAAAAATTCCTCAAATTCATCAATACCCCCCACCGCATTGAAGTCCCGATAAAAAGAATGGGCGGCACATTTTCGGTCGTGGTTGCCCCCGGCACAGCTAAACTTTAACTTAATTAAAATAATTCCACATGCCTAAAGTAAAAACCCACCAAGGTACAGCGAAACGGATTAAAAAGACCAAGCGCGGCAAGCTGATTGCGCGCAGCACAGGCCAGGACCACTTTAACTCCCGCGAAAGCGGAAACTCTACCAAGAACAAAAGGCGCGACCTGGTTTTGCATAAAACCAGCCACAAACTAAAGGCTTTAATCCCCTACAAGTAATACTGACTACATTACTTCGTTAAATTGTTTAACCGACACATCCAACCATGACCAGAATCAAACGCGGCGTTGCCGCCAATAAGCGCAGAAAGAATCTGCTGAAGCGGGCCAAAGGTTTTTCCAACCGCCGCTCCACCAACTTTGTTTATGCCAGACAGGCGCTCTTAAAAGCTGACTCCTACGCCTACCGCGACCGTAAAAACAGGAAGCGCGACATGCGCGCCCTGTGGCTAATCCGCTTAGGCGCGGCCTTAAGGGAAAACGGCACCACCTGGAGCAAATTTGCCCCTCTGTTGAAAAAATCCGCTGTCAGCCTTAACCGCAAGACCCTGTCCGAAATGGCTGTCCAGTATCCGGAAATTTTTGATCAACTGGCCAAATCCCTGGCCTAAATACCCACAATAAAAAAAACGCCTCCTGAGATGGGAGGCGCTTTTTTTATTGTTTATTTAGCCGGGGTATCGGTGGCGGACGAAGGATTGACGGGCTGCGGCTGGGTTTCAGCGGCGGGCGGCTGCACTGCCGGAGCCGCCGGAGCCTGCGGCTTTTGGACATAATCCCTTATGGCCCTAACCACCTGGCTGTCCTGCTTTAGGTCTTCATAAAACAGAATCTGGCTGCGGTTGATTTTCATAACATCGGCCGGTCCGTGGAGCTCGTTGCCCAGCTTGACCAGAGAAACCTGCGGTGACTGGCCGGCCTGAACCGCCTGCTGACCCTGCAGCTGCTGTTGCTGTTGCACAACCTGCAAATAATAAATATCCCTCAATGTGACATAGGTATCGCTTACATCGGAAAGCTTGCCAAAGTAAACCTGGCCGTTGCTCAAAAAAACCGCCTGATAACCGGAAACGGCTTCCCCCTTACCGCCCCACATAAACCCGGCTTTCAGCTTATCTTTTGCGGCAAAGCCCGCAAGGCCCAGAATGATTACCACAACGGCCAAGACCAGCCAGGGCGCTTTGGATTTAGCAGGTGTGTTGGCGGCGTCTATAGGAGCGGCTTCGGGCATTATTTCTTCCGGATTTGTTTGTTCGTCGGTCTGTTCCATTTTGATCTTAGGATTCATGTAATTGAAATTTAAAAAAATAATTAATTAAAAGATGAAAATGCTCCTGCGTATCAACACCTCAGCACACCGGCTTTTCCCAAGGATAGCTTATCCTTTCGGACTTGAGAGTATTTTAAGCTAGACAGCCAGGCGTTACCCGGCCTGGCAGCGGGATTGAATTGCTCAGGCCGCGGCAAGTAAACCGAAGCAAACATCAGGTTGCGCTCCATGGCCGGAAACGGCGCCAGGCCCAAGGCTGTTTCCCAATGGGTACCCAAGGCCCGCAATATTGGAAAGGAAAACACCAGGCGCACAGGCTGCACCCGTAGAGGCGCGTGCTCTGAGAAGCGCGGAGGCAGGCCGGGTCTAAAAGCAAAAACCGCGGCCGAACCCAAAAGAGGCCCGGCAAAACTTATCTGCAGGCCGCTGCCCCCCGGCTGGACAGAGTCCAGCTGCCCTGCGGGCTGAACCTGCAGCGAAGGCGCCAAAAAAGCCGTTAGGTTTTTAGGATTCGAAACGACCTTGAGGCTGCCGCTCATGGGAGAAAGGGCTAAGGCGGCGGACTGGCCGTTTTCAGACGCAACCGGGCGGGCCACAAAAAAACCAAGCAGCCCGAAAACCAGAACGACAATCAAAAAAGAGATAATTTGTGTTTTAAATATGTTTTTCACAAGAAAGCGTTACTCCATCACTATACCGTATTCGGGTGCTTTTTTCAAGATTCAACTGTACTTTTTATAATTTAAAACGCTTGAAATAAAAATTATTCGGCGTATAATACAAGTACTCATACAAACCTGTATATGGCACGAACTTACAACCAGCAAACCATAGCCATTCTGGAGGCTGTGCTCCAAAACCCGGGCGTCTGCACCCGGGAACTTTATAAGACTCTGGGCATAAGACAGCCGTATAAGGATTTTTATAACAACATCTACCGTCTGGTGGAGCAAGACTTTTTAGATCGGAAAGAAAACAACAAGGGTATAGTACTGGCCCTCTCCGCAGAGGGGCAAAAAATTCTTGGGCGCATCAAGCCCCAGAGAGACGGCGTTTGGAAACTGGTGATTTTTGACATCCCCGAAAAACAAAAAAAAGTCCGCAGTGTTCTCCGGGCCAAGCTGAAGCAGCTGCATTTCCAAAAATGGCAGAACAGCATTTGGGTCTCCCCTTACGCGCTGGATGCGGAAATTGAAAATGAATTCAACCAGTTAGCCAAGCATTATTTTGTCAGGCTGATTAAAACCAAAGACATAAACCAAACCCAGGACCTGGAAAAGATGTTTGGCTAAGCTTTGACGCGGTTGCCATGCGGATTTGACAAGCCTGGCTAAACCGCTTACACTGCTAATCAGCACACAATAAATACTGTTCACCTAAGGAAGTTCGGTGCGTTTTGGCTTTCTGAGCCAAAACTATCCCGACACTGTGCCGCAACGGTAAAGCCCGATTTTTCGGGAGAGTCCGGTCATTAGGTGATACGCCAATTTAGGGCGTACTTCCCGAGCAGGAGAGCTTTTGCCGCGCAGCTGCCGTCAAAAGCCGTGGAAAACCTTCCTTCCTGCCTCCTGGCAGGTTTTTTGTTGCCTGAAAATTAACCCTCTTTGCGGCCGCAGAGCGGCCTGCAAAAAAATCTTATGAAAAAAACCTTGGCGTATGTTTTACTGCTCGCCCCCTTACTGGCAGCGGTTGTGCCTTTCTCGTCCCAAGCCGCTTTTGATACGGCTTCGGCCAAAACCTATCTGGCCGCAAAACCCCAGGGCCCCTGGACTGTCATGGGCCTGGTTGCGGCCGGGCAAGCCCAGCCGGCTCTGGACAGCCTGAAAACCGTATCCGGCAACCAGGCAATTTCCTACGAAGCACCTATTTTGGCGCTAACCGCTGCCGGCCAAAACCCCCACACCTTTGGCAGCGAGGATTTTGTAGCCAAACTAAAAAGCTTTTATACCCAAGACCAAATGGGCGACCCCACTTCCCTGAACGATGACATTTTCGGGATCCTGGCCTTGGTCAGCGCCGGCGAAGCTAAAAGCTCAACGGAAATTACCGGGATGAAAAATTTTATTATAAGTCACCAGGCCCAAAACGGCGGCTGGGGTTATGCAGTCAGTGCAGCCAGCGACACCGATACTACGGCAGCCGCGGTCACCGCGCTGGTGGCCGCAGGCGTAGACACACAGGATGTGCACATCCAGTCTGCCCTGGCCTTTATGAAAACCAACCAAAATACTGACGGCGGCTTTCTGTCTAATGCGGCTTTTGACAGCAACTCCAACACCTCTTCCACAGCCTGGGTTGTCTGGGCCTTAAACGCCACCAAAACCAGTCCTGACAGCTGGCTGGACAGCGGCAAGGGTCCGCTGGATTACCTGGCCGCCAACCAAAACGCCCAAGGCTGGTTTGCCGACCAGGTTGGCGGACAGGAAAACGGCTTTACGCCAATCACCACTGCTTATGCTATCATTGCCCTGTCAGGCAAAACACTGCCGCTAAGAATTGTTGCCAGCCAACCATCGCAAAGCTTTGCTTTTAGGATTGAAGGCAGCAATGAGCAGGTCTGCGAAGGCACGGTAGCCGCCATTACTGCCCTGGATGTGGTAAAAAATGCCGCCAGCCAATGCGGCTATTCCTACAACATCCAGGATACCCAGTACGGACCGTATTTAAACCAAATCGGCAATGATGCCGCGGCAAACCTGACCGGCTGGCAATACGCGGTTAATTTGACGATTCCCAGCGTGGGCGCCGCGGATTACCAACTGCAAACCAATGACCAGGTACTGTGGTATTACGGCGGCTGGGACGACAAGCTTACCCGCTTATCCCTAGATAAGGCCGTTACTGACAGCGGCCAGTCCAGCACAGCAACTTTGGAATACAACAACGGCGGCACCTGGCAGCCTTTGGCTGGCGCCAGTTTGAATTTTGGGACAACCACAGTCAGCACCAACGAACAGGGCCAGGCCAATCTGAGCGGTGCCGATGGCTACTACCGGGTATTTGCCCAAAAACCAGGCTTTGTGCGGAGCAACGCAGTGTTGTTAAAAATCGGCCAGCCCCAAAACAGCAGCGTATCCTTAAGCGTGAACGTGCCGGGAGTCAATGGCACAGATACCCAGGGTCCGCCCCCATCCAAACCCGACATTGCTTTTTCCGTTAATCCGGGCAGTCTGGACTTCGGCGATTTAGCCGCGGGCCAGCAATCTGAAAAAAGCCTGAGCATCAGCAACACCGGCAATAAAAACCTCCAAATCCAGGCGGTGGTGGATGGGCAGGATGTGTTTAAGGACAACCTGAAACTGCAGAACCAGGCTTGGGAAAAATACCAGGCCCAGATTAATTCCGGCAGCCAGGCCAACGTCTCAGCGGAGCTATCCATCCCAGCAAGCTTCCCAGGCTACGGCCAAATGCAGGGCGAAATTATTTTCTGGGCGCAAGCCGAATAAACCCATCTCTCATGGCTGCAAAAAAACCATTCCTCTTACTCCTCCTCACCGCCTGCTTCCTGCCCCTGGGCGTTAAAGCCTCTGGGCTGGCGCTCTCTCCCGCGCGGATAAGCGTACAAGTTTTACCCAACCAGCAGGCCAGTGCCTACTTTACGGTCAGCAATCCCGATGCCCAGACCCAGGTATTTGAAATTTATCCCGATGACCTGGCCAACTTTATCCGCATTTCGCCCCAAGTGTTTACACTTGGCCCCGGCGGCAGCAAACAAGTGGAAATTAATATTGCCGCAGGCCTCCCGCAGCAGACCGAACGGCCAGCTGTAAAAATTTCCGTAATAAGCCATCCGCTTACCGGCAACAACACCCAAGTGGCAACGGGGGCCAAGCTCACCCTTGAAATCCAAACGAGTACAACAAATTCTGCGCCCAGCAGCCAAAAAATGCTGATTGGCCTGATCGCCTTAAGTTCGCTGATTGCGGCGCTGGCCTGGCAAAAACTAAGAAAATAATGCGGCCTTAAAATAAAAAACTCCCCCCAGGCCTGGGGGGAGTTTTTTATTTGCCTATTTTAGGGCAGCTTCAATTGCAGATTCAAACACCGTGTAAGGCTGAGCGCCGACTATTTTTTTACCGTTGATGAAGAAGGAAGGCGTGCCGTCCACTCCTGCGGCAGTGCCGGCCGCAATGTCCTGGCTGACAATCTGGGCTGTGTCGCCCTTGTCCAGACAGTCGTTAAACTTGTTTTTTCCGATACCCAGAGTGCCTTTGTTCAAACCCAGCTGGTCAGCATACTTTTTCAGGTCAGTGATATTCAGTCCCGTACCATCCGACTGGCTGTTGTCAAAAAGCAGATTGTGGTATTGCTCGAATTTCCCCTGCTGGTTGGCACATTCCGCTGCTTCCGCAGCCTTCTCTGCATTCTGGTGAAAGCTTAAAGGGAAATGGCGATAAATAATCTTGAGCTTGCCGGTATCTACATACTTCGTCTTAATCTGCCCGTAGGAATCCTTGTAAAAACGTTCACAAAACGGGCACTGGAAATCGGAAAACTCAATCATGGTCACTTTGGCGTCTTTGTTGCCAATAACCGGTTCGCCTGAGCGGTCTGCCACTGTAACCGGCTGGCCGCTGTCCGGGGCCTGTGCTGTTGGCGCGGCGGTTGGCTGGGTTCCCAAAGTCGGGGCAGACTGGGTAAGGCCGGCCTGTTTGGCATTGCCCGTACCCAAAGTCTGAATCATCACCTTGGTGTTATAAAGCGAAGCCCCGGCAATCAGCACGCCCGCCACCAGAATAGCTACTGGCAAAAAGTACTTGCTGGCGAAAAAATTGCCTGCTCCGCCTGCAGCTTGTCCGGTTGCCGGCTTGTCTCCCGGTTCTTGTGATAAATTTTGTTCACTCATATTGTTTCTGTTAATGCTTGTTTTTGTTATTTTATAATATCATCAGGCTGGAGGGATGACAAGTTCCGTGCCGATTCTCAGCTGCTTGGGGTCCTTAACCTGCTTAAGGTTGGCCTCCAAAATTTTCCGCCACTTGCGGCCATCGCCGTAATGTTTTTTGGCAATGGACCAAAGCGTATCGCCTTTCTTTACCTTATAGGTAACAGTTTGGGAGGTTGTAGAACTGCTATCAGCCACAAAATTATCAGGCATTTTTAAACCTTCAGAAGCCGGATAACCCGCGGGCATCCTCAGCCCACCGTTCCAGCCCTGATCTGCTGCGCCTAAAGTACTAATGGAAGCGCCACGTATGCCGCTTGTCCCCCCTGTGCCCCCGGAAGAACCCTGGTAGGAAATACCTCCTCCGCCTTGTGCGATTGATGCGGCCGAACTTACGACCGAAACCGAACCGCCGCTGTCCTGTGAAGCTACAGTGTCAATTTCGTCCGCACTGGCTTCATCGCTTGCGCTTTCAACCTCGGTGCTGTCCCCAACGGCAGCGGCTGCTGCCTGAACCGTACCCGCACCGGCCTCGTCCGCGGTTGCCTCAAACTCCGGCTGGTCAACTGGAGCTTCTGTGCCCTGATTAGCGGATGCCGGATCAGTCTCGTCTGTAGTCGCCTCAAACTCGGCCTCCTGATTGCCGGCTTGGGAGGTGTCCGTTGTTGCCGAATTATCGTAATTAATAACTCCGCCTGCACCAGTGCCCGCATACGCCAAATTCTGCTGGACTTCCATAGTGGCCACGCCTGCCTGCGAACTGGACAGCCGAACCTTGATACTTGCTCCCGCCGGAGTGGAAGCTGGCAGACTGGAAGGTACCGTTAGCTTAATTACGCCATCACTCACGCTGAACTTAGTTACCTGATACTCCTGGCCGTTAACCACCAGGCTGAATTTGTCGTAGGCTGACAGGTTCTGACCGCCAATTTCAATCACGTTTCCCGGGCTGACCTGGCCCAAAGTATTGGCATTATTGGCATTAAACACTGTAACGTGGGTAAACACGGTTCCGCTGTTATCAGCTGTTGTCGTACTGATATTTGTAGCAATTACTTTGGCGGTTGCCGTGGTTGCCGTGCTTTGACTGCCGGCCACCACTGTTACAGCGACCCCGGCTGAAGTTTTGCCAAAATTAGCCCCTACGCCCACAAACCGTAATTGCAAAGTATATTGGCCCGAAACCATGCCGTACTGGGGCAGCTGCACAGTCATAACGTTCCCATTCACACTGACCACTGTCAGACCGATAACTGCGCCCTGCTGGTTGACCAATTCGGCCAAGGTCGTACCCTGAACAATATTCTGCCCGGTAATCTGTATGGTGTCGCCGGGTTTTAAGCTTTGGGAAGAAACTTTGGTAATACTGGGCAGGCTGGCGTTCTGCTGGGTCGTGCCGGTTGTTCCTGTGGCGCCGGTAGAACCCGTGGTAGTACCGGGCGCGGTGTAGCCATTGGCGGTTTGGGCAGGCAGCTTAACGCTGCCATCTGAAGGCGCCTGGAAATACTGGCCCGCACTTGCCGGCACGCCCCCTAAATAGTTAACGCCTAACGATGAATACATGGACTGGGCCATAAGGCCCACGTTCATTTGCGTACCATCCGGCAGCTCCAGCAAAAAATTCCTACGGGGATCATTGGGATCAATTTGCACAGTTAAACCTGGCATGCCTACGCCCGCCCAGCCGCCATCGACGATTTTAGAACCCGGGAACATTTTTTGAAAATATTCCGCATCCTCTTTAAAGGATAGATTAGTCGGGTTGTAGCCATTAACAATAGAAACTAGCCTGCCCGAAGAATCAATGAAAGTAATAGTCTGTGTATCGTTAGTGCCAGGCACAGGCAAACGAGAACCCAGGCCGATTTCCGGGTACTTAAGCCGGGAATTTATGGCTGCGTTAAACACGGCCTGGTCCTGAGGCGACATGGCTAAATAAGCGTCGGCGCTGCTGAAACCGCTATTAAGGAAACTATTGAGCTGCTGGGTGCCGACAAAAGTCTTGTTTACCTGCTGGCCATTAACTGTGGTGGAAAAAGTATACACCTTTTGGCCGCTGGCATCCGTGGCAACACTAACCGTGAACGGATGGTTGTTCTGCATATAACTTTGTGTAAAGCCTTCCAGGTTCCAGAATTGCTGGTAAGTTCCAGGCGTCAAAGTGGAAACTGTTGGTGCATGCGTCGGCCCCTTATCCACACCCACACCCATTTCTGTCAGCAGATTGTAAGTAGCGGGGTATTTACCGTCAGCAAAACCGGTAATGGTAACATTGGTTCCCGCCGTACCGGCATTGGCCGATAAAACCTTTATGATATTGGCGCTAGTTTGCGGGCTGACAATGCTGGGATTATTGGTAATGTCCACAATGCTGCCATCGGGCTTTTCCCAAAAAATCTTCTGGCTGGCAGCATCGTAGTAAACCCTGCCGCCCAGTTCTCCGAAATAAGCCGCGGAATTACCTTGGCTGTCGCGCCACACCTCCCGGGTAGTAGCCGTATCAACACTTGGCCTCACCCCCAAGTCCACTTTAACCGTATTGTTGCTAACGGCAAAAACATTGTTAAAATTGGAAGAAAGATTGGAAAGGATTACCGCCTCCGGCGTAGCGTACAAAAACGGATAGTTTGCCCTTGCCGCATCAATATCGGCCCGGCTGCTGCCCGTGACCAAAACCTTCCCCTGATAAACCACTGAAAAGGTTCCATTGCCATTATCAACCACGGAATAATCCAAATTACCCTGCCCATAAACAACCGTTAAATCTTTTTGATTGTTACCGGTCGTGGTAGTAGTGGTGGTGGTTGGCGTCGTGGTGGTCGTGGTAGTTTTCTTTACCCACTGCCCGTTTTTGAGTTCATAGCCGGCGGCGGCGGCATTCTGCTGCACAGTCGCGTTATTCACGTCCGCACTCGTCCCCAAGCCCAGCATATAAGCCAAAGGCGAACCTGGGGCAACGGTCTGGGGCAGCAATTCCGGATGGTTGCCAAAATGGTCGGCTAACTCCTGCTGCTGGGTGGCGGTGAGCTTATTCCAATCCACACTGCCGTTGTTGGCCTGGTCCAAAAGCGCCTGTCCGGTTAAAGATGTCACAGGCTTGAAGTCGGGATTTTTTACGGTATTATTAATATCGGCTGAATGCAGCTGGAACATAAGTCCCTGCAGCAAAAAATTGTTTTGGAGGGCTTGGTCGCTTAAGTTGATAGTGTTGCCGTTCTGGTCAATCATCCGGCCGTCAGTGGTCACGGTAACAAACCCATACTGCTGGTTAAAATACGCGCCCACACCCTGGTCAGTGCGCCATACTTCGTAGGTAATTTTCGGAATATTTTCCGGAGTTTGCAGCACCCAAGCGCCGCTTTTGAAAATATAGGCTTTGCCGTTCTCGACTTTAGTATCATTTTCCTGCGGGCCTTGGTTAGTCTGGGTTTGGGCCTGGGCCACCCAGGTGCCGCCCTGCACCTTGTAAGTTACGCCATTTTCAGTCTTGGTCTGGCCATCCACCAAAGTCCAGGCACCGGTGGGATAGATGCTGTTGCTGAAAACATAATCATAGCCGTCAGAACCTTTCTGGGTGTCGCCAATTTTCGGTGCTTGGGTTTGTGAGGTTTGCTGCACCCAGGTGCCCCCGGAACTGATATAAGTTATGCCATTTTCAGTCTTGGTCTGGCCATCCAATAAAATCCACTGGTTACCCTGGGAGCCGTAAGTAAACCCGCCGTCAGTCTTGGTCTGGCCGTTGTTAATAACCCAATTGCCCTGATAGAAAGTATAGTTAATGCCGCCTTCGGACTTGGTGTCGCCTTCCTGCGGGCCTTGGTTGTCTTTTACCGCCTGGTTA
Source organism: bacterium (assembly GCA_021825655.1). Classification (GTDB taxonomy): domain Bacteria; phylum Patescibacteriota; class Doudnabacteria; order UBA920; family UBA920; genus JAMDEL01. The sequence goes on along the minus strand of JAKAGU010000010.1, from coordinate 5,219 downwards.
TATGCAGCCTGAGCATCATCCACTGCCTTCACCAAACCCGGGCGGGTGCGGGCCACCTCCGCATCAATATCCTGCTGGCGCTGGGCCTGGTCTTCCGGGGCAAATTTGGGGATATCAGCAGTCGCGGAAGCCACCCACGCATCGAAATTACTAAGCGCAGTCTGGGCATCGGTCAGGGTCTTCTGGGCGGCGTCCACGGTCGTGGCAGCGGAGGCCTGCTTAACTCCAAAAATTTCTTTGAGCATGTCTTTAATGCCCTGGGTTTTGCTGCCTTTTTCATTGGTTTGCGTTCTGACAAACTGCGTGGTTTTAGGCTGTGCGCTGACAGCACCCGCTCCCCCCAGCAAGGTAGAACCCAGGCCCACGGCCGCCAAAACTTTTTCCCCGGTGGTGGTTTTTTTCTTATCGCGTTTTACTCTTTTAATTTTAACCTTTTGCATGATGGTTGCGTTTAGTTTCTTGGTGGACTTTCTCAGATTCTGGGTCCCATCCCTGACCCGGTCCCTGACTTTGGGTTTAGATTTCATATTTTGGATTTTGGAAACTTTATAAAACGTTTTTGTGTCAAAAACTTAAAAAAGCTACTTTATTATATCATAAAAATGCCAAAATTAATAAACCATCTCTCGTTCCAGGCAAACAAAAAAGCCCATAAACTGGGCGAAAATGCGGCCTGCATGAAAAAACGGGCTTCAGGCTTTTACCAAATTTATCGGGGTACCCTTGGCAAACCCCTGAATGTTGCTAATTGTGGTGTCCAGTATGCGAGTTAAAGCTTCTTTGGTGTTAAAAGCATTGTGGGGGGTAATCAAAACATTGGGCATGTGCATAAGTTCATGGTCTGCCAATACGGTTTTCAGCTGTTCTTGATTGGGATGGCCCATGGCCAGCATTTCCGCCTCTTCTTTTATAAAGCCTTCTTCTTCCAAAACATCCATGGCCGCTCCGGCCAGCTGGCCGGACTTTAGCACTTCAATCAGGGCTGAGGTTTCCACCAAGCCCCCGCGCGAGGTGTTCACCAAAACCGATCCCGGTTTTACCAATTTCAGGTTTTTTTGGCTGAGAATATGATGAGTGGAAGGCATGTACGGCACGTGCAGGCTAATAACATCGGCTTGCTTGAGCAGCTCATCCAGGCCGACATATTCAAAATTGTAAGCGGTGGCGAGTTCGGCTTTGGGGAACGGGTCGTAAGCGATCACATGCATGCCGAAACCGGAAGCAATCTTAATCGTATATGTGCCAATATGCCCGGTGCCGATTACGCCCAGAGTTTTGCCCATCAGGTCAAATCCCTGCAGGTCGTCGCAAGAAAACAAGGCGTCTTCGCGGACCCGCTTAATGGCCGGATAAAGTTTGCGCGACAGCGCCAAAAGCAGGGCAAAGGTAAATTCAGCCACCGTATTTTCACCGTAAGTCGGAACATTGGACACGCTAATATTTTTTTTGCGACAGCCCGCCACGTCGATGTGGTCAAAACCAGTGCTGCGGGTGGTGACGTACTTCAGTTTAGGAAACCGGGCCAGTACGCCCGCATCCACCCGAAAGCCGATAAAATTACATAGAACTTCCGCATCTCCATCCGAGGCGTCGTTTGCGTTATCGTAAAAAGCCAAATCAAAACCCGGCAGCCTGGCTTTAAGGTATTCCGCTTCCCACGGTTGGGTTTCAAAAAATGCAATTTTCATCGGAACAAGTTTTTTTTATTTTATTTGGTTTCGTTTCCAGCCAATTACCCACTAATTATAGCACAAACCGCTTTACCTTTTAAGGCAGATAAAGAAATCTGCCACATTGGAACCGGTCAGGCCCGTATAAACCAAATCGCCCGTGGCTTCAAAGAACCTGAAGCTGTCATTATGGCTCAGGAAAGTTTCGGGCTTTAGGCCAAGTTTTTCCGCCCGCTGCGCAGTGGAAGCATCCGCCAGAGCCCCGGCCGCTTCAGTGTTATCGTGCCCGTCCGAAGCAAAACACCCCAGAACCATGCCGGCTGCCAAAGCCGGCAAGGCCCCCAGGGCCATTTCCTGGTTCCTGCCGCCCAAACCCTTACCCTTAAGCGTTACCGTACTCTCCCCGATGCCCAGCAAACATTCGCCTTTCTTAGCACTGCCGGCAATCTCCAGCCCTAAAACCCTTGCTTCCCCTTGGAATTGTTCTGAAAAATTCCTGGCTTCAAAACCCAGGTCTTCGGCTCTGGCCCGCATTGCAGCCAAGGCAGCCTGGCCTGAGACCAATAAAAAATTATGGATACGGGCAAAATACTTCGGATCTTTGGGGGTTTCCTGGAGACCGATTTTTGCCCGCTGAAGCTTCTCTAAAACCTGGTACTTGCCCAAGATGGCAGACGCGTCGCTGACCTTTGTTGAGTCCAATACCAATGGCCCGCTCGCCACCATGCCCAACTCATCGCCGGGCACATCGCTAAAGACCAAAGCGGCCACGGTTGCGGGATACAGCGCTTGCGCCAGAAATCCGCCTTTGACCTGGCTGGTATGCTTGCGCACCGTGTTAATTTCGAAAATTGTTGCCCCTTGCGCCGTCAAAATCTTAAAGACCTCGGCTTCTTCCTGCGGGCTCTGGCCGTAAGGCGCGCACAAGAGCGCGCTGCCGCCGCCGGAAACGATGCAAATCACCAAATCCGCCTCTGAGCCATGCTCGAATCTTGCCAGCAGCTGCTGGGTGTATTCCCGGTTGATATCGCTAGCCAAAGGATGCGTACCTGCCCGGCTGATAATGTTTTTACCCAAATCCCCCGCCTTGACATCGATCACGTATCCGTCGCTGAGACGGTTACCCAGTATCTGTTTTAGGGCTCCGGCCGCCTCCAGGCTGGCCTTGCCAATGCCAAGCAACCGGACGCGGCGGTATTTTTTCAAGCTGAACTTTTGGCTGCCAACGCTCAGGGTATTAAAAAAAGAACTGTAACTGACCGCAGCGTTAACCGCTTTTGTAGTGTTAATTGCGCTATAACCTGCCTCAGCTATGGACAGCGCGGCCCGGCGCATGGGAGAAGAAGCCAGGGTCTCAAAATTTTTTATAATATGGGCAGTCATAATGATTCTACATTTGCATCATTGCCCAGACCTGGGCCGCCACATTGCGCGGCTGGCCCAATAGCGGGTCATGGTGCAGGTTAATAAAAGGCAGACTGTTGGCTTCAATGAAACCGCACTTCTGTTCCTGCCAAGGCCGGCTGATGTCGGGAATAATAAAATCAAAGCCCACAATCGGGTCACCGAGCAGCCGGGCGGCTTTCACAAAAAGCGCTTGGTTGGCCGGGTGGCACACAGCATAATCTTCACTGGAAGAACCGCCGTAATTTACGCCGATTTTTTCTGAAAGCGCCACGGTTTCTCCGGGTTTTGGCACGCTGTCGAATACCAGGCCCTGGCGCGCCAGAAACCTGGACGCTGCAGCATCCAACAGGATATCCTTTACTCCCGGATGGGAAGCTGCGTTTTTCGCCTCCACCAGGCGGCGGACAGTGTCAATTCCATTGCCTGTAATTTGGGGCGCATCACCCCTTAAAACTCCGCCTAGCTCGAAATTAATCAAAGTTGCCCGGTATACAGGACCTTTGAGCTGCTCTTCCGCCACAACCCAATAACACAGCTGTTTGGCCACGCGAAACGCCTGCTTCAAATCGGCTAATGTGAAAACGAATGTCGTGCTGTGGCGGCCGCGGCTGCCCGCTCTCGGTTTCACAATAACGGGCTTTGCGATGCTTTCAAACAAACGGGAAGCCTGTTTGAAACTTGAGACGCTGTCGCCCTTGGGTACAGGCAAGCCGTGTTTTTGAAAAAAAACTTTTAGAATTCTTTTGTCATCCATCCAATCCAGCGAATCCGATGCGGTTACCAGAGGCCGGGGCAGGCCAAAAAAAACCAGGGGCTTGCCGCCTTCGCGCTTTTGAGCCCAATAGCAGTCCAGGGGTTTGCCTAACAATACCAATTGCCGCATTCGAATTCCGCGTTTGTTTCCCTCTTCCCACAAAACCTGAGCGCGGCGCACCCGGCACTTTGCCGGATCATCCTGAAATTTTGCCAAGCGGAAAAAAACCAATAACGACAGCAGCCCATTGGCGAGGCCAACCCGTTTCAACACCCGGCCAAGCTGTCTGGAAAAACGATTATAAAATAGCGCCCGGCGGATAGGGGTTAATAAAATATTGACGGTTTCAAAATACCAATGGGTAAAATGCGGTACGGGGTTATTGCCGCAATAAACACAGCTCGATTTTTTTTCGTTTGGCATCGGAGAGTTACTGCTTATTACCCTGGCTGTTTTGCCTGATAAAAAAAGCCAGCAGTCCTACTCCGGCCAAAATAACCGCAATAACCCAAACCAAAGCAGAACTTGCTGCTCCCGTTCTGGCCCCGACCGGACCGGCAGCCGGCTGGGTGGCGGTGTCCGCTTGGTCCTGCGAATTAGGCGCGGCCAAATCCTCGGGCGGACTGTTAATATTGTTCTGATAATTGGGAAACATGCCTTGGGGCTGGGGCTGGACCGGCGGAATATTCTGCACCTGGCCTTTGGGCATGGCCGCTGCCTGTACGGCCAAAGGGACAGCACATAACAGAAACCCGAAACACAATATAAGCTTTCTTGCCTTTGTCATAAAATTAATTTAGCTTAGTTGCTTGTCCAGCTGATGGGCACATACCCATCGGAGGTTAGGGGGAAACTTGGCGGCGGAGCATACAGCAAATTGGAGTCATACGTGGTCTGAGTATACTGGTAGCCGGAAATCGTGTTGCCCCAGCCGTCCACCCAGCTCCAAGTCCAGGTGCCAAAACTGGCCACTGCTCCGTAAATGGTAATTTTATTTTTTATGTCGCCGTCCCATTCGAAGTGCTGGGCGCTGCCGTTTTGCGCAATCATGGCCGCATCAATTTCCAAATTGTTTGGCGAGCGGTAAGTCAGCAAAACGTCCTGCTGGCTAATTAAGCCCAGAGAATTTGTACCGTCCTTGGCTGCGTATACAATGTTATTGGGGATTAGGATACTCGGCGCCGTATTGGCATTATATGGCAGCTTGGCTGCGGCCACCAAAACCCGGCCCTTAACCGTGCCCTCCACCCATGCTTTGTCCTCCACAAATATCACCCCGTTACTGGGGATAGCGCAAGGGCTGGGGCTGCAAATTGTAGTTTGTTCGGACCGGCTATTGTAATCCGTGCCTTCGTTGTGCGCGTTGCCGTTAACGTCAAAACAGATCG
>JAKAGU010000001.1 GCA_021825655.1 bacterium | reverse complement strand
TGGGTATGAACTTTCATCCTCGCCGAAACTCAAAACTACAACTCAAAACTAAAATTCTTTTTTGAATTTTAAATTGTAACTTTGACTTTTTGGCTTTTAATTTTCAAAGCGTTCTGGTGGACGGTAGAGGATTCGAACCTCTGACCCTCTCTACGTCAAAGAGATGCTCTACCAACTGAGCTAACCGTCCGAATATTTTTCGCTTACTTATTGGCGACCGGGAGCCACGTCGCGTTGGGCACGGTTTCGCTGTCCTTGCCTTTCTGTGTGCGCACAAACTCCATAAACCCAATCACCAGAAAGTTATTCAGCCAGACCATAATTGCCACCGCGAGAAGCAAAAAGAGCGTTGCCAATAGCCATAGTTTAGCAGAACTTCCGAAATCTGAAAACCCCTCTGAGAACAGCGAGCTTAAGCCAATTCTGGCCAAAGAAAAAGCCAGCCCATTGGCCAGCATAAGCACCAAAGCACTGGCCGCGGGCACTTGCGCGCGCTTCTGCCACAATTCCCCGGACAGCCTGATGGAATTTTCCAGTTTTTGCCTAAAAATGACCCAAAACAGCTGGACGCCCAAAAAATAAACCAAACACAAACTGGTAAACAGTATCCGCACGGCCCAGTGGAGCCACAAGGTCCTCACTGCCCAAAACAACAGGCCGGCGGCGGCCATTTGGCCAGCCATGCCGAGGGCCAGCCAACAGAACTCCACGGAGAAAAAACCCGGCAACCGGCGACCGTTCTGGGCCCAATGCTCATACTCGGCCTGGATTTCCAGCCACAGCCGGGTGGTAAAAAAAGCCCCGAGCAGCAAACCCGACACAATAAACAGCCAATAAACCGGCGAGTGCCAAATTCTTTTTACGCCCAAACCAGTCAGCCAAAAGCCTGCAAACTGGAACAAAACCAAAAGCCACCAGCCAAAGTGGGAGCTGGAATAAATTAAGGCTTTTCTTGTTATCCGGACAAACTGCTCCATAATAAAAACCGTTTGTTATTGCTTGTCCTGCGGCGCCGGGACCGGAGCCTCCTGGTGGACAGCAACCTCTTCCTGTTTTTGTTTCTCTGCAGGAATAATTTCCTTTACCATTTGGCTGAAATCTTCCTGTTCCAGGGTTTCCTCTTTTACCAGGCGCTGGGCAATGGCGTCCAGGTGGGTCCGGTATTTCGTCAGGTTATCGGTGGCGGTCTTAAGGCCCTGGCGCATCAGACGGGAAACCTCTTCGTCAATCCTCTTGGCGACATCTTCGCTGTAATTTTTTTGTTCCGTAATTTCCCGGCCCAAAAAGACCATGTCGTGGTGCTCGCCCAGGGCAATCGGCCCCAGTTCTTCGCTCATGCCGTAAGTCATCACCAATTTTCTGGCCATGCCTGTGGCCACTTTCAAATCATTGGAAGCTCCAGTGGTAAGTTCGTCAAACACCAATTTTTCTGCAGCGTAACCGCCCAGCAGCGCCGCGATTTCGTCCAAAAAGCTGCTCTTGGTCTGCAAGTGGCGATCTTCCACGGGCAATTTCATAGTATAGCCCGCCGCACGGCCGCGGGAGATAATGGACACTTTGTGCACCGGGTCGGAGTAAGGCAGCACTGTCCCCACCAGGGCATGCCCGGCTTCGTGGTAAGCGGTAATTTCTTTTTCTTTTGGCGATAAAATGTGGCTTTTGCGTTCCGGCCCCAGCATAACTTTTTCCACCGATTCTTTCAGCTCGGCTTCGCCAATCTCTTTTTTGTTGCGGCGCGCAGTCAGAATTGCGCCTTCGTTCAGCAGGTTGGCCAAATCCGCGCCGGAAAAACCAGGCGTGCGCTCGGCAATTTTGCGCAGGTTCACATCCTTGGACAAAGGCTTGTTCTTGGCGTGGACTTTCAAAATTTCCTCGCGGTCGCGGATATCGGGCAAATCCAGCACCACTTGGCGGTCAAAGCGGCCCGGCCTTAACAGGGCAGGATCCAAAACATCCGGCCGGTTGGTGGCAGCCATCACAATCACATTGGTGTCGGTCTCAAAACCGTCCATTTCCACCAGAATTTGGTTCAAGGTTTGTTCGCGTTCATCATGGCCGCCGCCCAAACCCGCGCCGCGCTGGCGGCCCACGGCATCAATTTCATCAATAAAAACTATGCAAGGCGCGTTCTTTTTCGCTTTCCGGAACAAATCCCGCACGCGAGAAGCGCCCACACCCACAAACATTTCCACGAACTCGGAACCGGAAATATGGAAGAAAGGCACGTTAGCCTCGCCGGCCACGGCGCGGGCCAGCATGGTCTTACCCACGCCCGGACTCCCCAACAGCAAAACGCCTTTGGGAATTTTTGCCCCCAGGGATAAAAACTTTTGGGGCATGCGCAGAAACTCAACTATTTCTTTCAGTTCTTCTTTGGCTTCCTTGGCTCCGGCCACATCTGCGAACTTCACCTTATTCTTGCGCTCATCCGAAAGCTTGACGCTGCTCTGGCCGAAAGACATGGCGCGGTTGTTGGACCCTTGCACCTGGCGCATGAAAAAATATATTGCCACGGTCACCAGGGCAAACGGAATCAAAAACGGCAAAACACTGGAGGCAAAATTGCTCCAGGCGCTGGCCGGCTTTTCTTCTATGTTGGCCTTGCGGATTTTGTCCTTGGCCAGGCCATAGCGGTCCAAAATTTCATAGATGTTGGTGTTCGGGCCAATGCTCGCGTATTCCTGGGTGTCGCTGTCTTTAACCTTGGCTGTCACTTGGTTATCGGTCACGGTCAGGCTGTCGACTTTTTCCTGGTCTACGAGGTTAACAATGTCGGAAATTTTGACTTCCTTGCTCTTTACGTCCGGCTGCATCAAAGCGAAAATCTGGGAGATGATCAAAAAGCCAATCAGGATAATCAAAATGTTTTTTACAAATTTTCCCATACTCTTTATTTTAATTCCAAGTTAATGAATTATAGCCCATTTCCCCATCGGGCTCAATACGCTGTTATGGTGGGCAAGGAGGGACTTGAACCCTCAATCCCTTGCGGGAACTAGCTCCTAAGGCTAGCGCGTATGCCAATTCCGCCACTTGCCCGGGCGTTGCAAACTTTAGCTCCGTAAGTTTACCATTATTGAATTTTCTTGACAAGTCTTGCTTTTTCTGCTATAATTATAGCAGCCTATAAATACTTTTCTGAGCATTAATCATAAAACCATTATGTCTATAGAAAACGGTATGCGGCCTGAAGGAGCGGAAAACTTTAAAGCTCCCGAAGACAAACCCAAAGCAAAAAAAGGCATTTTTCAAAGAATGCGCACTAGTAAGATAGCCCGAACATTAGGTTTAGGCGCGGCTTTGGGCGGCGGGGCCATGATGATGCAGGAAAATGCAAAAGCCATGAACGGCAGTGATGCCATTTGGGCTGCCCAGAATACCGTGAGCGATGTGCTCCAGTATAAGGCGGAAAGGGCCAGAATCGAAGCTCAGAAGCAAAGAGACAGGATGCGGCAGCAGGAAGAGATGCAAAGAGATGCGCAGCGCCACCAGGAACAGATGGAGAGGGAAGCCAACCGGGCCCGCCAGGACAAGCTCAGGCAACAGGAACAGCTGGAGCGGGAAAAAACCCAGCGCCAAGGCCAGGCCTTAAGGACCGCGGAAACCACCGGGGCCACCAAGATCAAGACTGCCACCATTGGCGAGGAAACCGAAGTCAGCCTCACCCCAGGCTCCACTCCCGAAGAGCGCATGCAGGCCGAACACGATTTGCATGAAAAAGAAATGAAGCAGATTGACCTGCAGCAAAGACGGGATTTGAGGAAAACTGACCCCAACTTTACAAAAGAAGTAAAATAATTTTCAGCACAAAAAATCCGTCCGGCAAATTGCCGGACGGATTTTAAATTACTTGCTTATTTGGCCAAAGTACCCACTACCACATTAATAATGGTAAATGCCAACACTACCACCACAATCCCAATAATGGCGTTGGTCACGGTCTTGCGGCCTTTTTCCGCCGCTTCTTCGTTGCCGCCGGAACTTAAATACTGGTAGCCGCCGATTACCACGAAGAGAACGGAAATCGCTCCCGCAATGTACAGCAAAATATTCAGCACATTCTTAATCAGTCCCACCAAGCTGTCGCTGCCCAGAATGCTGTCAGTGCTGTTGTTGTTCACGGGTATGCAAATCCCGGCTTTTTCCGTGGTGCCGTCCGGGCAAGTTAGGGCAGCTGTGCTCATCCTGGCCGATAAGCCAAAAGTCAAAACCAGGGCAAACAAAAACTGAAGACTTAACATGTTGCGCAAGATTTGTTTGTGGTCGGATAACAACATGGCTTTATTGGCTAATCGTACCCACCACCACATTAACAATCACCCAGGCCAAGACTATTAGCACCACGCCGATCAGGGCGTTGGTCACGGTCTTGCGGCCCTTTTCCGCCGATTCTTCATTGCCGCCGGAAGTCAGATACTGATAGCCGCCGATAATCACAAACAGCACGGCAATCGCGCCGCCGATTAGCAGCAAAACCCTGATAATAACCGCAATAAGTTCCGTAGCGTTATCTGCTGAACCGAAAGCCCCGGTGGCTCCGGAAAACTCGCCCCGGATATCACTTAGACCAGAGCCGACCTGGCCGCTGGCAGCCAGAACCTTAAACGGCAAAGCTAGCGCCGCCACAGCCACAGAAGCCGCCGCCCTGGAAACCCCCGACTTAAATCGTAAAAAGATGCTCATAAACCAAATGTTAATTTATTTTTAAACCGAAAGGCGGAAATTACTTTTCCGCCCAAAGGTTTAAAAACTACTGAACGCCGCCGGTACCCGCGCTGCCAACCAGGTTGGCCACTACGCTTACAATCACAAAAGCTAAAACGATAATAACAATACCAATGAGGGCGTTGACCACCGTGTTTTTGCCTTTTTCTGCAGTTTCTTCGTTGCCGCCGGAGGTAATGTACCAGAAACCGCCGATAATCAGGAACAATACGGCGATACCGAAAGCAATGCCCAGCATCCACTGGATAACAGTCTTAATCAGGCTGTTCACATCCTGCCCGGCGTTACAGTTAAGACCGCCAACACAGATGCTCGAATTAACAATCCCCGCAGCATTAACCAACAGAGGAGAAAAAACCAAAACCGTGGTTAACACCAGCTGGGACACCTTGAGCCAATTAACTTTTTTGATAATTTGTTTCAAACTGCTCACCCCCTCTCCCTTTTCATCAAATATTAAATTAATTATACCACAAAATTCCCGCTGCGTATATTACTGGCCACAGCTGCCGCCTTCGGCCACCGCCTGATTGCAAATATACGCGGTCAAACATTGCGTCTGTTTATCAAAGCTGCCCTGGGGTAAATTCAAAGTAGCGGTGTAGCTGCTGCCCTGTAAAACCAAAGGCGCGGTACCCACAGAAACACCGTCGACATCCGCGCGCAAAGCCACATTGCTGCCAATGTTCTGCACGCCGCAGGCCGACTTAATGGCCGCCGCGTTCGCCTGGTCAATGCTGGCCGTCACCGCAGTGGTAGAAATATTAACGCCCTGGGAAAGAGCGGCCACGCCTGTATTACCCCCTCCCGTGTTGCCTCCCCCGGTGTTACTGGGCGTGGAAGAGGTGACTTCACCGCCATAATTGATAGTTGAGGTAACGCTTGGGGTGCTGCCTGTGCTGCTATCCAAAGTATTAACCACCACCCGGATAATGGTGGCCGACAAAATAATAATAATTAAGCCAATAATTGAATTGGTGAGAACTTTCCGCCCTTTTTCCGCCGCTTCTTCGTTGCCGCCGGAAGTCAGGTACATATAGCCGCCGACAATGACAAAAACCACGGCAATAATCCCGGCAAAACCCAATGCCAGACTGGTGGCCCAGGAAATTGCCGAAGCTGCCGTACAAATTTTAGGCAGGCCGGCGGTCGGGTCCACATTGGAGTTGCCCTGGCTGCCCAAAAAATTGAACTGCGACTGGAAGCCCGAGCAGCCCGAATCCGCGGCCTGGGCCACACCGAACCCGGAAAGGGCCAACGTAAACAAAAGCAGGAAAAAATATTTTTTCATCATGATATTCATTTTATTTAGGCTGAGGCTGGGTGCTCTGAATTTTTTGCGCATCCACACCTATTAAATTTTGCACTATGGCCATTATGCTAAAGGACATCACGGCCACCACCACGCCTAAAATGGCCCAGGTGATGGTTTTTTTAGCCGCAATATACTGCTCTTCATTGCCTGCTGCAGTCACCATCCTAAAACCGCCCACAATTACGAAGAGAACGCCCCACACGCCGATGATAGATAAAAACCCTTTCACGATATACAAGAACATGCCGGTCAGGTTGTCGATGGGCAAGGGGTTAATCAGCTGGTCAGAAGCGGCCGGCGGAGTGGTGGTGGCGAAGACCTGGTGAACAGAAAATACAAAAACCAACAACAGCAAGCTTACAAATAATCCGCCAAAAAACTTTTTGCGCATAAGTTTAGGGTTATTTTTGACTGCAAGCATCCACGCCCTGCGTGGATAAATAAGTAAGGGGGTTGGTAAAATCTATTTTGCACTTCGGGTCATTGGTGGCGCCGCGCAAAATCACATTTACTACGGTATTAATCAGCATGAAGGCCATCATGGTAAAAGCAAAACCGATAATGGCATTACCCAAGCCTTTCTTGTTTTTGGTAATAGCCTCCTCATTACCCATGGATATCACCAAGTTAAAGCCGGTCTGGACAATCTTAAACACCGCATAAATACCCGCAACCATAATCAGCCAATTGGTCACCCGGGCAATGAGCACAAAGATGTCGCTGACACCGCACACCTTCTCGCCGTCACCGCCGCAGGGCACCAGCCCCGCTGCGCGCACGAGCACGGGCGCAGACAACAGCAAAACCAGGCCGCATATTTTGATTAAAGTTTTTTGTTTCCGCGTTAACATGAGCTTTGCCTTAAACATACCATAAAAACCCGAAAAAACCAACCCGGGCTACTGGTAGCTCCTGGCCACCACTGCGGCTTGCTGTTCGGCTTGCGACATGGCGTCATTAATACTCACGCCGTTTAGGATGACATTGTCGATAGCCTTGGCAAAAATATCATCAATCTTCACCTGGCTGGGCTTATAAAAAGACTTGGCCGTCAAGTTGGCATTGGCAAACACGCCAATTTCCGGATCGTTAATCTGCAACTCAATCATGTCTTTCCGGGAAGACGGCTGCTTGTTTTTGGCATAGTACTTGTCCAGGGAATTTTTGCTGGACAAAAATTTAAGCAAATCCCAGGCCACGGCCTGGTTTTTGCTCTGCTTGGATACCACCTCGCCCCAGTAGTTGGAAAAGTTGACGGCGGGCTGGTCCAAATCCGGCTGGGGCACCGGCGCCACATCAAAATTCAGGTTAGGGTTTTTTTGCAGCAAGGACTGCCGGGTATAGGAATAAGAGTAGAGATAGGCAGCCCGGCCGTTGGCAAACGCATCAATGGAGTAGTCGCTGCGGGCGTTCCAGTTGTAATTCATACTGACCGGATTGGCAAACGAAGTATAAAAGTCCAAAGCCGCCTGCCCGGGATAAACCCGGTTACCGTTAGCGCTGATGTCCTGGTTGAACATGGGCTCAGTACCGTCCGCATTAAACGGTACGGTCCGTTTCTGCAGCATGAGCAAATACAAAATATCCACGGCCCGGTTCACATTGCTGTTGGTACCCATGGCTACGCCGCTGCGGGTAAAATACCCCTTGCCGTCGCTCTTCTTAAGCCGTTGGACATGCGCGGCCAGCTCGTCCCAAGTTTTTGGCGGCACGGCAATACCTGCGCTGCCCATAATGTCCTTGTTGTAATAAAGGCCCAAAGAATCCACAGCCATGGCTGTGCCGTAAATTTTATTGTCCTTGGTGAAATCCTGCACCACCGTATCTACGAAGGTGTTCTTGTAGTCCTTGTACAAAAAAGTGGCGTCGGGCGCGGGCGAAATCTTGTCCAAGTACCTGGGCAGCCAGTCATTGTGGATGGAAAAAATATCCGGTCCGCTGCCGGAAGCCAGGGCGTCCACCAAATCGGCTTCATAAGTGTCGACGTTTTTCTTGGTATAAACAATTTGCACGTTCGGGTGCTTCTGCTGATACTCGTCAAAAAGCGCCTGCAGGTTGTCGCTGTCTTCAAACGTCTTCCAAATTTTGATGGTTATCGGCCCGGTGTTGCCGGTGCTCTTTGAGCCGCAGCCCGCTGCCAGAAAGGCTACGGACATAACTACGGCGGCGATTTTATAAAAACGGGCTAAAGGTTTTTGTTTCATAAAAGATTTGGTTTTATATTTTCAAATTTTTTAAATACCCGGAAAATTCCTGGCGCAAATCTTCATGCTTGAGACCGAACTCCACCACGGCTTTCAAATATTCCAGCTTGTTGCCCGTGTCATAGTAGCGGCCGTTTTGAATTTCAATCGCGTAAACATCCTGTTCCTGAGCCAGCTTGTCCACGGCTTCGGGCAGCCAAATCTCTCCCCCCTTGCCCGGTTTGGCTTCGGACAGCAGGTCAAAAATCCGCGGCGGCATAATATAGGCGCCATGCGCGGCCAAATTGGAAGGCGCCGTGCCAATAGCCGGTTTTTCCACCATCTTGTTGATTTTAAACACCCCGGGTGCGACGTCTGAAATATCCGCAATGCCATAACGATCCACCGATGACTCGGGAACCCGGACTGCGGAAATATTGGGGACCCCGTACTTTTCCCAGGCGTCCATCATCTGTTTGAGCCGCGGAGGGTTGGAGTAAATAAATTCATCGCCCCACAGCACGGCAAACGGCTCGTCGCCGATAACCTGGCGGGCGTTAAGCACGGGCGTGCCATTGCCGTACGTGCCCTTTTGGCGAATATAAATAAAATTCGCAAGCTCGGCAATCTTCCTGACTTCTTCCGCCTGCTCGTGCTTGCCGGCCTGCTCCAAGCGTTTTTCCAGTTCAAACGGATAATCAAAATGGTCTTCAATAGTGCGCTTATGCCAGCCGGTCACTATTACAATATCTTCAATGCCTGCAGCAACCGCCTCTTCCACCACGTACTGGATGATGGGTTTGTCGACGATGGGCAGCATCTCTTTGGGCATGGCTTTCGTTGCCGGCAAAAACCGGGTGCCAAAACCTGCTGCGGGAATGATTGCTTTACGAACTTTCTTTTGCGCCATAGTGGGTAATTGTTTGGGTAATTCAATTTTCAAAACTTAACCTTATTATACAACACCGAGGTGCCCGCCGCCACCATCACTCGGTTTTTGGCCGATACTGCACGGCTTCGGCCAGGTGCTCAAGGGCAATACTTTCGCTGCTGGAAAGATCGGCAATAGTGCGGGCCACTTTCAAAATGCGGTGAAGGCTGCGGCCCGAAAACCCAAACTGCTTCATGGCCTGCTTGAGCAGTACCTGTTCGGGTTCAGCCAAAGCGCAATATTGCCTCAATTCCACCAGGCTCATTTCGGAATTGGTTTTGGCGCGGCCAAACCGGGCAGACTGCACGCCGCGCGCCTTCTCCACCCGGGCCTTAAACACCGCCGATACCTCTCCCCGGTTTTCAGCGGCCAATTTTTCGTAAGGCAGCCGCGGCACCTCCACGTGCAAGTCTATCCGGTCCAAAAGCGGACCGGAAATTTTCTTCTGGTATTTAAAAATTTGCGCGGGCGTGCACTGACAGCGCTTTTGACTGTCGCCATAATAGCCGCAGGGACAAGGGTTCTGGGCCGCCACCAAAGTAAATTTGGCGGGGAAAGTCAGGCTGCCGGAAGCGCGGGAAACCGTTACCACGCCGTCCTCCAAAGGCTGGCGCAAGGCTTCCAGCACGTTGCGGGGAAATTCGGGAAATTCGTCCAAAAATAAAATACCCCGGTGGGACAAGGTAATCTCGCCCGGGCGGGGAAAAGCGCCGCCGCCGACCAAGGCCACATTCGAGGTTGTATGGTGCGGGCTGCGCACGGGCCGGCTGGTCACAAAACTGCCGGCAAGTTTTCCGGAAATACTGTAAATTTTTGTGAGCTCCAAAGCTTCTTCCATGGACAAATCGGGCAAAATGCCCGTCATGGCTCGGGCCAATAGGGTTTTGCCGCTGCCGGGCGGACCGCTGACCAGCACATTATGGCCGCCCGCAGCTGCAATTTCCAAAGCCCGCTTGGCCATTTCCTGTCCGGCAATATCTTTCATGTCCAAAATGGGCTGGCTATTTTTAAAAATCTTATCTGCTTGGATTTCCGGCTCCGGCACAATTAGCCTAACGCCCAAAAGATGTTCCAGCAAAACCTTCAGGCTGGGCGCGGCAAAAACTTTGAGCCCCGCCACCAGGGCCGCTTCTGCGGCATTTTCCGCCGGTACAAAAATTTCCACATCTCCTCTGGCCCGGGCGGCTAAAGCCACAGCCAAAACGCCGGGCACGCTGCGGAGGCGGTCGTCCAAGGAAAGTTCGCCTAAAAACATTCGGTGTTCAGGCGAAAAAGCCACTTGTTCGGAAGCCAAGAGCACGGCTAGGGCAATGGGCAGGTCGAAAACCGTACCCAGTTTCGGCACGTCGGCCGGCGCGAGGTTCACAGACACGCGCGTGGGCGGATAGTTTAGCCCGGAATTTTTGATTGCGGCTTTCACCCGCTCGCGGGATTCCTGCACTGCCGCATCAGGCAGCCCCACCACTATAGTTGTTGGCAGGCCGTTGGACACATCGGCCTCCACTTCTACCCGCGCTGCATCCAGGCCAATGACCGCAGCGGAATAAACCTTGGCAATCATAAATTTAAAAATACCTACGCGTTATTATCGGCTGGATTATGCCGAAGCAATAATATAAGTATACCCAATATGATAAAACCGTCGGCCAGATTGAACACGCCGTTTAGAATATAGAACCAATCCCGAACGTAGCCCAGCACCAGGCGTTCGCCTACGTTTGACACAGCCCCGGCCCAGATTAGCACCCAAGCCAGGCGCGGCCACAAGCCCATACTTTCACGGCGCTTTAAAAAATACGCCATGCTGCTGCACAGCACAGCGGCATAAATTCCATACATGGCCCAAACGGGAACCGGTAGGCTAAAGGCAAAGCGGTTGTTTAAAAAAATGTTGCGGGCAAAGAATTTGGTGTACTGGTCGGCGGCCACCAATAAAAAAAAGACCGGAACCCAAGCCCACCCTTGCCATAATTTGGATATCGAGTCTTTTATCATAAAACTTGCTGGTTTGCGCCCTTTACATTGCCTTGTCAGCCCAGGGTAAAGCTTTCAGCCGGGCTTCGGTAATTTCCTGGCCCGCGTCATCCGTACCGTAGGTGCCCTTTTCAATTTTCTCCAGGGCTTTGGCAATTTTTGCCAGATCCGCATTGAGGCGCACAATCATATCCTGGTTAACCTCGTCTATTTCCAGCTCTTCAGCGCTTTCGTCCATGCCGTTGCCGAGCTCGGTGTGCGGCGAAAGCCCGGCCAGGTCCTGCTCAAACTTGGCCTTGGCGTCAAGCAGCTTCTGCTTCATTTCTTCAACAAATGTTTGCGATAACATATATAGAGTCTTTTTAAATTTTTTAGGCTGTGCCGATATTATAACCCACCCGAAATTCCAATACAAATGAAAAAGCGCCCCGACGGGCGCTGCAAATTAAAATAATATGTCAGCCGTCCTTGGGCGCTTGTAACCCAAATCACTCGGATGGTATCCGCGTAAACTAGTTACGCAGAAGCCAACACTCTGGCGATTCAGGCCTTCTTTGGCATAACAGCCAAAGAGAAGCGTTTTATGCCCAATCTGCTTTAAAACTGCACTCAAAACTCCTCTTGGGGTCCGAAGACCTAACAATTTTTGGGGCATGTTTTATTTTGAAACAGCCTTTTGCCTTCATGGGGATGAGAGGCAACTTCATTTTTTTGTTTTTGTTTTGCAATCAGCCTGGATTGGACAGGCTATGACGAGGAGTTAAGAGGAAAGCAACCTTCAATCTCAACAATTTAAGGCTATTTTCCTCAGTCCAGTTATTGAGTTTTTAAAGTGCTCTTTATCCACAACTTCAGTATATTCATCATATCAGGGTATTTACGGCGTGTCAAGAATATGCTCTGATGCTAAAAATAAATGGCTTATTTATAAGAAAAATTCAAATTTTCTTGATTAAATATGCTGATTTAAGCTATTATAATGCTTTTTTATAACTTGTGGATAACCTGTTGAATTAACCCACTTTAACCCGAAAACCCGGGATTTTTTGGACCAAAGCAACAAAGGCACTGGCATATTCCTTAGAAAGCTTAGGGTCGGCTATTACCACGTGTTTTAGCTTGTTAGTATAGAAAAAGCGTAAAATTCTGATTAAATTGTATACAGCCCGAGGCAGACTGAACTGTTCAAACGGCCGTTCATAGGTGCCTGCTACCGCTTCCAAATAGGGGTGCGTGTACTGTTCAAAAGGCAGGTGGCCCAAAATCAGAGTTTTTACAGACAAAAAATCTAAGGCGCTGCCCGCGGACTCGGTCAAATATTTCAAAATCAGCTTGTCTGTGGCCAGCAAGATGCTTTCCGGATAAATTTCAAAGTTCCTAAAAAGCTTGTTACTGCCTCCGGAATGGTTTTGGCTCAAGACATTGGCATACGCCTGGAGATCTTCGTAGTTCTTCTCATAAAATTCCTTAACCTGTAAGGGACCGGCAAACAGGACCGCAGCAGGCAAGCTGCTGGGCTGCAGGTAGGCCTTAAGTTCAGAATCTAAAAGCCCGCTGGCCTGCAGCTGGCATTCGGCTTTTATCCGGCCCAGCCAGCCTGAAAACAGATCACCTTGGAGCAAACGCCTGGTCTGGGCAGCAGCCTGTACCCCTTTAACTTTTAAAGTATCCAGGCCCAAGCGGGACAAAAACAGCTCCACCACCTTGGGCTGGGACAGGCTGTCGGCAAAGCACAACTGGCCGCAGGCCGCCGTTACCCGTTCCATAGGCTCTTTCAAATTCACCGGATTGTCATAAAAAATGCAACGGCCCTCTGCCAATTCAACCCACTTTACTCTATTGGGCACGTTTTCAAAAAATGCCTGCAAATTGCGCGCCGTGTCCGCCAAGGCTTCGGCTTCAAGGCTTTGCGCTGTTTCCAATAATTTCAAAGCGTAATTTGCGGCTGCTTGTTTCACCTTTTGAAAATTATCCGCCTGCTCCGTGCCGGGTAAAACCTTAAAATATTCAAACCCCGCGGGATTCTGTTTTAAAAGAGCGTTAGCCAAGCCAAAAAATAAATCGGCCTCATTAATGGCGTTCTGCACCGTAGCTTCATAGCTTAGGCTGCCTGTCTGAGTTTCCGGATTGTAATAGGACTTTAGCAGATAGGTGATAAAACTCCACGAAACCCGGTGGCTAATTCCCAGGCTTAAAGCGTTTTCCAGTTCAGGCAAGCCTATGACCGTGACCAGGCGTTCGGCCAGCGCCCCGCCATTGCGGCTCAGCGATAAAAAAGTGTGGGTGTCGCATACCCAAACCTTGGCTGTTTCGTCCAACAAAAACTCGCTCCGGGCAACGGCGGATTTGAACTGGCCTCCAAAAAAAGTGAGGTTTAAATCGCCCAAGCCCTGTTGTTGCCAATTCGTAGCCTGCCAGACCAAAAGCTTGAGCAAGAACTTAGCTTCTTCCGGCGTGTGCTGGCCCTTATTCAGCATGGCTTCAAAACGCGCGGGGTCAAAACTTTCAGCAGGTAAAAATACGCTTTGGGCCTGGCCGGAGCGCCAAATGTCCATCACTTGCTGTTTCTTTGGCACAACCAGCAAACTCTTGCGTTTTGCGGCTTTTAGTTTTTCCAGCAAACAACCGGCATACTGCGAAAACAGAGGAAAGTCATACAAAATCCCCGGAGCAAGTTTAAAAGCTTCGAATTCCCCGGCAGCCTTCGCTGGTTTTTTGCGTTCCGGGGCTTTTTTTTTGCCCAAAGCCGCTGCCTTTGGCTTAAAATTGGCCGCAGCCGGAAGCAGCCGCGCCCAGGAAAAATGAAAAGGTTTGACAATTTCTAAAATTCTGGCGCTGGTTTGGCTGGGCAGCCCGGCATAAAGTCCTAGAAGTTTTTCCAAAACCAGCAACGCGGCTTTGGCGTCAGCCAATGCCCGGTGAGCCTCTTCATGAGGGATTTTAAAAAAGTGCATCAAGTTTTCCAGGTTGTACGAATGGTGGGAAGGCAGCAGCCACTGCACCAGCTCTAAAGTATCCAGCTGGCCCCCAGAAAACTTAATCCCGAAATTTTCCAAAAATTTAATATCGAACGCTATGTTGTGGCCGACAATCACCGCATTGCCAAGTTTTTCCTGCAAAAAATCTTTAAACTCCTTAAACTGCGGGGCGGCCGCCAGCTCTTTGGGAGTAATCCCGGTCAAGCCAAGAATTTTCGGACTGACCGGCTTGCTGGGGCAAAAAACCTGAGTCCACTCCTGAAACGGCTTCAGGCCCTCGGATGTTGCTTTAAAGAAAACGAACCCGACTTCCAAAATCTCTTCAGTCAGCGGATCAAAACCGGTAGTTTCAATATCCAGACTGCAATAAACCGGCGCGCCGTCATCCTCGTTTTCTGGTTCAACAATTTTTTTTATACCAGGCTTTTTCATAGTCTTTACAAAACCAGTTTTGGCTAATTTTCTTTGTCTGTCAGTGCCCATAGCTTGCATTTTATCATTTAACTTTCAAATAAAAAAGCCCCTGCGGCAAGCCGCAGGGGCCAAAATCTTATTCGGACTCGTCAGCGGCTTCCGGTTTGCTTGGCACCGCCTCCCCGCTTTTGACTTTATCGCGCACGGCTTTGTCCACGTCTTTAAAAACTTTCGGATTGTCTTTCAAAAAATTTTTGGCGTTTTCCCGGCCCACCCCCAGCTTAACTTCACCGAATAGGTGGGTGTTGCCGGACTTCTCAATCACCCCCAGGGCCACCCCCGTATCCAGCAGGTCGCCGGCCGCACTGATACCTTCGTTATACATAATATCAAATTCAGCGGTTTTGAAAGGCGGGGCAATCTTATTTTTTACAATCTTCACTTTCACCCGGTTGCCGATAATTTTCTCCGCGGCTTTAATCTGGGCAATCCGCCTAACCTCGATTCTGACCGAAGCGTAAAATTTCAAAGCATTGCCGCCCGTGGTGGTTTCCGGGTTGCCGAACATCACGCCGATTTTCATGCGAATCTGGTTGATAAAAATCACGGTGGTATGGGTTTTGGAAATTATGGCGGTCAGCTTCCTTAGAGCCTGGCTCATTAGCCGGGCCTGCAAGCCCATGTGCGAATCACCCATCTCGCCTTCAATTTCGTTGCGCGGAGTCAGCGCGGCCACAGAGTCAATGACAATTAGGTCCAACCCGTTGCTCCTCACCAGAGTTTCGCAAATATCCAAAGCCTGCTCGCCGTTGTCCGGCTGTGAAATCAACAAGTCTTCCAAGCGGACGCCGATGCGTCTTGCGTATTCCGGATCAAGCGCGTGCTCGGCATCAATAAAAGCCGCCAGGCCGCCTTTTTTCTGCACCTCCGCAATCATATGCAAAGTTAAAGTGGTTTTACCTGAACTCTCAGGACCATAAATTTCAATTACCCGGCCTTTGGGTATGCCGCCCGCGCCCAAGGCGATATCCAAAGAAATGCTGCCGGACGGCGTGGTTTCAATGTCCAAGGTTTTGGTGTCCGAGAGCTTCATAATGCTCCCGTCGCCAAACTTGTCTTTTATCTGGTCAAGCGCTGACTCAACCGCTTTCCATTTGCCCGTTTCAGCAGGGGCTTTGGTATTTTTGGCCATATATTTTAACCTGTTAGTATTTTGGTTTCTGGCTGTTATTGCTCAATATAATAATGGTATACAATCGTTCACCAAAAGTCAATGGCTTAATTTCGCCCATTTTCCTGGAAAAATACGAGGGAAAATAAAAGATATCCACTCAAAAAAAGTTTACTTGCCGTTTTTGTCCCCTGTGGGCGCAACCGCATCTGCGGAGAACGGAATATCCGACAGGGCTTCCCCTGGGCGGCCCAGAGCCCCCAGCGCTTGGCCGTTTAGCACCCCCGATGTCGCCCCCGCATCAGAGACTGATATGCTGATTTTATTTTCTGCCAAAAGGGTTTTGGCGTCGCCTTTGTGAAAGGCAATCTTATTTTTCTGGCCGTCGTCTAAAACATAAGCCAAATCCACATTACCCGAAAAATTCAGCACCAGCTGAACCTTGTTTTGAATGCTGGCAGCCAATACCGCAGAGTCCACTTCGCCGATAATGGTTACGTTTTTAGCCACGCTTTTATCAAACTTGTTTTTAGCCGCTACCGTAATATCTTTTGGTCCGGAAGTCAGGCTGAGCTGGGTCTCAAAACCGCCGTCGCTTTCCACAAAAACCGATTGGCCATTTACCGTTACGGACATGCCGGGATCGGTCTTGCCCTTAACTTTCACAAAAGAATTTTTTATCACCTGGTTCGGCTGGGGCTCTGTTATTTCCAGGGTCGGCATGCGGTTGATGGAAAAGACCTGCCAGACAATGTAAGCCACGCTGGCGCTGACAAAAATTACGGCCAGCACCAGGGTTAAAATCTTGGGCGTAATTGTCAGGCGGTCAAAAAACCTTTTCCAGCCGCGCTGCCTGGCCAGCACTTTGCCCTGCAGCTGGCCGTAGATGCCTTTTTCTTTTTTAAACTGTTCAATCAGGCTGGCGGCTTCCACGCGGTACATTTCCGACAGCTGCCTGAGAAAACCGCACACATATACATCGGCTGGCAAATGCGAAAAATTGCCGGCTTCCAGATTTTCCAAAAACACCTGCTTAATGCCGGTCTTGCCGGAAACCTCAGCCAATGACAGCCCGGCACCCTGCCGGACGGCTGACAGATATTCAGACAAAGTTTCCATTCGAATTTTTTTCTTTTCAAAAACCATGCTTGTTTCCTGGATTCAGCCGGAAAAAATTAATGGCTTACACTTCCTCGCTATCCTCTTCCACCCCGTATTCGGCCTTCTCTGCCTGGGGAATGGCCCCGTAAACTTCACGGGGCTTGGCACCCTCGCCCGGACCAATAATCTGGGCCTGCTCCAGCATGTCCATAATCCGGGCCGCGCGCGCATAACCAATCCTCAGCCGCCTCTGCAGTAGAGTTGTGGAAGCCTTGCCCATGCGCTGAACCTCTTCCTTGGCTTCTTCGAACAACGGGTCAGTATCCTCGTCGCCTTCGAAACCAGGAATACCCATGGATTTTTTCGGCTTTTCCAAAATCTCCTCGTTATAAATAACCGCGCCCGCCTGGTTTTTGAAAAAGTCCACCACTTTCTTAACTTCTTTTTCGCCTATGTATGCGCCTTGCACGCGCTTGGGCTTGTTGAATTCCGCGGAAGTGAACAGTAAGTCGCCGTTACCCAGCAGTTTTTCCGCGCCTGAGCCGTCCAAAATAGTCCGGCTGTCAATCTGGCTGGCCACGGCAAAGGCAATGCGGGAAGTGATGTTGGCTTTAATCAAACCGGTAATAATTTCCACGCTGGGCCGCTGCGTGGCCAAGACCAGATGAATCCCCACAGCGCGGGCCATTTGCGCCAAACGCACAATCGCCGCTTCCACATCAGCCTGGGCAACAGCCATTAAGTCGGCCAATTCGTCCACAATGATAACAATGTAGTGCATCTTCAGCTCGTTCGACTCGTTATACTCTATAATATTGCGCTTGCCGACCTCGGAAAGCAGCTTATACCTCCGTTCCATTTCCGAAACCGCCCATTTCAGGGCATTCACCGCTTTTTCGTGGTCAATGACGACCGGAGTCAGTAGGTGTGGAATGCCGTTATACAAATTCAGCTCCACCCTTTTTGGGTCCACAACAATAAACTTCACGTCTTGCGGCGTATTGCGGAACAGCAGGGAAATCAGCAGGCTGTTAATCCCCACGCTCTTGCCCGTGCCAGTGGCGCCTGCAATCAGCAGGTGGGGCATCTTGGCCAAATCCGCGACCATGGTATGTCCGGCCACGTCCCTGCCCAAAGCAAAGGCCAACTTGCTTTTGTGGTTTACAAATTCTTGCGTCTGCATGACATCGCGCAAGCGCACGATGGCCGTAGATTTATTCGGCACTTCAATACCGACCAAGGCCTTGCCCGGAATGGGCAATTCCATGCGGATAGAATGCGCGGAGAGCGCCAAAGCCAGGTCGTTTTGCAGCGCGGCAATCTGGTTCAGTCGGACGCCCGTGGCCGGACGCAAAGTATACTGGGTAACGGTCGGCCCCACATTCACCTCACCCATTTCCACCTCAATGCCGAAATCGGCCAAGGTCTTCCTGATAATTTCAATATTCACTTCAATGTTGCCGCTATCCACGTCGCTGGCGCCCTGTTCTAAAAGGTCAAACGAGGGCAGCTTGTAGTCTATTTTATTGTCTACCTTGACCGTATCCAGCTCAATAGCCTTAGAAGCGCCGCCCGCGTTGATAATTTTGGTTTCAAGTTTTTCCCGGACCGGTTCAGGTACAGAAACCTCTCCCTCGTCCAAGTCTTCCTTCAATTTTTTGTTCCGATCCAAAACCTTATTGCTCACAAACCCCTCGCTGGCCATGGCATTAATCTTCACCTCGCCCGCCTTGGCTTTCTTTTCCGCTTCTTCAGGCTGCTGCTCTTTGTCCTTAAACCACAATTTGTGCAAAGGCGCATTGAAGGCCATCAAAGCCCCAATCACCAAAATGGCCAAAAGCAGGCTGCCGCCCGCCCAAAAATCCAGCAAGCCAAAAGCTGCGCCGCCAAAACCGGCACCCAAAAATCCTCCGCCCTTGCCGGCAGCCACCAAATCCCAGGCCGTGCTGCCGTTTTTCAAATAAAAAATATGGACCAGGCCCGCAATGCTGCCCAGCATCAGCAGGGAGCCCAGATAGACCCGCCAATAAAACCCGCGGTCCTCTCCCCGGTCTTCATCGTCATGCGGCATGCGGTGGTTGGCCAACAGCCAGGCGATCAGCAGCAAAAAAATCGGTACGAAATAGGCCAGTACCCCAAAAATCCATTTCAGCCCCGAAAGCAGAGCCGCTCCCAGCGAGCCGGCCAATTCTACCACAGCCAAAAAAGTAATAACGGCAAGGGTAGCAAAAACCACAACGGCTATTCCGCGCTTAGCTTCGGCTGAAAGGTTGAGTCGGGGCGGCTGGAGCTTGTTTTTTTCTTCAGGCTTTTTGTCTTTTTTCATTATATAAGAGTTATATTCAGCAGGTTTATTTTAGCATTTTTCCTCCGGCCTTGCCACACGTCCGGCAAAAGAAATTCCCCTGGAAACCAAAAGGTTTCCAGGGGAAAAAAGTATTGGATTACAGGCCCTTAACTTTCACTTTTTTGGTTTTGGCCTTGGCCGCTTTGGGAATAATTATGGTTAATATTCCGTCTTTCAAATCGGCTTCAATATGCTCGCTGTCAATATCCACCGGCACAATCACGCTGCGGGAAAAACCGCCCCAATAGCATTCCTGGTAGAAATAGTCATCTTCCGCCACATTCTCTTCTTTCCTGCGGGCGCCTTTTACCGTAACCATGTCGTTGGCTACCGTGATATCAATATCCTCAGGCCGGACGCCGGCAATCGTCGATTTGATAATAACGTTGTCCTTGGTCTGGTACATATCAATATTCAGCTGTCCTTCGTAGTCAGCCATCCAGTCATCGCCCTGCTGCGCAGGCTGTTCCGGTTTTGTGGGCACGGGTTCCACGGCCTCCACAACCATATCTTGCTCTTCAACTTCTTCTTCCGGAGTCAGCTCTTCTTCGTATTCGGTTTCTTGGATATGTGAAACAGCGACTTTTTCAGGCATTTCTTCCGTAACATTACCGCCC
Source organism: bacterium (assembly GCA_021825655.1). GTDB lineage: Bacteria > Patescibacteriota > Doudnabacteria > UBA920 > UBA920 > JAMDEL01. The sequence continues at coordinate 101,539 of JAKAGU010000001.1, read as the reverse complement.
ATAATTTTCCCAAAAAACGAAGTTTTTTCTTTCTTTGCCATAAAATCTCGCGCGAAATTAATCCTCAAACCTTTGCAAGGTTATGATAAACAATCAGCCGCGATTAGTCAAACCGTGAAGCACCCGCAAAACGGCCGTTTGAACGCTAAATTCGGGCCTAACCAACCGGGCCGCCGCCGAATTTATGGCCAGCTGCTTTTTAAACTCGCCGGTGTCAATTTCCTGTTTAACCTGAGCGACCGCATTGCCTGCCAGCATAATCAAACGGCGGTTTTTTAAATATTCGACATTCAGCTCTTCCTGCCCCGGCAACCAGTGGGTGACCAGCAGTGGGAGATTCCAGGACAAAGCCTCAGCCGTGGTGAGACCGCCCGGCTTGCCGACATATATATCCGCAATCGCGTAAAGTTCGCTCATGGGCGAATAGAAACCGAAGATCTTGATATTGGTTTGGACAAATTTTTGCATTAGGCGTTCTTTGTAACCTTCGTTCTTGCCGCACACCACAAGCACCCTTACCTTTTGCAGGCTGGATATATTTCGGATTAACTCCTCATTCAAACCCGTGCCCAAAGAACCGCTGCCGACAAGCACTACCTTCTCTACTGGGACTATGCCCAACTTTTCTTTTATCGCCGCCGTATCCACTTCCGGCTGCGGCTGCAGGGCCATGCCGCACACGTAAATTTTTTCAGGCAAAATGCCCAGGCGCAGCATTTCTGTTTTTTGCTCCAAAATATTAGCCAGGTAAAAATCCGCCTGGTCATACAACCAGAAACGGTGCAGGTGAAAATCCGAAAAGGCAATGCCAAACGGCCGGGTGTAGACCCCTCGCTTTTTCAAATACGCAACCGCAGCGGAGGCCGTGGTCTGGGTGGTAATGACCATATCAGGCCGGTATGCCAGAATCAGTTTTTCAACGCGCCCGGAATTCCGGGCGGCCAGCGGCAAACGCAGGGGTGAGATTAAAAAATTAACCAGCCGGCTTTTGTACAGCCAGCTCCAGACAAAAGGCAGGTACCGGTTTATAAACCAATGCACCCCGATCAGGGTTCTGGCAAACTTGCCGTCCTGTACTTTGGAAACATCCTCCAGGCGCACCTCTAACCCGGCCTGCCCCAGCTGCCAGCCGATATTTTCCGCAATGTACTTGTGGCCCAGGCCCACCGAGGTGTAAAAAATCAAAACTTTTTTCATAAAAGCTATTTCCAAAATAAGGACAGGGCCAAGCCCAACGCACCAAGCAGCAGGCCCGCGGCAGCCCCCTTGGTGGGAGTCTGCTGAAAAATCACATAAGCTAAGGTTGGCTCAATAATTAAAATCGAGGTGATGGAAACTACGCTGACCACCCAGATGTTCTTAAAGCTGGAATAGCCCAGCACATACCCCGCCACCAGCAAAGCTCCGCCCGCCCCCATGACCGCCAGCATTTTGAAAAAAACATTCCAAAATGCGCCGGGCTGGTAGTGCCTGGCGCCCCACATTTCGGCAAGGATCATTAGCGCCTCACCGAAAAATACAATAAGCACCACACCGAATTTATTCATAAATTTTTGCCACCACCCTGGCCGGGCCGCCGTCCGTTTCCAGCCTTAAGGGCAAAGCGATAATTCCAAAATCTTTAGTCTTTAACAATTTTTCTAAGTTGCACAAATTTTCCAAAATTAAAATTTCTTTTTGGAGCAAGGTCTCGTGGACCAAAAAGGGCTCTTTATCCGGGCTTGGAGTATCTATCCCCAGCATTTTAACCTGTAGGCGCACGAGTTCTTTTGCCAGCCCCTCCGATACAACCGGATAATCCTTAAAGTATTCTTTAGTCCCATATTTTCCTTGCCAGCCTGTGTATATAAGTACAATATCTCCGGGTTTAATTTCCGCATGCAATAAAATTTCTTTGTCGATATTTTTTTTGCCGCGCACATCCAAGAGGACCCCTTTTCCCACAAAGCTCTCCACGGCAAAGTCGGACAACTTTTTGCCGTCTGGAAAAAAATGGCTAGGCGCGTCCAAATGGGTCCCGCTGTGCGTGCCAAAAATAACTTCCGTCACCTGGGGGGAGGCCGTTGCTGTTTTTAGCCCCACAGCCGGGTCGCCGGGAAACACCGGCATACCCGCCCGGAGCACCTGGGTTAAATCAATATATTTCACCTTATCTTTTTGGTTACGCCCTGCACGAAACTCTGCCATTCAGCCGGTTTCATCAGGCCGCTGGACAGCACCTCTTGTTTGAACGAGGTGTGATTTCTGACCGCCGCCTTCACCAGCTGGCTAATGCGGTCATACCCATACTTTGGGGTAAGGAAAGTTGCAAAAGCAGTCGAATTTTCCAAATGTTCGCGGCATTGCTTGGCGTCCGCTTTAACCTTGGCTACGCAAAACTTATCAAATTGCCTTACGCTTTCGGCCGCCAGCTTAACGGACTCCAATAAACGATCGGCAATCACGGGTAGCATTACGCCCAGTTCCAACTGCGAAGCTTCGGACGCTTTTTCTATCGTCAAATTATTGCCTGAAACCAAAAAATACAGTTGGTTCAAGGTTTCCGGCAGGACCGGGTTTATTTTACCCGGCATAATGGATGAGCCTTTTTGCAATTCAGGCAACACCAGCTCTCCAAGTCCTCCGCGCGGGCCCGAAGCCATAAGCTTAAAATCGTTGGCAATTTTGGACAGTTCAACGCTTAAGGCCGTGACTGCCTGAGAAATTGCTACAAAGTCCGTGTGCGACCCCGTTTTGGCCATAAAATTTTTCGCTGGCGCAAACCGGCTCCTAGTTACCCTGTTTAATTCCGCAAAAACTTCTTTTATATATTTAGGGCTGGCATTAGCTGAATTGCCGATGGCGGTGCCGCCCAAATTCAAAATTTCTGAATAGCCACGGGCAGCTTCCAAGGTATTTTTGTGGCCCTTCAAATTTTCCGCATACGCCCCAAACTCCGCCCCCAAAGTCGTAGGCACTGCGTCCTGCAAATGTGTCCGGCCCAGCTTGACGGTTCCGGAAAATGCCCTGGCTTTGGTTTCGAAAGTTTTTATAAGCCCGGCCAAAGCTGCGTCCAGTTCCAAAAGCAAACCGCGCACTGCCACTTTTATGGCCGAAGGGTTAACATCGTTGGTGGACTGGCTGCAATTCACATGGTCATTGGGGTGCACTAAAGTTTTTCCACCCAGAATTTCCGTGGCCCGCGCAGCCAGTACCTCATTTACATTCATGTTAATGGCCGTGCCGGCGCCGCCCTGGAACGAAGATAGCGGAAACTGGCCTTTTATCCTGCCGGACAGAACCTCATCGCAAGCTTTAATAATCGCGTTGCTTACCGGCCGCTTAAAGTTGCCGGCCTTAAAATTTGCAAGGGCGGCGGCTCTCTTGATTTTTACTATAGCCAAAATAAATTCCATTTTCACGGGGTGCGTGGAAAATGGAAAATTGCGCAGGGCTTTTTTTGTCTCTTCACCAAAATACTTTTCCATATCATTTGCCGAACGGCATAATAGTAACTTCCTCGACCGCACTGTGATCCGGCTGATCCACTATAAACTGCACGGTGCGTGCCAAATCCTGGGTAGTTAAGAATACCGGGTCTTTGCCTTTCCAGTTTTCTTTCTTGCGGCGGCTGTATTCTTTTTTGCTCCAAAAGCCGGTTTTCACCGTGCTGGTATAAATCACCGCGACTTTGATGCCGAACTTTTGCAGTTCGGCCCTAAGGCCTTCCGAGTAGCGCATAACCGCGGACTTGGTAGCCGCGTAGAATTCGCTTTTGGCATGCCCAACCTTGCCCGCAATGGAGGAGTTGTTGATTATCTGGCCGTGCTTCTGCTTCTTCATTATTGGGATAACCTGCTTGGTCAAATCCGCCATGCCGATCACATTCACCTCCATCATCTGGTCGAACTTTTTCACATCCACCTTGTCGGCTTCCGTAAAATAGCCCATGCCGGCGTTGTTAAACAGCACGTCAATTGTCTTAAACTTCTTTTTAGTCTCAGCCACGACTTTTTTTAAATCTTTTTCCCTGGTGATATCGGCATCTAAAACTAACAAGCCCCTGGAGAGGCCCTGCGACTTGGCGAGCCTCAAAAATTCTTCGTTATTTTCCTTCATGTTGCTAAAAACCGAAACCTGCCAGTCGTGCTCCAGAAACTCCAAAGCCGTGGCCGCGCCAATGCCCGTAACTCCCCCGCTTATAAGTATGGTTTTGTTTTGCATGTTAATTAGATGGTTATTGGTTATTTTTCCAAAAGGATTATCCGCTTTTCAAACGCGCCATTCTTGGCCCGCTTGTCTTTTTGGACTCTTGCAACACCTTCAAGGCTCCAACCTTTTAGGTCCAAAATTGCCGCAATAATTTCGAAAATGTCCGCCAGCTCTTCCTGCGTATTGCCCGCTTTTACAGAGTACTCCAATTCCCTGGCTTCTTCCACCATCTTTTTTAGCAAGAACTTCAAAAACTCCTCGTCTGACTTGATGGTTTCAATTTTCGCATCCTTGCCTGTCCGTGCTTTGTAGAGTGCCGGAATATTGTCCCTGACCAGTTTGGGATACTCGTTTTCAAAAGCCTGGTCGGTGAATTTGAAATCCATAGAATTATTTCTTCCTTTTGGCAAGCTTTATCAAACCCAATTTTTCTCGCCTGGAAAATTTCTTCACTTCCGCTTCCCTACGTAAAGCCTTGCCAATTGTCTTAAATTTTTCCGAGTAAATAATTTTGCCGCCCCCATGCGCCCAAACGTACTTGGAGCCTTTGCCTGAATTATGAACCGCTTCTCTTTTCTCCAAGTCCTTAGCCACGCCGCTATAGAGGCTCTTGTCCCGGCATTTCAAAATATAAAAATAATGCATCAATGGTTATTTACTGGCGGAGAGGGAGGGATTCGAACCCTCGAAGGGCTTTTGGCCCTTACCGGTTTTCGAGACCAGCGCACTAGACCACTATGCGACCTCTCCTCGTCAGGCTTATCTTATGCTTGTTCGTTTTGGCCTTCGGCTCAAAACTCACTAGCCCCGAAAGCCTTCCTCTTTCCCAAAAATCCGTGCTCGCCATCCTTCGGATGCCTGCGCTCCTAATTTTTGGGAACCCTACAAACTTACACTATTATAATCAAAAAACCGCTTTTAATAAAGCGGCTGATGAAACGTTTCTTAAAGGTGCACCTAGACCAAATGGCTGCAAAAAGTCTTCCTGTGCACGGGGCTCATGCCGGATTTTTTAATCGCCTGCCTATGATGCAACGTTCCATAACCTTTATGCTTGGCAAAGCCGTACTCCGGATAAACCTTGTCCAACTTTTCCATTAACTTGTCGCGATGCACTTTGGCAACTATAGAAGCTGCGGCAATGGAAAAAATTTTATTGTCGCCGCCCACAACTGCTTGCTGTTTTATACCAAACTTTGGAATGATGAATTTTCCATCCACGCAAACCAAACATGTTTCGGATGGAACAGCCTTCAAGATTTTTTCCACGGCCCGCCTCATGGCTAGCAAAGTTGCGTGATGGATATTCATCTTATCGATTGTTGCCGGCTGCACTTCCGCCACGGCCCAAGCACAAACTCTTTCTTTAATAAGCGCACTTAACTCGCGTCTTTTGGCAGGCAGCAGCTGCTTGCTGTCTTTGACCTCTCCCAAACCCATGCTCTTACAATTTATGTCCAGCGCGACCGCGCACGCAACCACCGGTCCGGCCAAACTGCCACGGCCGACTTCGTCGCAGCCAATAACATAGCGGACACCGCTATTAAGTTTTGCTTTTTCAAATTTTAAATTCATGTTCTATATAAAACACGGCGAAAGCTTAAAGCGTTTCACCGTGTTTATTTCAAGCAGGCCCAAATTAGTTATGTAACGCTATTTCAGCTTTTGCGAATTGAGCTTGGTCGAATTCAGGCTCTTCAACAAAGAAGATTCAAAAGTGTAGTTCACTTCGCGCTGTTTTTGGTAATGCTCTTCAGCCAAACGCACAAGCTGCTGCAAAAGCTCCGGCAACTCCAAACCCGAAGCTTTCCACAAATGGTGGTATAAAGTGCCCGGCAAAGGATTAACTTCGTTGGCGTAAAACATTTTAGATTGTTTGTCATAAAGAAAATCCACGCGCGCAATACCAGTGCACCCCAAAGCCCGGTACACCTGCTTGGCCGTTTCCTGAATCTGTTTCGTGGTTGTTTCATCCAGGCGCGCCGGAATCACCAGGCTGTTTTGCGCCTTACCTGTCTGCGCCCCGCCGTCTTTCAGATATTTTTCTTCGAAATCAAACAGGTCGGCATTGTAGACCGACTCCTGGAGCGCCGAGGTCCGTAACTTTTCGTTACCAATCAGGCAGCAGGTCACGTCCATAACTTCCTTAACTCCTTCTTCCACCAGAACCTTGTGGTCATAAAATAGCGCCACTTCAATTTTTTCCTCCAAGGCCTTGTCGTCTTTGGCTTTGCCAATGCCAATGGATGAGCCCAAGTGCACGGGTTTTACAAACATAGGCCAAGCCAAATTGGTTTTCACCTTTGTCAGCACGCCCTGCTTATCCCCTTCCCAATCAGTTTTGGTAAAGACCACAAACTTGGTGGTGGGTATCTGGCTTGCCTGCATGACCTGTTTGGTCAGGGCTTTGTCCATGGCCACAGCCGAAGCCGGCACATTGCACCCCACATAGGGCACACCCAGCATTTCAAACATCCCCTGGATGGTCCCGTCTTCGCCAAACGAACCGTGAAGCGCGGGGAAAGCCAAATCGATAGTAACGGTCTTGCCGGCCAAACCCTTTTTCTTAAACACCATTTTGCCGGACGATTCTTCCATATCCAAAAAATAGTGGGCAAAATTTTTAACCTCTTCCACTTTCTTGTTGGGATCGGTGAACATCTTTAAATTGCCCAAATCCTCGCCTAGGAGCCACTGGCCTTTCTTGGTAATGTACACGGGCACCACGGGATAGCCCAAACCCTTAAGCCCGGAGATGATTAATTGCGCTGTAATGATAGACACATCATGTTCCGGGCTGCCGGAGCCAAAGAACACGCCAATGGTTTTTTTATTTTTTTCCATATGGATATGATTACCTATAAATACTGGTCGCCCCAGTCATTCTGGAACAGAACAACATCCTTGGGCTTCAAAATATTTTTTAAATCTTCATGCGCTGCCTGGGCCGTATCAAACCAAACAATTTTTTCCGGAGCATACCCGGCCGCTTTAAGCCCTTCCGCAATGAACGGCGTCACGCTGTTCTTTATCAGGATAACCAAATCCGCCGTGCTTGCCAATTCCCGGCCAATTTGTCTATGCACCTCCGCAGCCCGGCTGCCAGTTTCCACCAGGCCGGGTGTAATATAAATTTTTCTCCGGCCGTAAAAACGTGACAGGGCCCTAATTGCCTCAGTCACCCCGGTTGAATTGCCATTATAGGCATCATCAATCACCAAAATATCGCCAGCGGATTTAATGGGCTGCAAACGGTGTTCCACCGGCTGAATTTTTTCCACGCCTTTCTTAACCTCTTCATTACTTATACCAAGGCTTTTGGCAATTTTTATGGCTGCACTTACATCGCCCAAAGCATAACTTCCGAGCAAACTAATCTTTATTTGTCCGAAGTTCTCCACCTCCGCTTCCCACTGTAAAGTTTGTGAATTAAAACTGCTGTTCCTTAAATCTTCCGTCTTGTACCTTTCAACCTTGTGGTCCGGCCAGATATACTGCTTAAAATTCCCGGCCACATTCTCATCGTCCGCATTCAGCAGCACCAAAGCGCCGGGCTTAGAAGAAGAAACAATTTCAAAAATGGTATCAATCACACTCTCCGGGCTTTTCATTCTTTCCAAATGCGCCTCGTTAATGCCAGTGACTACAGCAATGTCAGGTTTGGCAATGGCGCACACTTCTTCCACATCGCCTTTGTAGTGCTCGCCCATCTCCACCACAGCCACCTCAACCGAAGGGTTTATGTTTTTCAGCACCCATCGGGCAATACCCACGGGCGTGTTTACGCTTTCCGGCGTGGCTGCCACTTTCAGTTTCGTGCTTAAAACCCCTGACAGAACCTCCTTCATGGTAGTCTTGCCGTAGCTGCCCGCTATGCCGATAACTTTTAGCGTCGGCATGGCGTTAATCTTATGGCGCGCCCTGAAAACCAAAACTCGTTTCAACAACCAGTCCAACGGCCACAAGATTATTACAGCCAAACTGTAAGCGAAAAACGGCAGGCTTTTCAAAACAAAAAAGAGCAGCACGCCCAAACCAGCGGCATAAAAAATGCCCAGACCAAACCTGTAGAACAAAAAAAACAGGGCGCCCATTAGCACATTAAAAAGCTCTGCCAGGACGAAAATTGCCGCGGCTTTCCCTGTCCAGACCAGGTTCTTTCTTTGCTGAGGTTGGGGTAAAAACCCTTTTTTAAAAAGCAGCTTCCAGAACCTGGTTAGTTCGTAATTTTCCAGCTGCAGCAAATACAGCTGATATTTGGGTACAGCGGTAAAAAATTTCATTGCCTAATAAATTCTTTTAAAAGTATGGTAAATTCCTCAGGCTTGTCCAAAAAACTGTAATGCCCCGCGTCGGCCAACACGTGAAACTCAGAGCCCGCAATCAGCTTATGCATGCGTTCACCAAACTCCAGGGGCGTATCCGTGTCTTTTTCGCCAAAAACAACAAGCGTGGGGCACGCAATTTTTTTCATGTCCCCGGCCAAATCCTCGCCCACCGCTTTTATAAAAGTTTTTTGCAGGGCCGGAGTGGCCAAATAGTCTTCTGCACCAATCAGCTTGTAAACCCACTTTCTTAAACCCTGCATAGAGGCGGGCTTAAAAAATGGCTTTACCAGCTTGGCGACAAATCCGTATCCGCTTTTTTTTCTGCTTTCCATGGCAAAGCCCGCGCTGTCCACCAAAACCAATTTCGCAACCAACTCGGGATACTGGGCGGCCAGCTTTATACCAATCCGGCCACCAAAAGAATGTCCCACAATATTAACTTTGGCCAAATCCTGCTTCTTTACAAACCCGGCCACAATGGCCGCGTAATCCGCAATGGACAAATCCTGCCTGGACAAAGGGGATGCGCCAAAACCCGGCAAATCCAAAGCAAGGACGGCTTGGTCCGTAGTTTTCAATCGCGTCTCAATCCCCTGCCAAGCTTCTTTGCTGCTTCCCCATCCATGCAAAAACACTATCGCGGTCCTGCCCGCTTGAAAATTTAGACTCTTAAAACTAATAAGATGGCTACCTATAATTACCTGTTGATCCATATTTAAATCATAACACTAGTCAACCTAAGACAAAACCCCGGTTTTGCCGGGGTTCAATCATGGTCGGGATGCAGGGAATCGAACCCTGTCTTCACGCACCCGAAGCGCGCGTACTACCGGTATACTACATCCCGAAACAGCCCTAATTATAAAGATTTATTGGGTTTTTGGCAATACAGCAAGCCCATAAAAACACGGGCCAGTTATCTGTTGGCCAGGTTTCTAAAATCTGCAATAAAGGCGTCCATTTCCCGCTCCAGCCTTCTCAGCCTTTCCTCGATCCTGTATTCCAAGTCCCTCTCCCCTGTTTCGTTTTCCGGAAAACTTTCGTAATAATCATTCAAAACATCGCTCAGCTCGTTTCTCATGGACTGCAGCCGGTCGCGCCTTTCGCGGTGCCTGGCGTCGGCTTGTTCCTGGTTATAGTCTGCCATTTTTTTGTATTTAAACTTCTTATCTTTATTATACTATACAGATACACAAAACCCGCGCTTAACGCGGGTTTTGTGATGGTGGACCATACCGGATTTGAACCGGTCGCCTCTTCCATGCCATGGAAGCGCTCTACCAAATGAGCTAATGGCCCTGACTAGGTACGCCTAATTTTACCTGACTTTTTGAACTTGTTCAAGTGTTTGCTTCCACAAACTCTGCCACTCTTGGGCCTGTTCTCTGATCCCGGGAATTATACCCAAAACATTCAGAATCCAGCCAATCACCAAAATTGCCAGCGCAATCCCAACAATACTCCCAATGCCCTGCAGCATTCCCCGAACAAAAGCCCGCCACAGACTCTCGGTCTTATGAAAAATACCAACCAAATGGTTGTCGATTTTTTCTAATTGGGTCTTGAGTTCTGGCTCAATCATGGTTTTTTTGTTTAATTTTGGTGCCCTCGGTAGGAATCGAACCTACATCTCATCCTTAGGACGGATTTGCTCTATCCATTGAGCTACGAAGGCGTTAGACCCGAAAATTATATCATAAACCCAGAGCATGATAAAATGCCTATGGATTCGGCAAATTTCTTTATAATATATTATACCATAAATTGTTTATTTTGTAAATAGTATATATGTTTTCACGGGAAACTTTCCAAAAAGCCGCTAAAATAAGCTTTTTTTTATTCATTATTAGTATGTTCCTGCCCCTAAGGCATGTGTTTTTTTCAAATTCAGCTTACCAAACCGGGGCATATTCAGATTTTACTTCATTTTCCTTATATTTAAGCGATTTATTACTTCTCACCACGTGGTGCTGCTTATTTCTACCACGTGGTGGAGAATTAAAGTCATTCTACCACGTGGTGAGAAAGCCTGTAATACTCATTTTTTGGCTTATTTTAGGCTTAATTATCCATTTTCAAGATTATAAATCCTTAAACCTATATTTTTTCTTTAAATATGCGGAATTACTTGTTGCATATGGAACAACGGTTATCATGCTTGGAAAGATTTCCAATAAACAACAGCTAGCTTGGCTTTTTGCCAGCCTAGGTTCACTTGAATCAATTTTGGGGCTGGTTCAGTTCTGGTTGCAAAGGTCAGTTGGACTAAAGTGGCTGGGCGAAAACCTGATTGGGCCCAGTATTTCTGGGGTAGCAAAAATTGTTTCAAGTGGAACAGTATACATCCGCAGTTATGGAACCTTTCCCCACCCCAACCTGCTTTCAGCTTTTCTGGCAATATCTGCTGTAATATCCCTATACCTACTTCTAAGCGCACCAAAGAAATTTGGACAAGTTTTTGCCACCTGCCTCCTCGTGCTTAACCTTTTTGGTCTTACGGTAACCTTTTCCCGGGCAGGCTATTTGGCAGGGCTTGGGGGGCTTGGGGCCTTGCTTATTTTTTTGATTCTAAAAAAAACACAGGGCTTGCGTTTGCCTGTGCTCGCCATTACGCTCACAATAATTTCTTGCTTGTTAATTTTTTGGCCCTGGCTCTCCACCCGGGCAACAATCACTGATAATTCCACGCTGGAAAGAATGAAATACAACGAAGCTGGTTTAAAAATGGTTCAAACCCACCCAGTGTTTGGGGTTGGAATAGGGGAGAGCGTGCTTCATATGGAACAATTCCTGAACCAAAGGTTGCAGCCCTGGGAAAAACAACCAGTACATAACTACTTTTTGCTCTCAGCCGCAGAATTAGGCTTGCCGGGCATGCTTATACTACTGTGGCTGTTTTGGCGAGACGTTCCAGCCGCGATACGGCTTGCCAAGCAAGGCAGTCTTTTGGGCATGCTGTTACTTTCGCTTTATTTTGCCATTTTTGTCCTCATGCAGTTTGACCACTATTTTTACACGCTTGAACAAACCCAGCTACTGCTTTGGGTTTTTCTGGGCGCAGCTGCGCTGGCCACGAAACCGCCTGCCCAAGCTTCCGCAAACTAAAAAAACAGCCCATTCCAACGGGCTGTTTTTTTATTCTGCAAAATCCACTGTCTATTTATGGTAGTCTTTGTGGTTAATTAGTGTACAGGCCCGGTAGAGCTGCTCTTCCAAAAGCACGCGGGCAAAATTATGGGTAAAGGTAAGAGGGGAAAGCGAAATGGAATAATTAGCATGTTCTTTCAGGCTGCTATGCAACCCCAAACCGCTGCCCAACACAAACACCAGTTCTCTGCCAAAACCGCCCACGCGTTCAACAAAATTCGCAAAATCTCTAGAGCTCCTGAGGGTGCCTTTTTCTTCCAAAAGCATTACCAAAGCATCTTCCGGCAGCTGCTTAACGATTTTTTCCGCTTCTTTCTGCTTAATTTTTTCCGCGTCATCGTGGCTGCGGTAGGGCTCTTCGGGCAATTCGACAATTTTTATTTTAGCGAAAGGGGAGAGGCGCTTTAAATACTCTTTTTCCAATTCCAAAAAAGCTTTTTCTTTAAACTTGCCTAGAGTTATAATCCGTACCTTTAACATATTTACTAATTTAACATAATCAGATAAAATTAGACAGTAATTTAGGGCCTGTAGTAAAGTGGTATTACGCGGCATTCGCATTGCCGAGGCGGGGGTTCGATTCCCCCCAGGTCCACCAATAATAAAAAAACCCGCCGAACGGCGGGTATTTTTATTTCAGCCTATATACCAAGACTGTTGATGATTTCAATTTTTGCGCCCAGTTTTTTTAACCGGTTAACCAGATCCTCGTAGCCGCGGGAAATGGAGTACACGTTCCGCAACACCGAAGTGCCTTTGGCCGCCAGCATGCCAATCAGAATAATTGCTGCTGGCCTTAAGGCTGGGGGACAAATTACCTCGGCCGCGCGCAACTCCGTAGGCCCCTCAATGTACACCCGATGCGGATCGGCCAGGATGATATTGGCCCTAAGTTTAGATAATTCCAAATAATAGATGGCCCGGTTTTCGTAGACCCAATCATGAATCAGGGTAGAGCCTTCGGCCTGCGTGGCAATTGGGACAAAAAACGGCAAGTTATCTATGTTAATGCCGGGGTAAGGCAGGGGATGAATCTTTTCTTCCAAAGCCGTAAGCTTGGAAGGCAAAGTTTTTATATCCACCAGGTTAGTCCGGCCGTTGCGGGCTTTATAGTGTTTTTGGATTTGGAATTTCAAGCCCATCTTTTCCAGCTTAAGCAGTTCCAGTTCCAAAAAATCTATAGGGCAGCGCTCAATGGTGATGCTGGAATTCGTGGTAGCAGCAATGGACAAAAAAAGCATGGACTCAATCGGGTCTTCGCTTAAATAGTACTCCACGTCCGCCTTAATTTCCGGCTTGCCATGAACAACCAGAGTGGAAGTGCCTAAACCTTCAACCCGCACGCCCAACTTTTCCAAAAAGAAGCATACATCCTGGACCATATAATTCGAGGAGGCATATTTGATAACGGTCCTACCCGGCAATTTGGCCGCGGCCAGCAGAGCGTTTTCCGTTACCGTATCGCCGGTTTCATAAAGAACTACCTCTGCGGACGCCAAACCCTGCACGCTAATATCATACTGGTCGTGGCTGGTCTGGATATTCACACCCAGCTTCTCTAAAGCATATAAATGCGGGCGGATAGTGCGCGCACCCAACTTGCAGCCGCCGGCAACCGGCAACTTAAAATGCCTAAACAAATGCACCAACGGCCCGATAAGCATTAAAATACTGCGGGTTTTGACCGCGGCTTCGGCATTTAGGTTCTTGAGATTGAATTTTTTCGGGGGTGTAATTTTTAAATCCTGGCCCTGCCATTCAGCCCTGACTCCGATGCTTGAAAGCACCTCAAGCATCCGGTTAACCTCTTCAATTCTTGGCACGTTTTTTAAGGTAGTCTGCCCGGCGTTCAACAAGCTGGCGGCCAAAAGGCCCATGGCGGCGTTCTTGGAAGTGTTGGTGGCAACCCGGCCGGACAATTTGTGGCCGCCCTCAATCCTTAAATTAACCGAGTCTCCCGCCAGCGCAATCAGGGGTTTTTTCAGTATGTCCCCAATTTTTTCCAGCATTTCCGTACTCAGGTTCTGCAAACCGTTTTCCATGCGGGCCACGGCGGACTGGCTGGTTTTAAGGCTTCTCGCAAACTGCGCCTGGGTCAGACCCTTTTGTTCGCGGAGTCTGGAGATTAGCTGGCCAATCATCTTTTGGGTAGTCATAGTAATAAAAGTTAATATATCATATATGATATATTGTATCACAAAAACAAAAAACCGGCCAGAGTGGCCGGTTATTAAATCCGAAAGCTTACATGCTCATGAGTTTGCTGAACCAATTTTCCAAAAAATGGGTTTGTTGGTTGGCATAATACAAAGCCAAAAGGCCCGCCAGATAAATCACATTTAAAATAAGCACTTTCCACAAGTCGTGGCTGATAATCACATGCTCGGCCGCTTGCAGTTCCGGAGAACTCACGGGTTTGGGGCTAGAAGAATTTCGGTTCTTGCTCATAAGGTTGCTTTAAGTCTAAATTAACGCTGCTTTTGCCTTGGATGGCAGGAGAGAAGCAGGGGTATTTTAACATTTTAGCCATTTGAAAGCAACCTTTAAGAGTGTTACAATAACAAAGCCAAAAATGCCAACCACCATCACCAACCTAAGCCTCTTTGCCTTGATTTTAAGCCTAATCTGCCTGTTTTTGATTGGGTTTTTGTTTTGGCAAAACCTGGCTTTCAACCGGGTGCGCAAGGCTTTTTTTGCAGGCCGGAACGGGCGCGATCTGGAAAACGTCCTTATGGAACTTACGCAGAAACTCCAGCTCCTGGAAGACGAAAAAACCGTGCTGGAAGCTAGCTTGGCCTCCCTGAAGACCAGCTCGACTTTTGCCATCCAGCAAATTGGCGTACACCGGTTTAACCCATTCGCAGATGGCGGGGGCAATTTTAGTTTCACTTTGGCACTGCTCGACGGGCACAACACCGGAGTGGTAATCACTTCCATGCACGGCCGGGAGCAAAACCGCATTTACGCCAAACAGCTGGCTCACGGCAAGGCCGAAACCCAGCTCACCGAAGAGGAAGAGCACGCCATTGCTCTGGCTAACACCAAATTTAACTAAAACCAAAACCGCATCCGCAATTAACCGCTGAGTCTTCAGCGAAAAAGGAATCCTATGGACAAGTTTTCAGACGAAAGCCTGAATCAACAGGCGGAAACCGTGGTTGGCCCCAGTGTTAAAATACAGGGCGACCTGAACAGCGACGGCAATATAAAAATCGAAGGCTATGTTACCGGCAAGGTAAAGACCAGCCAAAGCGTATTCGTAATGAACGGCTCGCATATTACCGCCGACATTCTGGCCGGCAATAGCGTAATCGGCGGGGAAGTCCAAGGCAACATCAAAGTTACCGGCCACCTCATCCTGCAAAATACGGCTAAAATCACCGGAGATATCTCCTGCCAGATTCTGAGGGTCGAAGACGGGGCCCAGTTTACCGGCAAGTGCACTATGAACCCGAGCAACGGTAACGGCAAAAAGGCTGTTACGCCCACCCACGAAGAACCGGAAAGCGAAGAATAAACCCGGCTTCGTTCTAAACGCAGGCAATAACAGGCCTGCGCGGTTACACAGACTGCGCCTATGTACTACTATATTTTCGACCAGGGCAACCTGCCCATGGACAAATTCGAAAGGCTGCAGACCGAAGCTTTGGGTTACTTTGCGGAATTTAAAATTTCGGGCGAAGCGGCGCGGGTTACCCCCCTGCGCTCCGTCGCTGACCTGGTCGATACGGCCAGCCAGCGCGGCGCCAAAACCCTGGTTGCCTGCGGCTCTGACGACACTTTTAACCTCATGCTGGCCTCTTTGAAAGGCCGCGATTTTACCTTGGGTTTTGTTCCCCTGGACGAAAAATCCTTCCTTTCCAAAATCCTGGGCATTGAAAATATTTATATCGGGGCCAAAACCATTGCGGCCAGGAGAATTGAAAAAATCGACCTGGCAAAAATTTCCAACAATTTTTTTATCAACTACCTGGAGTTTGGGGTGACCAGCCACAATTTAAAAAGCCTGAGCTGGTATGCAGCCCTAAAACTACTCTCCTCTGAAGCCAAAAACTACACCATCCGCATTGATGATTCCTACAACCTAAGCATTGCTGCCCTGGGCGGCTTAGCCGTTAACATCCGTTCCGCTTCGGCCTCCGGCCAAAAAATTGCGGACCCTACGGACAGCCACCTTGACCTCCTGATTTTGGAAAAAATGTCCAAAATGCAAATCTTAAGGTACCGGCAGGATATCGTTTCGGGTAATTTGGAAAAAATCCCCAACACCACGGTTATTAAATGCCGCAAGATTGACTTTTTGGAGCCCCGAGGCACGCCCCTGACCATGCTGGGCAGGATTGTGGCCAAATTCCCGGCGGCCGTTGAATTGATTCCACAGCGCCTCCGCCTGATAGTAGGCAAAAACCGGACTTTTTAATTCCCCGCTGGTTTTTCTAAAAACCACTTTGCTTTAATACGGCGCCTGCCGCACCCAAAGAAGGGAACGGCGGGTTTTTTGCGCGCGAACCCAACTTCCGGCAGGCAAAAACCTTCCTTGATTTTTATTAAAAATTCTGGTAAAGTTAATAAGTTATAAATAGTTTTTCCGCATTATGAACCTTTCCTCTCTATCCTCACAACTCAATCTATCCATCCAGGAATTGCGTTCCCGCGCCCGCGAGAAAGGGTTTTTCATTTCGCCCAAAGCCAACAAAGTCGACAACTATTTGGCCAAAAAAATTCTGGAAACCTTGACGGAGAACAGCGGCAGCCAAAAGCCCCAAGAGCAAGACGTTGAACCTAAAATCATCAAACTGCCCAGTTTTATAAAAGTGAGGGATTTTGCCGAACTCTTAAAACTGCCTGTCGTTAATGTGATTAAAGTGCTGATTAAAAACGGCATCATGGCTACCATCAACGAAGAGGTGGACTTTGAAACCGCCAGCATTGTGGCCCAGGACTTGGGTTTTGAAGTGGCGACGGAAACTGACCAGACAGTAAAAGAGTACGGTACGGGTTTTTTACAGGAAGTTTCGGACGCAGAAAAAGCGGAAAACCTAAAAAGCCGGCCGCCGATTGTCGCCATTATGGGCCATGTAGACCACGGCAAAACCACCCTGCTCGACACCCTCCGCAAAACCAAAGTCGCGGAAGGGGAGAGCGGCGGCATCACCCAGCACATTGGCGCCTATCAGATTAAAAAGAACGGGCGCTATATTACTTTTTTGGACACCCCGGGACACGAGGCTTTTTCCGAAATGCGCGCCCGCGGAGCCAACGTTACGGATATAATCGTCCTGGTTGTGGCAGCTGATGACGGCGTGCGCCCCCAAACCCTGGAAGTCATCAACCGCGCCAAGTTTACCGGCACCCCCATGATTGTGGCCATCAACAAAGTGGACAAACCCGAAGCCAACGTCATGAAGGTCAAGCAAGAATTGGCCGGCCACGGCGTCCTGACCGAAGAATGGGGCGGCAAAACCATTGCCTGCGAAATTTCCGCCAAACAGAACAAGGGCATCGACGGGCTGCTGGAAATGATCCTGCTGACTGCGGACCTGGAAGACTTCAAAGCCAATCCAGCGGGCAAAACCGTGGGTACGATTATTGAATCCAAGGTCACTCAGGGCAAAGGCCCAACCGCCACGGTAGTTATCCAAAACGGCACTTTGCGGGTCGGGGACATTATTGCCGCCGGGCCGGCCTTTGGCCGGGTCAGGTCTTTGGAAGACGAAAACGGCCGCAAATTGAAAGAAGTCCTGCCTGCCCAGCCCGCGCAAATTTCCGGCTTTTCCGAACTGCCCCAGGCCGGGGATATTTTGCAGACCATCGCCTCTTTGGACGAAGCCAAAAACATCGCCCTAGCCGCCCAGCGCAAGAACCGCAGCCACAAACTCTCCCACACTCTGCGGCTGTCTGGTGACATGGAAACCAAGACTCTCAACCTGATACTGAAAACGGATGTGGCCGGGTCGCTGGAAGCCATCAAACAATCGATTTCCAAACTCAAAAATGATGAGGTCAAAATCAACATTTTAAGCGAAGGCGTAGGCGAGGTTAACGAATCCGATGTGCTGCTGGCCGGCAACTCCCGCGCCAGCGTGATTGCCTTCCGCACCAAAATTAACCCGAAAGCCATTAGCCTGGCCAAACAAAAAAACGTCCAAATTGACCCTTACGACGTAATTTACGAACTGATTGAAGACGTCACCAGCGCTGTAATTAAAATGTTTACCCCCGAGCTGGAAAAGGTCAGTTTTGGCCGCGCCAAAATCCTGGCAATCTTCCGGACGGAAAAAGGCGAAATGATTATTGGCGGCCGGGTTAATGACGGCGAAATTAAAAAGAACGGACAAATCCTGGTTTCCCGGGAAGGCGCAGAACTGGGCCGGGGCGAAATTTTGGAACTGCAGCAAAGCAAGGTAATGGCCAAAAGCGTTACTGCAGGAAACGAGTTCGGAATGCGGATAAAAACGCCGGTTAAGCTGCAGGTTAATGATATTCTGGAAAGCTTCGAGGAAAAAATTAAACCCAAAACCCTCTAACAAAAAGTGGGCAATATCTTTGTCTTAACGAGTCTTATCACATAGCGCCCTTGCCAGCAGGGGCGTTTTTCGATATACTCTAATGTTAAAAGCTTAAACTTATGCAACCCAAAAAAGATACTAACCGCATTGCCAAAGTCAACTCCTTCATCCAGCAGGCGCTGGGCCCGATTTTGTTGGAATTCTTGGAGCCGGCAAACGGCCTGGTAACCATCTCCAAAGTGGAAGCCAGCCGCGACCTCCGCTGGGCCAAAGTCTGGATCTCTATTTTTGGCGGCGATGACCAGAAAATCCTGGACCATATTAACCGCAGCCTGTACCACATCCAGGGCGAACTCAACCAAAAATTTACCACCAAAATCGTCCCGCGGTTGCAATTTTTCCTGGACACCAGCCCCCGCTATGCCGAGCATATCGACGAGCTGGTAAGGCGCGTGCACGCTGAAGAAGAACAGAACAAGCCCGCAACAAAAAAAAGGAAAAAAACAGCCGCCTAACACCAAATTTCAGGATATGGAAACAGATTTTATAAATGCAAAAAAACTCATTGAACAGGCCCGCAAAATCCTGCTCTCCATGCACGAACGCATGGACGGGGATGACGGCGGAAGCCTTTTGGCTTTCACGCACTTTTTGGAAAGCCAGGACAAACAAGTTACGGCCGTCATCAAGTACGGCGTACCTGAAGCGCTAAAATTTTTACCCGGCAGCGGCAAAATACAAGACAGCGTGCCCCAACCCAACAACTATGACCTGCTAATTACATTTGGCTGTTCCAATAAAGAGCGCAGCGGCCTGGACGAGATTGTCAGCTTGGACATCCCCAGCATCAACATTGACCATCATCCGGACAACACTTTTTTCGGTAAGGTAAATCTGGTGGACAAGACCAAGTCCTCGGTTGCCGAACTTGTTTATGATTTTTTTAATTTCTGCCAATGGCCTATCACCCAGGATATCGCCGCTTGTTTGCTGACCGGGATCATTACCGATACCGGCAGCTTTATGCACGCCAATACACAGAGCTCCACCCTTATGGCAGCGGCAGACTTGATGCACAAAGGGGCGCGCACCAACAAAATTACCCGGCACACTTTTAAAAACAAAAAGCCCCAGGTGCTAAAAGCCTGGGCCCGGGCCATGGAAAACTCCCGTTTTGACCCAAGCAGCCGGATTATCAGCGCGGCCATTACCGAGGAAGATTTGTTGGATTTGGGCGAACTGCCCAAGTCAGCTTTTGAAGGCTTTGTAGAAACCTTAAACACCATGCCGGAAGCCCGGTTTGCCCTCTTCATCAGGCAGGATGGTGCGGTTATCAAAGGCAGCCTAAGAAGCGACACGCACAAGGACGTGGATGTTTCCAAAATCGCCCGGCTCTTCGGCGGTGGCGGCCACAAACTGGCAGCCGGCTTCTCGTTGAACGGCAAAATCAGCCGGAAGCTCAGCGGCGAACTGCAAATCAGTTAGCATAAAAAGACCCCGCCGGCGGCGGGGTCTTTTTATGCTTGCAATTTTTTTAACCACCAAACCACACTCTCAATAAGCCCGGTTACGCGCTTATCCAGCGCATCGTCCAAAAGCTTGCCAGTTGCATCAAAATATTTATCAATCGGTCCCAGCATTACGGTTTCCCTTACAGCCAGTGCGCCAAAATTTTCTATCACGGTCCTGAGCTGCTCAATGACCCTGGCTCCGGCCACGGACCCGTTGGACACCCCGACCAAACCAAACGCCTTATGCTCAAATTCCAAATACAGCCAATCCAGGGCGTTTTTCAACACAGCCGGATAACCGTGGTTATATTCGGGCGTCACAATAATAAAACCGTGGGCTGAACGGGCAAGCTCGCTCCACCTCTGGACATTGGGGTCAGGGTAAGCGGTTTTATAGTAGACCACGGGCACGGTGGGTGCGTTATAAAACGGCAACGGCATTTCTTTAAAGTCCACCAGCTGGCTCTGGTGGCCCAGGCCTTGCAGCTTCTTAACAAGATACTGGGCTGGAGCGAGGCTCCGGCGGCCTTCGCGCACACTGCCTAAGATTACCGGGATGTTATACATAAGATAAGTTTAATTACCTATATTATACCTTGAAATTAAAAACACTCCGAATTACCGGAGTATTTTGGTGCCCAGGAGAGGACTCGAACCTCCATGCCCTTGCGAGCGCTACCACCTCAAGGTAGTGCGTATACCAATTCCGCCACCTGGGCTCATGCAAAATTGCTTACCAATTATACCCAAATCCAAACCTTTTTTCAAGCCTTGATTAAAAGGTCTTTAGGGTATATAATTGCCCCACCTTAAAGGAGGCACGATAAGCTGTACAAGTCGTGTCTTCTTTTCATTTCACGTGAAAGAGAGAACAATCATGACCAGACAAGGCGCGCGCGAGCGCGTTATTGTAGCACTCGACGTTAATGACGTGGAGAAGGCGATCGAGCTCGTAGCCAAGCTCAAGGGCTACGTCGGCGGATTCAAGATCGGCTTTGAGTTCATTTACTCCATGTTCTCAACCCTCATCACGACCGGCCAGGACAGCGCTTTCCATACCCTGGTCCGACTGCGGACGCTGTTTTCCGCCTTCAACAACCTCGAGTTCGTGGATGGCAAAATCGCGGACATCGGCAACACCGTTGCCGGCGCCAGCAAGGCCATCTGTCGGCTCCAGCCGCTCATGTTCAACGTCCACGCTTTTGCCGGGCCGCCTGCCCTCAAGGCGGCACGACAGGCCGTGGATGAGATATCGGCCCAGCTCGGCCTGGAACAGAAGCCCCTGCTGATTGCAGTGACCCTGCTCACCAGCCTGGGTGAAGACGACCTCGTCCAACTCGGGCTCAAAGCCGAAGACGATACTGAGCCGCGCCGCCTGGAAATTGTGGTCCGGCTTGCCAAGCTGGCCCAACGACATGGCTGCGATGGCGTCATTGCCTCACCCCTGGAGGTTACGGCAATCCGCGCAGCCTGCGGACCGCTGTTTCTCATCTACACCCCCGGCGTGCGTCTGCCTGGCTCCAGCAAGCAAGACCAAAAGGCAGTCAGCGCCCCGGGCAACTCCATCCGTGACGGCGCCAATGGCGTAGTCGTGGGCCGGGATATTACCGGCGCGACAGACGTAGTGGCGGCCGCCGAACTCGTAGCGGACAACATCCTCGAAGCCGTTAACCAACACAGCGAAGGAGACGACTAACCATGCATCGAAAAGCCACCCTCGCTGCGCAGATTAACCAGGACGACGAAGCTCTGGATATTCTGACCAAATGCGACGGCTACTACCAGTGCCCCAAGGATTCGGCAGGCAACTACGCCGGGCCCCTGGTCGGCTACGCCGGCCGTTACGACGACGGCCACGGCCATCAGCTTCAGTACGTCGGCGATGTGTACTACAACTTTGCCCGGGCTGAACGCTTCCCCCATGTCCGCGACCTCTTCGCCAGAGGCATCCTTGGGATGCTTGCCGGCGGAGAAATTGATTTCGACGCGGTCATCGGCGCACCCATGGGCGGGATACTGCTTTCCGGGGACATCGGTCGGCTGGCCAACCGCCGCACCGTGTTCATGGAAAAGAAGGTTGACGAGGCCGAGACGGCAACTAGCCGGGAAAAATCGCACCTCATTATGGATCGGCACGAACTCTTCTCGGGCGACCTCGCCGTCCTCAGCGAGGACGTGGTCAACAACCTGTCAACCACGGGCAAAGCTTGGGAAGTCATCCAAAGCTTCGGCGCCAAACTGGTGGCCATCACCTGCGCGTTCAACCGTTCCGGCAAAGATCTGTTCGAATGCCCGGACGGGACCAGCGTGCCCATCCTCTGCTACAAGTGGATTCCAACCGCTCAGTACCGGCAGGACGACCCGATGGTTGCAAGGTACATCGCAGCCGGCCAATGGGTGAAAAAACCCAAAGATCACTGGCCGGAACTCAAGGCTGCAATGGAAGCACCAAGCGCAGTCTAACCACCAACCTGCGCGGCTAGCGGCTGACAAGGAAGCAGCCGGCGACACCGTACGTACAGCAAACCCTACAACCAGGAGCGCGATTTCTCTGCCCAAAAAAGCAGAGGACTCGCGCTCCTTAACATTTATAAGTATTTTGGTAAAATATAAACATGCCTAAAAAATTCCAACGTACCATTGAAGACTTTGTTTGCGGACATTGCAAAACCAAAGTCAAAGGCAACGGCTACACCAACCACTGCCCCAAATGCCTGTGGAGCCGGCACGTGGACAATTACCCCGGCGACCGGGGCAACCCTTGCGGCGGCATGATGGAGCCGGTGGGCGTAGAATACCAAAAGGGCGAATACCACATTCTCCATGTTTGCCAGGATTGCGGCGCCCGCGCCCGCTGTAAAAGCGTGCCCGAGGATAGCATCGAAGCCTTAACCGGACTCTCTGAGAGTCTTGCCAAAAACGTCATGTTTTGATATATTATGTGGGCGCGAGGGCGGTTAGCTCAGCTGGTTAGAGCGCCTCGTTTACACCGAGGAGGTCATAGGTTCGAATCCTATACCGCCCACCAGTGTAAACTTACACAAATACTATTGCGCCTCGGTAGCTCAGTGGCAGAGCGCAGCCCTGAAGAGGCTGGCGTCGTCAGTTCGATTCTGACCCGAGGCACCATTTGAAAAAATCAGTACGTTTGATATAATTTTTCTACTTGCGGCTATGGTTCAATGGTAGAACTTCTCCTTGCCATGGAGAGGATAGGGGTTCGATTCCCCTTAGCCGCTCCACAAAAAGCATCTCTACATAGAGGTGTTTTTTGTTGGTTAAAATGCTATACTGGAACAAAGTTATCTTTAACGAAACTAAAATGACAACCCCGGAAATGCTTGATTACATCAAGCGGCAACAACAGGCGGGCAAAACCAGCGAACAAATTGCCCAAGCCTTAAGACAGTCCGGTTGGCAAGAAGCCGACATCCAGCTGGGTCTGGGCGCAGCTCCTGCTGGCCCGGCCGGAGAAGCGGCCCTCCCCCCGGCCACGGAAATCCTTAAAACTGCCTGGAAAATTTACCAGGAAAAATTCTGGTTGCTTTTGGGCATCACTGCGGTGCCTGGGGCCATCATGCTGGTTTTCGGCCTGCTGTTCGGCGGAGGAGTGTTCCTGACCAGAACCGGCCATGGCGGCTTTTTTACCTCTGTTGGCACCGGCGCTATCCTGCTTCTGATAATGTTGGTCGTGCTGGTTTATTTCGGAGTCTGGAGCTCGGTGGCCCAAATTTTCGTAATAAAAGACCATCAGGAAAACCTGACTTTCCAGGAAGCCTTTAAACGGGCCCAACCCCACTTGGGCACTTTCTTCACCACCAGCCTGCTAGCTGGACTGGCAATCGCCGGCGGCATGATACTTTTTATCATTCCGGGCATACTTTTTGCCCTCTGGTTCAGCCAGGCAATGTTTGTCGTGATCTGCGAAAACCTTTACAACACGGTTGCGCTTAAAAAAAGCAAAGCCTATGTCCAAGGCAGGTTATGGGAGGTGTTTAAAAAGTACCTTTTGATCGGGGTCATAGTTTACGGAATCGCAATTATCACCTCATTTATCCCTTTATTAAGCAATCTTATATCTTTTGTACTCACTCCGCTCACGCTCGTTTACGGCTACGTGCTCTATCGAGCCTTGCGGGGCGAAAAAGTTTGATTTAATAAAACTGACTAAAACCCTCTTAAACAAGAGGGTTTTTTTCTTAATTTTTTTACCTGTTTTTCCCATGCTTGTAACCGAAAAAAGGTTGTTTGGCTTATTTAAGCCATAAATCGATAAAAAGGGCTTGAAAAACTAGGCTAAAAAGGGTATAATTAATTCAGAAAGTGCTAGATGGCACTCTTTTTTATTACTGAATATCCTTATAAAAAAGAGGCCAAAAGGCATTTTACCCCGCTAAGGCGGGGCGACTGTGGTATCCACTTTTTACCATTTCACCAAAAAGCTGATACCGGTCAACGGTCGCACTTTAATAGACTGATTGTCTTTCTTGTCCTAAGTAGGACAAATAAGGCAATAGGGGAGAAAGGGGTTTGATTCTATAAATGAAAGCTCTTTTAGCCCTCAAGGCCGCCTGCAACCAGCACGTTTTGTCAGTTCTTGTGGCACTGGTTGCGCTGACCCCTGCGATTTATCCTGAAATCACTTTAGCCGCAGAAGGTCCGGTCAATAGGGAAAATGGCGCTCTAGTTTTTGAAATCAACGATTCTTCAAAACTATCAGCCAATCAGACTGAAAACCAAAATTCCATTGCTTTTGAGCAAATTACCTCCACTGACCCGCTTGCCATTAAGTTAAAGGCTTACCTGGAAGAACACGACTCGCCGCTGGCCCAGTACTCAAACGAGATTATCCAGCAGCCCCAGTGGCAGAGAGCGCTAGCGGTTTCCTGGGTCGAAAGCAATTTCGGCCGTTACTGCGCAGACAATAACTGCAGCGGCATTGGCGTGGAGCCGGGGCATCCGTCCTGGCGCAAATATTCCAGCAAATTAGAGTGGTTTAAAGACATGTGCCAATTGCTGGAAAAGCCCATCTACAAAGATAAATACGCCACTTTTGAAAAAATGAGGGGCGTATACGTACAGCCCGGTTCAGCCGCCTGGGTGTACGGAGCCAAACAGAAATACGCTGAATTAATGGTGCTTACTTCTGAAGCCCAAAACGAGAAACTCGCTTTGGCGGCCCAGAACAACACCCAAGCTCCGGCCGAAGCCTTAACCACTTTTCCGGAACTGGCTATTAAATAATATTACAATAAACAACACCCCCGCCTTTTAGGCGGGGGTGTTGTTTATGTAAACTGCTATTTATAGATTTTACGGAAACACGTGGTGCCCAGGGAGGGAATCGAACCCTCAATCCCTTGCGGGCGACAGATTTTAAGTCTGTAGCGTATACCAGTTCCGCCACCTGGGCAAGCTTTTGGAGGCGCAGATGGGATTTGCACCCATGAATCGCGGTTTTGCAGACCGCTGCGTTAGATGCTTCGCCCATGCGCCCGGAGCATAAAGCCTTATAATTCTACTCAAAATACCTCATAAAATCAAGCTCAAAAGCTCAATTTGACAAGGTTTTTCTTTGGTGATAAATTACGTTTGTTATTCATTTTCTGGAGTTGAACCAAAATTACAACTTAGCCTTCTCCGTCCACAACCAAAGCGGTCAAGCCAATGGCTTAATTCAACATGAGACGCGTTCCAGCTGAA
Source organism: bacterium (assembly GCA_021825655.1). GTDB lineage: Bacteria > Patescibacteriota > Doudnabacteria > UBA920 > UBA920 > JAMDEL01. The sequence goes on along the minus strand of JAKAGU010000001.1, from coordinate 76,150 downwards.
CGGGTCTTTTTTTATCCGGCTCAAAGGGTTGACTAATTCCAAAAAATACTGTACTCTTAGCAGTTAATTAATTTAAATTTGATGACCACCAAGACCGCAGCCAAAAAAAAGAACGGGTTCAAAAAATTCTGGAAGCTGGGCATTGAAGAATACAATACCCAAAATTTTGATATCAGCCCTGACGGCGAACTGATTGTAAGGGAAGGCAACTTCCAATACAACATTTTTGACATTGTCAAAAAATACGGCTCCAGCACGGAAATCATGTTTCCGACGATTATCGAAAACCGGGTGCGGGATTTGATTGAAACCTTCAACGCCTACATTAAAGTCCTGAATTATAAGGCGCGCTTCTACTACCACTATGCCATGAAGGTTAACCAGAACAAGGAATTTGTCCTGCCGGCCGTAGCCGAAGGCGCCAACTTGGAAGTTTCCAGCGCCAATGAGCTGTTTTTGGTTAAACGCATGATTGAGCAAGACAAGTTTAATGCCAAAATCCGGGTTATCTGCAACGGCCCCAAGACGGAAAAATACATTAGCCTGATTGAGGAGCTGAAAGGCAAGGGCCTGATTGTTATCCCGATTATTGAAGACTATACGGAGCTGGAGCGCTTAAAAAAGTTCAAAGGCGAAGTCGGCATCCGGGTCAACCTCAACATCAAAATCAACAGCCATTGGGATAAAAAGTTCAACCGTTTCGGCTTTACGGAAGAAGAGCTGCTGCGCCTGGGCAAAGTCAGGGGCCTGTCCGTGCTCCACTACCACATCTCCAGCCAGATCGAAAAAATGGACGGGCTGGTCAAGCCCCTAAAACGCGCCATCGAGCTCTATGCCAAGCTGCGGGAAAAAAACCCGGGCCTGGACACGATTGATATGGGCGGGGGAGCGGGCGTGCCTTACGAGAAGCGCAAACATTTCTATTCAGCTAAAAACCTGATTCAACACTTAATTAAAAATGCCAAGAGCCACTGCGACCGTTTGGGCGTCAAACATCCCAACCTAATCGTGGAGTGGGGTCGTTATGTGGCCGCTCCGGCGCAGCTGACTATTTACAAAATCCTGGCTGAAAAGACCGTGGAGAATAAAGGCAAAAACAAATGGTACGTGGTCAACGGCAGTTTTATGAACGACCTCATTGACACCTGGGCCATACATCAAAAATGGCACGTGGTCCCCATTAACCAAATGACTACGAGAAAGCTGGAGAAAGTCTGGCTGGCCGGCAGCTCCTGTGACTCTGACGACAAATACACGGCTGGCGGCGGCTACATCCTGCTGCCCCGGCTGTCGGAGACTGACGAACTTTACATTGCCTTTTTAGACACTGGCGCCTACCAAGATTCGCTGGCCTCCCATCACTGCCTCTTGTCCAGCCCGGCTAAGCTGATTGCCCAAAACGGGGAAATAAAAGTGGCCCGCCGCCGGGAAAACCCGGAAGAAGTGGGGAAAATGTTTGGCTGGTAAATTCAAAAAATCGCCTAAATAAGGCGATTTTTTTATAGAACTGGATAACTCCGCCAGAAAACTTGCCAAAAGCTGGTATACTATAGATAGAGAATATTTTACTCAAACCTTGAAAGAGAGGGGGTGACTAAAATGAAAATGATGCATATGATTAGTTTTGTCCTGCTTGTCATCGGCGGGCTGAACTGGGGCTTGGTGGCCTTTAAGTTTAACCTGGTCAATGTCCTGGTTGGCAAGTGGCCAACCTTGGAAATGCTCGTCTACCTCCTCGTAGGCTTAGCCGCTTTGTACGAAGCCTTCACCCACAAAAAGACCTGCAAGATGTGCGATGCCAAACCGGCAATGTAAAGCCGAAATACTAAAACCCCCTCTCCTAATGCGGAGAGGGGGTTTTAGGTTAGCGGAAACAGGCTTAAGCCTGAGGTGCCGCTTCGGTTGCCACCGGCTTCTCTTCTGCTTTTTTCGGCGGCTCCTGCAAAGCCCGCAAAGACAAACCCAAACGGTGCTCCGCCGGCTCAATGGAAATTATTTTAAATTCTTTTTCTTCGCCGACTTTCAGCACTTCTTCCGGATTTTTAACCGCTTCGTGGGACAATTCCATAATATGGGCCAAACCCTGGATGTTTTTATCCAATTCCACAAACACGCCAAAGGGCATCAACTTGGTAACCCGGCCCGTAATCTTCTGGCCGATCTGGTATTTTTTCACGGCTTCCAGCCAAGGGTCTTCCATGAGCTGTTTAATGGACAGGGAAACCCGGCCCTTATCGATGGAAATAACTTTGGCCGTGACTTTCTGGCCAACATGCACAATGTCTTTGGGATTTTCAATGCGCTGCCAGGCTAATTCGGAAATATGCACCAAACCTTCCAGTTCGCCGAACTTCACGAAAGCGCCAAAATCCACCACGCCGGTAATCATACCTTCCACCACCTGGCCGATTTTAAGTTTGGACAGTTTGGCTTCCATTTCTTCTTCAAACACGGCTTTTTCGCTGACAATTAGCTTTTCTTCTTCGCTGTCAGCGGTAATAATCTGAACATCGAACAACTGGCCGACGTAAGACTGCAGCACTTGCAAGATTTTGTTCTTGTCGCCATCTTCCACCCGGGGATAATGCTCCAGGGAAAGCTGGGAGACCGGCAAAAAACCAACAACGCCGTTTATCTCCACCATTAAACCGCCCTTGTTGGCTTCCAGGATCTTGGTGCGGACCACTTCTTTTTTGTCCATCTTGTCCTTGATGGTCTGCCATACCCGCTCCTGGCCGGCCTGGCGCATGGACAACTCCACAATACCATCTTTGTTTTCCGGGTCCACGACAGACACAAACACCTTGTCGCCGGGCTTCAAGGCGTTTAGGGTAGCCTGGTCGTCATAAAGTTCGCGGCCGCGGACCACGCCAACGCCATAGCCTTCCAAGTCCACATAAACTTCGTTTTTGCCCACGGAAATAAGCGAGCCTTCCACCATGTCGCCGGCCTTTAAGACCTTAATTTCCACACCCGAGGACAGCAACTCCTGCATGGTCTGGGCTTTCTGGGCTGCTGGGCTGTACACCACTGGCTGCGGGACCTGTGGGGTAACTTGTGCTTCTTCTGACATAATAATTATACTTTCTTTAATCGCGTATTACTTTGCTAATCCAAATAAAAATCGACTATTGCAGCCGATGGAATAAGAGCAATATTAATAACCACACGATTAATTATTAAAGTGCCTAAAAAACTTAAAGCTTACCGGGGATTAATATTTTTTACTTGCAGGCACTTACCCAATGTAAGCTCTCGTATTCTACCAAAAACCGGGCCTTTTGGCAAGGCCTAAAAAAGAGAAAAAACCTTTGCTTTTTGGCATAAAAAAGGCTATAATGGAGGTACCTACATCGGGTTAAAAACCCTCAATTCATTAAGGTTTTTTATTTTTGTTTAACCCGAAAAGTCCTACTTATGCAAATCCAATACTTCGGCCTGTCCAGTTTTAAAATCTCCACCAAAAACGCCACCATTATTACCGACCCTTTTCATAAAGACTCCGGACTGGTGCCGCCAAGGGGCCAAGCCGATATTTTAGTTTTATCCCAAAAAAATAAAAGCCTTTATAGCGCGGTTTCGGGCATCTCCGGCGAATATTTTGAGGTGTTCGACCCGGGTGAATACGATATCAAAGGCGTCACCATCACCGGCCTACCCCTAAAACAGGAAGACCACTATGTCACGGCTTTTTTGATTGAAAGCGAAGACATCCGCATCCTGAACCTTACCCATATAAAAGAAATGAACCTGAAAGAAGAGGAGTTGGAATCTTTAGGGGACATCGACATCTTAATCCTACCGGTGGGCGGGAACACCGTCATGTCGGCCAGCGCGGCCAGCAAAGCGGTAAACGCCATCGAGCCAAAAATAATCATCCCTTCCCATTACAGAATGAAGGATTTAATCTTGGATCTGGATCCCCTGGAAAAATTCATCAAGGAAATGGGCGGCAAGAAAGAGGAGACCGACAAGCTGACTTTGAAGAAAAAAGATCTGGTGGAAGAAGGTGTAAAATTAATCATCCTTGAACCCTTAAGATAGCCATGGGACTCTTAGAACGCCTGCAAAAAAAATCCCATTCGGAAAAAATCCGCATCATCTGGGGAGCGGTTATAATTACGGCTGCGCTGCTGGTGTTGGTTTGGGTTCTGACTAGCCGCTATTCCAAAAACGTTCCCAAAGACACTTCGCTCTTCCAGGTTATCTACCGGGGTTTTGGCGACGTAAAAAACAGTTTCGGGAAAAAACAATAGCGCATGAAATACTTAGGGAACAGGGAGAATCTCCTGTCCGTGGAAACCCCAGAGTCTTCTGAGTCAATTTCCCAGGCCAGCGCCGATTACTTGAAAAAACAAGACAAAGAACTCTCCGCACTCTACGAATGGCTGTTAACCAGCCGGCCCATTGTAAAAAAACTGGGTGATAGCCACCAACTGGGCAACTTACACGAGCGGCGCAAAGCCCAAAACCAACTCTGGCAAAGCTTTCAGGAAAACGTCTGGAAAAAACAGTTACTGATGCAGCCGGCTAATTTTACCGGCACACCCCAGGAACAGGCGGAGCAGGCCAGGCTTCTGGAAAACTGGGAAAAAGAGCTTCGGCTCTTGGGTAACAGCTCAAAAGGAGAACCTGAGACCCCGAGCATAAAAAATCTGACAAACGCGCTTTTCCAGGAACTGGAACAGCACTGGCTGGCAGAGGATCTGCCCCAAGATTTAGAAAAATTTCCTTTCCGCGTCTCAATTTGGATGGAGAGAATTCAAAAAACGCGCAGCGTTCTGCAAAAAATTTCACAACAAACTAAAGTCCAAAACATCTAACTCAACACCTCTTAAACCCTATGCCCAAAGACTCCAACGAACCTCTAAAGGATAACATCGGCTTGCTGAAAGACCGCGACATTCAGACGGAAATGCAAGAATCCTATTTGGATTATGCGATGAGCGTGATTGTCTCCCGTGCCTTGCCCGATGTTCGCGACGGCCTGAAGCCTGTGCACCGCAGAATTCTTTACGCCATGCATGAAATGGGCCTGCGCCACAATGTAAAATTCAGAAAGTCAGCGGCTGTGGTGGGTGATGTGCTGGGAAAATACCACCCGCACGGGGATATTGCCGTATACGACTCCATGGTTCACATGGCCCAAAGCTTTGCCATGCGCTACCGGCTAATTGACGGCCAAGGCAACTTCGGTTCCATGGACGGTGACGGCGCTGCGGCTATGCGGTACACGGAAGCCCGCATGTCTGCGCCCGCGGAAGAGATTCTCCTGGACCTCGACAAGGAAACTGTGGACTGGCGCGACAACTATGACGCCACCCGCAAGGAACCGGCCGTGCTGCCCGGCAAGCTGCCGAATTTATTACTAAACGGGACTCTGGGCATTGCCGTAGGCATGGCAACCGACATCCCGCCCCATAACCTGACCGAAGTCTGCGATGCCGTCGTGGCACTGATTAACGATTCGGAAATTACCGTGGAAGATTTGTTGGAATTCATTAAAGGCCCGGACTTCCCCACTGGCGGCATCATCTATGACATCAACGCCATTAAAAACGCCTATGCCACCGGCAAGGGAAGCATCGTCATGCGGGCCAAAACCGACATTGTGGAAACCAAAAGCGGTACTTTCCAAATTCTCGTCCACGAAATTCCGTACCGCGTTAACAAGGCCACCCTGCTGGAAAAAATTGCACAACTGGTCTCAGATAAAAAAATCGAGGGTATCCGTGATGTGCGCGACGAATCCGATAAGGACGGCGTGCGTATTGTGGTGGACATTAAAAAAGACGGCCTGCCCAACAAAATTTTAAACCAGCTGTTTTCCTACACCCAGCTGCAGGAAACCTTCCACATGAATATGCTGGCCCTGGTGGATGGCATTGAACCCCATGTCCTCAACCTGAAAACCGTGTTAGAAAAATACCTGGAGCACCGCCAGATTGTGGTGCGCCGCCGCACGGAGTATGAACTGAAAAAAGCCAAGGAACGGGCCCATATTCTGGAAGGTCTGAAAAAAGCCCTGGACCACATTGACGAGGTTATTAACACCATCAAAAAAAGCCCGACCAAGGAAGAAGCCAAGGCGAATTTGATTAAAAAATTCAAGCTCAGCGAAATCCAGGCCGACGCAATTTTGGAAATGCGCTTGCAGACACTGGCCGGACTGGAACGGAAAAAAATCGACGATGAACTTAAAGAAAAAAAGGCTTTGATTGCGGAACTGGAGAAAATCCTTTCTTCCAAAAAGTTAATTTTAGGCATCATTAAAAACGAAGTGTTGGAGCTCAAAGAAAAATACGGCGATGAAAGGAAAACCCAGGTCGTCAAACATGCGGTCGGCACCTTCTCGGCCGAAGACCTGATCCCGGAACAAAATGTGATTATTACCATTACCAAGTCCGGCTACGTCAAACGGCTGGCTCCGGACACATACCGCCAGCAGGCTCGCGGCGGCAAAGGGGTGATTGGCCAAACCCTGAAAGAGGAGGATGTGGTCGACAAACTTATTTCTTCCCACACCCACGACGACATCCTGTTTTTCACCAACCGGGGAAGGGTCTTCCAAACCAAGGTATACGAGCTGCCCGAGGGCAGCCGGACCTCCAAAGGCCAAGCACTGGTTAACTTTTTGCAGCTGCAAGGCGGCGAAACCGCCCAGGCCGTGCTCACCATGTCCAAAAAAACTTCGGCCAAATACTTCATTATGGCCACCCGGAACGGGTTGATTAAGAAAACCGCGCGGGAAGAATTTGCAAAAGTGCGCCGCACGGGTATGATTGCCTTAAACCTGAAAGACGGGGACGAACTCAAGTGGGTGGATATTTCCGCGGGCGACGACCAGGTAATGCTGTCCACGGAAAACGGCCAAGCCATCCGCTTTTCGGAAAAAGACGTCCGCCCCATGGGCCGGTCTGCGGCCGGAGTGACGGGCATGCGCCTTAAGAAGGGCGACCAGATTATTTCCATGGACATTATCCGCAAAGAAGTAAACGTCAAAGACCTGGAAGTTCTAATTGTTACTGAAAACGGGCTGGGTAAAAAAACCGAAGCCGCATATTACAAAGTCCAGAAGCGTTCGGGCAGCGGCATTAAAACACTGAAGGTTACGCCTAAAACGGGCAAAATTGTGGCCATGTATATTCTAAACAACAAAGAAGAACATGATTTGGTAATTATCTCCAAAGCGGGCCAAACCATCCGCACGCCGCTCAATTCGGTTTCTACCCTCGGCCGCGCCACCCAGGGCGTACGCGTCATGCGCCTGGACGAAGGGGACAAGGTCGCTTCTGCAACAATCATCTAACCATAACAAAGGGCTCCTAAAAGAGCCCTTTTTAAAAAGATGCCCGATATCACAGCCATTATTTTTGACTTTGGCGATGTGCTAGTCAGCGACACATCCAAAGAATTTGAAAACAAATACTCCCGGCTTTGGAGCGCCAAACAGGCTCTGGCCTTTCGAAAAATTTGCCGCATGGATGACTTGAACCAATGTACGATTGAAGAATACTGCAAATTACTGAGCCAGCAAGTCACGCCCCAGGTGGCCGAAACCCAAATCAGGCAAGTCATCACCGGCTTCAAATTATTTAAACCCACTTGGAAGCTGGCCAACCGGCTCGCGCAAAAATACCAAGTCATTATTTTGTCCAACAACAGCAAAAACGGGCCCGCTTTTATTGCCAAAAAACTCGGAATAACTTTTGGCAGCCTGCCTTTTGTAAATTCTTCCAAAGTCGGCATGCGCAAACCGAATTTGAATATTTATAACTACGTGATTAAAACATTCAAACTCAAACCCGCACAAACCATTCTGGTCGACGACAAGAAAAAAAATCTCATCCCAGCCAAACGCTTGGGCATGCACACGTTCCAATACAAAAAGAACGTTCATAAGCTCGAAGCTTTTCTCAAAAAACTCAAAGTGAGCGCATAATAAAAACCCCCGACCTTTCGGGGGTTTTTGGTGGGCGTACTAGGACTTTCACCCAGTCACCCAAAATTGTTGGTTATTGGTGCGCGCGCCAGGACTCGAACCTGGGACCAGACGTGTATAAGACGTCCGCTCTACCAACTGAGCTACGCGCGCATTTACTAAAGGGTGACGGGGCGGGCCTAGGACCAGACGTGTATAAGACGTCCGCTCTACCAACCCAAGCTTACGCCCGAAAATTTTCTGGCTCACCTTATTATAGTTTATTTAGCGGGCTTTTTCAACGCCCCCCGGGATGCTTTTTCTACAGCTTTATGTTACACTGCAAAAAAGAAAACATGACGAAACTAAAATACAATTCCAAATTCTTGGTGGCGGTTTTTGCCGTTTTTTTATGCGGCCTGGCTGCCTACCTCAGCTTAAAGGCTCAAGCGCCTGGCCCGGCCCAGCCGCTGGACCAACAGGACCTGGCTCAAATGATCAAGCCGAGCATTGTCCGGATTATCAACCATGCCAGCGGCCAGGTTACTTTGCCGAATTTTGAAATAAACTTGGCGGCAGCGGCTTTGGTTTTTCCCGACAACCAGCCACAACAAGCGGAAAAAGTTGATGTCTACCTGAGCGGCAGCGGCTTTGTAGTCAACCCCGACGGCTATATTTTGACCAACGCCCACGTGGCCACGGAAGAGAGCATTAAAGAAAGCTATTTGGAAGAACTCTTAAACAATGCGCTCCAAGCCAAACTCGGCAGTCTCGACGACCAAACCTTGCTTCAAAATTTTAAAGACGCTGACAATTTTAATAACTTTTACCAAAACTCCCTGGCAGCATTAAAAAACCGGGTACAGTTTAATATTGTCAGCAAACTCACTGTGCTCAACCCCTCGGACTCCCAGGAATACCTGACCTCGTTATTGAAAACCGGTTTTGAGGCCAGCATAGTCAGTGCCAATAATAATTTTGCCGCGGACGAAAAGGACGTTGCCCTGATTAAAATCCAGGCGGGCAACTTGCCGGCCCTACTGCTGGGAGACAGCAACCAAGTAAGCACGGGTGATAAAATTCTGGTCTTTGGTTTTCCGTCCACCGCGGAAGTCAACGGCCGCAGCCCGCTCGAAGCCACCCTCACCCAAGGGCTGGTCAGCGCGCTGAAGTTCGCCCAGAGCAAAGAGTTTAAAATTTTTCAAACCGACGCTAAAATTTCCCAAGGTTCTTCGGGCGGCCCCCTCTTGGACAAAGACGGCCGGGTAATCGGCATTATTACGTTCCAGACCGGCGACGCCTTAAGGCAAAAAGGCGACAACTTTGCTTTTGCCATCCCTATTAATCTGGCCAAAGAGTTTTTGACAAAGAACAACGTCAACAATACGGAAGGGCCGTACGCAGAAATCTTCCGACAGGCTGCGGGCTACTATCGCACCCGGCAGTGCCAAAAAGCTATGAAGAGTTTTGATGCAGCGGCGGAACTAAACCCAAATTTTACCAGTACTAAGATCTTCGACAATTACACCACCAACTGCGAAAACTTAATTGCGGCCGGGACATCCCTGGACAGCGCGGGGCAGCAGTTCTGGGCCAGCATCAAAAAGGTTGACGCTTTTACCTGGTTTGTAGTCGGCGGGCGGCTGCTTTTAATCCTCCTGGCCCTGCTGGCCTTAGAACACCTCTACCGGCGCCTAAAAAAAGATGAGCAGCAAATCCAAGCTTTGGAAATTGAACTACAGGCCGAAGAAGACCATAAAAACGAGCTGCTTAAAAAAATGGAGGCCGCGGGCACGCCCCTGCCTTTGCCGGAAACAGAGCTGCATGCCCAGAGCCGCTTATCCTTAAACCTGCCCCACCCCCACTTGGTGGACTTCATCACACAGGCCCGAAATGTAGAACTGACTGACCAGCAAATCCGGGAAGAACTGCAGCGGGCGGGCTGGGAAGAAACCGAGATCAACCAAGCTTTTGCGCATTCCTGATTATGCACTTTATAAAAATCAAAACCCGAAAATTCCTGCCGCCTAAAGACGACCTGTTCCAGCTGCTGGAACAGCACCTGCCCCGGCTGCGCGAAGGCGATATTGTTTTCATCACCTCCAAGGTTATGGCCATCGGCCAAGGCCGGTGCATAAAGGACGGCCCCGGCACCGACAAGCTGGCCCTAATAAAAAAAGAGGCGGATGAATATGTTCCAAAAACCCGCCTGACCATTAAAAACAATATTTTGGTTTCCAATGCCGGCATTGATTCGAGCAACGGCAACGGCTATTACGTGCTATGGCCTAACCGGATTGAAGCCACTTTGAAACAAATATGGCAAAAACTTAAAAACCGCCACCAGCTGAAACGCCTGGCAATAATCGCCACAGACACGCATTCCACGCCGCTCAGGTACGGCACGGTAGGCACAGCTATCGGCAGTTTTGGCTTAGAGCCGTTAATTGACTACCGCGGAAAAAACGATGTGTTCCGCCGGCCGCTGAAATTTACCCGGGCCAATGCGCTCGACTCGCTGGCTGCCATGGCCGTACTGCTTATGGGGGAGAGCGGCGAAAGCACTCCGCTGTTAATTCTGCGCAACGCAAAGTTTGCGGAATTTACGCAAAAGTCCGCTTACAAAAAAATAGTTGTGCCCAGAACAGAAGACAAGTACGCGCCCCTGCTCAAAGTTTTTAAACCGGTCAGATAGGTCTTTACAAGTGCCGAAAAATTTGCTATAATACCTATAGAAAAGTGAGTTCTTCTTGTCTTTCAAAGAAGAAACAAAAATAAAACCCAACTAAATAGGTTTTAACCACGTACCCGTCAGGGTGCGCTATAATTACTTCAATTTCGAGGTAATTGGCCTAAAGGTGAATCTTTAGGTTAAAGGACTCTTCTTTCGCTTTTCAAAACCCCTGTTTCGCCAATAAGCCCGACGGCTAGGCGAACCCGCAGGGGTTTTTCTATTTGAGAATTTAGGTTAAAATAAGGTGTATGTTATACATCGTCGCCACACCCATCGGCAATTTGAAAGATATTACCCAGCGCGCTATTGAAAGCCTTAAAGCGTGCGAGTTTATAATTGCTGAAAATCCGCATTATTCCAGGCGGCTATTGGAACACATTGGCGCCTGGCCAAAAGAAATGGTACAGTTTGCCGAGCATAATGAACAGCAAGTGGTCAAAGACCTTACCCGGCGCTTGGGCAAAGCCGACGGCTGTCTGATTACAGATGCGGGCACGCCCGGCGTCTCGGATCCGGGCTTCCGCCTGGTGCGGGAATGCGTGAAAGAAAATGTGAGCGTGGTGCCCCTGCCCGGGGCCAACGCAGCCGTAACCGCGCTGTCCGCCTCCGGCCTGCCCACGGACAGATTCTTATTTTTAGGCTTCTTGCAGAAGACCGCGGCTAAAACCGTGTCCGCGCTCCAGGCAGCCCAAAATGCCGAGGCTACGGCTATTTTTTATGAATCCCCTGAACGCATCATAAAAACCCTCAACTACGTAGCTAACGCCTTTCCCAATAGCCAGGTTGCCGTTGCCCGGGAGCTGACCAAGCTTCATGAAGAATTTTTGCGTGGCTCGCCCTACGAAGTCTTGAACCAGCTGAAGGACAGGCCCGCAATAAAAGGAGAATTTACAGTCTTAATTTCATTCAAATAGCATGTCGGGACATTCCAAATGGGCACAGATTAAAAGGACTAAAGGCGCAGCCGACCAAAAGCGCGGCCTGCTGTTTTCCAAACTTTCTAAAAAAATTTCCATTGCCGTGAAAGAAGGCGGAGGCAGCGGTGACCCCATGGTTAACTACAAACTAAAAGCCGCCGTGGATTATGCCAAAGACCAGGGGATGCCCAACGATAACATCGACCGGGCCATCAAAGCTGCCGCCGGAGGCAGCGCAGGCCAAATTAAAGAAGTCGCTTACGAAGGCTATGGCCCGTTCGGCACGGCTTTCTTGGTGGAAGTTGCCACCGATAACACCAATCGCACTTCCAATAACATTAAACATATTTTTGCCAAGCATGGCGGTAACATGGGCGCACAGGGTTCCGTAGCCTGGCAGTTTAACACCAAAGGCCAAATTTTGGTGGAACGAGACCGACCTGACTTGGGAGAAATCCAACTGGCCGCCATAGACGCAGGCGCAGACGACGTGCGCGAATCCGAAGAAGGACTGGAAGTCTACACTCTGCCCAATGATTTACAAAAAACCAAAACCGCGCTTTTGGCTGCAGGTGCTAAAATTGCCCGAGCGGATATTATCAAAGAGTCCAGCCAGGGCGTCGACCTCACTGAGGAGCAAAAACCCAAAGTGGACGCCTTATTTGCTGAATTGGAGAACGACGAAGACGTTATTTCCGTACATACCTCAGCCAACCTTTAAACACAGCCCATGAATGAAACAGACACAGAAAAATATACCACCATTTTCCTGGCCGACAAGAGCAAACCCACCTGCTTCCACCTGCTCAGGAGGTCGCCAAATAAGAAGTTTGCCCCCAACCTGTTTACCGGTTTCGGTGGGAAAGTAGAAGTGGGGGAGACCCACGTCCAGGGAGCCTACCGCGAACTGACCGAGGAGACGGGCTTGACCCAGATAAAACTCAAGGAATTTGGCCGGATAATAATCAACCAAAAAAAAATTCTCTACCAATTTTCCGGCCTGTATATTGGCGAGCCTTTAGTCTGCAACGAAGGCCGGGTAGAAACCGTACCAGTGGCACAACTGGCTTTTTTGCCGCTCATTCCTACGGCTAAAATCTTCTTGGAAGCCTGGGAGCAGCGGAACTGGCGGATTAAGGAACATTTTACCCTCCTAATTGAGCGCGAAAACCTGGAGGATATTTATTCGCCTATCTTGAGCATTGAAGCCTTGCCGGGGCTAATCGGCAAATAATGTATGGTAATTTTAGGGATTGACCCGGGCACTGCCACAACCGGTTACGGTGTTATCCAAAAAACCAAGGCCAAAAACGGCTTTGGAATTCTGGAATACGGGGTTATTGCCACAAAAAAAATGCTTTCTGACGCGGAGCGCTTGGAAATTTTAGGCCAGGACCTGGAAAGCCTTATAAAAAAACACAGGCCCGCGGCCGTAGGCATAGAAAAACTTTTTTTTACCACCAACCAGAAAACGGTGATGACCGTATCCCAAGCCAGGGGAGTGGTGCTGTTTCTGGCCCAAAAGCATAAACTGCCGATTCTGGAATTTACGCCGTTGCAGGTAAAAAACTTTATTTGCGGCTACGGGAAAGCCGACAAAAAACAGGTCCAATACGTGGTGCAAAAAACCTTCGGTCTTACAAAAATCCCCAAACCTGATGATGCGGCTGATGCGCTGGCCATTGCCCTCTGCGCGGGCTGGCACTTCCCCAAACAAAAAGCCCTCCGTTAAACGGAGGGCTTTTTTTATTTTACGCGAAGAAATTTTCTTTTTCCCACCTGCAGCAAAATCTCACTCTTTCCATCCAAAACCACCAAAGCGTCTTTGGTTGTTTTTTGGTTTAACTTAACGCCGTTTTGTTCAAACAACCGCCGTCCTTCGGACTTGCTGCCCACTATGCCTGTTTCAATTAAAATATCCAAAAGCTGGTATCTGCCGGCCTTTAATGTCTTTGTTTTGATATCTTCAGGCAATTCGCCTTTGCTAAATTGGCTTACGAAAGCCTGTTTTGCAATCTCGGCTTTTTTTGCGCCGTGGTACAATCTGGTAATTTCAAGGGCCAGGCGCATTTTTTGGTCACGCGGGTTGGAATTGCTGCGGACAATCTCGTCTATCGCAGCAAGAGGCACGCGCGTAGCTAAGATAAAATATTTTTTTATCAAGTCGTCCGGAATGGACATGGCCTTGCCGAACATATCATTGGGTTCGGCAGTAATGTTAATAGTGTTGCCCCAAGAAGACGACATCTTGCGGCCATCCGTGCCCTCCATTAAAGTCATGGTCAAAATATTTTGGGGAGACTGCCCATATGCGGGCTGGATAACCCGGCCCGCCAACAGGTTAAACCGTTGGTCGGTACCGCCCAATTCCACATCAGCTTTCACGGCCACGCTGTCATAGCCCTGCATCAGGGGATACAGCAGCTCGCGCAAAGACACGCGCTTGCCGGATTTGAGGCGTTTGGCAATATTTTCCCGGGCTTCAAACTCGTGCAAGCTGAATAAGTCGGCCAGGCGGCCGATTTCCGCAAAACCAAGCTTCTTCAGCCATTTGGAATTGTAATAAACTTCAGTTTTTTTCTTGTCCAAAATTTTATAGGCCTGCTCAAAGTAAGTTTTCAGGTTAACCGCAATCTGTTTTTCCGAAAGCATGGGCCGTTCCGCATCCTTGTCCGAGGTGTCGCCGATCAGGCCGGTAAAATCCCCCACAATAAATATCACCTTGTGGCCCAATTCTTGAAAAGCACGCAGCTTCCACAGCACCACCGCCCGGCCAATGTGGATATTGGGGCTGGTTGGGTCAATCCCCAGCTTGACTCTGAGTTTCTTTTTGCCCTTCAGCACAGCTTCCAGTTTTTCACGTTCGATAACCTCTTCCACCCCCCGGCTAAGCAGTTCTTGAATGTTGTCCATGGCATAGTTCTTAATGCTTTCTGCATTATACCATTTTTAGAGGAAAACCGTTATAATTAAGTTATGAAAATTTACTCGTTTAAAACCAAAGACCGGCCCGCGTCCAAGCCGGTGGTTAAAAGCCGCACCACGGGAAAAGCTAAATTACCTTTCCGCTGGAACTGGCGAAAAACCTTAACCTGGCTGTTCCGACTCGCTGCTTTGGGCGTATTGGGCATTGCCATCCTATTTTTATATTATGCCAAAGATTTGCCCGACCCGAACCGGCTCATGGACCGCAACGTGGCTGAATCAACAAAAATTTTTGCGCGCGACGGGCAACTGCTGTATGAAATTCATGGCGAAATTAAGCGCACCCAGGTTAACCTTGACCAAATTACGGACAACTTAAAACACGCCACGATTGCGGTGGAAGATAAGGACTTTTACAAACATGGGGGGATTTCTATAACCGGGATTCTGCGTTCGGCAGTGGTGGATGTACTCAGCGGCCGCAAAGCCCAGGGCGGCAGCACAATTACCCAACAGCTGGTAAAAAACGCGATTCTTACCAACAACAAATCCTGGGACCGAAAAATCCGGGAATTGATTTTGGCCGTGGCGATAGATTCGCGCTTTACCAAAGACCAGGTACTGCAGATGTACCTGAATGAAATCCCTTACGGCCGCAACGCTTACGGCGTAGAGGCGGCCAGCCGGTCCTATTTTAACAAGTCGGCAAAGGACCTGGATTTGGCGGAGAGCGCGTACCTGGCCGCCATGCCCCAGGCCCCCACTTATTACAATCCTTTTGGTCCCAACCGCCAGGCTTTGGACAACCGCAAAAACACTATCCTCTCGCTAATGCGCGACCAGGGCTACATCACCAAAGACCAGGAAACCCAAGCCCGGCAGGAAGAGGTGGCCTTCTTGAACGTCACCACCGGCATCCAGGCCCCTCATTTTTCCATGATGGTCCAGGACTATCTGGCTAAAAAGTACGGTGAAAAAACTCTGGAAGAAGGCGGATTAAAAGTTTATACCACCCTGGACTTAAACCTGCAAAAAATTGCTGAAGACGCAGTGAAGCAAGGCGCCGAAGCGAACGCAAAAAAATACAACGCTTATAACGCCGCCTTGGTGGCTGAAGACCCGAAGACCGGCCAAATTCTGGCCATGGTGGGCAGTAAGGATTACTTTGGCGACCCGGAGCCAAAAAATTGCACGCCCGGGCGGGACTGCCTTTTTGAACCCAATTACAATGTAGCCATTGCGCCGCGCCAGCCCGGCAGCAGCTTTAAACCCTACGCATACGTGACCGCCTTTGGCCCTGATTACAAATACGCCCCCGCCACCATGCTGATGGACGTAGAAACCAATTTCGGCAAATTCGGGGACAAGGAATACAAACCGCAAGACTACGACGGCAAACAGCGCGGCCCGGTATCCATGCGCCAGGCTTTGGCCGGCAGCTTAAATATTCCGGCCGTCAAAACCCTGTCTTTGGTCGGCGTCGATAATGTGGTCCAAACCGCGCGAAGCTTAGGCATCACCAGTCCCATGGCCGACTGCGGCTTATCTCTGGTTTTAGGCGGTTGTGAAGTTAAGCTTATCGACCACGTCTCTGCTTATGCCACCCTGGCCAACGGGGGAGTAAAAAACGAAAAAGCTTTTATATTAAAAATTGAGGACAAGGACGGCAACACCCTGGAAGAATACCAGCAGCACAGCCAGCCCATACTCAACCCTGAAGCGGTGTACCTGCTGACAAACGTAATGAGCGATAATGCTGCGCGCACTTATGTCTTTGGCCCTAATTCGCCGCTCACCCTGCCTGACCGGCCAGTGGCTGCCAAGACCGGCACCACCCAGAACTGGCACGATGGCTGGACTATGGGCTTTACTCCCAGTTTGGTTGCCGGCGTATGGGCAGGTAACAACCCCGGAGCCGGCACGCCCAATACAGACATGAAAAAAGGCGCGGACGGCGTTTTGGTGGCCGCGCCCATTTGGAACCGTTTTATGAAAGAGGCTTTAAAAGGCAAGCCCGCAGAAGAATTTAAAGCTCCGGACGGCATTCAGCAAGTAACTGTGGATGCGGTTTCCGGCAAGCTCCCCACCGGCTTAACCCCCTCCACCAAAGTGGAAACGTTTGCCAGCTACAATGCCCCCACGCAGTATGACGACGTGCACATCTCCCTGCCATACGACAGCACCACAGACCAGCCCGCGACCCAGGACACACCCAAAGACAAGATTGTCTACAAAAATTTTACCGTCTTTCACAGCGAGCGACCGGACAATCCCGATTGGGAGAACCCGGTTATCGCCTGGGCTCAGGCGCAGGGTTATGTCTACCCGCCCAGCACCATTACCTACAATCCCCAGAGCAACAACGGTACGCCCGGCGGACCGCCTAGCGTGGACATTGTCGAGCCCGTTGACGGCCAGACTATTTCCAGCCTGCCTTTGCGGGTTGTGGTTTCGGCCAGTTCCGAAAACCAGTTAAGCAAAGTTACCATATCTGTGGACGGCCAGGAGGCGGCAACCCTCACTGCCAGCCCGTACATTCTAGATATAAATAAAAAGTACAGCGATGGTACGCACATTTTGGCCGTGCGCGCCACGGACGTTTACAACAAAACCGCGGACACCAGCATAAATCTTAAGTTTGCTCTGAACGAACCCATTACCATCACCGAGCCCAGCGGCTCCAGCCTCATTCTTTTCCCGGTCAGCTTGAAAGCTGAAAGCGCCGAGAACTACGACGCCGTAAATTTCTATTACCAAAACACGAAAGGCGGCACACCCAAACCAATTGGCCAGGCGCAAAACCTGGGCAACTTCAGCGGCCGCTACCAATACACCATTGATTGGACCAAGTCGCCGGGCAGCGGTGAATATTCGGTATTTGCCCGCACCAGCACCGGCCTGACCACACCTAAAATTAAAGTCTCTGTGCCTTAAACCATGTCTTACTTAATCTTTTGTACCCTACTCCTTGCCCCCGCTTACGCATTACGTTTTAGCATCGGGCCAGTGCCCCTAAACCTGTTAATGGTTTGGGTGGCCTTGGTTTGGCTATGTTTCGCCTATTACTTTGCCCGGCAGCAAAAACTGGCTGATTTTTGGTTCTGGCTGAAGTCCTTAAATAAATGGTGGCTGGGGCTGGTAGGCCTGTTTTTTTTGGCAGGCGCGATCTCGCTTTTTGTTCCGGGCTTTTCCCAAAAAAACCTGGGGCAATTTATCGTGCTTATTTTCCAGCCTATCAGCCTGTTCTTTTTATTTGGCTACCTTTTCCACAGAAACCCTGGCACAAAAAACGCTTGGACTTACGCCGCCTATTTGCTGCTGGGAATTATGGGCGTCTGGTCAATTGTCCAATACTTTACGCTTTTCGGCCTGCCGCCCCAATACTGGGGCAATGCCGTAGAACCCAAGCGCGCACTGGGTTTTTTTGGGCACCCAAATTTTTATGCTTTATTTAGCGCCCCATTGCTCGCTTTTCTGGTGCCCGACCTCATGGAACGGGTGCGCAGCTACAAACACCTGCCGCTAACCCAAAAACTTTTTATGTTCTGGCTGCTCGGAGCAGTCGGGTTATTTTTGTCCATGTCCCGGGCCGGCTGGTTGGGTTTGGCAGTGGGGATAGGCTTGTACGTGCTAATCGCTGGAGATAAAAAGCTCAGGTACGCAGCTTTGCTGGCGGGCGTGGCGCTGGCGGGTATAGTATTAATTACCCCCAACCTCCGTTATCGAGTAATCTTGCCTTTCCTGGGCGAGAAATCGGCCGTATCGCGCCTATCGCTCTGGAATACAGGGCTTAAGGGCGTAAAACAGTCACCGATTTTCGGCTTGGGATTAACCGGCTTTGCCACAAAATGGCCGCAGCTCAACACCGACCCCAACCTGGACACGCACAATTTCCCCCACAACATCTTCTTGGATTTTTGGGTGGAAACCGGACTGTTGGGCATGTTAAGCTTTATTGGCTTATCTGTTCTGGCGCTGTACCAGGGCGTTAAAAACCGCCGGAACGCCTTCGGCTTAGGAGCGGTGCTGTTTATAATAACCCTGCTGGTCCAAGGCCAGATTGACAACCCATATTTTAAAAATGATTTGGCGTTAATATTTTGGCTCACCCTCTCCTTAATCATCTAGACCGTGAGTATCCCCATAAAAAAACTTAAAACCGGACTTGAGCTGCCCGTGCTAGGACTGGGCACTTGGGCAATGGGCGGGCGCAACGAACCTGATCCAAATAACGACGATTTAAAAGACATTGGGGCCATAAAATCAGCCCTTAACTCAGGCATTACCGCAATCGATACGGCCGAAGTTTACGCCGCCGGGCAGGCTGAAAAATTTGTGGGCCAGGCAATTTTAGGCCAGGACAGAAAAAAACTATTTATTTCTTCCAAAGCGCAACAGACCCACTTAAACTACCAGGACATCAAAAAAGCGGCTTTGGCAAGTTTAAAAAGACTGGGCACGGATTACTTGGACCTTTATTACCTCCACCGCTACCCCGGAGAGGAAAAAATTGGGGAGTGCATGAAAGCTTTGGACGAGCTGGCTGATGAAGGGCTGATTAAACACCTGGGTATCAGTAATTTCAACCTTGAGCACACCAAACAGGCCCAGGACCTGGCCCGGCACCCTATTGAGGCAACCCAGGTCCACTACAGCGTAAGGTTTAGAGAACCTGAAAAGTCCGGACTGCTTGAATATTGCCAGGCGAATGACATTTTTCTGGTTGCTTGGCGCCCGCTGGGCATGGGCAGTCTTACCCGAGGAAAAACCGACCTGGACAGCGAACCTTTGATTCAAAAGTTGTGTGGCAAATACAAAAAAACACCTGCCCAAATTGCCATCAACTGGCTAGTTATGCAACCCAACGTTGTTACCCTGACCAAAACCAGCAACCAGGAACATTTAAAAGAAAACCTGGGGGCTTTAGATTGGGCAATGGCGCCCGAAGACGTAAAAAAACTGCAAACAGACTTTTCGCACCAAGAAAACATTTCAGACACCATCCCGCTGGCTTAAAATAAAACCCCGTCCTCCTAAGGAGGACGGGGTTTTTTAAATGGGTTAGCGTCTAAACCGAATAACAATTTTCCGATGGGGGTCTTCGCCCTGGCTCTCGCTTTCCACATCGGGAAAATGCTCCTGCAGATAAGCATGTACAAACCGGCGCTCGTAAGCCGGCATCGACTCCAGCCGCACCGGCTTATCGGTTTTTTTCAAATGGTCTACCGCAGCTTTGGCTGTTTCTTTCAAATACCATTCCCGCTTGCGCTTATAATCATCCACGTCTAAGGTAAACCAAAACGGCTCCTGGCCGCCCAATTGTTTGACGGCGATATTCTGCACCAAAACCTGCAAAGCATGCAGGGTGGCGCCCTGGCGGCCGATCAACATAAAAGATTCCGGGGAAGAAATATTAAAAATCAGCCCTTTGGTAATACTTTCTTCAAACTCCACCTTGCCGGGTACGCCGAGATGGTCTAAGGTTTGGCCGATTATCTGTTTGACGGCTTCTATCTTATTGTAGTCGGTCATGGATTTCGAGATTTAGTAATTAGTAGCCAGCGGCGAAAAGTATGGCCGCTGAAACTAATCGCCAAAATTTAAGAACGCGGAGCCTGGGGTTGCTGTCTTTTCACCAGCCAATACTGCTGGCCGACGGCGAAGAGAGTTGTCACCAGCCAGTACAAAGGCAGGCCAGCCGGCAACTTAATGGCAATCACCACGGAAACAATAGGCAAAAAATAGGTGGTTTGCATCTGAATTGCTTTGGTGGTTGCATCCTGCGAAGCTGCTGAAGTTTTGGGCAGCATCATTTTCGACTGCCAGAACTGGGCCAAGCCGGCTAGCACGCCCAAAACTATGCTGGGTTTGGACAAATCCATTAGGTGTAAAAAGAAGGGGTTGATGGTCTCCGGTTTGGGTACAAAAGCATACAAACCGGTTAAGTGATTGTTTAAAGCCTTGCTGAAAACCTGATAAAGGGCAATTAAGATGGGAAACTGG
Source organism: bacterium (assembly GCA_021825655.1). Taxonomy (GTDB): domain Bacteria; phylum Patescibacteriota; class Doudnabacteria; order UBA920; family UBA920; genus JAMDEL01. The sequence continues at coordinate 55,650 of JAKAGU010000001.1, read as the reverse complement.
ACCAAAAGAGGCAAACAGGAAGAAAGCGGGTTAATTTGGTGGTCTTTATACAACTGCATCATAGCCCGCGCCTGGCCTTCCTTGTCATCCTTATACTTTTCCTTAACCTCATTAAGCTTAGGCTGCAGCTCGGTCATTGCCTTCTGGCTCTTTAAAGACTTATGGAAGCTGGGCGCCATAAGCAGCCTAATCAGTATGGTTAAAAGCACAATCACCACTCCAATATCGGGAATGTAGTGGTAAAAATAAACCAAAAGGTTTAGAAGGGGACGATAGATGATTTCGTTGTACAGAGAAACAAGAAACATGGGTTTGGTTTAAAATTAAGAATTGGGTACATTGTCAACCTTCGGCTGAGCCCAGGGGTGGCACCTTAAGAGCCGTGCTGCGCTCAAACCAGCCCCCTTAACCGCGCCGTGCTTGGTTACCGCCTGGCGAGCATACTCGCTGCAACTCGGGTAAAACCGACAATAGCCATGGGGATGTCGGTGCTTAAACCAGCCATGATCGGGGGAGAGGGATCTTTGGTACAAACCAATCAATCCCAGTAATAAATTTTTAGACAATTCTCTTATTTTCATAAACTTTGGCTTGGATAAGGAGCTTACTCAAAACCACCACCACTTCTGGGTCTGGTAATTGGTTGGCTTTTGGTTTTAAGGCCAAAATATAGTCACCGGGTAAAAAATTTGCCATATTTATGCGGGCAAACTCTCTTACTAACCTTTTTAAACGATTACGTCGGGTGGCGTTTTTTGACACTTTAGTAGAAACCACGACTGTAAAACGCCTTTGCTGCCCTGTTTTGGCATTATGCCTGACTGAAAAATAAGGGTTAAAAAAACCCCGACCTTGCTCAAATGCCGCTTTTACATCTTTGGTTTTGGCCAGGCGGTGTTCTTTTTTAAACATCACTCTGAAAAATTAAACGCTCAATTTTTTTCTGCCTTTTGCCCTTCTTCTGGCCAAAACATTGCGGCCGGTTTTGGTTTGCATGCGCTTCATGAAACCATGCCTGCGCTTTCTGCGCTTAACTTTGGGTTGATAAGTTCGCTTCATACGCGAAATCCTCTCTCACTTTTTAATAATATCTTGGCTAATTATACTAAAAAACAGGTGTTAAAGTCAATTCTAAGCCAAAGATAATTCGGAACCTGGACCAACCCACAATTTATCCACACGATATAAACAGATAAATAGTTTTTCCTTATTAATAAGCGCAAAAAAATGAATTTTACATGTTGATAACTGGCTGTTAGAATAGATAAGACACGTGTTTTTAACCATTGAACCGCCATTTTTAGAAACAAAAGTATGACTAATCAGCAGCTCTGGCAAGCAATCTTAGGCAGTCTAGAAGTTTCACTGAGCAAGGCCAACTTTAATACCTGGTTTAAGAACACACTCATCCTAGAAAGAGGTGCGGACCATATCATCATCGGCGTACCCAGCGCTTTCAACCGCGACTGGATTTCTGCTAAGTACCACCAAGAAATGCTTAAAAGCCTGAAAGGGATTGCCCCAGAGATTAAAGAAATTAGATACCAACTTGGCAACCAACCCACAACACAGGCCAGCCAGCAAACCAATATGTTCAAAAAATCCGAGAGTGCCGGCCTTACCAAGGAGAGACCCTCGGCTTTTACCTCTGGTTTAAACCCAAAATACACTTTTGAAACCCTGATAATCGGAAAAAATAACGAGCTTGCCCACGCAGCCAGCCAGGCTGTGGCAAAAAATCCGGGCACGCAATACAACCCGCTCTTCATTTACGGCGGGGTGGGTTTAGGTAAAACCCATTTAATGCAGGCTGTGGGGCACCGCATTCTGGAATCCAGCCATAAAAAAATTCTATATGTTACAAGTGAAAAATTTACCAACGACTATATTAACGCTATCAGCCAGAAGCGCATGGATGATTTTAAAAAAGCCTACCGTGAAGTGGATGCTTTGCTTATAGACGATATCCAATTTTTGGCGGGCAAGGAAGGCACCCAGGAAGAATTTTTCCATACTTTCAACGAATTACGCGACAACGGAAAGCAAATCATCATCACCTCCGACCGGCCGCCGAAAGAAATTCCGGCCATAGAACAGCGGCTGATCTCCCGGTTTGAGTGGGGGATGATTGCGGATATCCAAGCGCCCGATCTCGAAACCCGCATGGCAATTTTACGCACTAAAATGGAAAAACGCGGGGTGCAGATGCCGGAAGAAATCCTCTTTTATATCGCGGAAAACATCCAAAATAACGTTCGAGAGTTGGAAGGGGCACTTAACCGCCTGGCGATTTATCAACAAATGGATAACCGGGGGTTGGTTTTGGAGCAGGCTAAAGGGATTTTGGCCAGTATTGTCGGGGCTAAAAAGAAAGTCACCTCAGCGAAAAAAATTGCCGAGGTGGTCGCCGAATTCTACAACATCTCTATGGAAGACCTGGTAAAACAGTCGCGAAAAAAAGAATTTGTAAAACCAAGGCAGATAGCCATGTATCTTATTCGCCGGGAGCTGGACAGCTCCTTCCCTTCAATTGGTGATTTTTTTGGGGGGCGTGACCACACGACTGTAATGCATGCAGTAGAAAAAATGGAGACTTTAGTTAAGGATAAAGACGGCTTCAAACAGGAGATGGATTTAATTCTGGATAAACTGTTTATATAGCTGGGGGTAAGGTTGTGTATTTGTATGGTAGTTGTCTGTTGGTATTGTTGGGGATGAAGTTTTTTGTTTCTTCTTCACTTTCCTGCGGATAAAATCTTCCACACTTGTTCTTGTTTTATCAACAAGCCAAAACGAAAAAATTGATAAATTACTGGTATATCCCGCTAATCCACAAATCCACAGCGCTTATTATTATTTTGTATTAAATTATTTATATATAAATATATGAAAGTAATCTGCACCCAGGAAAACCTAAAAACCGGTTTAGTCTCTGTGGGAAGAATTATTTCTTCAAGTGTAAGTCTGCCGATTTTAAGCAACGTGTTGTTAAAAACCGAGAATGGCTTGCTGAAAATATCTTCAACCAACCTGGAGATTGCGGTAACAACCTATGTGAGGTGCAAGGTGGAAGAAGAGGGGGTTGTTACAGTAGCTTGTAAAACCCTAAGTGACCTGGTTGGTAGCCTTCCCAACAAAAACATTACCCTTGAAACCAAAGAAACAGAGTTGTCGGTGGAAACAGAAAATTACCACACCACCATCAAGACCTTGCCCGCGGAAGAGTTCCCGCTGATACCAGAGGTGGAAAATGTAAAAAACTTCTCCCTTTCCTCCCAAGAGCTGAAGCAGGCCCTAACCCAGGTGGTGTTTGCGGTTTCTACCAACCAAACCCAGCCGGAAATTTCCGGGGTATTGTTTAAGACTGAGGGTGGTGTTTTGAAAATTGCTGCCACCGACCGGTACCGCCTGGCAGAAAAAAAGCTGAATTTAAGCGAAAACCCCAACCTACCGCACAGTTTGATCCTACCCCAAAAAACAATCATTGAGCTGTCCAGGAATATTGGTACCCAAGAAGGCCAGGTGCAGATTGCCGTAAACGAGACCCAGATTTCTTTTACTTTAAACAACACCCAGATTGTCAGCCGCTTAATTGACGGGGAATATCCGCCTTATGAACAAATTATTCCCAGCGAGTTCACCACCACCATTACCACCAACCGCCAGGCTTTGGTTAATGGCTTGCGGGCGGGTGGGGTGTTTAGCCAAAACAACGCCAGTGTTAAGGTTGAGTATGACAGCAGCGCCCAGGCTTTGGTTCTGCACACCGAGTCTGGTGAGTTGGGGAAAAGCGTAGTGGAGCTGCCTTCGCGGGTGGAAGGCCAAAACGGGGGACTGATGGTGAACTTTCACTATCTGTTGGAGTGCTTGGCTAACCTGACTGCTGAAAACGTGGTTATAAAAGTTACCAACGACAGTTCTCCCAGCCTGCTTACCCCTGAAAACAATGACAGTTATCTTTATTTGGTAATGCCCATCAAGAACTAATTTCATGAAAGTAAAAAATATTCAGATAAAAAACTTCCGCAATTACCCCGATTTAGATTTAAAAATTTCCAGCGACACGGTGGTTTTGACCGGGCCGAACGCCGTGGGTAAAACCAACCTGCTGGAGTCCATCTATTTTGCCTCTTTATTCAAGTCTTTTCGGGACGATAACGAATTTATTTTTTTAAAAGACTCCGCTAGTGCCGAAATCCGCATGTTGGTGGAAAGAGAAGGGGAGAGCCATCAGCTGGATATTTTCCTTTCCAGACGGGAAAAAATTTACGCCAATTTTTTAATTGACGGGGTAAAAACCAAAAGGCGCGAAGCCCAGGGGTTTTTACGGGTGGTTATTTTTGACCCATCGGACGTGGACATGTTCAGCAAGTCGCCCGAAACCCGGCGCAAGTATTTGAACATGGTGCTTTCCCAAAAAAGCCCGGAGTACCTGGAAGACATTGCCCAGTATAAAAAAGTTCTTTACCAAAAAAACCGCCTGTTGGCCGATATTCGCGCAGGCAACACCGGGGCGGTAAACAGCCTGCACGAGTGGAACCAGCAGTTGGTGGCACTTGGCAGCCGTTTGATTTTTGCCCGCCGCCAGTTTATAAATTTTCTCAACCAAAGCATCTCCGATATTTACACCACCATCTCGGGGTTCCATCGGCCCGTTGAGGTGACTTACGACAGTTTAGCCGGCGAAACTTTAGAGGAAATAACTCAGGCTTTTAGCGTCAAACTCGAAGCGCTAAAAAGCAGGGAAACGTTAGCCGGTTCCTGCCTGGTCGGGCCTCACCGGGACGATTTTTCTTTGAAAAGCGAGGGCTTATTTTTGTCCCCGTTTTCTTCCCGCGGCGAACTCAGAAGCCAGGTATTGGCTTTAAAAATTTTGGAACTCGACTACCTGAGCCGCGGAGAAGATAAGCCGATTTTGCTTTTAGATGACGTGCTTTCCGAACTGGACGATACCCGCAGAACCTTTTTGCTGAAGTACCTGCAAAACCGTTTTCAAACTTTTATCACCACCACCCACCCCCTGGAAATGCCCGCCCAGCATATTACTCTGAGCCCGGCTACGGTGGAGGAGAAACCGCAGGAATAAATTTATTTAAAAAACAAACACAATGTACAAATCATTTGAAAGCCTGGAGCGCGCTATTGGTCATGCGGCCAAAGAAAAAAAACTGGTTGGAGCCTTTAATCGGTATAAGGTTCTAAAGAATTGGGAAAAGGCCGCTTCAGGGTTCATTCTTGAAGCTAAAGACTTAACCCGGGCCATGGATTTGAAAAATGGCGTGCTGTTGGTGGCTTGCCTGGACAGGGAAATAGCCTACCAGATTAAACTGCTCGCGGCCCGGATTATTTTTGTCCTAAACCAGCTGGTGGGCAAGCAGGTGGTTTTTGCGATTCAAGTGGAAGCCTGAAACTATGCCGTATTTTTTAAGCCCTGAAAATTTGCATATCGGCCAAACTTTGGATTTAACCGGCGAAGAGGCAGGTCATTTGTTGCTGTCCCGGCGGCTGAGGCCGGGCGAGGTGGTGCGGTTTCAGGGGCCTGACGGAAAAAGGTTTTTATGCGAAGCGGTTGAAGTTAAGAAAAAGAGCCTGACAGCTGTGGTTAAGGAACCGGTGGTTGTGCCGCAGGAACCCAAAACCACCACAACCCTTTTTTTGGCCTACATAAACCAAGCGGCGCTGGATATGGTCTTGCAGAAAACCACCGAGTTGCTTGCAGGCAGGGTGGTGCTATTTAATTCCCAGAACGTGGCCCATGTCCTGACCCGGCAAAAGTTTGAAGAACGACAATCCCGCTGGGGGAAAATATTATGGGAGGCGGCTAAACAAAGCGAAAGAGTTGCGCCACCTGAGCTGGCGTACGTAAAAGATCTGCCAGCCGCGCTTGCGCTGGCGGGAAAATTGGATCAGGTAATTTTGCTCGACCCAACGGCTGAAAAAAAGCTCGGACAAGTGGTGGGACGGGGTTTGGCCACCTTAGGTTTGTTTGTGGGCCCGGAAGGCGGCTTTACTCAAGCTGAAAACCGTCAGGTGTTGGGGTTGCCCCGTTCTGCTGCGGCGAGTTTGGGGCCAGTGCTGTTAAGAGCGGAAACTGCAGCGCTTGCGGCTGTGGCTATCAGCCAGGATGTGGTAGCTGGGTAGGGCAAGTAAATAAAAAAACCGCCTAATAAAGGCGGTTTTTTATTTAGAAGCTGCCGTCTTGAGGCCAGCCGCGTCTGGGGCCGTTGGACCTCTGGAAGTAGGCCGGAGCTTTTCTTTTGCCAAAATTTTTCTTGGGCCGTGCCATAAAACCGCGCGGCTTAAACTCCGTTGGTTTGGGCTCTGCCGGACTGTGGGGGTAACGGCTGTATAAAGACGGAGCGGGGCTGAAGGCTGCTTTAGGTAATTGTGGCAAAGGGGAGATTGGCAATTGTTTCTTAATCAGCCGCTCAATAGCGCGTACGTCGTGTTTTTGTTCGGGTGTGGCAAAGGATATGGCGCGGCCCATATGAGAGGCTCTGCCGGTGCGGCCAATGCGGTGGACATAGTCGCCGGGCTGCTCCGGCAGGTCGTAGTTTATTACCAGCTCAATTCCCGTGACGTCAATGCCCCGGGCCGCGATGTCCGTGGCAACCATAACCCGGTACTTGCCGATTTTGAATCCAGCCAAGGCCTCCAAGCGCTGGTTTAGGCTGCGGTTGGAATGGATTTCAGCGGAAGCGTGCCCGTTCTTTTTTAGGGCGGCTGCAATTTTTTTTGCGCCGAATTTGGTGCGGGTAAAAACTAATACACTGCCCTTATATTCGGTGAGTAGGTTTTGCAGTAGGGCCATCTTGTCTTCGCGGCGCACAAAAAACAATTCCTGTTCCACGTTTTTTGAGGCACTGCCGGCCGGAGCCACTTCCACCCGCACCGGTAAGTGCATATAAGATTTGGCAATATTTACAATCTCTTCGGGCATGGTTGCAGAAAACAGCAGGGTCTGCCGGTTTTTGGGCACTGTTTCAAGGACGCGCTTAATCTGCGGGGCAAAGCCCATGTCTAGCATGCGGTCGGCTTCGTCTAAAACCAACACGTTGACCGCGTCCAATTTTAAAGTTCGCTGTTCCAAATGGTCGATAAGCCGTCCGGGCGTGCCGATAATAATATGGGGCCTGGCGCGGAGCTGTTGGATTTGCCTGCGGATGTTTTCGCCGCCAATTAGAATTGCGGTTTTTAATCCCAGGCTTTTGCCAACCTGGCCCAACGAGTCGTTAACCTGTAAAGCAAGTTCCCGGGTGGGCAGGATGACCAGGCCCAAGCCTTTGTGCTGGGCCAGGCGCTGGATCATGGGTACGCCAAAAGCCAAGGTTTTGCCCGTACCTGTCTGGGCAATCCCCATTAAGTCCTTGCCTGACAGCGCGTGGGGGATGGACTGTTTTTGAATCGGGGTAGGAACAGTAAATTTCAGCTTATCCAAAATTTCCAAAAGTTTGGGCGCAATACCCAAACCGTTAAAAGAGTCCGTCTGCATGAGATAAAAAAATTTCTGACCCGAAATTCTCAAGGTCAGAAAGTGTATTGCTGAAAAATGAGTGCCGAGTCGTTATTAATGTAATGAGATTATATCATAAGTATTATATTTTGTCAACCCTTAAAACTCAAGCAGTTTTACTTCTCTTGCTCCTGTTCGGTTTGGTTCAACTCAGTTATACTCAAGCTAGATTAACTAAAATCAAACTTATGGATAAAGAAGTCATGTTTAGGTTAAAAGAAGCTTTACAAACTATCGTGTACGACGCCGAGGCTGTGCTTAAAGCGCCCCAAGAAAACCACCATCGACTTGAAGCCATAGTTGCAGTTGCCCAAAAACAACTGAAAGCAATTAAAGCCGAAGAGGAAGGTATGGCACACAGGTAGTTTTGACTTTGCGTTCAAGCTTTTATAAACTTTTAGTACTGATTATTAACCTTCAAAGCATATGAAAACAATCACATGCAGGCAGACGGGCGGGCCTTGCGACATGGCTTTCACCGGCAGTACGCCGAAATCAGTCATGGACCAGGGGGCTCAGCACGTTATGGCCTCCACAGACCCAGACCACATGAAAGTGGCTGAGCAGATGAAGACCATGTCGCCAGAGGATAACAGCAAGTGGAACCAGATGTTCGAGGACGTGTGGGAGAAAACTGCGGACAACGTTTAATCCAACCCCTGTCTTGCCGTCTGCCTTTTGGCAGGCGGCTTTTAAATTAAGGATGGTATAATATAGGTATGAACGGACAACATCGTGAAGATATTAAAATTGGCGCTGAGGTGGAGGTTGTGTTAAAAGCCGACCAGAAAAGCGGCCGCCTGACGCGCGGCAAGGTGGCAGAGCTTTTAACCAGTTCCGCTTTCCATCCCCACGGCATTAAAGTGCGGCTGGAGGACGGGCAGGTGGGCCGGGTGCAAAACATTTTAAGTAAAGCCACTTTGGAAAGCTTATGAGCCCGCGGTTTATTTTGGTCAACGACAAGCTGCAGCACAATTACAAGTACCAGCTGGTGGCTCCGGTGGGCAAAAGGTTTTCTCCGGACTTTAAGCCCCAGCTCACCCCCAGACAAATGCTTGAGCTGGGGGTATTTGGCGGCAAGTACCTCACTGATTGTCGGGCAGAGTTTCCGGCAGTTTGGTTTAAGAAGGCCAAATTGTCGCCGGGTAAGAAAGACATCCAACTTAATTATTTTAAGGTTGATGCTAGCCAGTCCCTGAAAGCTTGGCGGAAAAAAGGCTGGGTTCATCCGGTCGACCCCCGCGGGTGGTTTCAATGGTACTGTCGGTATTACCTAGGGCGACGGATGCCTGATTACGACCAAGTTCAAATTAAGCGTTGGAGGAATATTAAACGTCACCTTGCTCAGATAAAGAAGCACTGCCGGCCCGGGGATTGCAGCTGCCGGCCTCGGCAACGTCAGGTATTGTTGCACTGGGCTTATGACAGCCGTAGGACTTAGGTATGATTTTTAAGACCGATAAGCAAAACGTTGCTTATAAATTAAAACACAGCCGGCGGGCGCGGAATTTGCGTTTGGCGGTATATTACACCGGAGACGTGGTGGTGACCGCACCTTTGGGTTTTGAAGTGGGACGGATAGAAGACTTCCTTCAGCAGAAAATTTCTTGGGTAATCAAAAAATTGGATTTTTTTAAAAACCACCACCCGGCCCCCATCCGGAAAGCGTCCAGAAAAGAATACCTGAACCAGAAAGCTGCAGCTTTGGTTTTAGCCAAGCAAAAAGTGGTACTCTGGAATCAGAGGTATAACTTTTTTTATAATCGAGTCAGCGTTAAAAACCAATCAACCCGCTGGGGCAGCTGCAGCCGCAAGCGCAATTTGAATTTTAATTACCAAATTCTTTATCTGCCGGATTACCTGGTGGATTACCTGGTGGTGCACGAACTTTGCCATTTGCAAGAATTTAACCATTCCGCAAAATTTTGGACGCTGGTTTCCTTGGCGATTCCCAATTATAAAATCTGCCGCAAGGAGCTAAAAAACCATGAACGGATTTAAGGAAGAAGTTTTAAAACTAGTCAGTAAAATCCCCAAGGGCCGGGTGGTCAGTTACGGTCAGGTTGCCGCCGCATTGGGCAGCCCGCGCGCAGCCCGGCAAGTGGGCTGGGTGCTTCGCAGCCTGGGTCCTAAGGACCAGCCTGTTCCCTGGTGGCGCGTGGTTAACCAAAAAGGCGAGCTTTCCATTAAAGGCAACCCGATTGCCACAAAAATCGAGCAACGTGCGTTTTTGGAAAAGGACGGGTTGGAAATGGGCGCTGGTTTTGTACTGGATATGAAGAGGTATCGCTGGCAGATCCGGTAACATAAAACCGCCCCTTGGGGCGGTTTTATGTTTGATGTGCTTATTTCAGGTAGGCTGCGAATTTTTGCCTGAACTTGGCAATCTTGGGGTTGATTACCACCTGACAATAAGGCGCGTTGGGGTTATTGGCAAAGTAGTTTTGGTGGTAGTTTTCCGCAGAAAAAAAGTTTTTAAAAGGTTCAATTTGGGTTACAATCGGGGATTTGTAGATATTTTCTTTTTCAATTTCGTCCTTAACCTTTTCTGCCTGCGATTTTTGCCCGGGGGTTAAGTAAAAAATAACGCTCCGGTATTGTTCGCCCACGTCGTTGCCCTGCCGGTTTAAGGTGGTGGGGTCATGGGTAAGGAAAAATACTTCTACCAATTTTCCGTAAGGTATGATTTTTGGGTCGAATTCAACCTTGGTGCATTCGGCGTGGCCCGTTTGACCGGAACAGACAGCTTCGTAGCTGGGGTTTTCCACCTTGCCGCCGCCATAGCCGGAGACGACCGAAACGACACCTTTTAAATTTTTAAAGACAGCCTCCGTGCACCAAAAGCAGCCAGAGCCAAAATATGCAGTTTCTAAAGCTTGAGTCATAGTGAAACTATTATAGCAAATGAAAAAGCCCCTTTAAACCATGTTGCGCAAACCTCCGGTTGCGAATGGTTCCAGGCGGGGCCGGCCTGGTTGTAGGTTGGTAGCAGGCTACTTCTTGAGAAGAAAATAGCCGATGACCACGAGCACGATGAGCAGGCCGATGACGATCTTGGCTACCGGCGATTTGCCGGTCTGTCTGGGGCCGTCATCGCCGAACAAACTCTGCGGCATGGTGTTTCCTCCTTCCTTTCAGGGTTGTTTGAGCCATTTGTGGTAAGCCCAGATAAGACCCCAAATAATCAGCGCCCAGGCCGCAATGAATCCCGCGGCGATTGCAAGCCACTCCTTCAGGCTGGCGCGCTCCTTCTTTTGGTAGTGGGGTTTGCTAAAGCCAGGTTTTCCCGGCCGGGTGTTTTCCGACATGCTTCCCCCTTTCTTTGTCGGACCCTAAAAAATACCACAGGCCCGATTTTTTGTCCAGGCCGTAGCAAGGCGGCTACTCAGCGGGGAAGTACTCCGTAACCCGACAGATGCTGATGGTGCTGCCTTCAATAACTGGCCGTTTTTGTTTGGTGAGCGTAGTTGTTTCAGTCCCGACCGCAAAAATCCGATGGCCGACGGCCTTGGAAAAAGTGCGGGTTGCGGTATCGCCATCCAGACGGGCCACAAAGAGCGTGTTGGTAGGCAAGTTGCCGATGGCCTGGTGTTGCGGGTTGCGGCAGGTTTCTCCGCCACAGAGCTGCTTTTTCAATTAACAATCCTCCTTTGGGGGCAGTGGGGTTAAACAGGAATTTATTTTACAAAATCTGCGCGTGCTGTCAACAAAAAACCTCCCGATTGGGAGGTGGGGCCAAGTTAGACAGGTTTTTCGATTTGGGATTTCCATATGGCCTTAAATATTTCTCTTTGGTCATGGGCGAGCACTGCGTCGTGGATTTCCACCAAGTAGTGCGGTTTTTGGTTCGTGACAATCATTACCACATAGTCGCCCAGTATCCAGGTGGTAGTTTTAAAATTGTGGCTTTCTTTCCAAAATTGAATTTGCCTTCGTTCAAACTTTTTCTTTTTTATCTGCTCGGCCGTCTCGTTGCTTAAAAGTTTGAGCGAGGTTTTGGGGTTTGAGCCGGTTTCCCAGTACCAGTCGATCCATTTTTCATACGAGTCAACAAAGGTGTGGTCCTGGTAGCCCCACCAAGTTCCGTCGTACTTTAAAATGCTTGCGTCCCACCGGGGAGTGGCTTTATATAAATGGTTTTCTACTTCATCTTGAGCCACGAAGACAATTTTGGGGATAGTGTACTGGGTAGGTTTGGCAATGGCCTGCAGCTCTATAACCGCGTTTTTTATAATGGCCCGTTTTTCCCGCAGCTGTTTTTCTTCTTTTTGGGCCAGGTAATCCAAATCACGCGGGTCTTTGGCCACCAAATACAAAGTTTTCCCTCCCAAGTCTTCGGCAATAACCCCTTTCTGGGCCAGTTCTTTGGCCGTGCTGTAAATAGTGGTGCGGTTCAGGCTGGTTAACTTGGCCAATGAGGCGGGGGAGAGTTTGCCGTGCTGAAGCAAAGCCAAATACACTTTGATTTCTTTTTCGCCAAAACCTAATTGGCTGAGCAAATCATTTACCATACCTAAATGATAGCATGTTGTTGAAGTTTTGTCAACACAATTTTATTTCATAAATAAAGCCAAATTTATCTATTTTTATAATATGTTGTTATAAAAGTATTGACAATTTGTAGATTTTAGGTTATTGTTATTGGTCAAAACAAAAACACCTGGCGGGGTTCACAACGCAAAGGAGGATTAAGATGGTAAAACAGTCACTGAAAGCTCGGTTGGCGTTGACGGTTGGGGAACTGGCCGCATTTACGCTGCTCTTGGCAGGATTGGCATTTGGCCAAAATTGGGTGGAAGAGCGCACTTATTTTTCCGGCGGCAACGCAACTCCCCGGATTGACGGCCTGCTCACCAAGCCGGTAAAGGGCAGCTTGGGCAGTTTTGTCTGGTTCCAGGTGCAGCAAGGCTATAGCCAGGCATACGCGGGTGCAACCTATAGCCCGCAGCCTTGGGTGCAGCTTGCCCTGGGCGGCGGACTGGAGGAGGACAAGCATCCGGCCCGTATCGGCTCTTACGTGTGGGTTGGCAAGGGCCGGGTTTCCGGTCTCGCGGTGTTCGAAGACGGCGGCAGCGGTTTCTGGTATAAAGTGGAAACCAACTGCCAGGTTACAGCCAAGCTTGGCCTTGGTACGCTGACTGAAGCCGCTAAAGGGACCGGACCCAAGCTTGAGCTGGCGCTGCCCCACACCCCGTTTAAGCTGTGGTTTGCCCCGCTCTGGAAAAGCGGCTCCCTCACGCCGCTGGTCGGGTTACGGTGGCTGCTCTAAAAAAGCCGGTATGGAATTTTCCATACCGGCTGCTTTTATTATTTAGAGGTATTTTTTCAAATTAGGCTCGCTTTTGATTTTTTCAATCAATTCCTTAACCGCTTCGCTTTGATTTTTGGGGGCAATCAGCAAGGCATCCTTGGTGTTGACCACAATAATATCCTTGAGTCCGGTTACGGCCACCAGCTTGTTTTCGAAGTTATAAATCAGGCTGCCCTCGGCTTTGTGGTGCAAGGCCAGGCCCTTGATTAAGTTGTCGTTTTTTTCCGAAAGCACGTCTTTGATAATTTGCCAGCTGCCGATGTCCGCCCAGTCAAAACTCGCTTCAATAACGGCCACCTGGTTAAGTTTTTCAATCAAACCTTTTTCAATATCCTGTTTTGGCATGGCCGGATAATATTTGTCGATGGCCCACTGTTGCTTCTTGCTACCGATAAAGGGCTTGATTTTCATCAACAGGGCATAGATTTCGGGCAGGTGTTCGGCATAAAGCTCCAGCAGGTGTTCAGTGCGGCAAATAAAGTAGCCGGTATTCCATAAGTATTTTTTACTTTTAACAAATTTTTCCGCTGTTTTCAGGTCGGGTTTTTCCTTAAAAGCCGAAACTTTGAAGGCCTTGTGTCCCAGCTGGCCGGCCAGCTTAATGTAGCCCAAGCCGGTGTGGGCATGGGCGGGTTTTACGCCAATGGTAATGAAGCTGTTAGGGTGGGTTTTTAAAACCTGTTCCGCCAAATCCAGGGTTTTAAAGTACGCGGCCTGGTCTTTTATGTAGTGGTCGCTCCAGGAGGTGACAAAGGCGCTTTGCCGATTTGCGTGGTGCATGAGCAGGGCTGCCAAGCCTAAGGCTGGGCCGCGGTCTTTTAATACCGGCTCAATGGAGTAGTTGGTTTTTGGGATTTCCGGGAGCTGTTTTTTTATGTGCCTCTCGTAATCCGCCGTGGTGGCAATAAAAATTTCTTTTGGCGCAAAGCCGTGCAGGAGCCGGTGGTAGGTGGCTTCCAGCAGGGTTTTGTTCTCAATAAGCTTTAATAGCTGCTTAGGTTTGGCTTTGCGGGATACGGGCCAGAGGCGCGTGCCCTGCCCTCCGGCCATAAGAAGTGCAAACATGAAAGTGGTTTGGGAGATTAAAAATAAACACCCCGCCTGGAAAAAAGCGGGGGATGAAGCGGCTTACCCCTGGTGCAGTCCGCCGTGGGGATTTTTTTCATACAGGTCCAAAATCAGCTTTTCAATCGCTGCCGGGTTGGGCACGTTGTCAAACTCAAAGCGCTCGATGCTGGCAGCGGTCTGCACGTACACCATGCCGTAGTTGAACAGAGTGCCAAACAGGCCCTTGGTGTCGCTGGTGACGTCCTCGATGTTTTCTATGTGGAGTTCGGATACAGTATGGGAAAACAAGCCCTCTTGGTGCACGTCCACAATCCGGCGGTCTGTAATAACCTGCAGGTTAAGGTAGTAGGACAGCCAGATAATAAAAATACTTAAGGTTAAAAACAGAGTGTAAACCTGGGTGAACAGGCGGGTGACTGACCCGGCCGTGTCCTCAAACAGCATGGGGAGGTATTCGGGCGCGTACCGGTTAAAAGCCAGGAGCGCAGCGGCAAAAATAAACCAAACCACAACTTTTAAAAAAAGATGAAACCAGTGTTCGTGAATGACCAAAAAAATTTTTTCTTCGTCTTGCTGGCTGGGGAAAAGGCGGCGCATAGGAGGTTATTTGAGGATTTGCTGCAGGTTAGAATATGAGGCTGAAAGGATAGTCAGGTAAAAAAAGCCGTACAGCAAACTTACACCCAAAGCTACCATGCGCGACTGGGCGTAGCGCACCAGCACATACACGCCGAACACAGAAAAGAAACTCAGGACAACAACCAACAAAAAATATATTCCAGCAATCAGCAGATTAATCGGGGAGGAAAGGTTCATAAAAGGGCGGGTTAAATCGTAGGGGTAATTTAAATAAAATTAAAGCAAAGCGGTTTGTCCTGAAGCGGGGGGCGGCGTTAAGCCCAGGTGTTTGTAGGCGGCCTCGGTGGCCTGGCGGCCCTTCGGGGTTTTTACCAGCAGGCCCAGGCGGATGAGGAAGGGTTCGTGGATATCGGTGATGGTGTCCTCTTCTTCGCCTGTGGCCGCGGCCAGGGTGTTCAAGCCCACAGGCCGGCCGGAAAATTTATTAATCAGCGCATCCAGTATGCGGCGGTCGTTTTTATCCAGGCCCAAAGCATCCACCTCCAGCAGATCCAGAGCCTTTTGCGCCGTTGGTATGGTAATTGTATCATGGCCGAAAACTTGGGCAAAATCCCGGATGCGCTTTAAGAGCCGGTTGGCGATGCGCGGGGTGAAACGGCTCCGCTTGGCCAGCTCGCCCGCGGCCGCGGCATCGATTTTGGCATTAAGGATTCCGGCGTTGCGCAGGATAATGCTTTCCAGCTCCGGCTGTTCATAATATTCCAGGCGGTAGGTTGCGCCAAAACGGTCCCGCAGGGGGGAGGAGAGGAGGCCGATGCGCGTGGTCGCGCCGATTAAGGTAAAGCGGGGCAGTTCCATGCGGATGCTGCGGGCACCCGGGCCCTTTCCTAAAATAATATCCAAAACGTAGTCTTCCATGGCCGGATACAGTACTTCTTCCACCGCCTTGTTGAGCCGGTGGATTTCGTCCACAAACAAAACATCGCCGCTTTCCAGGTTGGTAAGCAGGGAGGCTAGATCCCCGGCCCGCTCAATGGCCGGACCGGAAGTGATTTTAATGTTAGAACCCATTTCGCGCGCAATAATGTGGGCCAGCGTGGTCTTGCCCAGGCCAGGAGGCCCGTATAGCAAAACGTGTTCCAAGACTTCATTGCGCTGTTTGGCTGCAGACATGACCACGGAGAGGTTGTTTTTGACCGCAGTTTGCCCCACGTAGTCGGCCAGTTTGCCGGGGCGCAGATTTTGGTCCAAAGAAGCGTCCTCGGGCGCATTCTGGGCAGCATCCAAGGGAGTAATCGTTTCCGGCTGGTTGTCTGGTTTTTGAGCTTGAATCATAAATTAGTTGGTGGAAGATTGGGGGGTTGAGTTGCCGGTGGTGGCGGGCGTGGATGGAGAGCTGGGCGGAGTGGAGGAGGCTTTGACAAAGGTTTCTTCTTTATGGAACAGGGCCGGTGACTGGTAGACGGATTTAAAAACGTCTTTTTTTGTGATGCCGTTTTTTACCACTTCCCGTTCCCAGGTGGCTTTCATTGAGCCGTCATCCTTTCGGTCGTAGGTGACGGGTTTGGACAGCGTGACCGTGCGGTTGTCTTTGGTGCCGTAAAAATCAAAGTTCAAATGATCTTTGTCTTTTAAATAGGGCCAGATAAGCAGGCTGCCCGGCGTGTCGTTCACAAATTTTAAGTCCACAGACCCCGGGTATATAGTGGCGTCCGTGCCTTGGGGCGAGTAGTACTGGACTGCGTAGGCATGGTTTTTCCGCTCTTTAATCGGCAGGCCCGCCGCCATGGCGGCCCGGAAAGTGGTGGAAGACACCTGACAGAGGCCGCCGCCCAGTTCGGGGATGGTGCCTTCTTTTTTAATAACCAGTTCCGGCAAGAAGCCTTCTTCAGCCTCCACCGGCCCCAAGAATTTATTGAAGCTGAACTCTTCGCCCGGCGCCAGGATGATGCCGGACATTTTTTCCACCCCGATTTTAATATTGTGCCGCCGGTTGCTGGGGCTGCCTTTAAAAGCGGATTCTCCCCGCGCCACCAGTTCGTTAATCCCCAAGTCGTTCAGGTCGGAAAGTTTGGTCCGCGGCGGAGCGACGCTAATGGTCAGCCGGGTGGAGGTGGTGTTGTTTTCCAGGGCAGAAAGAGCGTTTTGCGTACTGGCGAATACGTCCGTAGAGAGTCCGTCCTGGGGCGGAGTAAATTTTATTGCCCGCTGGTTTAAAATGGTAAGTTCCGGTTCGACTGCCGGCGTGTCGAGTTTTTGCGCCAGGCTGCTGATGTAGCCGTATACGGCGGCCGGGCTGTAATTGTAGGCGGTTTTTTGCAGGGGCGTTGGTTCCGGCGACTGCTCAAAAAATTCAGCGGCCAGCTGCTGGGGCTTAGGCTGGCTGAACACCAGGTTGCTGCTGGTGGGCAGCTGGGCCTGCCGCTGCCAGGAGCTCAGGGTTTGGGTGTCCACGGGGAATTTCTGGTCCTGATAAAACAAGGTCAGTCCCGGGGTAGCGGCATGAGCCGGAAAAGCCGCCAGCATAAACAGCGTTGCCGGCAGCAAGCTAAATTTAGTTTTTGAATTTAATAAGCAGGGCATGTTTCGGCAAATATTTTTTTATCCTGTCCGCCCATTCAATGACGGTTATGGAATTTTTTTGTTCCCAGAATTCGGTAATCCCCAAAGCCTTCACTTCTTTAAAATTTTGCGCCCGGTACAGGTCTAGGTGGTAAAGGGTAACAGCACGTCCGTTTTTTAGCCGGGCCTTAAACAAGTTCATAAGCACGAAAGTCGGGCTGGATACGCGGGCCGTTACTTTTAAGCGCTTGGCAAGCTTTTGGGTAAAGGTGGTTTTGCCGGCGCCTAAATCTCCCACCAGAGCCAGTATTTCCCCGCCAGTCAGGCTTTTGGCCAGCTGGTCTGCCAGTTTGTCCAGCTCGTTTAGGGATGCGATAAAAGCGCTTTTCATAAAGGTATTTTACCTGGATTGACTCTTTAAGTAAAATTGCCTATAATGGAAAATCCTTTGCATGTTGCGGGGAGATAACCCTTTATATTTTTATGGATACAAAAATTGAACAGCAGGTTTTTGACCAGATTGGCAAAGCCAAAAAAATCCTGGTCGCCTTGCCGGAAGTTTTGCACGCAGACGCCCTGGCTTCCGGTTTGGCCATGCGCCTGTTTTTGGAAAAATTGGGCAAGGAGGTCGAGGTGGTGACCAGCGCTCAGCCCGGCGCTGAGTTTGCTTTTTTGCCCAAAGCCGCAGAACTAAAAAACACCGTACAGAGCGTAAAGAGCCTGGTGGTGGAATTAGACACGGCCCAAAAAAAATTGGATGAGCTAAGCTATCAGGTGCTGGAAAACAGGGTGGAAATTTACCTCAAATCCAAGAGCGCGCCGTTTGTGCCCGATGAGGTCAAATTCAAGAATGAAAAATTTCCGGTGGACCTGCTGGTTGTCCTGGGCTGCCAGGCTTTTGAAGACCTGGGCGGACTGTTTCGTGACAACACGGAAGTTTTTTACGAGACTCCGAAAATCAACGTCGACAATAAGCCCGGCAATGAGTATTTCGGCGCGGTGAATCTGGTGGATGTTACCGCCACTTCCCTGGCCGAAGTTTTGTCCGGGCTATTCGAGCAGTACGAACAGCAGCTGGTTGATGAACAGATCGCCACTTGTCTTTTAACCGGAATCATTACCCAGACCAACAGTTTCCAGCACGCGCAGACCACACCCCAGGCCTTAATGAAAGCTTCGCGCCTGGTGGCCTTAGGCGGCCGGCAGCAGGAGATTATTAAGCATGTCTACAAAACCAAGTCTTTGCCTTTGCTCAAGCTTTGGGGCCGGGCTTTGGCCAGGCTGAAAGTTTTGGAAACGGCGCGCGCGGCTTACTCCGTACTTAATGCGGGTGATTTTGAAAAAACCGAGGCAAGCGAAGATTTGCTGCTTCCTGCCCTAAAAGAACTTTTGGCCAACGTGTCGGGGTACCAGGTTTTAGGGCTGCTGGCGCAGAGCCGTCTGGGCGCGCCCGCGCGTTTGTTTTTTGCCCTGCACCTGGAAGCCAAAAGCGAACCCTATGAAAAAAATTTTGGCCAGCCGCTCAAGGTGCTGGAAGCTGCGGGTGAGCCCTATCATATTTATGAGTTTGCGGTGGCGGAAGCTTCCTTGGAAGCGGTTGAAGACAAACTGCTGCATTCCGTGCTCATGCTGTAAAAACCGATAACGGGAATTTATGGTATAATACAGGCGAGAAGATTCGCCTGTTTTTTGAAACAAAAACCATGCCTAAAAATACCATGTTTTCCAGTTCCAAAACGGACCTGCAACAAAGCTTGGATGAGCTGAACCGGCAGATGCAGGAGCGCGAAACCCAGGCCCGCGCCGGGGCTTTGGGCCTGCCCTATATTGACTTGCACAATTTCCCCATTGATTTGAATGTGCTGGGCATGTTTACCGAAGAGGAGGCGAAGGAAATGGGCGCAGTGCCGTTCTATAAAGAACAAACGGACTTGCGGATCGGCATCACTGACCCGGACCACCCCTTGCTGCTGGAAAAACTTAGAGAGTTTTCCCAGCACAACAAACTGACCGTGTATGTAATTTCCCATAAAAGCCTGGAACAGGTTTTAAGGTTTTACGCCAAGGTGATGCGGCCCAAGGCCGCGCACGACGATGTCGTTAGGGTGGAAAAGACAGAAGACTACCACGAGCTTTTTAAAACACTGGCTTCGGAAGAGGAACAAAAAAAACATACGGCCACGGATTTGGTGGGAATGATTTTCGGCGCCAGCTTGTATTATAAATCTTCTGATATTCACATTGAACCGGAAGAGCATTTTGTGAAAGTGCGGTTCCGCGTGGACGGCGTGCTGCAGGATATTTTGCACTTAAGCAAGACTTTGCAGAAATCCTTTATCACCCGCCTGAAAATTATTTCCAAACTTAAGCTTAACGTAGAAAACGAAGCCCAGGACGGGCGCATAACTTTTTATTATTTGGGCAAGCCCATAGACGTGCGCGTCTCCGTGCTGCCTTCCGCCTATGGCGAAGAAGTGGTGATGCGGCTTTTGGGCACGGGCGCAGTCAATTTAAAGCTTAAGGATTTAGGCTTCAGGCCCGAGCACCAGGAAATCCTGCACCGCGTTTTAGCCAAGCCCAATGGCATGGTGATCACCACGGGGCCCACGGGCAGCGGCAAGACTACTTCCTTGTATGCTTTTTTAAACGAACTCAATGAGCCGGGCGTGAAAATTATCACCCTGGAAGACCCGGTGGAATACAAGCTGGAAGGCATTGTCCAAACCCCCATTGACCACAGCCATAATTTTGATTTTGCCCAGGGACTGCGCGCAATTTTAAGACAGGATCCGGATATCGTGATGGTGGGGGAAATCCGGGACCAGGAAACCGCGGAAGTTTCCATGCAGGCCGCGCTGACCGGCCACATGGTGCTGTCTACGCTCCATACCAATGACGCAGCCGGCGCCATCCCGCGCCTGTTGAATATGGGGATCAAACCCTTTGTGGTGGCGCCCGCTTTGTCCTGCATCCTGGCGCAGCGGCTGGTGAGAAGGCTCTGCCAGGCATGCAAAAAACCGGCCCAGCTTTCGCCCACCCTCATGGATCACGTGAAATTAATCCTAAGCCAAATTCCGAAAAGTTCCGGACTGGTGGTGCCCAAAGCCTTGCAGTTTTTCCACAGCGAAGGCTGTGAAGAATGCCACCACTTAGGCTATTCGGGCCGGATTGGCATTTACGAAGTCCTGGAAAACACCGACAATATCCAAAAGCTAATTTTTTCCGAAGCCAGCATGACGGATTTCAAAAAGGGCGGCCAAGCCCAAGGCATGATTACCATGACCCAGGATGGGCTTTTAAAAGCTTTGGAAGGCATAACAGACGTGGAAGAGGTGTTTAGGGTGGCAGGGGAATAAGGGTTAAATAATCAAACTCCGCATAGAAATGCGGAGTTTTTTGTATTATTCTTGACAAAATAGTCAAAATGGTGTATAATTATATTTCGTTCTTTTAAATCAGAGTCCGTAGGAGGACTGATAAATACAAGGAGAAAATAGGTTTTCTGGGCGATTTGCGCATGGGTATCCGTGCCCAGTTCGCCCAGAGAACAACTCGAGAGTTCTATTGGGACACCAGATTGGAGAAGACAAGTGAAATTTTCCGTTATCGCGATGACGTTTTCCCTGGCCGCCGCGTGCGCCAGCGCTCAGACCACTAACCCGACGCCGGTGCCGACCGTGCAGCAGCAGATTGAAATTACCGCTACCCCGAAGATCGCGGCTGTCTACCAAGTGGGCGAAGTTGCCGCTGTGCAATTCCGCGCCCGCATTGGCAACGTGACCACTAACAACCTCTTCGCACTGCCCGTGGTCGTGGGTACGTCTGACTTGGACGGCCACGACCTGACCGCTCAGACAACGAAGTGCGACCTCAAGGTTGGCACATGTTCGGTTAAGTCCGATAAGCCGCAGGTCTTGCTGATCACGGTCTGGCAGAACGGGGTTTTTGGCCTGCAGCAGGTGGCGCTCAACTTCGTCAACCTGCGCATGGACTTTCCCGCCAACGTGGACGTAACCGCGTCCATGGCTCAGGGTGAGGAAGGCACGACCAGCAGCCTCATTGCCACTTCCCCGGTATCCATCAGCGGACCCGTGATGGTGCAGGCCGATGCGATTTACGTGAACGCGCCGGACTCCGCCAGCCGCCACATTTACTTTCCGGACGGCATCCGCTACGGGCAGCGCATTGAGATCAATACTGACACCCTGTACCCGCTGTCGTTCCGCGACCGCCGCAATTTCCGCGTCCAGTTTTACGGACAGAGCGGCAATCTGGTGGCCGAAGGCTACGGAGCCAGCGTGGGGCTGAGTGAGTGGAAAGGCGTCAGTGCGGGGCTGAATGACAACAATGACCTGGTGTTTACCCTGGATGCCCCTTACAGCGCCTCAATAGACTACACTGTGGTCCTGCTCCGCGGCAATCAGTTCCGGGTTGAGTTGGCTCAGTCCCGGGGAGAGCTCTATGCTTACCCCCAGGGCAACCAGACCATACTCATCTTCAACCGGGGGTCGTTGGGAGAGAATATGTATTACCTTCCCAACGGCTACTATACCGTCAATATCCGCCAGTTCGACCGTTCCAACAGTAACCGCATCAGCCAGTCCCGGGCCGATGCCTTGGGCGTCAACGGCCAACTGATCCTCCGATAGCTCTCGTTTTCCTCTCTCCTTGATCCCTTTAATGGGACTTTTAGGCCGCCGGCGACCTTCACAGGTTTCCGGCGGTCTTTCTTTTGCATAATAAAAAACCGGCGCGCTCTTACAGCATGAGCGCGCCGGTGTTTGAGTTGCTTCCGGCCTAGGCCGGTTGCGCCGGTCTTTCTGCCCCCATCATGTCAAAAATGAAGATGCAGAAGACCACCATGGAGCTTCCAACCCCGAAGAGTATCGACCACCACTGAAGGTGGTGGTAAAGGGCCCAGCCGCCTCCGGCCAGAAACGCCCCGATCATCATGGAGTAGAAAGCTACGCAATCATTGTCTTCCTCCATTGCCGCTGCCGCGCGCTGCTCTTTCGCCAGTTCATGGCGGTGAAGCCAGACACCTCCGGCTACCAGCAGGATGCCCCAACTTGCCCACCATCTCTCGTCCGGGAAAAAACCAGCCCGAACCGCAAAGATGGCAACTACGATCACGATTATCCAACGCCATCGATTCACCGGTGAACCTCCATGCGCGGATTATATAGCGGAGCCAGCTATAAAAGCAAGGGGCGGTAAGTTGCAAAATTTCTAAAAGTGTGCTATAATTTATTTACAAGGTCAAAAGAAAAGTTGCGGCCAAAATTAGCCAAAACTTTGAAACAAAAACAAAATTAAATAATTTCCGTGCACAAAATTTTGCGCGGAGGGGGAACTTATGAACCCATATGTTTATAGGCGGAAGGTTTTAAGCCTTTCCAAAGCCCGCAGGGTCGGGCTGGGAGATGCGGCCGGCGTGATTAAGTCGGCCTTTACATCCCGAATGAGCAGCGCCGTGGCTCTTGCCATGGTAATTTTTGCCGCCAGCAGCGTCGGCGCCTTAAGCTTGGCTGCGCAGCAGGAAATTGCAGCAAGCGTTTATGATCCGGGAGTGCAGGTGGCCCGAGCTCACCAGACAACAATTTCCAGCGTGCTGGGCACGGAGACGCAGGCCGAGTCAGCCTATCCGGAAGTTTCGGTTACCACCAAAGGCAACCGGGTAATCACCATCACTGCCCAACCTATCGGATATGGCGTGAACTTGTGGAATTATCAAATTGCCTGGAGCCGGGTGAGGAACGCCCAAGGTTCTATTTACATCAACGGAACCGCTTTAGCTGCGACCGCTGAGCAGCAGGGTGAGGCCGAAGTTCAGCTTAAGCCAAAAAGCAGAACCAAGGTGGAGTTTTATTCCCAGCCGAACAAAAAAGGCATTTTATTGGTCAGAAAATATTTTACCACCCTGCCGGCGCCGGACGGCCCCGTGGCTTGTCCCACCATTGCCAAGCTGTGTTCGGACGGCAAGACTTATGTCAGCCCCACCGGGCCCAACTGTGAATTTAGCGCCTGTCCAACGGCCGGGAGCTCGGATGGCGGCAGCTCGGGCAGCGGCGTTTCGTTCCGCTATTTGAAAGTCCAGACTGTAGTCAGCCGTTCGTGGGTGGCTTGGCGCGAAATTGAAATATATGATGCCAGCGGCAACAAGCTAGTCCCTGTAAATGCCACAGCCCAGTACACCTGGCGGAATTATCCGTCGGACGGCCAGGATCACGGCCCGAAATTAGCCATTGACGGCAATACCAACACGGTCTGGAACGCGGGCGAAACCGCGCCGAATTGCAACTGGTTCGGCACCAGCGCCGCCGACCGGATGGGTTGCGGCAGCGGTAACCAGTCGGCATGGATCCAAATAGATTTAGGCAGCGTAAAAGACGTAAGCAAAATTCGGTTGCTTACCGAAAATTCGCCTAATCCGGCCAGTGCCGATCACCAACTGCTAATCAGTTCGGACGGTACGACTTATACTAAATTATATGAATTTAAGGGTGACATAAAGAGCAACACCTGGCTCGTGTATCCCGAGAGCCAGCCGTTGGCCGTCTGCGACTATGCGGCTCCGCCCGCGGGCTGCCAGTATATTAAAGGCCCGAATTACAATGAGCAAACCGCCTGCGGCATGGTGCTCAAATGTGCGGCTTCCGACGACTTGCAGAATACCAGCACTAGCACCGCAACCAGCACGGATGTTAGTGCCAACACCGGAACTCAAACCGCGCCCAGCGTGAGCGTGCGATACATTAAAGACAGCATTACGAAATCCGGCTGGGTGGCTATTCGTGAAATGGAATTTTACGGCCCCGACGGCAGCAAGCTTAAGCCCACGGGTGCCAGCACTAGCTGTGACTGGTGCAATTACGGTACCGCGCCTTCCTATTCCGTGGGTGCCAAGGGCGCGATTGACGGCGACACCCAATTAGTTTGGAACGCGGGCGAAACCGCGGATAATTGCAGCTGGTACGTTTTGCACACGCGCAATGACGGTATTTACGGTTACGGCTGCGCGGCCTATACGGTGCGCAAGGCTTGGCTGCAGGTGGATTTTGGCTCCACAGTGCAAGTTTCCAAGATTCGGATTTTGCCCATGGGACAGAGTACGGATAGGGTGGATGAATTATCCGGGAGCGTCGACGGGCAAAGTTATACCGCAATCGGCAGCCTAAAAGCCTCAACCGCAAATCCGGCTACGGACGACAAGTGGATAGAGTACGTGGTGAAATAAAAACATTATTAAAACCGGTCCGCCCCCTGGCGGACCGGTTTTTTTTATGCCCTAAATCCACTATAATAAACCCATGACTCCTCCCAAAAACAACACCAGCCGGTATATGCTGGTGGACGGCAATGCGCTCATCCACCGCGGTTATCACGCCATTCCGGCGCTGGCCACCAAATCCGGCGAAAACACCAATGCGGTTTATGGCTTTACCATGATTTTGCTTAAGGCCATGAAAGACATTAAGCCCACCCATGTGGCTTGTACGTTTGATTTGGCGGGCCCGACTTTCCGGCACGAGCAGTACAAAGAATACAAGGCTACGCGGGTGAAGGCGGACCAAGAGCTGTACGACCAGATTCCTCGCGTCAAAGAGGTGGTCAGGGCGTTGAATATTCCAATTTTTGAGCGGGCGGGTTTTGAAGCCGATGACTGTCTGGGCACCCTGGCTGCGGGTATCCACAAGTTTGACCCCGAAGCGGAAGTGCTGATTGTGACCGGAGATTTGGATACGCTGCAGCTGGTCAACCATAAGATTAAGGTGTATACGATGCGTAAAGGCATTACGGACACCGTGATTTACGATGCCAAGGCTGTCCGCGAACGCTATGGCCTGGTGCCGGAACAGATGGTGGACTACAAGGCTTTGCGCGGCGACCCTTCCGATAATATTCCGGGAGTAAAAGGTATTGGGGAGAAAACGGCCAGCGAACTGATTAAGGAGTTTAAGACTTTGGATGGGCTGTATCAGGCAATTCATGAACAGAAAATTCGGGACCAAATTAAGCCCCGCATCTTAAATCTGTTAACCGAGCAGGAAGCCCAGGCGCGGCAGTCTTACCAGCTGTCGCAGATTGTGTGCAGCGTGCCGCTGGACACTAAGGTTCCGGCTTACGATTTCGATAGCCTGCACCAAAAACAGACTTTGGAGTTATTTAAAGAGCTCGAGTTCAGGAGCCTGCTTGCCAAACTGCCCGGCTACGGCGGCCTAAAAACCGGCGGGGCGGAGCCGGAAGGCTCTGCGGCAGGGGAACTGTCAACGGCCGCGGGCCAGGAAAACGAGGAAAAAATTGGCCGGCAGGAGTATAGCTTAGTGGACACGCCCGCAAAACTGGCGGCGTTGGAAAAGCTTCTCGGAACAGTGGCCGCCCTAGCGCTGGATACGGAAACCAGCGGTTTGGACCCGCGGAGCTCGCGGCTGGTGGGCGTGGGCTTATGCGCCGCCGCGGGCCAGGCCTACTATGTCCCCGCGGAAATTTTCAGCCAAGCCGAAACGTTGCAGAAAATTTTGGCGTCTCAGCAAGTGGCGAAAATTGGGCATAACTTGAAATTCGATTTGGAAGTTTTAACGGCCGCGGGCTATGCCCTAAACGGTTTGGCCTTTGATACCATGATTGCTTCCTACCTTTTGAATGCGGGTACGCGCCAGCACAACCTTGAGGCCCTGGCTTTTTCGGAGCTGGGCTACCAGATGCAGCCCATTGAAGAGCTGATTGGCAAGGGCAAGAACCAGATAACCATGGACCGGGTGGAGCCGGCCAAAGTTTCCTGGTATTGCTGCGAAGACGTGGACGTGACGCTTAGGCTGAAGCAGCTGTTCGAGCCGCGCCTCAAAACCGAAGGCCTGGCCAAAATTTTTAAAGAAATTGAAATGCCGCTCGTGGAAGTGCTGGCCAAAATGGAAACCGCGGGGATTGGGCTGGACGTAAAAACCCTAAACCGGCTTTCCGGCGAAGCAGAGGTGCTGATTAAGGACTTGGAAAACGAAATTTACAAGCAGACAGGCGAAGAGTTCAACCTTAACTCGCCCAAGCAGCTGAAAGAAGTGCTGTTTGAGAAATTAGGCCTGGTGCCCGTGGAAAACCGCAAAACCAAAACCGGCCTGTCGACCTCTGCCGACAATTTGGAAAAAATGTTGGGCCAGCATCCGGCCATCCCTAAAATTTTGGAATACCGGGAATTGGCGAAACTGCAGTCCACTTACCTCATGGCTTTGCCGGATTTAGTCAGCAAACAGGACGGGCGGATTCATACCAGCTATAACCAGACCGTGGCGGCCACGGGCCGGCTCTCCTCCACAGACCCGAATTTGCAGAATATTCCCGTGCGGGGCGAAGGCCTGGGCAGTGAAATCCGCAAGGCGTTTGTGGCGGCCAGAGGCTGTAAATTTTTGTCCATAGACTATTCCCAGATTGAACTGCGCGTGGTGGCTCATTTGGCCAAGGATGCCAAAATGATGGCCGTGTTCAAAAACGGCGAAGACATTCACGCCAAGACGGCTATGGAAATTTTTGGAGTGCCGGCGGAAAAGTTGACCAAAGATATGCGCCGGGACGCCAAAACCATCAACTTCGGCATCCTGTATGGCGTGTCTTCCTTCGGTCTTTCCAGCCGCGTGGGCGGCATGTCCCGCGCCGAGGCTAAGGAGTTTATTGCCAAATATTTTGCCGCCTACCCCAAAGTGGAAGAGTATATTGAACAAATCAAGCTGCAGGTGGGCGAAGAGGGGTTTGTTAAAAACGAACTGGGCCGGCTGCGCCGGTTTCCGGAAATCAGGGATTCCCGCTGGCAGGTCCGCGCCGCAGCCGAACGCGCGGCTGTGAATTTCCCCATTCAGTCTTTGGCCGCGGACGTGATCAAGGTGGCCATGATTGATATTGCCAAAGAGCTGGCGGATACGGATGAGTGCCGCATGCTGCTGCAGGTGCACGACGAACTGCTTTTTGAGGTCAAAGAGGCTGCGGTGGCGGCTTGGGCGAAAAAACTGGTGCCCGTTATGGAAAACGCCATCCGGCTGTCAGTGCCTGTGACCGTGGAAGCGCGCCAGGGCGATAACTGGGGGGAGATGGAGAAACTGGAAGTATGAGGCCACTGGAGATTTATCAAAAATACCGCATCATGCCCCAGCTGATGGAGCATCAGTTAAAAGTGGCCGGCGTGGCCAAGGTGCTGTGCGATAATTCTACAGTTAAGGTCGACGAGGCAAATATCCTGGCCGCCTGTTTGTTGCATGACATGGGGAACATTATTAAGTTCGACTTGTCCGTAACCGACCGGCTGCTGCCGGGCAGATTTTCGAAGCAGGACCTGGCTTTGTGGCAAGAGGTAAAAAACCAAGTTATCGCCAAGTACGGCAAGGACGAACACCAGGCCTCACTGGCGATTGTCAGGGAGATGGGCTTAAGCCAGAGAATTTTGGAGCTTATCGACTGCATTGGCTTCCAGCACGGGCAAAGCAATGCGGACAGCGCGGACTTTGGCAAAAAAATCTGCGCCTACAGCGATATGCGCGTGGGGCCTTTGGGGGTTATTAGCCTGGAGCAAAGGTTTGAAGACTTAAGGCTGAGGTACGAAGACAAGCACCGGCTCATGGGCGGGGACGAGACAGCGCGCCTGGAGTTTGAAAATGGCTTACGGCAGGTGGAGGCCCAGCTTTTTCGCGAGTGCAAAATTCGGCCGGAAGAAATTACCGAGGAAAAAGTTTCGACCGAGATGGACAATTTAAAAAACTTTGGAATATAAAAACATATGGAAGAAACAAAAAAGGGAGAAATAATAATATACAAAGCAGACTCGGGAACCGACTTGCAGGTTCAAACCGACGGGGAAACCGTTTGGATGACCCAAGTCCAAATTGCCGCGCTTTTTCAGACCGACCGCAGTTCCATAACCAAACATATCCGGAACATCGTGAATTCCTCCGAATTAAGCGAAAAAAGCAATGTGCAATTTTTGCACGTTGCAAATTCTAATAAGCCGGTAAAGTTTTACAATTTGGAGTTTATTCTCTCGGTAGGCTACAGGGTCAATTCCAAGCGGGCCACGCAGTTCAGGGTATGGGCCACAGGGAGGCTTAAGGACTATTTGGTCAAAGGCTACGCCATAAACGAAAAGCGGCTGAAAGACCTGGACAACCTGCAAGCAAAACTGAAAGAGCTGGAAGGTGCAAACCGTTTGATCCAGGCAGCGCTGGAGAGCCGGCGGCTTGAAGGTTACGAAAAAGACCTGTTGAACATTATCACCGATTATACCAATACCTGGTTTGTGCTGAGCCAGTACGATAAGGGCAAACTGGACACTGGCACAGTTAGCAAGAAAAAACCGAAAGTTTTCGAGTATGCAGACATCAGGAAAAGCATAGATAAGTTCAAAGCGCGGCTGGTGGCAAAAAAAGAAGCCGGAAACCTGTTCGGCCAGGAAGTGGGCGGGAAGTTTTTGGGCGTGCTAGGCAGTATTTCCCACACTTTCGGCGGCAAAGACCTGTACCCCAGCTTAGAAGAGAAGGCCGCGCACTTGCTGTATTTTTGCATTAAGGACCACCCGTTTGCGGACGGCAATAAACGGATCGGTTCCCTGCTGTTTTTGCTCTACTTAATCCAGAACGGGCAGTTAAACAACAAAAAAGGCGAGCGCAGGATAAACGATTCGGCCCTGACGGCCTTGGCCCTGCTCATTGCGGAAAGCAAGCCCGAACAGAAAGAAGTTATGGTAAAATTAATTGTGAACTTAATTAACAAACCCTAGATGAAGCGAAAATTGAAGATTGCCCTTTCTTTTTTGGTCCACAGCATTGCCAAACTTTTCTTTAAATAAAAACTCCCGAGCGTTTAAGCAACGCGCGGGAGTTTAAAAAACAAAACTATTTCATTTTGCCGATGGCTTTGGCCAAACGGGATTTTTTGCGGGAAGCCGTGTTTTTGTGAATTACGCGGGTTTTGACGGCCTTGTCCAAAGCCTGCATGGCTTTTTTCATGGCGTCCGCGGCCTCGGTCTTTTTGCCGGCGGCCACCAGCTTCCGGACTTCCTTAACGGCTTTCTTAAAAGCTTCTTTTTTGGTTAAGTTCTGGACGCGGCGCTTGATGGACTGGCGCATGGCTTTGGCTGCTGATTTGGTATTGGGCATGAGAGAGTGGGAAATTACAAATTAGCTTTTCGCGTCCACCAATCGTTCTGCTGCGACGCAGGAATTATGTGGTGCGACTTGAATAGCTTAGCATTTTCGGGTAAAAAATACAACCCCCTGTGTCCTGCCAGCTTCAGGCAAAACGTCGGGGGTTGCAAGGGCTCTGCTTGCTTAGTTGTTGCGTCCGATGAGGAACACGCGGCCAAAGCGCAGGTGGTGGTCCCGGCCATGCTCGGCCGAGGCCGTCATATAGCCCGTGTACCATTGGCCGAACCGGTCGTGCCGGATTACCCGGAAGCCGTATTCACTGGCCGCGCCGCGCTCCGTCCAAAGGGTTTCCAAGACCCCGGCCACGCCCCAATTACGGCTGATTTTACGCTCTACAGCCAACGGGTAGAGCCAGAGCGCTGTCTGGCCTTCCGCGCTGATCGGGTTGGTCTGTGTCAGCGAGGCTTCCACGATCAGGCCTTTGAATTCGGCTCCGGCGTCCAGGGTCAGGGCAATGCCCCTCAGCTTTTCTTCCCCGGCCACAAAAGCTATGCCGGGCGTTAGGCTGACGCGGCTCTGGGCGAGGCTTAAGAGCCGGCCAACACCCACGTGCACTTGGTGTGCGGTGCGGCCGTCTTCGGTCAGGCGGTAGCCGCGCGCAAACAGGTTGAGTTTCGGGCGTTCAAATTCCACGCCCGCGCCCATGTAAGCATAACTGCCGTCATGGGCAGCTTCGATTTCGCCTTCCGTACGGCTCGGGACTTTGGTTTTTTCCTCAGCACCGATTACAGCAGGCAAAAATACGAGAAGCAGCAGTTTCTTCATTCTCCATCCTTTAGATTGGGATTGCAAAAACGGTATCCGGATGATACCAAGCGTATAAGTTAGCAAAAACTTCTGCAAAAATCAAGGCCTTTGTGGCTTGACACAGGCCCTATAAGAAAACCCCATAGGATTGCTCCTATGGGGTAAAGCTCATGCCTACGCCGACTGCCTGCACTCTGGGGCCGTAGTCATATTCTACGAACAAACCCCACTTGCCTTTGGGAATAAAGACGCCCAGGGGCACATTGTGCACGGTTTGAGCCGGGGTAAACAGTTTGTCCGCCGTATTGCCCAGCGGGATCGTGGCGCTGTAGCCTGTGTAGGCGGTCAGTTTGCCGAAGCTTCGGCTGGCCACGACAGCGGCGAACCACGAGAGGCCGCAGGCGTCTTCCCGCCGGGTAAGGGGGACGGACAGCGCGTGGAAAGTGGAAACCGACACCTGCTTGGTTTTCAGCAGGTTCAGGTTGCCGCCAGCCATCAGCGCAGCCTGGTGTTGGCCGAAAGCCACTGTGTCGCTGGCTCCGGCAAAGACATCGGCACGGTCCGTGGCGCCGTACCACACCTGAGCCATAGACAGGCCCAAAGTGGTGAAGCCTTTAACCCGCAGGGCGTTTGTGGCAGCAAAACCGGAAAACTTGCCCTGGCCCAGGGTGTCTGCGGTAACCAGGGTTTGAGCCGGGGCAGCGGCTGCGAGTACAAGAAGCGCGGGCAGTAGTTTCGACATGATTTTGGTCCTCCTTAAAGACCTGAGAGTATTTGTTTTTAACCAATAAATATACCTTAAAAACGCCTTATAGTCAATGCTTTAGACTAATAGTTTATTGAAATAAGGCTTATTTAAAGGTTTAATTGTTTATATAAAATAATCGTCAAAAATATTGACGAATTTCTTTAACCCTGCTAAACTATAAATGAGGATTAAGGCAAAAATATGGAACTTTCCGAGGTTTTGATTAAGATCGGGCTGAGTGAAAAAGAGGCCGTCGTTTATTTGGCCATGCTGGCCCTGGGACCGGCTACGGCTTATCGCATTGCGCCCCAGGCAGGCATTAAACGCTCCATTGCCTATGTGGTGCTGGACAGCCTGCAGGCCAGAGGACTGGTGTCTGTGGTGCCTCAAGGCGAAAGGAAATTGTACGTGGCGGGCGACCCGGGCAAGCTCTTGGGGGAGATTGAACAAAAGAAAGAGCTGTATAAAAGATTTTTGCCGAACCTGGAGGCGCTGTATGCGGACGCGTCCAAAAAGGAAAAGCCGCAGGTTCAGTTTTTCGAAGGCCGCGAGGCGGTCTACGGTTTGTATGAAAAAATTTACCATTCCAAAGACGTGGCGTTTTTTTCCACGATCCGCGACATTCTTTCTTTGTTTCCGGAGTTTCCTAAAAGACTCAATGAAAAGGCGCTGTTGGGCCAGGTGCGGGTGAGGGAACTGCTGACTTTAAGCCCAAGCGATCTGGCTTATGCCAGAACCATGAAGCACAGCGAATCTTTTCAGCAGCGATTTGCCGCGGGGATTGGGGAATTTTTTACCGACAACTGTTTGTTTGACGGCCAGGTGGCCTTCTTTGCCTTTGACCCGTTTTTATATGCCGTGCTTATTCGCAGCGATGGCGTGTATAAATCCCTCAAGACTTTGTATGAGTTTGCCTGGACCGCGGCCCTGCCTTATGAACAAGCCATTAAAAAAACGCTCCCCTAAGGAAGCGCTTTTTTAAATACAGAATTATTTTTTGCCTTTGAGGCGCCGGAGTTTTTTTACTTCTTCAATCCTGTCCCGAAGGCGCGCGGCCAGTTCGAATTCCAGGTTTTTGGCCGCCAGATCCATTTGTTCTTCCAGTTCCGCCACGTAGTACTTCACTTCCTGCGCGTCCATTTGCGTGACATCCCGGTCATCCGGTGCCGGCGCTTCTTCCTGCTTTGCCCCGGTCAGGCGGGTGTCCGCGATTTTTTTCATAATCCCCTGGGGCGTAATGTGGTGCTTTTGGTTGTAGGCGGCCTGAATTTCCCGGCGGCGGGTGGTTTCCTCAATGGCCCGCTGCATTGAGCCGGTCATCCGGTCCGCGTACATGACCACGTGGCCTTCCAAATGGCGGGCCGCCCGGCCCATCATCTGCATGAAAAAAGTCTCCGAGCGCAAAAAGCCTTCTTTGTCCGCATCCAGGATGGCCACCAAAGAGACTTCGGGCAAATCCAGGCCTTCCCGCAGGAGGTTAATACCCACCAGCACGTCATAAACACCCAAGCGCAGGTCGCGCAAAATTTCCAGACGCTCGAACGTGTCCACGTCGCTGTGGATGTACTGGACCCTTACCCCTTCTTCCGTCAAATATTCGGTCAGTTCTTCGGCCATGCGCTTGGTCAGGGTGGCGGCCAGCACGCGCTGGCCTTTGGCCACCCGCTGCTTGATTCTCTCCACCAGGTCGTCCACCTGGTTTTTTATGGGCTTAATTTCAATAGTGGGGTCAATCAGGCCGGTGGGGCGGATAATCTGTTCCACTATGGTGGCTTTGGCCTTCGCGGCATCTTTATGCTGGCTGAGGCAGTGCTGAATTTCCCAGGGCCCGGGCGTGGCGGACACAAACACGGCCTGGTTGATTTTCTTTTCAAACTCGGTAAATTTCAAAGGCCGGTTGTCAAAAGCCGACGGCAGCCTGAAGCCGTAGTCAATCAGTGTGGCTTTGCGGGAGTGGTCGCCTTCGTACATGGCCCCGATTTGCGGGATGGTTTGGTGCGACTCGTCAATAAACAGCAGGAAGTCGTCGGGAAAGTAGTCAATCAGGGTGGAGGGCGCCTGGCCGGGAGGCCGCCCGTCCATGTGCCGGGAATAGTTTTCAATGCCGGCCACAAAGCCGGTGTTGGAAAGCATTTCCAAATCGAAATTGGTGCGCTGCTCCAGGCGGGCGGCTTCCAGAACCTTGTTTTGGGCTTTAAGCTCCCGCAAGCGTTCAACCAGTTCCGTGCGGATGGATTCAATGGCCAGCTTGGTTTTTTCTTCGGGCGCCACAAAATGTTTGGCCGGGAAAATGGTAAACTCTTTCAGGCTTTCCAGGCGGTGGCCGCTGACCGCATCCAGGCGTTCGATTTTTTCCACCTCGTCGCCGAACATTTCCGTCCGGATGATGGTGTCCTCGGAGGAGAGGATAATCTCGATCGTGTCGCCCTGCACGCGGTAAGTGGCGCGCTGTAAATCCAGGTCGTTGCGGTGGTACTGCAAATCGGTGAGGCGGCGGAGGAAGGTGTCGCGCTTGAGCTTTTGGCCCAATTCGATTTTAAACGAAAGGTCCAGATAGTTGGCCGGGTCGCCCAAGCCGTAAATACAGGACACGGAAGCCACGATCAGCACGTCCTTGCGGGTTAAGAGCGACTGGGTGGCCGCATTCCTGAGGCGGTCGATTTCCTCGTTAATCTGGGTTTCTTTTTCAATGTAGGTGTCGGAGCGGGGGATGTAGGCTTCGGGCTGGTAGTAGTCATAGTAGGAAACGAAATAGTGCACGGCGCTGTCCGGAAAAAATTCCTGAAATTCTGCGGCCAGCTGCGCAGCCAGGGTCTTGTTGTGGGAAATAACCAGCGTGGGTTTTTGAATTTTTTCCACCACGTTGGCCATAGTAAAAGTCTTGCCGCTGCCGGTCACGCCCAAAAGCGTGGTATAGCGGTTTTTGGCCTTAAGGGAGGCGAGGAGCTGCTGGATGGCCCGGGGCTGGTCCCCGGCCGGCTGGTAGCTGCTTTTTAAAGCAAAACGGTTCATAAAGTAAAGTTTAACACCAAAGAAAGGCAAAAAAAAGAGAAGGCCGGATCCGGAGGAGACCGCGGCCTTCTGTAAACACTTCCGCGTCGCCGGAGGAGCAAGCGGGGAAGTGCTTGGGCGGGGAAGGACCCCGTGGCCGCAGTCTCAGAGTCGGAGGCCTCTGGGAGTGTGGCACCCAAGATGGGTACGGGTGGCGTAGGCGAACTTAATCGCGCATGTGCAAGGAGCAACACAACTCACGCCACCCGGGGGTGGGAACGCAAGCATTTTAGCGAGAGCCAATAAAGGCCTCAAGCCTTACGCTTGTCTGGCAGCGCCGGACGGCGCTGCGTGTTTCCACCCGGAAACGAAACCCTCTTTAATGTTTGCCAATCGGCAAAGAGCCTTTAATCCCCTGTGTGGGCAAAACGGAGCAAAGCTCCGCAAACTTCAAGTCCAGAGCAGGGTTTGGAGTACAGGCATAGTACTTTTTACACGCACTTTTGTCAATCAGTTTCAGAATTGGTAAGATGAAGGAAATAAAGCCATATAAATGCTCGCATATTTAAAGGGAAAAGTTTTGGAGAAAGCTCCCCAGTATCTGGTTTTGGAAAACAACGGCCTGGGTTACAAGGTTTTTGTCACGCCCGAAATTCTGGAAGCCCGCCTGGGTGATGTGGTTGCGGTTTACACCTACCTGAAAGTCAGCGAGGACGGCCAGGCTTTGTTTGGCTTGCCGGACTTTGCCACACTGCAGTTTTTTGAAATGCTGATAACGGTTTCCGGCGTGGGGCCCAAAGTGGCCTTGGCTATTTTGTCCGCGGCGCGCGCGGATGCCGTGCGCCAGGCTATTGCCAACCAGGACGCGGGTATTTTTACCCGGATTTCCGGCGTAGGCACCAAGACCGCGGAAAAGATTATCGTGGAGCTGAAAAATAAGGTGGGCGCGCTGGATATTCCCGGCGCCAAGTCGTCCAGCGAGGTGTTCGACGCGCTTTTGGCGCTGGGCTATTCGCAGCGCGAGGTCAGGGAAGTCATCGGCAAGGTGGATGCCGCCTTGTCTTCCGGCGCGCAGATTAAACAGGCGCTGAAATTTTTAGGTAAGGCATAAATGCACATGCAGCCAGTTTTGATTCCCGCAACTGAAAAAACCGCATACGACCGCTTGGTGGCCGGGGCCGCAAGCGGCAGTTTTTTGCAGAGCTGGGACTGGGGCGAGTGGCAGAAGGCTTTGGGGCGGCAGGTGGCCAGATATTTTTTGCAGACAGAAAAAGAAAACCCCGCGGGCGCAGTCCAGCTGGTCCGGATGCCGCTGCCTTTGGGCCGGCACTATTGGTATGCGCCATACGGGCCCGTAATCGGTCCGGAATATTTGCCGGCCTTTGCGGCGGAAATTAAAAACCAGTATCCCGAGGCGCTGTTTGTCCGCATAGAACCAAAAACAGCCTTGGGCGGGAAGCCTGAGGCTCTGGCCTGGCGTAAGACTAAAAATATCCAGCCCGGCAAGACCTTGGTTTTGGACCTTAATCAGACGGAGGCCGAACTTTTGGCGCACATGCACCCCAAGACCCGCTACAATATCCGGCTGGCTTTCAAGCACGGCGTGGAAGTGCAGAAAGATTTGGCTATTACCCCCGGCCACGGCTTGTATTATAAGGAAGCGGTGGGGCTGATTGTGGAAACCGCCAAGAGGCAAGGCTATAAAGGCCACGGCCAAAAATATTATGAAAACATGGTGGATTTTTTTGCCCGGAAAAATCCGCCGACCCACAGCGTCAGTTTGAGTATCTACAAAGCTTTGTACCATAGCCGGCTTTTGGCTTCGGCTATTATGCTGGACTTCGGCCCCACCCGCACTTATTTGTTTGGCGGCTCGGCTGAGGAAGACAAACAGGTGATGGCGCCGTATGCCCTGCACTGGCAGGCAGTAATGGATGCCAAAGCCAAGGGCCTGGAAACGTATGATTTTTGGGGCCTGGAAACCGCGGCCGGCAAGGCCGCGGGCTTTGCGCGTTTTAAGTCCGGCTTTGGCGGGCAAACGCGGGAATATGCCGGCGCTTATGACTTGCCCGTATTAAAATCCGGCTACCAGCTCTATAAGCTGGCGCGGCGGGCTGCCGGTTTTTTGGGCAGATAAATTGTTCATTTTAAAACCCCGCCTTAAGGCGGGGTTTTAGGTTTTTATTTAGACCAGCCGGTATTCGTTGTCCACAAAATCAATGGTCACAATGGAGCCGCGCTTGAGTTTTTTCTGCAGCAGCAGCTTGGCCACAAAGCTTTCCAGATGGTCCTGGATGTAGCGGCGGATGGGCCGGGCGCCCAGCGACGGATCGAAAGCGTTCTTGGCCACATCCCGCGCCACATTCAGGGTGAAAGTCGCCTTAACGCCTTTTTGCAGCAGGTCGTGCTGCAGGGCCTGCAGCTGCAGCAGGCTGACCTGCTCCACCTCGTCCTGGCTTAAGGGCGAGAACACCACCACCGCGTCAAAGCGGTTTAAAAGTTCGGGCGGGAAAAATTGGTGCAGGGTCTGGTTGAACAGCCGGGTCTTTATCTGGTCGAGGCTTAGGTTTTGCCGGATGCCGTCCTGAATTTCCGCGCTGCCCGCATTGGAAGTGGCAATGATCAGCGTGTGGGTGAGGTCCAAGACCTCGCCCCGGCCTGAAGTCAGGCGGCCGTCTTCCAAGATCTGCAGGAAGAGGTTGGTAATTTCCGGGCTGGCCTTTTCAAATTCATCCAAAAGCAGGAGGCAGAAGGGGTAGTTCTTGATGTGTTTGACAATGGGCGTATCCAGCGCGCTGTCGGCCCGGCCCAAAAGTTTTTCCATGCCGTCCGGGCCCCGGAATTCCGACATATCCAGCCGCAGGAGGAATTTGCTTTCGCCGAAATAAATATCCGCCAGAGTGCGGGCGATTTCCGTTTTGCCCACGCCTGTGGGCCCTAAAAACAGGAAAGAAGCCAACGGTCGGCTGCCGGAAGCCAGGCCGCTGCGCGCGCGGCGCAGGCCCTCGGCCACGGCCGTGACCGCGGAGCGCTGGCCGATCACGCGCTGGCCGATAAGCTCTTCTAGGTGCAGCAGTTTTTCGGTTTCATCTTCTTTTAAGGTGTCCGCGGGGATGTGGGTTTTTTCGCTGATGATTTGCTGGATCAAATTTTCGCTGACGATTTTTTTACTCTGGTGCTTGGCCCGGGAAGCGGCTTCCACCAGCACGGCAATGGCTTTCTGCGGCTGGTTCTGCCCGTGGATGTACACATCGGTCAAATCTACGGCCTGTTCAATGGCCTGGTATTTAAAGAGGCAGTCATTGTGGGTTTCCAAGAGGCTGGCGCGGATGCAACAGGCCAGCAGGATTTCGTTGTGCGACAAATGGCGCAGCTCGTAGGGGTTAAAGACCTGTTCGAAATTAGCCGCGTCGCGCAGGTAATCGGTGTAGCCCTCCACGGAGGTGGTGGCAATAACCGTGAGGCGGTGGCTCTGCAAAAAATTTATAAGAATGTCCAGCAGGCTTAAGCCCGAGCCGGACATGGTTTGGGCCAGCTCCTGGATATCTTCAATCACCAGAATAATGTTGCCGGAGAACACGGCTTCTTTCAGGGTCTGGACGAACAGGCTTTCGGTTTTCTGGCCGCTGCCCAAAATACCCGCAATATCCAAACGCACCAAACGCTTGTCCTGGTAGAGGCTGGGTACCTGCTCGCTGGCCATTTTGTAAGCCAACTCGTTAACCAGGGTGGTGCGGCCGCTGCCGACTTCGCCTTTTACCACAATGTTGCCCGTGCCCGCGGTGGCCAGTTTGAAAATTTCCTTCAAATCCGTGCCCCGGCCCAAAGCCACGGGCAGGCGGCCGTACTTGGCCTGCCGGGTAAGGTCCTGGCCGTAGCGGTCCAGGTAAATCGTGGGCACGGAAGTCAGTCCCGTGTTAATGTCGCTGTCCGGCTTGAATTTGGAAAGTTTTTTAAACAGCCGCAAGTCTTCGCTCAGCAGCCTTAAGTGGAAAATCCAGGAAGCGATATTTTCCAGCTTTTCCTGGCTGAGGTTGATGTTTAAAAACACCGCCTGGATAATATGCTCGTCGCCCAGACAGGCGGGCAGGCTGCAGAGCAGCATGAGCGGGTCAATGGTTTTGTTGTGCAGCTTGGTGGCTTCCTGCAGGGCGGCAAAGGGGATTTGGTCAAAGTGTTCCAGGCCTTCGGCTTTTTCGCCGGCCAAGAGCGCGTAGTTTTTTATGACTTCCGCAATGTCGTGCACGTTCACCCCGATCCGGAAAAACAGGGAAGCCACGCTGCGGTTTTCCAGGAGCGAGAGCAGGAGGTCGGCGGCCGTAATTTTAGCAGGGACAGCGCTGTCCGGCTCCAAAGCCAGCCGCGCCGCCGCGGCTTGCCGTTTTTGGGCAAACTTCAGCGCGCCGTTCCAGGCCAGCTTGGCTTCGCGGTTAAACAGCTCGTAAACGTCCACGGTTTCTTCGCTCACCGGCTGCCAGGTGCGTTCTTCCAGGGCCATTAGGTCCGTATCCTGGTTGTCCAGATTTTTTTGCGCCCGCCGGGCCCAGAGGTACAGGTCGGTTAAAGCCGACAGCCAGAAAACAAAGCTGTAAGCCGAACCTTCCCACAGAAAGCGGCCTTCCCACAAGTAGCGGCCGCCCCAGGCTTGGAAGCCCGAATAAGCCGAGGCCGCCAGGGCCAAGAGGCCCAAAAACAGCAAAGACCAGAGTACAACATCCACCACCCGTTCCAGCAAAAAACCCAGGCGTTCCTTGCCAATGCGTTCGGCTTTCAGGCTGCCGCCAAAAGTTAGGGTGACTTTGCCCGCGCGCGCGGCCAGCGGCCAGCCGGGCCCGGAATTTTTTTGCAAATCCAGTTCAAGCATGGTTTAGAAGTTGAAAAATAATCATAACCAGCACGCCGGGCAGGAGGCAGACGTAAAGCACGGGCACCAGGCCGTAAACCACGAGGCTCAGGCCCGAGGCCAGGGCTTTATACAAGAGCACCAGGATCCTTAAAAAGAAGCTGATGAATACGCCGCTCTTGCTGTAGTCCTGGTACAGCGGTTCGTTCATGTGGCGGGCAAACAGCACCAGGCCCGTGGATTGCAGGAAAAAATTGGTCCGCCGCCGGTACCAGCGCCAGACCAATTTCAAGCCCGTGGTATACCACCACACGGGCAGGGTCAGGAGGTTTAAGGGAAAATTGTTCACTTTGTTTCTTAAAAAGGTTTTCTTCGCCTTTATTATACGATATTTTTTCTTTTAAGCCAATTTCGCTATAATGCCTGCATGAGCTTTTTCAAACAGGCGCTCCGTAGCTTGCTGCCCAAAAAACTGTTTAAGGTTTTACAGCCCTATTACCACGGCGCTTTGGCCGTGGCCGCTTCCTATTATTACGGCCGGCCGGGGCAGGGTATGACCGTCATTGGCGTGACCGGCACGGCGGGCAAGTCTTCCACGGTGCGCATGCTGGCGCATATTTTAAACCGCAGCCAGCGCGCTTGCGGCTTTATTACCACCATCAGTTTTCATGACGGCCGGGCGGAACACATGAACCGGCACGGCCTGTCCATGCCCGGCGGGCCGCTTTTGCAAAAGCAGCTTTTGGCCATGAAAAAAAACGGCTGTAAGTTTGCCATTGTGGAATGCACGTCCGAAGGCCTGGCCCAGAACCGGCACCTGGGCATTCCTTTCAGCCTGGCTCTGTTTACCAACCTTCACCCCGCGCATGTGGAAGCGCACGGCAGTTTTGAAAAGTACAAACAGGCCAAAGGCAAGCTTTTTGCCAAGCTGGTCGGCAAGAATTCGGCGATTGTGGCGAATTTGGACGATGCGCAGGCCGAGTATTTTTTACAGTTTCCGGCTGCGCACAAGCTGGGCATTACCCGGGATCAGGCCAAGAAGTTTTACCAGCTGGAAAAAGTTTTGCTGCTGACCGATATCCAGGCCGGGGAAAAACTGGCCTTCGCTTTGGAGCACACGGCTTTTAGTTTGCCTGTAGCCGGGGAGTTTAACGCTTACAATGCCAGCCTGGCCGCTGCCGCGGCCGAAGCGTTGGGCATTAGCCTGGCTGCCGCTGCCCGGGCCCTAGAGGACTTTACCGGCTCGGCCGGGCGCTTGGAAGAAATAAAAGCCGGGCAAGCCTTCCGCGTGTTTGTGGACTACGCGCCGGAGCCTGCGGGCATGGCCACAGCGCTCCAGGCCCTGGCCGCTTTGCCCCACGGGAAAATTCTGCACGTGTTCGGGTCCACGGGCGGACATCGGGACGTAGGCAAACGATTTGAGTTTGGAAAAATCTCCGCCCAATACGCGGACAAAATTTTTGTTACCAATGATGACGTGTACGACTCCGACCCGCAAAAAATCGCGGCCGATGTGGTAACCGGCATTAGGCAGGCAGCGCCGCAAAAGGACTTTGAAATTATCCTGGATCGGCGCGCGGCCATTAAGCAGGCGCTGGGTCAGGCCCGGGCCGGGGACATTGTGGTTATTACGGGCAAGGGCAGCGAACAGTTCTTGGTGCTGCCGGGCAACCAACGCATTGCCTGGGACGACCGGCAGGTGGTACGGGATTTATTAAGCACTAAGCACTAGGCACTATGAACTTATACATTGATACTGCGGATTTTGACCAAATCACCTTTGCGCTCGGCGAAGGCGCAAAACTGGAAAAAAAAGTTTACAAGCTGGAGGCGCAAAAGTCGCATGAAACTTTGGCCAAGCTGGAAGAATTTTTGCACGGCCGCCGGCCGGCTTTGCAAAAGATTTTTGTAAACAAAGGCCCGGGGAGTTATACGGGCGTGCGGGTGGGCGTGGTCATGGCAGAGGCTTTAGGCCTTTCCTGGGGCGTGAAAGTGGTGCCCAAAACCCGGGCCCAAATGCAAAAGCTGCTCAAATAAAAAACCGCTCCCCTGGAGGGAGCGGTTTTGTTATTCTTTGAGTTTAAATACCCGGGAGGCAAGCAGCAAAATGCCCAGCAGCCAAGCCAGCAAAATGGCAGCATCCGGCCAAAACGTGGTCCAGGCAAAAGGCTGGGAGTAGGCCAGGCGCATGCCGTCCGCCAAATAGGTAATGGGCAGGCATTTGGCAAACACCTGGAGCCCGTGCGGCAGCACGGAAACCGG
The DNA here is from genome assembly GCA_021825655.1 of bacterium. Classification (GTDB taxonomy): domain Bacteria; phylum Patescibacteriota; class Doudnabacteria; order UBA920; family UBA920; genus JAMDEL01. Next base: position 14,844 of record JAKAGU010000001.1, on the reverse strand, counting down.
GTAGAAAATGTCGCCCAGAAAAGTCATGGGCAGGCCAATTGCCGAAGTAATGGGCGCAGCCGAATCGTAGGAAGTGGCAAAGGTGGAAATAAGCAGGCCCAAAGTCAGGAAAATTCCGCCGCCCAGCGTGGCCAGGACGGCTACGGACAAAATGTTGCCCGCAAACTGGGCGTGGAAAAACACCACGCCCAAAAGCGTGAGAATGATTACCTGTCCGAAAATTACCAAGACGCGCGAAGCCACCAGGGAGAGCACCAGTTCTTTGGGGTCTATGGGCGTGGCGTTCAGCCGCTTAATCACCCCGCGGGCCTTTAGGTCCGTCATCCAGTAGGCCAGGCCGTAAATCCCGCCCTGCATAATGACCATGGCAATAATGCCGGGCAGCACAAAGTTCGCGTAATTGGAGCCCCTGCCGAAAGCCCCGCTAATGGGCAGCACGGACAGGGCAATGTAAATGAACGCGGGCATGGCCAAAGTCCAAAAGAAACCCGACTTTTCGCGGTAGAAAATTTTGAGGTTGGCCAAAAACAGCTGCTTGAAACTAGTCATTATCGAACTCCTTTCCCGTCAAATCCAAATATACGTCTTCCAAGGAAGCGGTTTTTACCATAAAGCCGGAAAATTTTATGCGGTGGCTGCGGAGGATTTCCACAATTTCGCCAATGTGGTTGAGCGAGTCAATTTCCAAAATGGTCTTGGGCGCGTGGTTATAAACCTTGGTTACGCCGGGCGCCTGGTAAAACACGGCCTCGTCCACCGCGGCATCGGTCAGAAAAGAAATCTGCGAAGTTTGGGAGAGGTTGTCAATGAGCTTGGCCGGCTCGTCAATTTCCAAAATTTTGCCCTGGTCCATAATGCCCACGCGGTGGCACAAAAACTCCGCCTCTTCCATGTAGTGGGTGGTGAGAATTACCGTAATGCCCTGGCCGTTGATGTTTTTAACCAGCTGCCACAAGGAGCGTCTCGCCGAAGGGTCCAGGCCTGTGGTGGGTTCATCCAAAAACACAATTTCCGGGCTGTTGACCATGGTGGTGGCAATGGTAAAGCGCTGGCGCTGACCGCCCGAAAGGTCTTTGACATAGGCGTGCTCCTTGCTTTCCAAATCTACGAGCTTAAGCAGCCACTTAATGTCCGTGGTTTCGTGGCGGTAAAAGGAGGCAAACAGGCTGAGGAGCTCGCCTAAGGTAAGGTTGGGCAAGTAGCCGGACTCCTGGAGTTGCACGCCAATGCGCTTTTTAATTTCCGTGGTGTGCTGCAGGTTGTCGAGGCCCAAAATTGTAACTTTGCCGCTGTCCTGTTTTTTTAAGCCTTCTATAATTTCCAAAGTCGTGGTCTTGCCCGCGCCGTTCGGGCCCAGGAGCCCGAAAATTTCGCCTTTTTCCACGCTAAAAGACACGTTGTCCACGGCCCGGAAGGTTTCTCCGCCTTTCCGGCCTTTCTTATAGGTCTTTACCAGATTTTTGACTTCAATCACTTTAGGCATAGGGGAATTATAGCATTTTAAAGACTGCTTTTGCCAAAGCAGAGGCATAAGTCTAATATGTATACACGGGAAATCCTATGAATATAACATCGGCAAAATTTGTAAAAGGGATAGTAGGAGAAGACGAGCTTTTGGATGATGGCATGCCCCAGGTGGCTTTTATTGGGCGGTCCAATGTGGGCAAGTCCAGCGTCATCAATTCTCTGACAGGCAAAAAAGGTTTGGCCAAAACCAGCGCCTTTCCCGGGCACACCCAGGAAATAAACATTTTTCTTATAAACAACAAAGTCTACTTGGTGGACTTGCCGGGTTATGGTTTTGCCCGCGCGTCCAAAGACGTGCAGAACCTGCTCCAGCAGCGCATTTATTGGTACCTCCTGGGCTCGCCTTACAGCCAGAAAAAAGTGGTTATGATTGTAGATGCCGTGGTGGGGGTTACGGATACAGACCTGCAAATGCTCCATAGCTTGGAACAGGCGGACAAAAATGTAGTTATATTGGCCAACAAAGTGGACAAGCTAAAAAAATCCGAATACCACAAAAAACTGAAAGCCATCCAGGATGCGGTGGGCGACTACCAGGTGCTGCCGTATTCCGCGGAAAAGCGGATTGGGGTTATGGATCTAGTGAACGAAATTTTAAATTAATTAAATAAAAAATTTCATGATCCATCTAAATATATTGACTGCCCAAGCCTTTAACGAAGGGGGTTCTTATCCAGTACAAAACCAATCATCCACCGCCGCTTTGTCAGTTGTTACTTTAATTTTTATACTGTGTATAATTGTTGTTGTTTTTTTAGTTTTTCGTGAAATAGTTTTATGGTATTGGAAAATAAATGAAGCAATAGGTTTATTAAAAAAGATCGAATCAAATACGAGAAAAAATTCAACAGGGAGCAATCCGGTGGCGCCACGGGCTGTGGTCGAGCCTAAGTCTAAGCCAACACCCGAACCTGAAGAGTCGCAGACTCCATTCGAAGGTGGTCAACGTAAACGCAAGCTGTTTGAGTAAGTAGCTGAATGGTCTACCTTAGTACACAAAACCCCGCGAAAGCGGGGTTTTGGCTATTTTGAGCCAGTTTTTGCAAAAGGCCTACAACAGGATTAATATGTAGTTAGTATTTAAATACGTATTTATATATGAACCGCAAAGAATCTGAGAAAAACATTAGGAAAATCCAGAAAATGGGCAAAACCTCGTTGGGCCTGACTTTGCCCGTGGAATTGGTGGAAAAGCTGCGCTGGCGCGAAAAGCAAAAAGTTCTTGTTAAGAAAGTCAGAGGGGGGTTGTTGGTTAAGGATTGGAAGAAATAACATGGCAAAATCAAGGACAATACAAATATTTTTGAAAGATTCGGATGTTGATGGTGTTAAGATTGCAAATCTCTTAAACGCACTTGCACGTGTGTATGTCGTGCCAAGAGATAAGATTGACTTTATCCAATCACGGCCGGATTTGTCTACCCCGGCTTTGTACATGCTTTTTGATGACGAGAGGTCTACTGTTTATATCGGTGAAAGTGAAAATTTTAAAAATAGAGTTATTGGCCACTTAGTAAATAAGAGTTTTTGGAAGTGGGCTGTTATTTGTATTGCCCAAGCAGAAGGTATGGACAAGGCAGATGTAAAATTCCTGGAATCTTACGCAATAAATAAAGCAATTGAAGTTGGTAGGTTCGAAGTTCAAAACAAGACGAACCCAAATCAGAATAATCTAGGTGAATTTAAACAAGCTTCAATTATTGACCTGTTTGAAGACTTTGAATTATTAATATCAACCCTTGGTTTTAACCTTTTTGAACCGTTACGAGAAGACAACGCAGAGCCAGAACAGATTAAACAAGAAAAAAAGGAAAAAGATACAAGAGAGTTTGATACTCTAATTTGTCCGGCAACTGGCGATGGACGGGAAATGGCTTTTGAAAAGAAGAGTGCATGGTGGGCGGTACGTATAAGTCATGACAATATTTCAAAAATAAAATATGTTGGACTGTATGAAGGCGCGCCTGTTAGCGCAATTCGCTATTACGCAAAAGTAGTTAAAATAGAGCCTTATCCGGAAAAACCCTCAAAATATATTATTCATCATGACGGAAATATTATTGAACTAGAAAACCATGTAATACTAGGAGAAAATCCAGAACTTTCCCTCTTCGGCCCTCGATATTACAAGTTGGTAGATATAAAAAAGTCAAAAACAATGGCGGAATTAACAGATTATACTTTTGGATCCAATTATCAAAAGAAATAAACCATGGCGAATAGAAGCTTACAATCTGCAAAAACTGCTAAAAATGACGAGTTCTATACTCGTTTTGATGATGTGCAGAGAGAGCTGAATTATTACAAAGAACAATTTAAAAATAAGGTCGTGTATTGTAATTGTGATGATCCGGCTGAGAGTGCGTTTGCTGAATTTTTTAAACTTAATTTTGACCATTTTGGGCTTAAGAAGCTTGTTTGTACCCGTTATTCTAAATCCGATTTATTTCGACAACTTGACCCAGTAAAAAAGTACGGTTACAGATTAGAAATTACTGGTAGGAATAGTTTACAAAAGATTGACCTGAAAGGTGACGGCGATTTCCGTAGTCCTGAATGCATAGAATTGTTGAAAGAATCTGATATTGTCTGTACCAATCCGCCATTTAGTCTTTTTCGTGAATATATCGCCCAGCTGATGCGTCACAATAAAAAGTTTTTAATCATCGGACCTATAAATGCAATAACTTATAAGGAAATTTTTCCTTATATTAAGGATAATAAGATGTGGGGTGGGTATGTAAATCCAAAAGAATTTATTAATCCACAAAATAAAATTGAGAAGCTTGGGAATGTACAGTGGTGGACCAATCTTGATGTAAAAAAGCGCCATGAAGAACTACCTTTGTACGAAAAGTTTGTACCAGAAAAATACCCTAAATATATTAACTATGATGCAATAAGTGTTGATAAGACAGCAGAAATCCCATCAGATTATTTTGATGCCATGGGCGTTCCCATCTCTTTTCTTGATAAATACAATCCAGACCAATTTGAAATTTTAGGAATAAGTCTTGAGCTTGCCCGGCCGATGTCAGAACTGGCTCCTAAAGGAACATATATGCAAGGTGGTGCGAGGTTTTATATTGCTAATGGTGATGGAACATTTGAGCGTAAATTCGATAGGATTGTTATTAAAAGAAAGGGGAAAAATGAAGACTCTTCGCAAAACCATAAAGGTTAGTGATCTTTTTTATGGTTATAAGGATCAAGATTGGGACGGTGTTGTTGGTTATGGTGGTAAACTAGATATTCGTCCAGCTTATCAACGCGAGTTTATTTACGATATACCGGATGAGCAGGCTGTCATAGCGACTGTTTTAAAGGGCCACCCTCTAAACATTATGTATTGGGTTCAGATTGCTAAAGGAGAGTATGAGTTACTTGACGGTCAACAAAGAACTTTATCCATCTGTCGTTTTCTTGACCATCAATATTACGTTTTTGACAAAGACCAAAATAAGATTTATGTAGACACGATGCTCTCTGATGATCTTGAGAGGATAAGGAACTACGAGTTGGATATATGTGTTTGTGAAGGTACAGAGGGGGAGATACTGGACTGGTTTAAAACTATCAATATTAAAGGTAAAAATCTTAACGAACAAGAAGCACTAAATGCAACCCATACTGGTAAGTGGCTTGCAGATGCAAAAAAATATTTCAGTAAACCAAACTGTGCTGCATATGGAGTTGGAAAAGATTATGTAAATGGTTCAGTGGAACGACAAGACTATTTAGCAACAGCCCTCAAATGGATAAGCAGTGGTGATGCTCAAGGTTATATGGCGCAGCACCGCAAGGATGAAAATGCTAAAGAGCTTTGGGAATATTTTAATGATGTAATTGATTGGATAAAAAGTGTATTTACAGTCTATCGTAAGGAGATGGATGGTTTAAATTGGGGTGAATTCTATAATGAACATAAGCACGATAAATATAAACCAGTAGAAATAGAGAAGCGGGTAAAGGATTTGATGTCTGATGAAGAAATCCAGAAAAAGTCTGGCATTTACGAATATATTTTAACAGGAGACGAAAAACCTTTGAGTTTAAGGGTATTTGGCCAAGATATTAAAAGGGCTAAATATGAGCAGCAAGATGGCATTTGTCCAAAATGTGGTAAACATTTTGAAATAGAAGAGATGGAGGCTGACCACATCAAACCTTGGCATGAGGGTGGTAAGACCATCGCCGAAAATTGTCAAATGTTGTGTAAAGAAGATAATAGAAGGAAGTCTGGGAAATAACTAAAGCCTCAAATGTTTTGAGCAAAAGTTCGATGTCTGAACAGTCAAAAACCCTATTTTTATTTATAGATGAATCAGGAAATTTTGATTTTTCTCCAAAAGGGACCAAATTTTTTTCACTGACTTGTTTGGTAACAAACGACCCTATAACTAAACGTGATGAATTAGTAAAACTTCGATATGATTTATTGACCGAAGGAGTTGACCATGAGTATTTTCATGCCACGGAGGACGCACAAAAAATTCGAGACAAAGTATACGCAATTTTGTCCTCAATGGGTGAGTCCTACAAAATTTATTCAGTTATTGCTCAAAAAAATAAAACCCACTCTTCTCTTTATAAAGAGGTTTATTATAAAAAAGACAAACTTATCGAGAGGGTAACGGGGATCGGTTTGTACCAACAATTATGCAAAACTTTGCTCAAATATATTTTTGTAGGAAATGGAACGGGGGTGCAAAAGATTGTGGTTGTATTGGGTTCTTTGTTTGTGGGTGACAAGAAGAAAGTTATTTTAGGTACTTTAAAGAGGTATCTAAAAACCAACTTTGAAAATATTCCTTTTGAAATTTTTTGCCACCAAACATGTTCAGACTTAAATTGTCAACTCGCTGATTATTGTTGCTGGGCCGTTGCCGTTAAGTGGGAAAGAGGCGAAATCAGACCTTATAACGTCATCCAAAATAGGATAGTAAATAGGGTTGATGGTACGGAGTTTGAAATATTTAGAAAAGGAACTACAACGTACTATGAGTATAAATAAAAAACGACCAACCCCTCTATCCTTGCGGAAGAGCCCGGGGGCTCTTATCGAGGGGTTGGAACCTTTATTAAATTATATCATAAAGTTATCCACATGGCAAGTATTTTTAAGAAATATTTACAAGATTTGAAGCACTTGACAAAGGCTCAAGAACTGGTATATTAGCTATACACATTACACGACTAGGGGATGAACGTGTACCACCCGGTTTGACTCGCTTCAGGCGTAAAAATCGGGAAAATTAACAAACAATTTGCCTGGAAATTGGGGTTTCCAGGGCAGTTTGTTTTAGGGCACAAAAGCCTCGAATGGTAAAATTTTCCGCGGTCAATAATTAAATAGTAAAAACCCTTTTAAATAAGCCAAAAGGGGCAAGTTTTTATTGCGTAAAATTCTCGTGATGCGTCGAACATCACATAAAAACCCTATAGTTTAGCCTTAAATTATTAAATAATCTTCATGTCCGCAAAAACCCACTCCCAGTCCGTGGCTGTCCACGAACCCAAACTCAAGCCCAGGAAGTTCTTCACCCACAAGCACGAAAGCTCCCTCATGCCCAACCTGATTGAGGTCCAGTTGAACTCCTACAAGTGGTTCCTGGAAAAAGGCATTAAGGAACTTCTGGCCGAAGTCAGCCCGATTCGCGACTTTACCGGCAAAAACCTGGAGCTGTATTTCGGGGAATACTTCTTTGACAAGCCGAAATACGACGAATTCACTTCCAGAGAACGCAACACCTCTTACGAGGCGCCGCTTTACGTTTCGGCCAAGCTGGTGAACAAAGTCACGGGTAAAACCAAGACCCAGGACGTGTATTTTGGCGATTTTCCGATTATGACCCCGCGGGGCACGTTCATTATCAATGGCGTGGAGCGCGTGGTAGTGAATCAATTAATTAAGTCTCCGGGCGTGTTCTTTACGGCCGAATTTACCCGCGGCAAAAATTACTACGGGGCCAAAATTATCCCTAACCGCGGCGCCTGGCTGGAACTGGACACGGACGCAGCCGGCGTAATTGGCGTAAAAATCGACCGCAAGCGCCGGATTCCGATTACCGCGCTCTTGCGCGTGTTCGGTTTGCCTTCCAACGAAGAGATTTTGGAAACTTTTAAGGATATTGATACTGACCCGGACACCAAATACATTAAAAATACTTTGGACAAGGACGCTTCCTCCACTGCGGACGAAGGCTTTAAGGAAGTGTACAAGCGCATCCGCCCCGGGGATTTGGCTACGGTGGACAATGCCCGGAGCCTGATTACCGGCATGTTCTTTAATTTTGAGCGCTACGACTTTTCCGCAGTCGGCCGCTTTAAGTTTAACCAGCGCCTGGACGTGAAGGAAAACGACAGCCCGATTTTGACCAAGGAAGACTTGGTGCTGGCCGTGCGCGAAATTATCAAACTCAACAACAGCCAGGGCGCGCCGGACGACATTGACCACTTGGCCAACCGCCGCGTGCGCGCAGTCGGCGAGCTCATTCAGACCCGCTTCCGCGTGGGTCTCGCCCGCATGGCCAGAATTGCCAAAGACCGCATGTCTTTGGCGGATCTCGACACCGTGACTCCGGCCCAGCTTATTCATGTGCGCCCGATTGTGGCCACTATGCAGGAATTTTTCTCCTCTTCCCAGCTGTCCCAGTTCATGGACCAGACCAACCCCTTGGCCGAACTGGAACACAAAAGAAGGCTTAGCGCCATGGGCCCTGGCGGTCTTTCCCGCGAACGCGCAGGCTTTGAGGTGCGCGACGTGCACCGCTCCCACTACGGCCGGCTGTGTCCGATTACCACGCCGGAAGGCCCGAACATTGGCTTGGTGGCGCACTTGGCCACCTATGCCCAAGTGAATGACTTTGGATTTATTGAAACCCCGTATTTTAAAGTTAAGAAGTTTGCCAAGAACGACGGCGCGGATGCGGTGGATGAAATTGCCCTGTTCGACGTGAAGGACGAAAACGGCCAAGTCTTGGTTAAGGCCGGGGAAACCATTACCCCCAAACTGGCCAAGGATTTGGTTAAAAGCAAACAGCTGACGGAAATCCGGATCAAGTCCCGGCTCACGGACAAAATTATCAAGCTTGACGCGTTTGAAGAAGAGCAGCTGATTATTGGCGATGCCACAGTGGAAACCGACGAACGCGGCTACTTTAAGGAGCCCCGCTCTTCCGCCCGCGTGCGCAGCGTGCCGTCCATTGCCGCTTCCGACGACTTTGACTGCATGGACGTTTCGCCCAAGCAGATTATTTCCGTGACCACGTCTTTAATTCCCTTTTTGGAGCACGACGACGCCAACCGCGCGCTCATGGGTTCCAACATGCAACGCCAGGCCGTGTCCTGCATTAAGCCGGACGCGCCGATTATCGGCACGGGCATGGAATTCAAGGCGGCTCACGACAGCGGCACCATGATTCTGTCCGAAGAGGCGGGCGAAGTGGCTTCGGTAACGGGCGAAAAGATTGTGGTGGTGGACGAAAAGAACAAGAAGCACGAGTACAAGCTGCTGAAATTTATGCGCACCAACTCGGCCACGAGCATTAACCAGATCCCGCGCGTGACCAAAGGCCAGAAGGTGAAAAAAGGCGAGGTGCTGGCGGATGGCGCTTCCACGGAAAACGGCGAACTGGCTCTGGGCCAGAACGTGCTGGTGGCTTTCATGTCCTGGGAGGGCGGCAACTACGAAGACGCCATTTTGCTTTCCGAAAGACTGGTGCAGCAGGACCGCTATTCCTCCATTCACATTGACGACTTTAAGATTGACGTGCGCGACACCAAGCTGGGCCCGGAACAGGTGACCCGCGACATTCCCAATGTGGGCGAAGAAAAACTGAAAGACTTGGACGAGAGCGGCGTTATCCGCATTGGCGCGCAGGTTAAAGCCGGCGACATTCTGGTGGGGAAAATCACTCCCAAAGGCGAGACCGACCTGACCGCGGAAGAAAAACTTTTGCGCGTAATTTTCGGCGAAAAGTCCCGCGACGTGAAAGACACTTCGCTGATTCTGCCGCACGGCGAATACGGCAAAGTGGTTAACATCCGCGAATTTAGCCGCGAGGCCGGCGACAAGCTGCCCTCCGGCGTCATCCGCAGCATTCAGGTGTCCGTGGCGGTCTTACGTAAAATCCAGGTCGGCGACAAAATGGCCGGCCGCCACGGCAACAAGGGCGTTATTTCCAAAATTGTGCCCGTGGAAGATTTGCCTTACCTGGCGGACGGCACGCCCGTGGATATTGTGCTAAACCCCCTGGGCGTGGTCTCCCGCATGAACCTGGGCCAGATTTTGGAAACCCACTTGGGCATGGCCGCGAGAATTTTGGGCTACAAAGTGGCCACGCCGGTTTTGGACGGGGTCACGGAAAGCCAGATTAAGACCGAGCTGGAAAACGCGGGCATTCCCCGCGACGGCAAAGTTACGCTCTACGACGGCAAGACCGGCGAAGCTTTTGACGAAAAGGTGACCGTAGGCGTGGCTTACATGCTAAAGCTCCACCACTTGGTGGATGACAAGGTGCACGCCCGCTCCACCGGACCGTACTCCTTAATTACCCAGCAGCCCTTGGGCGGCAAGGCCCAGTTCGGCGGCCAGCGTTTCGGGGAAATGGAAGTCTGGGCCTTGGAAGGCTACGGCGCGGCCCACACTTTGCAGGAAATGCTGACTATCAAGTCCGACGACGTGGTGGGCAGGAGTAAGACTTACGAATCCATTGTGAAAGGCGAAGCCATTAAGAAGCCCAACATTCCGGAAAGCTTTAGGGTGTTGGTCAAAGAACTGCAAAGCTTATGCTTAGATGTAGAACTCCTAGGCGAAGGCGGGCTGGTTATGCCCGCTTCGGTCGAGCCGGAGATTTTCCCGCAAGGCGAGCCTCGCCCCCAGGAAACGGTGGCTGCGGCTTCCTTGTTTGACGACGAACCTAAAAAGGAAAAGAAAAAAAAGAAAGAAAAGAGTAAGTAGTGGGGCAAATTTAAACTAATTACTAATTTCTTACTTTTACAAAACTTATGTCAACGCTAACAGAAAATTTCAAGGGTGTGAGACTAAGGCTGGCCAGCCCGACCACTATTATGGACTGGTCGCACGGCGAAGTAACCAAGCCGGAAACCATCAACTACCGCACGCAGCGCCCGGAAAAGGATGGTTTGTTCGACGAGAAAATTTTCGGACCGATTAAGGACTGGGAGTGCTATTGCGGCAAATACAAGCGCATCCGCTACAAGGGGATTGTCTGCGACAAGTGCGGCGTGGAAGTTACCAAGTCCTCGGTCCGCCGCGAGCGCATGGGCCACATTAAGCTGGCCGTGCCCGTAGCCCACATTTGGTTTTTGCGCGGCGTCCCCAGCCGGTTAGGGTTAATTCTGGATTTGGGCGTGCAGGAACTGGAGCGCGTGGTGTACTTTGCTTCCTATATTATTACCAGCGTGGACGAAGAGGTGCGGGTCGCCACATTGGAGCAGATTGAAAAAGAATTCAAAGCCAAGAAAAAGGCCATTGAAGAAAAATACGAAAGCTTGCTGGCCAAAGCCAAGAGCGAGCTGGCGCACAAGGCTGGCAAAGTGGATGCGGACGTGCTCCAGGCGGAAATTGACACGGAAGTCACCCGGCTGAAGGATGCCTGGGCCAAAGAACTGGATGCCTTGGAATCTATCCGCGACCAGGCCAGAAGCGAACTGAAGGGTATTAAGAAACTGCAGGTCATTTCCGAACTGGCCTACCGCGACTTGTCCTTAAAGTACGGACCGGTGTTTACCGCCGGCATTGGCGCCGAAGCCCTAAAGGGCCTCTTGGAAGAAGTGAACCTGGAAGAGCTGGCCCGCGACATGCAGACCCAACTGCCGAATTTGGAAGGCCAGGCGCAGCGCAAAATGCTCAAGCGTTTGCGCTTGATTAAGTCCCTAATTAATTCCGGCCTCCGGCCGGAATGGATGCTGGTGACCGTGCTGCCGGTTATTCCGCCGGACCTGCGCCCCATGGTGCAGCTCGACGGCGGCCGGTTTGCGGCCTCGGATTTAAACGACCTTTACCGCCGGGTGATTAACCGCAACAACCGCTTGCGCAAACTTTTGGAAATTAAAGCCCCGGAAGTCATTACCAGAAACGAAAAGCGCATGCTGCAGGAAGCCGTAGACGCGCTGGTGGACAACTCCGTGCGCCACGGCAAGGAAGTTACCGCTTCCACGGGCCAGAAGCGCAAGCTCCGCTCTTTGGCGGACATGCTGAAAGGCAAACAGGGGAGGTTCCGCCAGAACCTGCTGGGTAAGCGCGTGGACTATTCCGGCCGCTCCGTGATTGTGGTGGGCCCGCACTTAAAACTGCACCAGTGCGGCTTGCCCAAGGTAATGGCTTTGGAATTGTTCAAGCCGTTCGTCATTTCCAAGCTGATTGGCCGCGAATATGCGCACAACGTGAGAAGCGCCAACCGCTTGATTGAACAGGGCAGAACCGAAGTTTACGATATTCTGGAAGAGGTCACTAAAGACCACTACGTGCTCTTAAACCGCGCCCCGACCCTGCACCGTTTGGGTTTCCAGGCTTTCCAGCCCGTGCTGATTGAAGGCAAGGCTATCCAATTGCATCCCATGGTGTGTGCCGCCTTTAACGCGGACTTTGACGGCGACCAAATGGCCGTGCACGTGCCTTTGACTGAGCCGGCCCAGAAAGAAGCCCGCGAGATTATGGTCTCCGCGCACAACCTCTTAAAGCCCGCGTCCGGCGATCCGGTCATGACTCCGGACAAGGACGTGGTGGTGGGCTGCTACTACATTACCCGCATCCGCGAAGGCGTGAAGGGCGAAGGCAAAATTTTCTCCAGCCCCAAAGAAGCCATTATGGCTTACAACAACAACTTCGTGCATATTCAGGCCAAGATTAAAGTCCGGCTGGAAAACGGCGAATTTGTCGAAACCAACGTGGGCCGTTTGATTTTCAACAAAGTTGTGCCCCCGGAAATGGGCTTTCGGAACGAAAATTTTGACAAGAAAAAGCTCCAGGCGCTGGTGCGCGAAGCGCACCGCACTTTGGGCAACGAGCGCACCGCCGAACTGATTGACGAAATTAAGCGTACCGGCTTTACCTACATGAAAAAGTCCGGCCTGTCCTGGGGTATGGACGACCTGGTGGTGCCTGCGGAAAAATATGAAATGCTCAAAGGCGCGGACGTGGAAGTGGAAAATACCTACCAGCAGTTCCAGGAAGGGCTGCTCACCGAAGAAGAGCGCAAAAACCGCGTGGTGGAAATCTGGGCGGACGTTTCGGAAAAAATTGCCAAGAGCGTGACCAAGGCTGTGCCCGAATACGGGTCCATCAACTATTTCGTGTCCAGTGGCGCGCGCGGCTCCTTCTCTCAGGTAACCCAGATGTCCGGCATGAAAGGCTTGGTGGTTAACCCGGCCGGCGACGTTATTGAATTGCCCGTGCGCGGCAGCTTTAAGGAAGGCTTGGCCGTGCTGGAATACTTCTTCTCGACTCACGGTTCCCGTAAAGGTATGTCCGACACCGCGCTGAGAACCGCGGACGCGGGCTATTTGACCAGGCGCCTGGTGGACGTGTCCCAGGACGTGGTAGTGAATGCCGAAGACTGCGGCACCGAAGATTATGACGTTGTGACTCTGGCGGAAAGCCAGCGCATGAACAAGCCGTTTGACCGCAGGCTGTTCGGCCGCGTGGCTGCCGAGGACATTAAAGATAAGACCGGCGAAGTGATTGTAGCTAAAAACCAGGGCATTGATGACTTCATGGCCAAGCGGATTGTGGATTCCGGGGCAGAAGCCGTTAAGTGCCGCTCGGTCTTAAAATGCAAACTGACCCGCGGCATCTGCCGCTTGTGCTACGGTTACGATCTGGGCTTCAACGGTATGGTGGAACTGGGTGCGGCCGTAGGCATTGTGGCCGCCCAGGCCATTGGCGAACCGGGTACGCAGCTGACCATGAGAACTTTCCATACCGGCGGATCCGCTTCGGTTAAAGACATTACCCAAGGTTTGCCCCGCGTGGAAGAACTGTTCGAAGCGCGCGAACCCAAAGGTATGGCCTTTGTTTCCGAAATTGACGGCCAGGCGTACATTTCCAAGCTCTCCAACAAGGAAGTCATGGTGCGCATCCAGGGCGCAGATGTGGAGAAAGACACCTATGATTTGGGTAAAGCCCACTCCGCCATTAAAGATGGCAGCCAGGTCAGCGCGGGCGAAACTTTATACATCGATGAAGCCGGCAAAGCCGTGAAGGCCAAAAACAACGGTTTTGTGCGCGTGGATAAGGGGCAGATTCACATTATCCACGAGAGCGACCAGGTTAAAGAGTATGCCATTCCGGCCGGCTTTACCCTGTTTGTCAAAGACGGGGACCTGGTGACCTCCGGCCAGCCGCTGACCGAAGGCAACCTCAACCCCAACCTGATTATGTCCTTAAAGGGCACGGAAGACGCGCAGAAGTACATTGTGAAGGAAGTCCAGGACATTTACGTGTCCCAGGGGCAAAACATCCACGACAAGCACATTGAAGTGATTGTCCGCCAGATGTTCTCCAAGATGCGCGTCTTGGAATCCGGCGACAGCGAACTGGTGCCCGGCGAAATTGTGGACCGTTCCAAGTTTAATGCCATGAACGAAGAATTGGCCAAGAACGGCAAGGTGCAGGCCAAAGCCGAACAGCTGTTAATGGGGATTACCAAAGTCTCCCTGAATACGGATTCCTTCCTGGCTGCCGCGTCGTTCCAGGAAACCACCCGCGTGCTGATTGAAGCCGCGGTGACCGGCAAAACCGATTATTTAAGAGGCCTCAAGGAAAACGTGATTATCGGCAAGCTGATTCCGGCCGGTACGGGTTTTAACGCCAATATTGCCCGGGAAAATCTGCAGCTGGGCGAAGGCGGATCTTTGGCCCCGAGCGAACTGGACGGCGAAGCCGAACTGTTGGCCGTGGCCGCGCCGGCTGAACCCGAAGAAAAGCCTGAAGAAATTTAAGTTTCGGTTTAAAAACCCCGCCTCGTTTAAGAGGCGGGGGTTTTGATTTAGACCCGCGGATTTGTTAAACTGGGAATGTTAATTTTAAATTTCATGCCCAAACTTTCCCAACGCGCCCAACTGACTCCGGCTTCGCCCATCCGCAAGTTTTTGCCTTTGGCGCGCGCGGCCCAGGCCCGGGGCGTAAAAGTTTATGCGTTAAGCAGCGGCGATCCGGACTACGCGGTGCCGCCCGCGTTTTTTAAAGCCGTCAGGAATTACCAGCCCGAGGCTTTGGGTTATGCGCCCAGCAGCGGCCTGCCCGAACACGTGGCCGCTTGGCAGAAGTATTACCAAATTTTGGGAATAAAA
>JAKAGU010000019.1 GCA_021825655.1 bacterium | reverse complement strand
TTTAAGCAAAAATTTACAGACGCGGCCTTAAAACAGTTTGGCAGCGGCTGGGCGTGGCTGTCTCGCATCCCCGGCGACGGCCTGGAAATCTATTCTACGGCCAACCAGGACTCGCCCTTAACCCGCGGCCACACCCCGATAATCGGCCTGGACGTGTGGGAACACGCCTACTACCTGAAATACCAAAACCGCCGCCAGGAATACATTAACAACTGGTGGAAAGTGCTCAAAGTCCTACCCTAACTTTTTTGGCAACAAAAAAACCGGCTGGTATGCACCAGCCGGTTTTAAAATCCAAAAATTATTTGCTTTTCTTGTTCTTCCGGACGCGGGGTTGGTTGTCCTGGCGGCCGCGGACATAATAGAGCTTAGCTTTGGCCACCACGGTGGGCTTCATAACTTCCAGCTTGGCAATATTGGGGGAATGGAGGGGGAAAATCCTTTCCACGCCCACGCCATGGGAAATTTTGCGGACCATGAAGGAAGCATTGACGCCAGTGCCGCCCTTCCTCGCAATAACCAGGCCTTCAAAAATCTGAATGCGCTCCTTGCCGCCTTCTTTGATGCGCTGGTGGACCTTCACGGTGTAACCAGGCTTGAAGTCGGGCAGGGTCTTAAGCTGCTTTTCGGAAACATGTTTTACAATTGGCATTTTATAATGTGTTAACTATCTTACTATTTAAACGCTTGAGAAATTCTTTCAAATCACCGGCCAGTTCGCTTTCGGCTTCAATCCAGGTTTCGTCCGGCAGCCTGACTTCGATCTTTTTGGCATGCAGGAACTGCCGCGCCAGGCCCTTAACTTTCACTTTTTTGCCCCCGTAGAGCTCGTCGCCAATGAGCGGATGGCCCAAGGATGCCAGGTGGACGCGGATCTGGTGCGTCCTGCCTGTATGCAATTTTACCCTAATTAGGCTGTAAAAGTCAAGTGTTTCCGGATTTTGCAGCTCTTCAATGACCCGGTATTCGGTCAAAGCGGGTTTGGCATCGGGCGAGGGCCCCGCAGCCATTTTCCTGAAGTCCTGTTCGTTTTTGCCAATCGGAGTGTCAACGCTGCCCATCGGCTTTGCCATGCGCCCCAGCACCAATGCCAAATATTCTTTCCTGACTTTCCTTTGCGCAAACGCGTCTTTCAGGTACTCATACATTTCTGGCGTCTTGGCCACCAGAATTACCCCGCTGGTGTCCTTGTCCAGCCGGTGAACAATGCCCGGCCTATGGTCTTCGCCCACCACGCGGATGTCCTTGAAATGGAACAACAAAGCCGAAGCCAGGCTTTCGCCCTTGAACCCCGCACCCGGATGCACCACCAAACCCGCGGGCTTATCGATAATCAAAAGCCCGTGCTGATTGTATAAAACTTTCAATGGAAGGTTTATGGGCCTCAGCTCCCCGTTGTCTGCAGCTGGCTCATTGTATTCCAGCCGGTCATTGAGGCGAACCACGAATTTGGCCTCCAAAACCTTGCGGCCGTTAACCTCGACCCGGCCGGCTTCAATATCGCGCTGAATTTGGGAACGGGAGACGGCAGGCAGCGCGTGGGCCAGATATTTATCCAGCCGGGTTTTCAATTCCTCAACCTTAAGCTTGTGCTGCGGCATAAAATTAGAGGACGTTGGTTTTTTTAAAAATATCCGGCCGGCGTTTTTCCGTCCTTTTAATAGACTCAGCCAAGCGCCAGGCTGCAATTTTCTGGTGGTTGCCGGAACGCAAGACTGCGGGCACAACCAGCTTTTTTTTGCCGTCTTTCAGAATTTCCGGCTTGGTGTACTGGGGGTATTCCAGCAGGCCTTCCGCAAACGATTCCCTGTCCGCAGACTCATCCTTGCCCAAAACACCCGGCTTCAGGCGCATAACCGCCTCGCTTACAACCAGCGCCGGCAGCTCCCCGCCCATCAGCACGTAATCGCCAACGGAAAGCTCTTCGTCCACAAACGACCTAACCCGCTCGTCAAACCCCTCGTAACGGCCGCAAACCAAAACCAGGCTGCTGTAGCGGGCAAGCCGCTGCGCATCTTTTTGGGTAAACGGTTTGCCTTGAGGGGAAAGCAGGATAATCCTCTGCATTTTTCTGGCAGCGGGATTTTTTTGTTTCAACCGGTTAATGGCCCGGCAGAGTACATCGGGCCTGAGCACCATGCCCACGCCACCGCCATACGGCCGATCGTCCACACTCTGGCGCGGACCCAAGCCAAAACTCCTTAAATTGACCGCCTTCAAGTCCAGCAGCCGCAGCTTAACCGCCCTTTTTACAATGCCAAAACTTTCCACGAAATTCTCCACAAATCCCGGAAACAGTGTCACAATTTTTACGGACAATTTTTTAGAAAGTTTGGGCATATGGTTTGAAATAACCCCGCGCCCGTAAACACGGGTCAGGCGGGGTTATTTAACTTCTCAAGCTTTAGAGCTTAAAGTCGTCAATCGCATCGCTGCCAGTATCGGCGCTTTCGCCATGGCTTTCTTCTCTGCGAGGGCCGCGGTGGGAACCTTCAGGTTCGTAAATCTTCAGGTTCACGCGGGCCTTGTGCTTGGCGCCGACGACGCGAAGCAAGGTGCGGATAGCTTTCGCCGTTTGGCCCATGCGGCCGATTACTTGGCCCATGTCCTGCGGGTTTAAGTGCAGCGTAATCAGTACGCCCATCTCATCAACCACGCGCTCGGTCTTCACATCTTCAGGATGGTCAACCAAAGCCTTGACGACGAATTCCACAAACTGTTGGTCTTGTTCCATATAAGCAAAACAGTTTTTCTGATAGCATCTACTTGTTTTCAGCTTCGACCTTTGCTTAAGCTTACGGCTATCACGTATATTATACCCGCTATCAAATCCCGCGGTCAAGAAAACAAAAACCCTGCGCCAGCGCAGGGTTTTGAATGTTTTGCTTAAGCCGCGGGTTGGTTTTCCGCAGGCGCCGCCTCTGTAGCAGGCGCGCTTTCAGCTGCCGGGGCTTCGGCGGCGGGCTGGGCAGAAGCCGGGGCTTCGGCCGGCACTTCTTTCTTCGGCACACTGAAGGCTTTTACCTTAGCGCCGGAAAGCAGCCCCTTGGTAACAAACAAGTTATGGATAGTCGGTGACATTTCCACGTTCTGGCCAATCCAATATTTTACGCGTTCTTCGGCAATCCGAAAATTTTTCTTGCGCGGGTTGTAGTTGCCCAAAACTTCCTGGAATTTTTTTTGGGCAGCCGCGGTTTTTTCCGCCAAAATAATGCGGAAGTCAGCCTGGTTTCTTTTGCCTGTCCGCTGGAGTCTAATTATCAGCATGGTGTAAGTATGAAAGTTTAAATATCAGCCATCTTTCAGCCTGGCCGTAAATTCCTAAGCAGCAACTCGGAACTGTTTGGGCGTGGCTTGCGATGGAAAAAGAGCGTGAACACATTCTACCATTTCGCAGGGGTTTGGTCAACCCTCGCGGCATAAGGCTAATCAGGATCGGCGGCTGTTTTTTACGTGCCGGTAAATCCAGTAAACTCCGAGTAAGAGGATTAAAACTATGATGGCAGTATCAAATCCGTGCAGCTTCTCCCTTAATACGCCCCAATTCTCCCCCAACTTCATGCCGAAATAGCCCAGAACCAGAGACCATAGAAAAGAACCGGCAAACGTATACGCCACAAATTTAGGATAACTCATTTTGGCTGCCCCGGCCGGAAAAGCCACAAAGCTCCTTACCACTGGCAGCAATTGGCCAAAAAAGGCCGAAACATTGCCGAAGCGCTGAAAGAACTTTTCCACCAGGTCCAAATCATGCTGGGAAATTAGAATATAACGCCCGTATTTATTAACGAGAGGGCGACCGCCTTTATAGCCAATATAGTAAGCCAGGCTAGACCCCACCGCGCTGCCCAACCCCCCGACCAGAGCCAGGGCGAACAACGAAAACCGGCCCTGAACCACCAGCGAGCCGGCAAACGGCAAAATAATTTCGCTGGGCATAGGTATGGCCATGGTCTGAATAGCCATCAAAAAAGCCACCCCCGGATAACCAAGCACGGAGATTACCCGGATAATAAACGCAGTCACACTGCTAAGAAGCGCGGATACCATAAAATTTATTTGGCAAAAGCCTTGGCCTGTTCCAGTTTTACAGATAAGAGTTTGCTGACCCCGTCGTCACCCATGGTTACGCCGTAAAGGATATTGGCCTGGGCCATGGTTTCGCGGTTGTGGGTGATGGTTAAAAATTGCGTCTGGTCGGACAGCGTGCCCAAAATCTGGCCGAAACGGATGGTATTGGCGTCATCCAGCGCCGCATCCACCTCATCCAGCACGACAAAGGGCGAAGGAAAACAGGTCAGCAGGCTGCAAAGCAGGGCAATGGATGTGAGGCTTCTTTCTCCCCCCGACAGGGCCTGGATGGAAGAAAGTTTTTTCCCTGGGGGCGTGGCTTTTATTTCTATCCCCACCACGTTGGACACACCCTTTTCGTATTTGGCCACGATTTTTTCTTCCGGCCTAAGGCCATCAAGGTTGTCCGCTGCAGCATCCGCCCCTTCTTCTTCTGCCGCAGCCTGGGCCGCCTCCGCCTGTTGTTCCTCGCTCCGCACCAGGCTCAAATACGCCCGGCCGCCATTGAACAAAATCCGAAAATACTGTTCAAACTTTTCATTAATGCGGGCAAAGGCCTCGTTAAACTTTACTTTAATATGTTCATCCAGCTCATCAATAATATTGCGCAAATCCTGCATGGATTTTTTCAAGTCTTCCACTTGGGCGGACAGGCTCGTAAACCGCGCTTCGGTCTCCTGGTATTCCTTCAATGTCAGCTCGTCCATGCCGCCAATCATGTCCAGCTGGTTTTTCAAACGGGTAATGCGGTTTTCCAAGTCGGGGCTGGCGCCTTCGACTTTTTTTTCGGCGATATTGGCTAAAATTTCCGGGCCCAAAATCCGGGTAACTTCCTCGGCAACCACTTCCATCTGGGTATCATATTTGGCCTTGTCCACAGACAAAGCGGAAATTCGGTCCTTGATTTTAGAAAGTTCGTCCTGCTGATCCCGCAAAGACAGCTCAGCCTGGTGCAGGGCTTTTTGCAAATTGCCCTGTTCGTCCTGCTGCTTTTTGAACAACCCTTCCACTGTGGTAATTTCCTGAACCAGGCCATCTACCTGCTTTTTCAGCCGACTTTCCTCTTCCAGCATGCCTTTCAAAAAATCATCCATGGAGTGGCTGACGGCTTTTTTCAACTCCAAATCCAAATGCAATTTTTGCTGCTCCAAACCTTCCTCGTCCTTGTGCAAAAAATTAAGGTATATCTCCGTCTTGGACAGGCCGGTCTGCAAATTCTGCAGAGCCTGGTCCAAGTCCTCTTTTTCATTTTGCAAAGCGGCAATCTGCTGCTGGACTTGATTGATATGCTGCGGATCCAGTACTGACTGGCGGACCACGGTCTTAAATTTGTAAAATTGCTGTTTAAGATTCAGGGCCACAACCTGCACCTCCTGCCAGGGCCGGTTAGCTTCCAGGCTGCTGTAAAATTTTTCCACCAGCGCGTCCAAGTCGACAAACTCCTTCTCAAAACCTTCCCAATTCATCTGCCCCACGCCCCCCTGCGCCTGAGCATACAGGCCGGCCAGTTTGGTTTTAATCTGTTCCAACAACTGGCGCTGGGCCACAACCTGCGCTTTAAAGCCCGCCTGCTCGCTCGTAGTTTTCTGGATCTGTTCCTTTACTTCTTCGAGTTTTTTAGCCAGAGTATGAATTTCCACCTGCAAAGTCCGGGGGTCGCCGGCGACCGCGGTTTTTTGGCTCTGCATCTTACCGCGGACCAGACTGAGCTCTTCCAAAACTTTATTTTTTTGCTTCTGCAGCAATTCCAAGTGCCGCTGAATTTCCCGGTACTTATCGAGCTGCCCGTGGTTGCCCTTTTCCAGTTCCTCAGCCTGCGCGCGCATAGCGCGCTGCCGGGCGTCCACCTCGCCCCGCTGCCCGGCAAGCAAGTCAATCTGTTCCTGATAGCCGTCAATCTGGGTTTTTAATAGCCAAAAAGTTTTGCCAAAGTACTCTCGCTGCAAAAGCCGCAGCTCCTGCTCCAATTCAGCCCGGGCTTCCATTTTTTTGGCCTGGCGGCGCAGCGACTTTAGCCGCGGCTCAATTTCCGCAATCAGGTCCTCGGCCCGCATCAAATTCTGCGCGGTCTGTTCCAAACGCCGCAAAGATTTGTCGCGCTTCAGGTAATAAGTTTTCACGCCGCTGGCTTCGTCCACCAGGCTTTTAACTTCCCCGGAACCGGCCAGCACCATCTGGTCAATCGTGCCCTGGCCGATAACGGTATAGCGGGAAGTGCCGATATTGCTCTTTAAAACCAAATCCACAATGTCCAACAGCCGCACCTGCTGGCCGTTAATCAGGTATTCACTGTTGCCGCTGCGGTCCACGCGCCTGCCCAGGCTCACTTCGGGCGCGTCCACGGGAATGCGGCGGTCCTGGTTATCAAAAGTCGCCGCCACCTCGGCAAAACCCAGCCGGGTTTTTTTATCCGAGCCCGCAAAAATTACATCGTCCGCTTTTTTGCCGCGCATCAGCTTGGCGGATTGTTCGCCCAAAACCCAGCGCAAACAATCGGCCACATTGCTCTTGCCGCTGCCGTTCGGCCCTACAATGGCAATAATCCCCTTGGAAAATTCCAAAGTGGTTTTATGGGCAAAAGACTTGAAACCGTGAATTTCTAACCGCTTTAAGTACATTTATTTTTGTTTGTCAGGAATCTTGAAAGTCAAAATTTATTGTTGTTGAGCGCGTTCTCTGCCGCGGCAATTTCCGCCTCCTGCTTCGAAGGCCCCTCGCCCCGGCCAACTTCATCGTTGCCCACAAAAGCCGCGACCACGAAAGTTTTGTTGTGGTCAGGCCCGCTTTCCGAAACCACGCCATAAGTCGGGGTAATTCCCGATTTTTCCTGGACAAGTTCCTGCAAACGGCTTTTGGGATCCAGGTAGGTTTCGCCTTCGATAATCTTCGGCAATTCCACTAAAATTTCCCGGCCGATGAAATTGGTGCAGGCCTGATAGCCTGAATCCATATACATGGCACCAATGACCGCTTCAATGCAGTTGGCCAGAATCACCTGGCGCGCCCGCCCGGTGTCCTTGGCTTCACCCTTGGACATGAGCAAAAACTTTTCAAAACCGAGGCGGCGGGCAATTTCGGAAAGCATCTTATAGTTCACCAACGCGCTCCTGAAATTAGTCAGCTCGCCTTCGGGGTGCGGATAATTGCGGTAGAGATACTCGGTTGCGGCCAACTCCAGCACAGCGTCGCCCAAAAATTCCAGGCGCTCGTTGTGAGGCAAATGAAAAGACCGGTTCTCGTTCAAATAGGACCGGTGGGTGAACGCGGACAAATACAAGTCCGGGTTATTCATGGTGGTTTGGAGGATTTTTTCTATCTCCGCCTTATTGAGCGTGGGCATGAACTTTCATCCTCGCCGAAACTCAAAACTACAACTCAAAACTAAAATTCTTTTTTGAATTTTAAATTGTAACTTTGACTTTTTGGCTTTTAATTTTCAAAGCGTTCTGGTGGACGGTAGAGGA
>JAKAGU010000009.1:669-34324 GCA_021825655.1 bacterium | reverse complement strand
TCCTATCTTTCAAAATCACCATATCTTCCGGGGTTCTAAGCCCGGACTGCCGGTTGACTGCTCGTATGTTGGCCAAAGCGTCCTCAACCCGATTTTGCTGATCTCTGGGCAGGGCTTCGCTTCTTACCAGACTGGTTAAAGCCAGCACTTGCCCCAAATACGCGCTGTCTCTGCAGACAAAATATTGGTAATTTTCGTCTCCTACCTGAAGCGGCTTAGGAGGCAGGTCCCATCGGTAAGGGCCTTCCGGGTCAAGTAAATCCACTAAGAGACTGACGGCATGTTCAATTTCTTTTTTTGCCGAATCTTTTTTTTCCGCCCCGAACCCGGGGGAGGTTAAAACTTCAGGCATGTCATTTATACTCCGGTTTAAAATTAATCAGCGCAATTCTCCTGGCCAACTCCCAGACCTTGTTGTGAATTTCTTCAGGCGAAAGCAAACGGTTATTTTCCGTGCACTCCACCATTTTGGTATTGGGGAACAGCTGGATGATTTCCAAAAAAACCTGCTCCGCGTTTTTTAAATGTTCCAAGTCTGATTCGTGCAAATCCCGCTTCTTGTTGGCGCGGTTTGCATACGTGCGCTGGTGCTTGGCCTTGGAATCCACCAATTTTTGGGCCAGTTTGGCAGGCACGTGGAGAATGATGTTCAAGTCCGGCTTGGGAATGTTAAAAATACTGTATTCCAAATCATTGAGCCAGCGGAAAAACTTAAGCCGGTCAGAAGCATCCGCTATCTTCCCTCCCTGGTGGCCGGCATTGGCTGTGACATAACGGTTGGAAACCACCACTTTGCCTTCGTTAAGCCACTGCCGGATTTTAAAACTGGCATCAAACCGGTCAATGGCGTAAAAAATGGAAGCGGCGCGCGGGTCGAGCTGGCCGTATTTGCCGTTTAAATACTCTTCAATAATCCCGGCGGACTTGGTGCCGTACTGGGGAAAATCCGCTTCTTCCACCTCAAAACCGTTTATCTTCAGCTCCTCAATGAGCAACCGGGTCTGGGTGGCCTTGCCGCTGCCATCAATGCCGTCAATGACTATAAACCGGCCGCGGGGTTGGCGCGGGGCTTTCTTGGATAAAGCAAGTTTTTTGATAAACGAAGGCATTTTTAAAAAATTTACGCGGGGCGGATACGGCTCAGCACCTCCTCGAGCTTGCCATAAAATTCTTCCAGGCTGCCGGTGTTTTCAATTCTAAAATCCGCGCTTTTGCCCAATTCGGGAATACCGACTTCCGTCGGCTCCTGCTCCTGCTCCACAAACGCCTGCAGGCTCATGCTGCCGTCGTCGGTTTTTTCGCGGCGCTGCTGGTAGCGGGCGAACCTGGCCTCTACCGGCGCGGTGATGTAAATTATTTTTCCCCCCACCTGGCGCACATTTTCCACCTCATCCATCCGGATACCGTTAATTACCACCAGCGCACTGGCTGACGCTTTCACCCGCTGGATAATGGCCGGGCCCAAAACCTGGCGCCCGAAAATCTGCCTTAGGCCGAGGCCCAAATCGATTTCATTGCGCCGGGAAATCGGCAAATCCAAAAGCCTTAAAATGTCGTCCAAAATGTGGCTAAACCTAAAGTGGGCAGCCTGGTGCTTTTTTGCCAGATAATTGGCAGCCGCGTCTTTTCCCGCAAATTTTTCGCCTACAAGGCCCAAAATCAGCTTGTCCATATGCATAAGTATACCATTAACCCAAAAACCCGGAAATAGGGCCATTTTAAGCGTTTTGGAAGGCCGAAAAAACTGTGCTAAACTTACCAATATGAACACCAAAAGAAATCTGGAATTTTTATACGAAATCGGCTGCTTAAGGTTTATCGACCGGGCCTGGAAGCAATTTTTGGGCCCCAGCTTTGCGAACCTGGCCGACCACCATCTTCGGGTTATCTGGCTGGCCATGGTTTTGGCCAGAATGGAAAACAAAAAAGTTGACATGCAAAAAATTATGATGATGGCCCTGGTCCACGATATTACCGAAAGCCGCACCGGCGACGTCCACTATATCTCCCGGCAGTATACCAAACGGGACGAAGAAAAAGCGGTTAAAGACATGCTGAAAGACACAGTGCTGGCCGGAGAAATGGAAGCCGCCTGGGAAGAATACGAGGCGCGCAAAAGCCTGGAAGCTAAAATCGTCAAAGATGCCGACTGGCTGGATGTGGATTTGGAAATTCAAGAACAAAAAGCCATGGGCCGCGTGCACATGGAGGCCTGGGACGACAACCGGACTGTGATTGCCAAGCTGTTTTTTACCCAGTCCGCCAAAAAACTCTGGAAAGAAATCCAAAAATCCAAACCCCACGACTGGTACCGCCATGCGCGCAACCGGTTTGTCGAAGGCGACATCAAACAGGCCATAGATAAAAAAAACCACAAATACTAATTATGCAAACTCATTCTTACGAGATCGAAATCAAGTCCTTATTGGGCAGCAAAGAAAACGCAGACGCCCTGGTAGCCAAAATGCGGGCAAAAGACGGAACGCTCAAAACCGTGGGCTCCCACAAGCAGCTTAACCATTACTTTGTGGGGGGCAGCCTGCAAAAGCTCCACGAGAACGTCAGCGCCGTTGTCTCACCCGCAGATTTGGAAAAGCTGAAAGATTTGGCCGGCAAAGCCAAAGACTTTTCCGTACGCACGCGTGCTGCCGACGGCAAAGTTATTCTGGTAGTCAAAGCTTCTGTAGATGATACGACCAGCTCCAACGGCACTGCCCGCTTGGAGTGGGAAGCCAAGGTGCCCGCTTCCATTGAAGAACTGGACAACCTGGTCTTAAAATCAGGCTTTGCCTACCAGGCCAAATGGTCGCGCGAAAGAAGCGAGTACGTCTATCACAACACCAATGTCAGCATCGACAAGAATGCCGGTTATGGCTATTTGGCGGAATTTGAAAAAATCACCGCAGAGGAATCCCAGGCTCCGTCACTCAAGCAAGAGATCAGGCAGCTGATGGCCGAGCTGGGCGTAGCGGAGCTGGCCCAAGACCGCCTGGCCCGGATGTTCGACTACTACAACAAAAATTGGCAGGACTACTATGGCACGGATAAAATTTTCAATATTGAATAAATAAAAAATAACCCACTTTTATGAAGCATCCGGAATACCAATACCTCGACTTGCTCAAAGACATCAAAGAAAACGGCAGCGACAAGCCGCTGTTCTTCACTCCGGAAATCCTTCAGCAATACAAGGACAAGGGTGAAGAGCCGCCCGTTATCCGTTCGGTTTTCGGCCGGCAAATGCGGTTCTCAATGAACGAGGGTTTTCCGGTCCTCACCACGAAAAAAGTTTTTACCCGCGGCATCATCCACGAACTGCTGTGGTTTTTGTCAGGCAGCTCAAATATTAAATACCTGGCGGACAACGATGTGCACATCTGGGACGAATGGGCGTGGAAGCGCTACCACAAAGCCGCGCTGAAAGGCGAACATCCTGACATGAGCCAGGCGGACTTCATCGCCAAAATCAAAGCCGAAAATGCTGACAGCGAATTTGTCAAAAAATGGGGCGACCTGGTTACCATTTACGGCCGCATGTGGCGCCGGTGGCCTGCTTCCGACGGCCGGGAAATCGACCAGCTGGGCTGGGTAATCCAGGGCCTCAGGGACAAACCTTACCGCAAATCCTACGTGGTCTCGGCCTGGAACCCGGACTTCATTTACGCAATGGCCAGCAAAAACAATTCCAATGAAGTGCCGCCTTTCTGCCACACCACTTACCAATTCGCGGTGCAAAATGGCAAACTAAACTTAGGCTTGTACCAAAGAAGTGCGGACAGCTTCTTGGGCGTGCCTTTCAATATTACCTCATACGCCCTGCTTTTGATGATGGTGGCTCAGGTTACCAATTTGGAACCGGGCGATTTTGTGCATTTCTTCGGGGACGTGCATATTTATTCCAACCATTTTGATGCGGTTAACACCCAGCTTTCCCGCGAACCCTTCCCCTTCCCTATCCTGAAACTCAACCCGGACATAAAAAATATTGATGATTTTAAATTCGACGACATCAAAATAGAAAATTACCAGGCCCACCCGGCGATCAAAGCCGAGATTGCCAACATTGGAGGCTTTTAAAGCCCATGCCTTCCCTAGCCGCAATCAAAGCTGTTATCCTGCATCCGAGCGAACCAAAATTCTTAGCCATCAAGCACAACCTGAACGGCAAGGAAATTTGGGATTTGCCCGGCGGACAGATTGATGCAGGCGAAACCCCCTTTGAAACCCTGCATCGCGAAGCCAAAGAAGAAGTGGACTTAGAAATCAAGATTGGTAAGTTCCTGGGTTTTTTTTGGTTTTTAAAAGAGCTAAAACCGGGCGAACAAGTGGTCTGCAGCGTTTTCCAATGCACTACTGAAAATCCAGAAGCCCATTTTCACAACTTTGACGAGACTGACGGCAACATTGTTGGCGGAAAATGGGTTACCAAAGCAGAATTTCTGGAAGACAAATTTATGGTCGGCCACCCCAGCCTTAAGGAAGTTGTCAAAAATATTGATTTATGAAAATTTATCTCGCCCATTCTCTGACCCAGGCTCCGGAAGACTTTAAAACCGAGATGCTGGGATTTCGGGAAAAGCTTAAAACCAAGTACGAAGTTCTGGAATACATGGGCCTGGTCAATGGAACCGCTGAGGATGTTTTCCGGCACGATGTGAAATGCGTACATGATTGCGACCTGCTTTTGGCCGAAGTCTCCTACCCGGCTATTGGACTGGGGTTTGAAATCGCCACCGCACTGCAGCTTAACAAAAAAGTTCTCGCCGTGGCCAAAGAAACAGCCAAAGTCAGCCGCTTGGTGCTGGGCATAGAGCATCCAAACTTCCAATTTGCCCGGTATGCAAACCCCGAAGAAATTTTTAAACGCCTCCACCATGATTAAACTGGTTGCTTTTGACTGGAACGGTACCCTGTTCGACGATACCCAGATGCAATTCCGCGCATTTAACCGCGCCCTTAAGCACTTCAAAAGGAAACCGGTCAGCCTGGCACGGTTCAGACAGACCTACGACGTGCCTTTTAGCCGAATGTGGGAACTAAACGGCGGGCACGCCTCGGAGATGCAGGAACAAAACAAGGCCTACTTTGAGCACTACAACCAATATTCCGGCAAGATCCTCTTAAAAAAGCACGCGAAAAAAATACTGAGGCTGTTGCAAAAAAGAAAAATACGCTCAATTATCTTCAGTAACCACCCGACAAGACGGATCACAAAGGACCTTGCCAGACTAAAAATAACTTCACTAATTGAGAAAACCCTGGGCAGGCCGCCAGGCGACCATACCCATATTACCCAAAGAAGCAAGGAACATCGCCTGCAAAAATATTTGCAGGCAATTAAGGTAAAACCCGGGGAAGTCTTGTGTGTCGGCGATACCATAGAAGAAATCGAAATATCCAAAGACGCCAATTTTATTTCCGCAGCCCTGACTACGGGCGACTGTTCGCCACAAAGGCTAAGAAAGTTAAAACCCGATTATCTAATTGCCGATTTATTCCAAATTGCCAAAATTATTTCCGAACGTAATGAACACCCCTAAAATCAGCCTGATTGCTGCGATTGCCAAAAACCTGGCCATCGGCAAAGACAACAAACTGTTGTATTACATCCCCGAGGATTTGAAGCGCTTTAAAAAACTGACCTCGGGGCACGTAATTGTTATGGGTAAAAAAACTTTTGAATCCATCGGCTCCAGACCCTTACCCAACCGGACCAATATTATCATCACCAAGGATCCGGCTTTCCAGGCTCCAGGCTGCATGGTTGTCCACTCTGTGGAAGAGGCATTGAGCAAGGCAAAAGAAACCGAAAAAGATGAAATTTTTATCATTGGCGGCGGTTCCATTTATACCCAAACCATTGGGCAGGCCGACAAGCTCTACGTCACGGTTATTGACCGGGTGCACGAGGACGCGGATGCCTTTTTCCCGGCGTATCCGGAATTTACCAAAATTGTGCGCGAAGAAAAAAGCCAGCACGAGGGCATAGACTTCACCTGGTATGAACTCGAAAAAGAATAAATTATGCTACTGAATAAATATAAAAAAATCTGGTCCGGATTTGCAGACGCTGTAATTTTGACACCTAACCGAAAAGGCGTGTTTTAGTATTTGCTCTGCTTAAAAACCTGCCTTATTCGGGCAGGTTTTTATTTTTGTTCAAGGAGGACAAAGAAGCATGTATCGCGCTGTTGGAAATCGATGTGCGGTGGATATCGGCGGCCTTTCACTCCCGCTGGAAGAAAGAGAGGCGCTGAATATTTTAACTCGTCTGGGTTTTAGAATAGTCGAGTTTGATTTGGTAAAAGCAGCCCGCGGACTTGTTGGCCAAGCTAAATACCGCAGAGGGGCGAGATTGTCTGAGGCTCCTGAAGTTTTTGACTGCTCAGGTTTGGCAAAATGGCTCTACGCACAAAAAGGAGTCTGGCTGCCAAGGCGGTCTATTCAGCAAAGAGAATTTGGCCACAAGACAGAATTACAAAACATAAAAGCCGGCGATTTGGTTTTTACCTCGGGCAGAATCAATTACTATGAAACTAACCGGGGTGACGGAGTCGGGCATGTGGGGATTTTTTCCGGCGAAGATTCGGTGGTTCACGCGGCAAACAGCAAGATTGGAATCACGGAGAGCCCTCTGGAAAGTTTTATTTCAAATAATACTTTTCGAGGGGTCCGGAGATATGCCAAAAAGCCGGACACCCTAACCCTGGAGACTCCAAGCACGAGAGAGGTGGAAACCTCCGATGACATCAAGTGGATCATTCTTCAAACGCTCTAACCAGCAAAAAAGGCTCTTTGCATGTCATATGCAAAGAGCCTGGTGTTTAATTAACTAATAATCCTTGGCGCCGATGCCCTTCATTTTTATGCCTTTGCTGACTTCGCGGGTGAGCTTGGAAGCAAGCGGCGAAGTCTGGCCCGCATACTTGTTGCCCTTCTTCTTCCTATACGGCACTTCCACGCGACTGGTGACTTCTTCAAAAGTAAAAGCGCAAATCCGCATGTCCGGATACAAAGCCACGGGCATGACGCCCAAATTCCCCAGCTCCATGGTGGGCTTACCCACCCAGCCGGGATCAAAAATACTGGCCGTGCCATGGACAATAATCCCCAACCTGCCTAAAGAACTGCGGCCTTCAATCTTGCCCAAAATGTCATCCGCCAATTCCAGGTTTTCCACTGTCGTTGCCAAAGCAAAATCCCCGGGCTGCATAATGAACGGCTCGTCTTTTTTAACTACAATTTCCTTCATAATACTGTCGGTATCTATGTTGCCCCTAAGATCAATAAATGGGTGGGTGCTGTGTTTAAAAACCCGGAAATGACTGCCTAAGTGCAAATCGATGGAACAAGAGCCCAGCTGGGTCTTATAGTCCGGTTTGGGTGTAATTTTTATCCTGCCCGAAGCCAGGGCTTTTTTTATGTCGCGGTCGGAAAGAATCATTTATTCAAAAATTAATGGCATCAAAATTCTAACAGACTTTTCCACAATTGACAAAACCCCTAATTTTGCCCTATTATGAACCCAATATGAATATCTTCGCTGCCCAAACCAATAAGGCCATGACTAAGACTTCCACTAAGAAGCCGGCTCTTTGGTTTGGGACAGGAAAAAGATAGCATAGAAAAAACTTGCATCTTTAAACCCTCCCAAACCCTTGGGAGGGTTTTTCTTTTACCGCTTGCGGTTCGCCTGTTTATAAGAAAACAGCCGGGCCGGAGGTGGCGAATGCCGCTTTTTGCCAAACTTGTGTCCAATTCCGCTTTCACCAACGGCGACTCATTCGCCATTGTTGAAGGAAACCAGAAACCCATCCGGGTTAAGCTCATTGTCCGGGGCGACAAAAACAACCTAATCGTCTTCGTGGACAAAGAGAAGCCGGGCCTGGAATACACCGGGGAAATAGGCTTGCCGGAAGATCCGGTACTGTGCATTGAAGGCTCATTCTGCGACACGGATGAGTTTCTAAATGCGAAAACCCGCGCCCTGGCCCAAATCTGCAAGCTGGGAGACCCGCAGCCCCTGAGGGTAACCGGCCCGGTTGCGGACTACGTCAGCCGCATCGGCAACCTACATTCCGTGGCTATCGGCGAGCGGGTCCACGAAATCAGGGTCTGGCACCTGGAGCCGCCCGAAGGCAGCTTGTCCAAATTCTGGTTCGCCTGCGAATCCGGAATCTGGCGAGCGGAGTCCCGTTTGGGCACGCACCAGGGCTTTGCGGCCAAGGCCATGTTCTAAGGAGGAAAACTAAAGAAAGGCGGGTACACCAAAACCACCTAAGCAATAAACAGCTGGCCCGCAGAGTCACACTCAGGCCAGCTGTTTTCGTATGTGGATTTGACAAGATAAAATAGTCTGCTAAAATATTTATACTATGTATTCCAATTTCTCTCTCATTAGCATTATTAGCCTTATTATTCCTTCCCCTGCCGGGCGTAGAGAGAGTTTGGTTTAAGCAAACAAAACTTTCAATCCTCCCCCTGGCGGGGAGGATTTTTTGTTTATCTTTGCGGTTACAAGCCTGAAAACTCAGGCTTGTGCCCACAAGGGACACAAATTGCGGGAGAAAAAAGATGAACCCCAAATCCACAGAACGCCCCGCTCCCACCCAGGAGTACCGCACCAATTTTCCGGCTATTCCGTACTGGAACGCCGGCAACGACAACCAAGACCCCCACCAGGACCCGTCCAGGGTCATCCCGTTTCTGATGGGAGTCTAACCAAGGAGGAAAAACAGATGGCCGTGCATGTTTACACGGTAGAAAACGACGTCGACTTCGCCGCCCCAGGACAGCTAACCCTAAAGCTCACCGGCCAGTTGTATACCGGCGAAATCGAAGGCGAAGTGGTCTCCAACAACGGACTGCTCAAACTCAAAGTCGCTTGCGGGAAATTTTGCTACGGCAGCAGCGACAAGCAGCCCATCACGCTCAAACCCGGGGAGACGGTATTCGTCAACCCCCGAACGAAGCAGCTCTGCTTCGAGCCCGGCCCCATCCAAGGCGGCTAACCATGCCGCCAAGCCAGGCAGCAGACCCGAAAAAGGTCCGCTGCCCCCCAACAATTAATGCATTTACGCCTTTATAAAAATATGAGCCCAAAAAACATTATTATTAAAATCCAAAGCCTGCTCCTTACCCTTAGCCTTACTCGCATAAGGGGTTTTGGAATTTGATTATAATTTCCTTAAAGCATAAAACCCCTTCTGCCCAAGAAGGGGTTTTATTATTTTTGCGGCCTGAAGCAAGCTAACAAATTTGCTTGAGTTCGCAAATCACGTTCCCAGGAGGAAAAATAGAAATGCTTCGCTTGTTCATCAAGTCGGAAGGGGCCCTTAGCGCCATTAAGACCGTGGGGCAGCAAATGGACGGGGTTTATCACCTCGAACAAAGCATCAATGGATGCAAGTGGAATATCCTGGTCAGGGATGACGGCGTCGGGGTCATGGCCCCGAAATCCAAGCCCGCGCTCATGAGCTTTATGCGCGACCACTTGCTCTTCCGTGAAGCTTGGGGTGTGTAGCCTACCGGCCGCACCCCCAAAACAAAAAGCGCCCGCTTACCAAGCTGGCGCTTTTTACAAACTATTCACATTTTTACGCGGATACCCGGGCCCATGGTGACGTTGATGGAAATCGCGCCCAGATACTGGCCCTTGACCGCTGCGGGCTTGGCTGCAATCACGCTGTCGTAAAAGGCTTTCAGGTTTTCCAGCAGTTGCTTGGTTTCAAAATTCGACTTGCCGATAATCTGGTGGATATTGCCGCTGTCGTCGTTTTTGTAGTTGACCTTGCCGCCGGCGATTTCTTTGATTAGCTGGTCAATGTTCGCTCCTACCGTACCGGTTTTCGGGTTGGGCATCAGGCCCCGGGTGCCCAAAATTTTGGCAATCTGGGCCAATTTCGGCATCATGGCAGGTTCGGCCACAGCCACGTCGAAATCCGTCTTTTCGGTCTCTTTAATCTTTTTAATCAGCTCCTCGCCGCCCACTACTGCCGCACCCGCTTCTTTAGCGTCTTTTTCCTTGGCCTCAGTCACAAAAGCCGCCACGCGCTTGGTTTTACCCGTGCCGTGAGGCAGACTGACCGTACCGCGAACGGACTGGTCCGTCTTCTTGGCGTCAATCTTGGTGCGGATATGCACCTCTATGCTGCCCACAAACTTGGTGTTAGCCGTCTTTTTCGCCAGCTCCACAGCCTCTTCGGGGGTATAAATTTTATTAGCATCCACCAACTCGTTGTTGGCCTTGACTCGCTTTGCCACTTTTGGCATATGTTTTCCTTTCGTGGTACAAACCCCTTTGTTAACTTTCGGGTCCCACAAATTAATTAACGATTATTTTTTCTCTAAATCAACAAAATTCTTTATGTCCTGGACTGTGCTCATAAACTGGGCGGGGAAAATTATGGTGGAGTTTTTTTCCACGGAGATTTCCGCCATGGTCTGTAAATTCCTGAGCTGCAGGGCAATCGGGTGGGTATTAATCACATCCGCCGCGTCGGCCAGTTTCTGTACGGAAAGGAATTCGCCTTCAGCAGCAATAATCTTAGCGCGCTTTTCGCGTTCGGCTTCGGCCTGCTTGGCCATGGCGCGCTGCATATTTTCCGGCAGTTCAATGTCCTTAATTTCCACCAAAGACACTACCACGCCCCAGGGTTCGGTGTGCTGGTCCAGCACGGCGCGAATTTCCTGGTTTATAGTCGTGCGCTCGGAGAGAATCTCATCCAGCTGGAACTTGCCGACAATATTCCTTATGGTTGTCTGCGCAATCTGGTTAATTGCGGACATGACATTTTCTATGGCCACAATGCTTTTGACCACATCCACCACCTGGTAGTAGGCCACAGCGGAAACGTCTACCGAAACATTATCCTTGGTAATAATCTTCTGCGGCGGAATGGGCAAAGTAATAGTTCTAAGGTCAACTTTGCGCATCCAGGAAATATAAGGGATAACCCAGCACAGGCCCGGCTCTTTTATGCCTGTAATCTTGCCTAAGACAAAGACTACGCCCTTCTCGTACTGTTGGACCACGCGCAGCCCGGGCAGGACTACAAAAACCAGGACCAGCAAGAGGAGGGTAAAAATCCCAAATTCCATATATTTATTGTTTAATGATGATTAAACTAAAAATTTAATCAATCACTTCCACGCCCATAGAACGGGCGGTGCCGCGCACGGTCTGCATAGCCGCTTCCAGCGTGCTGCAGTTTAAGTCGGGCATCTTTTTTTCCGCAATTTCCTTAACCTGGGCGTTGGTGATTTTGCCGACTTTATTGGTCAGCGGGTTAGCCGAGCCTTTTTGCAGGCCAATAGCCTTCATAATCAGGTTAGCCACAGGCGGGGTTTTGAGAATGAAGGAGAATGAGCGGTCCTCAAAAATCGTCATTTCCACGGGGGTCAGCATGTCGCCGCCCGCCGTGCGGTCGTTAAATTCTTTAACGAAGGCAGCAATATTCACGCCATGGGGACCAAGCGCGGTACCGACTGGCGGGGCCGGAGTGGCTTTGCCGGCCGGCAGCTGCAATTTAAGCACTGTCTTGATTTTCTTTGCCATACACTTTTTGATGGTAGGCCGCTGCCCCTGCCATTACTGGCAAAAGGTTTTTTAGGGCGACCGAGATCTCCCAACGTATCGGGAAACCCACCATTCCTTATATAAATAAATTAAATCTTTTTAACCTGCAAAAAATCCAATTCCACGGGCGTTTCGCGGCCGAAAATGGTTACCATAACCTTGGCCTTGCCTTTGGCCTCGTCCAATTCGCCTACCTTGCCTTCGTAATCCTTAAACGGCCCGTCGGTAATGCGCACCAGTTCGCCAATATGGATATCCACTTTAAACTTCGGCTCTTCGGCGCCCATGCGCTTTTTCAAATAATTCAGCTCGTCTTCGGCAATCGGAGTCGGGATTGTACCTGACCCAACGAAACCCGTCACGTTAGGCGTGTTCCTTACCACATACCAAGAGTCGTCCGTTACAATCATATCCACCAGCACGTAGCCGGGAAAAATCTTTTCTTCCACCGTGACCCGCTTGCCGTCTTTAATCTTGATCTTTTTCTCTTTGGGTACAATGGCGTCAAAAATCTTGTCTTGCATATCCATGCTTTCAATTCTCTGTTTCAAATTGAAAGCCACGCTGTCTTCGTAGCCGCTATAGGTGTGAAGCACGTACCAATGACGCTCGCCCGTAACTTGCTGTCTTGCCATAGGATTATTAAATGAAAACTTAATTAAAGGTTAATGTAGTTTGTAAAACACCGCAGCAGCCACAAGTATTGCAATTTCGGCGTAAAAAGTCAGCCGCGTGGTGTAAAGCTTCAGGAAACTTAGCCAGTAGTTTAAAAAACCGGGGACGTCAATCTGTTTTTTCACACCGCTCCCCCGCAACGCCCAGACTTCCCGATTGAAAGGCCATAACCACATAACGCCGTAGTCCAAGCTGTCCAAAATAAAGTGGCTCCAACTGCCCGCCCAAAGCATTATACCTACGTACCTTACATACAAGGTCGGACCAAACAGATAGAGCGACAGGCCGGCCAACAACCAAAGCACGGGCACGTGAGTTAAAAACTGGCGGTGAATGGTATTGTCCTTGCGGTAGTAATAAAAGGATCTGATTTTAAAGAAGGCTAAAAAATTATCCAAATCGGGCGCAAAGCTGAAAAACATCCCCCACCACACCAGTTGATTCAATTCCGCGCCGCTCAACTGCGGCTTTAAAGCTGTGAGCAGGCCTTCGGCAACCAAGTAGCCGGCAGCAACGTGTCCCGGGGGAAGCATGGGCTGTTATTTTTGGATAATGCGTGAAAAGAGCGTAAACAGGCCGTAATCAGCGGCGCCTAAAATTAGTGCCACCCCAATGCTAAATAAAATCACTGTTACGGTATATTTAATCGTTTCTGTCCGCGTGGGCCAGATAACCTTCTGTAATTCGGCTTTAACTTCGCCTAAAAATCCCATGATATTCATTTTTTTCCTTTTTTAAAAGGCCTTCTTAGGGGCCTTTATTGTGGGGTTATTATATAAACTTTAAATAGTTTTGTCAAATCAGTTCTGAACAGTGCAAGCAAGGGCTTTTCTGCACACCTCGTCCAAATCAGCTGAGTTTTTGACGTAATACTCCTCAATTTTTAAGGCCTTGGCTCCCAAAATATCCTTGGCCGACCACAGATTGCTTAGGACAATCACCTTAGTGGCGGCCACTTCCTGGTCCGGATACTTCCGAATCGCCTCCAGCACCTGAAAACCGTCCATTTGGGGCAGCATCAAATCCAACAGCACAATATGCGGATGTTCCCGAAGAATCAGGTCATAACCGGCCTGGCCGTCGTTGGCCCGCAAAACCTCCATACCCAAAAATTCCATTTTTTTAGCCAAGACATTCTGCAACAGACCATCATCTTCAACAATCAAAGCTTTTTTCTTCATTGCTTTTACCTCTTGCACCCCCCAGGTGCTTTATTTGCTTAATTATACACCTTTTTGCCAATCAATCCAAAAAGTCTGGTTAACCAGGGCTTCGCTGCCCACGCTAATCCGCACCCTGCCCAAAACCAAATCCTGGCCTCCCGCATCCCGCGTTTTAATTTCCAAAGCATAACTGCCCGGGTTCACGCGGAGAAAAAACCGCCCTTCTTCGGTGGTCAGGGTCCTTGCCATAAACAAATCGGGCAAAATCGGATTTTTTAATTCCAAAACCAAGCCGGAGAGAGGCTGCCGGGTATTTTTATCCAGCACCTCGCCCCACAGCCGGGTTTGGGGAATTATACCGTTTAAAATAAAAACAAAAATGTAAGTGCAAAAAACAATCAGCCAGCCCGGTTGGGTAATGGCCAAGTTCTTCCAAAAATCCAAGCCTAAGAAAACCAGCACCAGGGAAAAGCCGGTCCAAAAAAGAAATGTAGCCGTTAGCCGCAGCAACCAATTTGAAAAAGATTTGTATTTTAATACCTTTGCTTTGGCCTCCTGGTTCCAATCCGCGGTAATCTGGTCCATGGGGATGTTCGGTGCAACAACTTCGGAACCGCCGCTGACCTCGAAAAACTCACCGTGGTACAGGTCTTTAAAATCCCCGTCTTCGCTGCCGGTAACCCTGCTGGACGGAAAAACGTAGTTGGTTTTTTTGGTGATAATTTTATATTTGCCGGGGGTCACCAAAAAACCGTACCGCCCTTTCATGTCCGTAATGCAGGTCTGCACCTCCGGCTCCTCCCCTGTCGTAATCAGCTTAACGATTACCGGATCCAGTGGTTGTTTGCTTTTACTGTCGTAAACCACGCCCCAAAACTTTTTTTTGCCCCTTAAGCCCACGGCAAAAAAAATGAAATGAAAAACTCGGGTCAAAAGATTTACAAACTCCCGGGCTCTGCTTACTCTAATGGTTTCCATAAGCCTATTTTAGCTTTTCTTTTGCGCAAGCCAATACATTGGACAGCAGCATGGCCACCGTGACCGGCCCCACGCCGCCGGGTACGGGCGTCAAAAAACCAGCCACCGGCCCCACGCTGCCCGCATCCACATCGCCCACAATGCTGCCCCCGGATTCCGAAGTGCCTGCGTCAATCACCACGCTGCCCGCCTTGACCATATCCCCGGTGATTAAATTGGGCGTACCCGTAGCCGACACCAGCACGTCCGCCTCCAGACACAATGCTTTTATATCCCCCACGCTCCTGTCAGCGGTCTTCACGCTGTATCCCATTTTTTTTAACAAAAAAGCGGTAGGGCGGCCAACTAATTCGCCCTGTCCCACCACCACTACCTGTTTGCCGATATCAATTTGCAGAGTCTCAAAAATTGCCCGAATAGCCGCAGCAGTGGGCATAACCATGACCCCTTGGCCGGAATAAAATAATTCCTGGTTGCGCCGGCCCATGCCGTCCACATCGCACGCAGGCAGTACCGTGTCCAAAACCGGCCTTTCGGCCAGCCCCTGAGGCAAAGGCAATTGCACTACCAAGCCGCACAAGCCGGGCAAAAGGTTTAGTTCCCGGATTTTCTCTTCCAGAGCTTTTTGGCTGATATCTCCGGGCAACAATACGGGTAAAAACTTCATACCCGCCTCCACGGCCTTTTTACCCTTAATTTTTACGTAGCTTGCGGAAACCGAATCATTACCCACCAGTACATCGCAAAACACCGGCTGAAACGGCATAGCCGCAACCTCCTGCTTAATCTGCGATAAAATTGTGTTTGCAATTTGCTTGCCGTTTATAATCATCGTGCTGGGGTAGCTTTATTGTAGCGGTTTTCCGCCCACCATTGCAAAGCCTGCTTAACCACCGGCACGGATACCACGTTGCCTTCGCCGCCGGCCTCCACCAATACCGTAATGGCAATCTGCGGATCTTCGTACGGCGCGTAAGCGGTAAACCAAGCGTGGGTTTTCTTCGGATCGGAACCGTCGAACTGTGAAGTGCCGGTCTTGCCCGCGGAACTAATGGGCAGAGTTGCCAGCTGCCGGCCGGTTCCGGCCACGATCGTCTGCCGCATGCCTGCTTGGACAATTTCTATATTTTTTTTATCAGCCACATTATTGATAATTACTTCCGGCTGAGTCTGAAAAACCGTATTTCCGTTTTGGTCAAGAACTTTATCCAGTATCCTGGGCCTGTAGCCCACGCCGTCATTGGCTATGGTCGCGGTCCACAAAGCCACCTGCAAAGGCGTTACCAACAAATCGCCCTGGCCAATCCCGATGTGGTAAGTGTCACCCAGATACCACTTGCTCATAATGGGGTCGTTTTGAAAATATTTAGCCTTCCAATCCGGATCCGGCACCAGGCCGGGCTTCTCGCCTTGCAGGTCAATTCCCGTTACTCTGCCCAAATTGAACTTGCGGTAATACTCAGCCAGTTTTTCCGCGCCCAAGCCCGGCACCTGCGAGCTGGGGTGCCCCCCGGCCACTACATAAAAGAAAATGTCGCTGCTTTCGGCAATGGCGGATTTAACATTCATCGGCCCCAGCCCGCTGCGCTTCCAACCGTAAAAGTTATAGGCCACTGAAGGGTTATACTGGTTGGGAATCACCAACACGCCGCGGTCGGTAATGACGGTATTTTCTGAAATCGTGCCTTGTTGCAAAGCAGCTGTGGCCACCATGGGTTTAACCGTAGAACCGGGCGGGTAAGTGCCGGCTATGGCCCGGTCAAACATGGGCAAATTTTTATCCGCAATCAGTTTCTGATAATCTTCCTTTTTAATGCCGTGGGCGAACAGGTTGTCGTCGTAACCGGGGAGACTGACCAGCGCCAAAACTTCGCCGTTTTTCGGATCCAAAGCCACGGCCGCGGCTTTCCGGTTAGGATTATCTTTGCTCAACAGGTCATACAGCGTTTGCTGCAACCCCTGATCAATATTCAGCCTCAAAGTCTCGCCAGAACCCGCTTTCTTTTCCCCCAAGACATTGACCAGCTTGCCGGTTGCATCAACTTCCACCAAATTTTCACCGTTTTCTCCGTGCAAATACTTTTCATACTGGGCTTCCAGGCCGGTCTTACCCACAAAATCATTGGCATCATACAGGCTCTGGTCCACGGTTTTTAAGTCATCCTGGCTGATAATCCCTGTAAAACCCAGCAAATGGGAAAAACTTAAGGCGTAAGGGTATTGGCGGATCGGCACTTTCTGCACTGAAAAACCGATAAACTCCGATGCCTTGGTTTCAAACAAAATACTCTGTTGCTGGCTGATATCCTGCCTCACCAGGACCGGCTGCATGGAGCGTTTATCCACGCCTTTAAGCTTTGCATTGGCCTCAGCTGCGTCAAAATTCAGTAAGCTTGCCAGCTTGTTAACCTCGTCCGCCAAGCCTTCCTTGGGCAAATCCAAAGGCACGGCCACCAGGTTAAAGCTGGCCGTGTTCTGAGCCAGAACCGTACCGTATTTGTCTAAAATCAGCCCCCGCGGCGCCAAAATTACCTGGCTGCGGATGCGGTTGTTTTCGGAGAGCTGCTGGTAACCCCCGCCTTTTATGACCTGTAAGAAAAATAGCCGGGAAAAAATCAGGCCAAAAACCAACACCAAAACCAGGCCCAGCCACCAAATCTTCGGCGACACCCTGTCCGCATCAAAAACCCCGCCGCCGACCTGGCTGATTTTGTCCACCGCCGACTCTTCCCAGGCCAGACCGGGCCGGCTCTTGATGCTTGACTGAAAATTATTTTCAAAAGGGTTTGTTTTGCGCATGCCTGCTCCTAAAATTACGGCTGCCCGATTTCCAGATAGCGGCGGTTAATCTTTTGGGCAAAGTCGTAGTACCGTTTTGTGGGATAAAGTAAAACCAGATTGTACAGCATTTCGCCCGGCCACTTGCGGAGAAAACCGAGAAAGCTGATATAGTATTCCGTCCAATTTGAACGCAAGGCGACGAAATTGTACGCCCAGAGCGTTAGGCCGACAAAAACATACGCCAGAAAAAAAACAGCATAAAAGTATTTCCAATCCATATCCCGCAGGGAAAAAGCCGACCTTACGGCCTGGAGCAGCAATATCAGCAATATAAAAGCCAGGGTAAAGCCGCCGAAAAATCCGCCATTCCAGTAATCGGCAAACAGGCCGCCCACGAAAGCTACAAACAGGCGCTCAAACAAGTCGGCCTTGAGGCTGCCAGTGAATATTACAAACAGCAGCAGCAGATTGGGAACCGTGCCGAAAAAAGCCAGGTTCCCGAACACGCCGAAGTTTAAACCGGTAAGCACGGCTAGCCATAAAATGTAGGCCAAGTATTTCATAAAAATTTATTTGACCACAAACACAAAATCGATATTTTTAAAATCCACCGGACTGACTACGGTCGCTTTTTTAAGCAAATCGTTGGAGCTGGAGGTTACCTCCCCAATTTCCCCGATAGGCAAATTTTTAGGAATTTTCGGGTCAATTCCGGCCGTAGCCACCAGCCAGCCTTTATCCGCCTGGGCATTCTGGGGCAGTTGCTCCAACGCCATGCCGAAGCCGTACGAGCCCTTTAACACCCCTTCGGCGCCGCCGTTAATAATTTTGGCGTCAGTTAAAAAATTAGCCGCCTTGGCCAGCAAGGCCGTGCTGGTTGTAGGGCTGACGCGGATAACCTTGCCGACCAAAAAGCCCTGGGAAATAATCGCGTCGCCCTCCTCCACGCCCTGCTGGCTGCCGCAGGCCAGATTAACCGAATCCATCAAGCCAAAAGCGTTCCGTGACAAAACTCCGCAAGGCGCCAAGTCTAATTTAGTACTGCGTACAAAACCCAACTCCTGGCGCAGCGCCTCATTTTCTTTTTTCTGGTTTTCCAGCTCTACCAGCTGCTGCTCCAAACCCGAGACTTTTGCGGCAAGCTGCTGGTTCTCATTGACCATTCCTCGCAAGTTATATAGCGTTACAAAAAAATTCCGGGTCGGCACCGTAACCGAACGAGCCAAAGCTGCCACAGGCTTCGGGGCAGCCAAGAAAAACCGGCGAATCGGCTCAATCCGGTTGGTGGAATCCAAAAACACCACCCCGGTTAGCACAACCAAAAAAGCAAAAAACAAGATGAAGGTTTTGGTGTAGATAAAACGCATACGCCTCCCTGTCCTTTACCGGGGAATTCTTCCGAAGTCCAAAGGTACCAATACTTCTTTCAAGCTTTCCAAATCCTCCACTACCACGCCCGCGCCCCGGGCCACGCAGGTCAGAGGGTCCTCGGCGATGGTAATCGGCATCGCCGTAGCTTCATGAATCAGCTTGTCCAGGCCGCGCAACAGCGCACCGCCGCCCGCAAGGATAATGCCGCGGTGCATAATATCGGCAATAATCTCCGGCGGGATTTCTTCGATTACCGCCTTAATGTTGTTCACGATTATTTTCAGGCTGTGCATTAAAGCCTCCCTGGCTTGGGCATCGGTCATAATCACTTCCTTGGGCAAGCCGGTCACCAAGTCCCGGCCGCGCACCGGCGCGGTGAGAGGACGCTCCAGTGCAAAGCCGCTGCCAATCCGTATTTTAATGTCCTCAGCGGTACGCTCGCCAATCAGCAAGTTAAAATTTTCTCGGGCGAACTGGATTATATTGCCGTTCATTTCATCGCCCGCAATGCGGATGCTTTTAGAAATTACAATGCCGCCTAAGGAAATAACCGCGATTTCCGCCGTGCCGCCGCCGATATCTACAATCATGGAGCCTGACGCATCCTGCACGGGCAGCCGGCTGCCAATGGCCGCAGCCATGGGTTCTTCAATCAAAAAAGCCTGGCGGGCGCCGGCGTTAATGGCCGCGTCCACCACAGCGCGCTTTTCCACTTCAGTCACGCCCGAAGGAATGCCAATTACCACCCGCGGCCGGCGCAAGAACGAATAGGTCTGGTTATGGACCTTGTCGATGAAATACCTGAGCATCTGCTCGGTAATTTCAAAATCGGAAATAACCCCGTCCACCAGCGGCCGAGTCGCCACAATGTGCGGCGGGGTGCGGCCTACCATGCGCTGAGCTTCGGTGCCAATGGCCAAAATCTGCTTGGTGCGCTGATTCACCGCCACCACGCTTGGCTCATTAATAACAATCCCCTTGTTTTTTACATAAACAAGAGTGTTTGCCGTACCCAAATCGATGCCGATATCTTTGGAAAATTGTTGGTAAAATCTATCTAACACGCAAAAGAAAAATTAAAAATCAATTTTTGCTCCTTGATTTTTAATTTTGGTTTTTGTTTATATAGTCAAAAAATTTGTCCGCGGACACGAGCCGGGCCTCGGCTTCGCTGCGCTTTTTTACCTCAATGCTGCCGCTTTCCACGGTCTTGCCGGAGACCACCGCGCGGTAAGGCAGGCCAATCAGGTCTGCGTCTGCAAATTTGACCCCGGGACTCGCATCCCTGTCATCATATAATACCTCAATTCCGGCCTTAAGTAAATCCTGATACAGCTGTTCCGCTGCCGCTTCCCCGCCTTTTAAGGCCAAAAGGTGGACACGGAACGGGGCCACGTTTTCCGGCCAGAGCATACCTTTGTCATCGTGGAATTTTTCCGCCAGCACACCCATCACCCGCGAGGTACCCAAACCATAACAACCCATAAGCACTGTTTTTTTTGTGCCGTCCGCCGCAGTGTATTGTA
The DNA here is from genome assembly GCA_021825655.1 of bacterium. GTDB lineage: Bacteria > Patescibacteriota > Doudnabacteria > UBA920 > UBA920 > JAMDEL01. The sequence goes on along the minus strand of JAKAGU010000009.1, from coordinate 14,252 downwards.
AATTAAAGGCTGAGGAATACTTGTCCTGAAGCTTGAAGATATTTCCAACTTCCGAAGCTCGAGTTTCGCGCCATTCGGTCTTGCCGCAATTGGTGCATTCCGCGCCCGCTTCAAAAATTTCTTTATTTTTGGCCAACCGGCATTTGCTGCAAACATAAATCGTATCTTCGCCGCTTTCGATCTCTACCTGGTATTCGTGCGAGTATTTGGAAAAAGTACCGCCGCTGGCTTCGGTCAAAAGCGCGTCCAGGCCCAGGCGCTGGTAAATTTTTTCATATGCGGGCATAACTTGCCCGTTATAATAATTTTCCAAATCCGCCGCATCCGCATGGAAGCTGTATAAATCTTTCATCCGGAACTCGCGCCCGCGCAAAAGCCCGGATTTCGCCCGAGGCTCGTCGCGGAATTTGGTCTGAATCTGGTAAACAGCCAGGGGTAAATCCTTATAGCTGGAGATTATGCTCTGTGCCGCGGGCGTAACAATTTCCTCATGCGTGGGGCCGAGCGCGTATTCGCTGCCGTGCTGGGACTTAACCTTAAACAGCACATCCAGGCCGGTCCAGCGGCCGGTCGCCAGCCAGTTCTCTTTCGGGTGCAGTACGGGCATGAACATTTCCGCAGCGTTAATCGCGTTCATTTCCTCGCGCACAATATTTTCAATCTTGGACAGCACCCTAAGGCCCAAGGGTAAAAAATCGTATACCCCGGCTAGGACTTTTTGCACAAAACCGCCCTGCTCCAGGATGCGGGCATTCACGCTCACATCGTCTGAAGGAGCGGTTTTGGAAGTTTTTAGAAAATAGCGCGTTTGTCTCATAAAAAGCCTTTCACATCTTTAATGGTTACTAAAATCATTACTAAGATCAAAAAGACAAAACCGACTGTGTTAATCCACTGTTCCACTTGCTGGTTATTGCGCCGGCCACGCATTTTTTCCACCAGCAGCAAAACCACACGCCCGCCGTCCAGCGCCGGAAAAGGTAAAATATTTAAAATGGCCAGATTCAAGCTCAGCGTGGCTGTAAACTGCATGAGATAGATTATGCCCATGCGCCCCACTTCGCCGGTCAACTGGGCAATCTTAACGGGCCCTCCCACGCTATTTAGACTTATCTTACCCCGCAGCAAACGTTGTAAGCCGTCAAAAATATTTACAGTCTGGATAGCTGTGGCCTTTGCGCCGACATAGGGTGCCACGTACCAAGGCACGGTTAACTTACCGAAGCTGGTCAGACTCATGCCTGTCGGGCCCTGGTCAGCAGGAGGACTGGCCAGGGACTGAACTCGGATATCCTCTTCCTGGTTCAGCCGTTTGATTTTCAAGTCAAACAGCTGCCCCGCGCGGCTCCGGATATAATCCCTCAGCTCTGAGGCGTTGGTAAAATCCCGTCCATCCACGGATAAAATTATATCGCCCGGCATTACCCCCGCTTTTTCCGCCGGGTAATCCTTCACTAGCCCATCCACTCCGATCTGCACATTTTCCAGCTTAGCGAACTTGGAAAAATCCTTGGGATTATCAATCCCGGCCGGCAGGCCAATAATTAAGGCTGCGGACAGCAGCACCCAGGCCAGCACTATATTCATACCCACACCGGCCACCAAAGTGAGCAAGCGGCCAAAAAAAGGCCGATTGATAAAACTTTTAGGATTTTCTTTCTCCTCGTTGTTCTCGCCTAAAATCCGGACGAAACCGCCGAACGGAATCCAGTTGACGGAATACACCGTATTTTCCTTATCTGCCACCTCCTTGTGCCCCCACACCACTTTCCACTTGCCGGCAATTTTCTGCATACCCAGCAGCCTGGGCGGAAAGCCAAAACCAAATTCTTCGACTTGCATGCCGCTTTTTTTGGCTGCAAAAAAATGCCCAGACTCGTGGGCTAAAACCAGCACCCCCAAAACTAAAATAAAAATTACGGCTGTAAACAGCATTCTGGTATTAAAATTAATTTTTACGGGCTAGACGGTCATAACCTCTTCTTCTTTGGCCACACCGTGCTGTTTTATCTCTTCGTTATATTTGTCTACGAGTTCCTGCAATTTTTTTTGGCCGCGGGCCAGGTCGTCTTTGGAAATTTTGCCGTCGCTTTCCGCCTTTTTCATTTCTTTAATTACGCCTTCACGGGCGTTGCGCAGGCCAATCCGGCCCTTTTCGGCAATCTGCCCTACCAATTTTACCATATCCCGGCGCCGTTCTTCGTTCAGCGGCGGCAGGATAATGCGAATTACCGTACCATCATTGGATGGATTAAAACCCAAATTAGCCTGCTGGATAGCCTTCTCAATAGACTGCAATTGGCCTTTGTCCCAAGGGGAAATCACCAGCGTCCTGGCATCCGACACGGTCACGCTGGCCACATGCTCAATAGGCATGCGCGCGCCGTAACTTTCCACGGTAACCGTATTAAGCAGCGCGGGATTGGCCCTGCCCGTCCGCACCCCGGACAGTTCGTGCAAAAAATGTTCCATTGCTTTCTCAAAATTTGCCTTGTGGGCTGTAAGTATTTGTTCGATCATGGGAATATTAAATTAATTTTGATTACTGCTGCTGTAAAAAGATGCCGGCATACGCAATCTGCGGCAAGTCAGGATCCACCACCAGATAGTTAACGGAGCCGGGCGTGGCCAAATTCTGCGTTTGCCAGGTGCTGCCGCCGTCCACGGTTTTGTACACGGTCGAACCCACGCTGGTATACACAATGTTGCTGCTGCTTCTCGCTACGGCAATTGAACGGGCAAGGGCGGCGCTTTTGTTTACCGGCAAAGGCACATACTGCCAGGTGCTGCCGCCGTCCTGGGTTTTATACAAGCCCTGGTCAGTGGTCATATAGATTAAGTTGCCGGTGTATACGTCCACAAAAAACTGATTAAACCCCCTGACGGCATCGGTATTATATTCCATTTGCTGCCAGTCCACCACCTTGCTCAGGCCGGAAGTCAGGTTGAGGAAGGTTTGCCCGCCATCCGCTGACTTGGACAGGCCTTTGTTTTTGAGCAACACGTAAATATTGCCGTTTTGCCAGACAATTCTCTGCACGCGATCCTGAAAATTATAAGCCTGTTTCCAGGACAAACCGCCGTCCGAGCTAATTACCACGTTCCCGGTAGCCGAACCCGCGGCCACCTGGTTGGGGTTCTGGGGATTAACCGCAATGGCCCGCACCGCGTCGCTCTCGCCCTGTTCGTTGTAAACTTCTTCCCAGGTCTTGCCCCCGTCCTGGGTTTTAAGCACTTTGCCAAACCCCCCATACAACCCGACCGCGTACAAAGTATTCGGGTCGGTCGGATGCACGGCCATATCGTAGACGGAAATCTTGGATAAAATCTGTGTCCAGCTGGCAGCAGAGTCCTGTGATTTAAACAGCCCCGATGTGAAAGTGGCGGCATAAAGCACCTCCCGATTTGTGGGGTCAAAAGCCAGGCGCGAAACGTTGGCGCCGGCCAAAAGGTTGGTTTTGGAATCCTTCATTAAATTGGCAAACTGCCAGTCAGCGCCGCCATTGGTAGTCTTCACCACCCCGGCGGTCGGCGGCTTGCTGAAAAAATTGCAGGAAGCGGCCAAGAACACCAGCGGCAAAGCCGCAAACAAAAACTTTTTCATATTTTTAAAAATACGCCCTGTAAAATTAATTTTTTATTTTTGTTGGTTCTAAGCTGCCACATCGCCTCCTGCAGGCCAGCTACCGCTTGTGCCAGGCCGGGGTTTTCGCCCAGCCGGGACAGGGCGTGCATCATCCAGGTAAAAAACAAGCCGGCCAGGGCCTCCGGCTCATAAGCTGCAAACTCGCCCACTTTAACCAGGCGCTCACCCCTGGATAAAGCCATCAGTTCTGAAAATTTGGCCAAAGCCTCGTGCTCGGCGGTAAGAAAGCCAGCGTCAGCAGACAGCTTCGCCAGCCGGGCCGGCGAACCGAAACTAAGATCCAAAAGCTCTTTGCCGGCGGCCAATTTTTTTTCTTTGGCAAATGCCGCCAGTTCGGCTACAGACAGCGGGTTAAACCTGAAAACCTGGCAGCGGGAAACAATCGTGGGCAAGGGTTTGCGGTCGGCAACCAAAATAATCACAGTAGAAACTCCCGGCTCTTCCAAAGTCTTTAGCAGCGCATTGCTGCCGGAAGCGTTCAGGTTTTGCGCGTTGTCAATCACCACCACCTTGCGCTTACCGAAAAAAGGCTTCGTGCTCAGTTCGCTTATCAGCCGTCTCACCTCTTCCACGGCAATATCGCTTTGCCCGTTGCTGAAAAAAGTAAAATCAGGGTGGGTTTCCAGCTGGTTGACTTCCAGGGTTTTTTGCGCCAATTCCAGAGCCAGCAGCTTTTTGCCCAGACCCTCCGGACCCAAAAATAAATACGCCTGGGCCAGCTGCCCGGTTTCCAGCTGCTTTTCCAAAACGGCTTTTACGTGGCGGTGCCCGAAAGTCTGCCAGGACATTATTTGGATACGTTAATTACTCCGGTCGCCTGGGGGTTAAGATGGTTATGGTAGCCCCAGCTGCCGGCTTTCAAAAACTTAAACTGAAAACTCCCGCCCGGGGCAATTGCCGCCTTGGCATCAAACTCCGGATAGTCGGTATGCGCGGGGTGCGGATTGGAAGCGGGCCAAAAAGCCGTAGTACCCGTGTTTTTAAAAATCACCACATCGCCTACTTTTATGCTCAGGCTGGCCGGGCTGAATTTTGTGCCGTTATACACAACTTCGCTAACCATAATATCGGGCCCAAAAGGCTCCATTTCGCTGCCGTCGCTGTACACTGCCTTGTCCAGCGGAGCCGGCGTAGTAGTAGCTTTATGCGCGGCCTGGGCCGGGGTGCCCGTTGCTGGGCTGGTCGAAGCCTGCGGCGAGGCTTCGGGCAACAATCCCGATGCCCCTTCTGCGGCGGGCGAAACGTCTTTGGCGGGCGCTACGGCACGGTTGGCGCGCCAATAAAAATAGGCGGCAATAGCAGCCAATACCAGCACCACAATAACAAAATAATAAACTTTTTTATTTTTCATAGACAAGAAGAAAAAATCAATTTTAATGCTATAATTATAACATAAAGCAACCTCTTTAGCCATGAAAAACAACCCTTTGGAAGAATTTGAGCCCAAGGCCGTTAAACGCGAAAAGAAAAGACGCCCGCGCATGCAGATGCACGGACGATCCCTGCTTAAAAATATTAAATATGCGGGAGAAAAACTTGCCAAAAAAAGATAAGCTTCTGGCCATCGTTGGGCCGACGGCTTCGGGCAAGTCCGAGCTGGCTGTCAGCCTGGCGAAAAAATTCAACGGCGAAATTATTTCTGCGGACAGCCGGCAAATCTATGCGGGCATGGACATTGGCACGGGCAAGGTGGAAGGCGCGTGGAAAAAAATCCGCGGGCGGAAGATTTATGTGTACAAAGGCGTCCCCCACTATTGCATAGATTTCTTGTCTCCAAAAAAACAATTTTCTGCCGGGCTCTTCCAAACTGAGACCAAAAATGTAATTAATGATATTCTGGCGCGCGGTAAGCTGCCAATCTTGTGCGGCGGCACCGGCCATTGGATTGATGCGGTCGTCTTTGGCCAAAAACTGCCCGAGGTAAAACCCGATTCGGCCTTAAGGCGCAAGCTGGAAAAGTTCTCGCCGGAAAAATTATTTATCCGCCTGCAAAAACTGGACCCTGCTAGGGCGAAAAACATCGACCGCTTCAACAAGCGTCGGCTGATTCGAGCTCTGGAGATTGTTATATCCACGGGCCAGCCAGTCCCCGCGTTAAATTCCAAGCCTTCGCCTTACGAGTGTCTTTGGCTTGGCCTGCTGTGGCCGCAAGAAACTTTATACAAAAGAATTGACTTAAGGCTAAAAGAAAGGCTTTTACAAGGCATGGCGAAAGAAATAAGCCAACTGCACAAAAAAGGCCTGTCTTGGAAAAAGCTCTTTGACTTTGGACTCGAATACCGCTATGTTGGGCAGTATCTGCAAAAAAAACTCACCTATGATGAAATGACCGAGCAGCTTAGCTACGCCATTAAGCACTACGCCAAACGCCAAATGACCTGGTGGAAAAAAAACCCGGAAATCCACTGGCTTAAGAAGGGATTGCTAGCAGAACTGTTAGTAAAAAGGTTCCTGAGATAAAAACGGTGCTGGCTACATGGTTTTTTTGTGCTGTCGCCACACCTTTTCCAATTTGACGCCCCATAAAAAATTTTTTACAATGCCTCCCACAAGGAGGCATGATATCCGTGCAAATCAACATGCAAGCTGCGCTTGCGGAATTTGAACGCCTAAGCGGGGGTGCCTTTACCCCGTCTGGCAGATGTACTGCCAACCGGGCATTCACCGAAACCGTGCAGGGAATTCTGGAAGGGAAATTCAACCTTCCCGACCAGCCCCCGGCACCCACATTCAACGAAGGAAGAGGCCTGCGCCCTCAAACGAGAAAGGATTTCCTCGACAGCCTAACCGGCGCATGAAAGGAAGCTTGTGTCACATCCCGACCACATCCATACTTCGGAAGAAACCCACACCTACGGCATCCACCAACCGGCCGGCCACCCGCCGAAGAAGCGCATTCTCGAGCTAGTGGAGCTGTTCCTTAGAACCAAGCGCAAAACACCCACTTCGACAACGGAACCCCTGGAACAAAAAGGCCCACCCGCAACAGCTCGCCCCTGGAGAAGATTCCGCGACGACGAAGCCATCCCCCGACCCCGGACCGAACGGGGGCCGGAAGACCATATCCGCCGACCGCGGGAATGATGTTGTCCCGCGCCAGCAAAAAAAAACGCCGCCCTTCAAGCCTCAGGCAAAAAGGGCGGCGTGGTTATTTTAACTTAATTTTTTCCTAAGCAGATCGTTTATGACCTGAGGGTTACCCTTGCCTTTTAACTCTTTCATGCACTGGCCCACCAAAAACCCAAAAGATTTTTGCTGTCCGGCTTTATAGTCCGCCACAGCCTTGGGGTTTTCCGCAATCACTTTCTCAATGGCTCCGGCAATCGCGCCTTCGTCGCTCACCTGCGTTAGCCCCATATCTTCCACAATCTCGCTGGGATCGCCGCCTTTTTCGTACATGGTTCGAAATACGGTCTTGGCCGCGCTGCCTGAAATTTTTCCTTGAACAATCAGCTTTACCAGCTCCGCAAAATTTTCCGGGCCGACCTGGCTGTCCAGGGGGTTTTTCAAATCCTGGTTAAGCAGCGCTGAAAAATCCTGCAGACACCAATTAGCCGCCATTTTAATCAGCTGCTCGCGGTTTAAGCCATTCTCCTGGCTTCTCCACTCATCCAGCTCGCTGACAACGTCTTCAAAATAAAAGGCCAGCTCCTTCCAATTAATCAGGTTCTCAACATCGGCCAAGGGCAACTTGTACTCTTCCAAGAACCGTATCCGTTTTTGGGCAGGCAGTTCGGGCATTCTGTTCCTAAGCTCGTCCAAATACTCCTGAGGAAACTGCAGCACGGGCAAATCCGGATCCGGCATATAGCGGTAATCCTGGGCGTCCTCCTTGCTCCGCTGCTCCACGGTACAATTATTCTTTTCATTCCAGCCCATGGTCACTTGCCTGGGCGTCTCGCCTTTTTCCAGCATTTCCGTATGCCGGGCGATTTCAAAATTTATGGCTGCTTCGGCAAACTTAAAACTGTTGATGTTTTTTACTTCCACTTTATATTTGGGCAGAGTAGTTTCGCCCGGTTTTCTCACCGAAATGTTCGGCTCGCAGCGCATAGTCCCTTTTTCCATATCTGCCGAGGATGCGCCCAAATAGCGGATAATGTTCCTCAGCTCCTGCAAAAATATCCGGCCCTCTTCCGCGCTTTCAATATCCGGCTCCGTCACAATCTCCAAAAGCGGCGCCCCCGCGCGGTTATAGTCCACCAAAGAATAGGGCAAACCTTCAGGATGCACGTTCTTCCCCGCATCCTCTTCCAGGTGTGCGCGGGTAATTCCAATGCGCTTGGTTTTGCCGTTAACTTCGATGTCCAAGTAGCCTTTCTTGGCAATAGGCTGGTCGTATTGGGAAATTTGGTAGCCCTTGGGCAGGTCGGGGTAAAAATAATGCTTGCGGTCAAATTTGGAAAACTCGTCAATGGTACAATTCAAAGCCAAGCCAACCATGGCTGCAAGCCTGATAGCTTCCTTGTTGGCCACGGGCAGAGTGCCCGGCTGGCCGGTGACGATTTCGTCTATATTAGTGTTGGGTACGGTTTCATCCGGATTATTGGGCGCAGGCGAAAACATCTTAGCTTTCGTTGCAAGCTGGACATGGATTTCAAAACCGATAACGGGCTTGTAGGCTGAATTCGTCATAAAATTATTCCAGGCTGGGATGTTGTTTATGCCAATCCGTCGCCTGCTGGTAGGCAAAACCTGCATTAAAGACTTGCTGCTCGCCCCACTGGGGGCCGATAATTTGCAGGCCCACGGGCAAGCCGTCCATGGACGGCGTATCGTTGTCGGCCGGGCGCGCATACCCGCAGGGTACGGACAGCGCGGGTAAGCCGGCTAGGCTGCCCGGAATGTTTAATTGGTCGGCGATATAACCGAAAAGCGGATTATCCTTGGCACTGCCCAGCTTGATGGCTACATTGGGACTGGAAGGGCAGACCAGCAAATCCACCTGCTTGAACGCTTCGGCAAACTCGTTGACAATCAGCCTTCTGACTTTCTGGGCTTTTTTATAGTAGGCGTCATAATAACCGGCAGACAGCACATACGTACCGGTCATAATGCGCCGCTTGGCCTCGTCGCCAAAACCTTCGGCCCGGCTTTTTTCGTAAACTTCCAACAGATCGGCTGCAGCCGGTACGGTATGCCCGTAGCGAATGCCGTCGTAACGCATAAGATTGGAAGAGATCTCCGAGGGCGCGACAATCGCATAAACCAAAGAACCGAATTTGGTATTAGGCAAGGCCACTTCTACTGTCTTCGCGCCCATTTTTTCCAGTTCCTTTACCGCTTCCATGACCCGCTGCTTTATCCCCTCTTCCATGCCGTCCAAAAAATATTCTTTGGGTATGCCGATTTTCAAACCCTTGATATCGGCTGTCAGATTCCGGCTGTACTGCGGCACAGGCACGTGGCCAGTAGTTGAATCCTTTTCATCCTGGCCAGCCATAATTTCCGCCAAATGGGCCAAATCTTCCACGCTGTGGGCAATCGCGCCAGGGCTGTCCAGAGACGAAGCCATGGCTATCACGCCGTACCGGCTGACCCTGCCATAGGTTGGCTTCCAGCCGGAAACGCCGCACAAAGAAGACGGCTGGCGGATGCTGCCGCCTGTTTCCGTGGCCGTGGCCCAAGGGGACAAGCCGCCCGCCACGGCAGCCGCGCTGCCGCCGGAAGAACCGCCCGGAATGCGGCTGGTGTCCCAGGGGTTGTGAGACGGGCCGTAGGCCGAGGTTTCGGTAGACGAACCGTGGGCAAACTCATCTAAATTCGTCTTGCCCAACAGCACGCTCTTTTGCTCTTTCAATTTGCGGGTAACCGTAGCGTCGAAAGGCGGTTTATATTCATCCAAAATTTTCGAGGAAGCGGTAGTGCGGATGCCTCGCGTTGCAAAAAGGTCCTTGGACACATAAGGAATGCCGCACAGAAAAGGGTTCTCCCCGGGGGAACCTATAAATTCATCGGCTTCCTGCGCGTCCTTTAGCGCCGCTTCTTCTGTAACGGTCACAAAAGCTTTCAGCTGCGGCTCCAATTTTTTTATGCGCGCCAAAAAATACTTCGCCAGTTCGGACGAAGATATTTCTCTGCTGTCCAGCTTTTTCCGCAATTCCGTCAGATGTAAAAATTCCATTTTTAGAGTATGGCCTTAACTTTAAAATATCCGTCCTTGATTTCCGGCGCCTGACCTAAAATTTCTTCGCGATTTTGGGCCAGTATCGCGCGGTCTTCGCGCTGGACATTTATTAAGCCGGTGACTTGTGAGACTTCTTCCAAACCGGAAGTATCCACGCTTTTTAGAGCCTCCACGTATTCCAAAACCGTGGATAAATTTTTCTGAAATTTTTCCACGTCGGCTTCCCCCAATTCAATGCGCGCTAATTTAGCAATACGCAAAACTTCTTCTTTGCTAAGCATAGCCGAAGTATACCAAAAAACTCAGGCGGCTGACAAATCCAAGCCGGCTCTTAAAAACTAATCCAGTTTGCCCTGCTGTTGCAAATGCATGAACAGAGAATTTACGAATTGCGTTTGAATCCGCTTGCCTAAATCCGCAAACAGCTGGCGGCTATCTTTGATAAAATCTATCAAGGGATCTTCCGACGCGTAAGAAAATAAGTTTGCTTCTTCCTTCAGCACATCCATCAGTTCCAAATGACTGCCCCAGTTGGAATCAATGATCTGCAAAACCAGCTTTTGGCTGGCCTCCCACACCTGTTTTTCCGTTTTCAATCCCAAAACTTTTTCTGTCAGATAGCTGGTATATTTTTGCCTTACGCTGTCCCAGTCGCCAGCGCCCGCCGCCTCCTCCTTCAATTTCCGGCCGGTGACTTCCAAAGAAAAAACCGCAGCCAGCTGCTCAGCCACCAGCTGGGGTTCGGCGAGGCGGAAAACCTCCCCGCAAACATCGGCCACGCTTTGCAACAAAAACTTTTCAAAAGCCGGCTCGTTTTCCAGCAGCATTTCGCGCAGCCGGTAAACTTCGCTCCGTTGGAAATTGGCCACCCGGTCGTACTTGTACAAATAAATGCGAGAGTCGTAATTTTTGCTCTCCACAAAGTCCTGGGCTTTTTTAAAAGCCTCATCCAGGGTCGGGGCTGAAATGTACTCGTCTTCCGGAATATCAAACTCCTCCATAATATCGATAATCTTCTCGCTGCCAAAAAGCTGCATTATTTCGTCTTCCATGGAAATCAAAAACTGCGATTCGCCCCGGTCACCCTGGCGGCCGGCACGGCCGACCAGCTGGTCGTCGATGCGCCGGGACTCGTGGCGCTCCGTGCCCATAACGTACAGGCCGCCAAGCTCCGGCACGCCCGGACCCAACAAAATGTCCGTGCCGCGGCCGGCCATATTGGTAGCCAAAGTTATCATGCCTTCCTGCCCTGCCTTGGCAATTTTATCCGCCTCGGCCCTGTGGTCAGCCGCGGTCAGCATCTGGAAGGGCAGATTTTGTTCGGACAAAATATCGGCAATCAAATGCGCGGTTTCCACATTGCGGGCGCCAATCAGCAAGGGCTGTTTTTTGCCGTGGATTTGGTGGACTTTTTTTACCAGTCCGGCAAACTTGCCCTTGTGGGTTTTAAAAAACAAGTCGTTATGGTCAACCCGGACAAGCGGACGATTGGTCGGGATCTGTACCACGTCCAGCCGGTAGACCTGGCTGAATTCGTCCCGGGCGCGCATAACCGTGCCGCTCATGCCCGAAAGCTTCTTGTACATGGGGAAAAAATTCTGGAAAGTAATGGCTGCAGTCGTCCGGTCCGATTCTTTGACTTTAACTTTTTCCTTGGCCTCAATCGCCTGATGCACGCCGTCCGTAAAACGCCGTCCTGGCAGCACGCGGCCGGTAAACTCATCCACAATCTCCACCCCGTCTGGGGTAATAATATAATCGCGGTCCTTTTCAAAAATTATTTTTGCCTTCAGGCAGACGTCGAGATAAAACACATACATGGGGTTGTCTTTGGAGAAAACGGCCTGGCCCAAAATTTCTTCCACGCGGTTCAGTCCTTCGTCGGTCATCTGCACCTGCTTCTGTTTGTAATCAACCTTATAGTGCTTGTCCTCTTCCAGCTTTTCCACAATCTTCATGAAGGTGTCGTACAGCCCCCGTTCTTCCTTCACCGCTTCGGCAATAATCAGCGGCGTGCGCGACTCGTCAATCAGAATACTGTCTATCTCATCCACAATGCCAAAGTTCAGCGGATCCTGCGGGCGCAGCACCCGCTCGGCGCGCGTGTAGACCAAGTTGTCCCGCAAAAAATCAAAACCTACCTCCTGGTTGGAAACGTAAGTAATATCCGCGGCATAGGCCCGGCGGCGCTGCTCGTTCTTCATGCTGGAAATAACATAACCCGTAGTAAGCCCTAAAAATTCGTACAGCCTGCCCATTTCCTTGGCGTCACGCTCTGCCAGGTAGTCGTTGGTGGTAATCAGGTGCACGCCCTTGCCGGACAGCGCGTTCAAATATACGGGCATAGTTTCGGTCAAAGTTTTGCCTTCGCCAGCTTTCATCTCCGCAACCTTGCCCTGGTGGATAACCAAACCGGCCAGAATCTGTACATCATAAGGCACCTTGCCCAAAACCCGGCGGGCCGCTTCACAGACAACGGAAAAAGCCGGGATGACTTGGCTGTCCAAAATTTTGCCCTTTTTCAGTTCGTCTTTGATGGCTAACGTGGCCAGCTTCAGCTCCCGGTCTGTCCAGTCCTTCAAGCCTTCCCGCTCGCGGTTAATCAGCCTCACCCGGTATTCCAGGCTGGCCAAGGCTTTGGCGTCCAAATACGCATTGACTTCATCCTTCAATTTTTCTAGAAAACCCATTTTGTTTCAGAAAGCTTGTTTTGCCGATTAATTATACCATAAAAAACTCTTTTGAAGAATTATGTTATAATACCCTTGAATGGGTTTATTATTAACAAAAAACTAAACTCTATGTTACCAGCCATTATTATTATCATGGTGGTTGCCCTGATTCTGGTCGGCCTCTTTAACTCCCTGGTTTCTTCCCGCAACCGCGTACAGGAAGCCTGGAGCGACATTGAAGTCCAGCTTAAGCGCCGCTACGACCTTATTCCCAACTTGGTGGAAGCCGTAAAAGGCTACACCAAACAGGAGTCGAGTGTTTTGGAAAACGTAACCAAGGCCCGCACTCTGGCCATGAACGCCGGCACCATGCAGGAACGCCTGAAAGACGAGAATATGCTTTCCGGCGCCTTAAAATCCCTGTTCGCGGTCAGCGAATCTTACCCGGACCTCAAATCCAGCCAGAACTTTATGCAGCTCCAGGGCGATCTTACGGATACGGAAGACAAAATTCAGGCTGCGCGCCGCTTTTATAACGGCAACGTGCGCGACTACAACACCCGCATCCAGACTTTCCCCGGCAACGTCATTGCCTCCATGTTCAATTTTGCCAAATCGGAGTTTTTTGACATCGATGAAAAAGGCCCGGAAGGCCAGCCGGTTAAGGTCCAGTTCTAAAACTCCCAGCGGCATAAAAAATACCTGCCCGCATCCGGGCTATTGGCGTTTTTGGCTGCCATCTGCCAGAAAAGCCGGCAGGACTCACGCGGCTTGCCCGTAAAATAGCATGCTCACTTACCAACACATTGCAAAAAATAAACTGGAAAGCTGGGTGCTGATTTCCGTTTTCCTGGTTATTATTACCCTCATTGGCTGGGCGTTTTCCATCCGCTTCGGCGATGCCAACATCCTCTACTTCGCCGTAGGCTTCAGTATTTTCACCTCCTTAATCAGCTACTATTTTTCGGATTCCATTACCCTGGCCATTTCACAGGCGCAGGCAGTGGACCGGCGCGCCAACCCCGAACTTTACCGCCTGGTGGAAAACCTCTGCATTGCCGGAGGACTGCCAACCCCAAAAATTTACATTATCAACGACAGTGCGCCCAATGCCTTTGCCACCGGCCGCGACCCTCAG
>JAKAGU010000009.1:0-659 GCA_021825655.1 bacterium | reverse complement strand
TTTACCACCGGCATCCTCCAAAAGCTGGAACGGCCAGAACTGGAAGGCGTGGTCGCCCACGAGCTTTCGCATATCGGCAACTACGACATACGGGTTATGACTTTAGTGGTCGTACTGGTCGGTACCATTACCCTTTTAGCCGACTGGTTTATGCGGGCAAGTTTTTTCGGGGGCAGGCGCCGTTCCAGCGACCGCGAGGGCGGCCTGCAAAACCTGCTAGTTATTCTTGCCATCGTCTTGGTAATCCTTTCGCCCATCATTGCTTCGCTTATTAAGCTGGCTGTTTCCCGCAAGCGGGAATTTTTGGCCGATGCTTCCGGCGCTCTTCTGACCCGCTATCCCGAAGGCCTTGCCCGCGCTTTGGAAAAAATTTCCAAAGACACCGAGCCCCTGGAAGCCGCCAACAAAGCCACGGCGCACATGTACATTGTCAATCCACTCAAAGAGCACCAGGGGCAGTCTTCCGTGGGCTGGTTTGCGGGCCTGTTCAACACCCATCCGCCCATTGAAGAACGGGTTAAAAGATTGCGTGAAATGAATTTATAAAAATACCCGCCTTTCGCGAAAGGCGGGTATTTTTTCAGTTCACCTTAAGACTTGGGCAATTACACTTGCCCTAAAACCCCGGCTGGCCAGCCGGCTAGCCAATCTTTGCCCTT
>JAKAGU010000018.1 GCA_021825655.1 bacterium | reverse complement strand
GTGAGCGGGTTAAGGGCGAGTCCTGGTTGGCCGTAGAATAGATTTCCAGGCCGTCGCCGGGGATGCGAGACAGCCACGCCCAGCCGCTGCCAAACTGTTTTAAGGCCGCGTCTGTAAATTTTTGCTTAAACTCTTCCAAAGAGCCGAAGATGGTGCCAATTTCCTGCACCAGTTTTTCATCTACGGCTTTTTGGGGCGCCATGACGTTCCAGAAGAAATTATGGTTGACCACGCCGCCCCCGTGGTTGCGCACTGCCAGGCGCGTGGCTTCGTCCACGGCCAGAGAGTCGAGCTGGGTAATCAGTTCTTCGGGGGTTTTATCCGTTAGCTCCGGATGTTTTTCCAGAGCTGCGTTGAGCTTGTCCACGTAAGCCTGGTGGTGCTTGGTGTGGTGGACCTGCATGGTCTCTGCGTCGATATAGGGTTCGAGCGCGCTGTAGTCATAGGGCAAAGGGGCGAGAGTGTATTTCATAGGCGTAAAATAATGGTTTTCTTTATTATACCAGCTTTGACATGGGGGGTAAATTATGCTACGATAAATGCGTAAAGTCTATAGATTAACCTCTTTCGCAAAGACAGGTTTTGGGGGATTTCGGCAGCAAACTTTCGTCTTTTCTCTCGCGATTTATATTCTTGTGTTCACTTTAGAAACTGCAAGCGTAAATCCTGAACTAAAAAGATAACAGGACGTAAAATTCGTCCTGGATTTTGCTGTGTGAGACGACCCTTTGTTTTTGCGGCAGGCAAAAAGGGTATTTTATGATTGCAGTTTATATTTTAGTCGGCCTTGTGGCGGGTTTGGGTTTGGGTTTTGTCATCCGCCAGCAACTGGCCGCAAAGCGTGTGGGCACGGCGGAAGCCCGGGCCGAAAAGATTTTGGAAGAAGCCAAGAACAAGGAGCGTGAGCTCCTGCTCGAAGCCAAGTCCAGAAGCCTGGAGATGATTGACCAGGCCAAGAAGCAGGAGGCGGAGTTCAGAGGGCAGATTGTGCGTTTTGAAGAGCGCATTGACCGGAAAGAAAAAGAGCTGGAGAACAAAAGCCAGCAGCTGGACCGGCAAAAAACTGACCTGGAAAAGCGGACGGAAGAAATCAAGCAGATTCAGGAAGAGATTAAAGAGCTGCGCGCCAAACAGCTGCAGAATTTGGAAAAGATTGCCGGCATGACCCGCGAGGAAGCCGGCCGGGTGCTTATGGACAGCGCGGAAAAGACGGTCAAGGAAGAGATGCTGTCCCTGCACAAAAAGCTCCTGGAGCAGACCCGCGAGGAAGCGGACCGGGAAGGCCGCAATATTGTGGCCCAGGCCATTGAGCGCGTGGCCAGCGAGGTGACCAGCGAAGTCACCACCACCACGGTCCAGATTCCCAGCGAAGAAATGAAGGGCCGGATTATTGGCAAAGAAGGCCGGAACATCCGCGCCTTTGAGCAGATGATGGGTGTGGAAATTTTGATTGATGACAGCCCGGACACAGTGGTGATTTCCGGCTTCAATTCCATCCGCCGGCACATTGCCAAGCAGACCTTGGAAAAATTGGTGGCGGACGGCCGTATTCACCCGGCCAGGATTGAAGAGGCATACGAAAAGAGCAAGGCCGAGATTAACGAGCAGATTAAGCAAGCCGGCGAGCAGGCGGTTTACGAGCTGGGTATTACCAGCTTCCCGCCGAAACTGGTGCACCTGATTGGCCGCTTGATGTTCCGGACTTCCTACGGCCAGAACATTCTCAGGCACAGCGTGGAAATGGCCAAACTCGGCGCGCTGATGGCCGAAGAGATTGGCGCGGACGCGCAGATTACCAAGCAGGGCGCTCTGTTGCACGACATTGGCAAAGCTTTGGATCAGGATTTGGAAGGCACACACGTGGAACTGGGCCGCCGGGTGGCGGAAAAGTTCAATTTGGACAAGCGCGTGATTGAGGCCATTGCCAGCCACCACCACGATACGGACGTGACCGGCAAGTCCGAAGCGGCACAGAGCATTGAGGCGATTATTGTGGACGCCTGCGACAACATTTCCGGCGCCCGTCCCGGCGCCCGCAAGGATTCTTTGGAAAACTACCTCAAACGTCTGACCGATTTGGAAAATATAGCCAATTCTTACGAGGGCGTGGAAAAAACTTATGCCATTCAGGGCGGCCGTGAAATCCGCGTGTTTGTTCGCCCTGAAAAATTGGATGACTATGGCTGCCAGAAGCTGGCGCGCGAAATTGCCAACCGTCTGGAAAACGAACTCAAGTTTCCGGGCGAAATTAAAGTGCATGTGATTCGCGAAACCCGGGTGATAGAATACGCAAGGTAAAAATTTATGAGAAGACAAAACTTACCAGTTTTTTCTTCTCATTACTCATCTTTTTAGGAGAAGATTCCGCAGTTGCGGAATAAATCCGACAACTGCGGAGCAGTCTAAAATATGGCAAAAATTCTGTTCATTGGCGATGTGGTGGGAAAACCTGGGCGGCAAGCGCTGGCCCAGGTTTTGCCTATGTGGAAAAAAACTTACCAGCCCGATGCGGTAATTGTAAACGTGGAAAATTTGGCGCACGGCAAAGGCGTGACCCTGTCGACTTTAGCCGAAGTCGATGCCCTGGGCGTGGACTGTATGACCGGAGGCAATCACATTTTCAAAAAGCCCCAGTTCGTGGAAGAGTGCTTTGCCAAATACCCCAAGCTTATCCGGCCGGCCAATTTTGGCGGCGCCAATCCGGGTTTTGGCTACTATCGGTTTGCCAAGAACGGCCAGCAGTACCTCGTGATTAACCTCAACGGCCAGGTGTTTATGGAAAACCAGTTTGCCGGCGTTTTGGAAAATCCCTTTTTGGCCATAGACAAGCTTTTGGAGCGGGAAGCCCAGAAAAATGATATAATTCTTGTGGACCTGCACGCGGAGGCGACCAGTGAAAAAATCGCTTTCGGCTGGCACGTAGACGGCCGGGTGGCCGGGGTGTTCGGCACCCACACCCATGTGCCTACGGCCGATGCGCGGATTTTGCCCCAGGGCACAGCCTATGTTACGGACGTGGGCATGACCGGCAGCCTCAACAGCGTGATTGGCGTCAAAACAGAAAATGTTTTAAAAAAGTTTTTGGAACAGGATAGGTTCGTCAATGAGCTGGAAGAGGCCGGTCCCTTGCAGGTAAATGGCGTCTTAGTGCAGACCGGTTACGGCAAGCCTTCCATTCAAAAACTTTATCAGGAAGTGGAATAAACTTTATGCCCGGCTGGCTGAAAAATTTACAGGTTTTTTTCCAGGACCCCAACAACCAAAAATTCGCCATTGGCCTGCTCGCGCTGTTTCTGGTGGCGTATGTGCTGAAGGGGGAAACCGGCAACGACAAGCTCCAGCGGTTTTTTAAGCTCCTCCTGGCAGCGGCCCTGGTTTTCTTTGTTTACGGCCTGTATTATTTTTTTATAAAAAGCTAAAACACAAATATGCCAAAATTTTTAAACCCCAATGTCCTTATGGCCCAGGCAGGCATCCTGCCGGGTGAGACCGTGGCCGACTTAGGCTGCGGCAGCGGGTTTTATGTTTTACCGGCCGCTCAGCTGGTGGGCCCTTCGGGCAGCGTGTATGCGGTGGATGTCATGGAGGACAAGCTGGCTGCCACGGTTTCTATTGCCAACCAGTTTGGCCAGAAAAATGTGCGGGTGGTCCAGGCCGACCTGAACAAGCCGCTCATGGAAATTCCGGAGCACAGCTGCGACGTGGTGGTGGCGGGCAATATTTTCCACGAGATTACCAAGCCGGATGCGCTGATTAAGAATATTTACCGGCTGCTCAAAGTACCCGGCAAGCTCCTGGTGGTGGAGTGGAAAACTGCGCCTATGCCTTTCGGCCCGCCCATGGAAAAGCGCGTGGCCCAGCAGAAGGCCGAAGTCAGCCTCATGAACGTGGGCTTCAGAAAAGTTAAGGAGCTGGATGCTGACTCCTACCACTATGCCGTATTGTTTGAAAAATAATTAAGTTTATCCGAGCGATATGAATCTTAAAGCGTTGTTTTCCGTCCAGTCACTGTTTGATATTAACCGCGTAACCATGGGCCGCGCGGACCTGGCGTTTATGTTTATCGGCCTGCTGTTGGTGCTGCTGGCAATTATTCTCAAGCTGGCTGCCGCTTACGCGCCCACGCCCGTGGATAAAAAGTACCGCGGCAAATTTTTCAGCCTGTTTGCCTGGATTGGGATTTTGGAACTGCTGTGGTTCGGGGCCCGGGCCCAGTTCGTCCGTTTCTTCGGCACCCGTTTTACGGCCCTGGTGATTTTGTTGATTGGCGCAGCCTGGTTCGTGCCGCTGGTGATTAAGACTTTCCGTTTTTACGGCAAAGAAAAAGCGCAGTGGGAAAAAGACCAGGTAAAGCAAAAGTACCTGCCCAAGCAGGCTTAAAAGCTATGTTCGGCTTCTTTGGGAAAAAGCAGTTTGGCCAGGGCATAAAAACTCTGGGCCAGGCCGGCGAAGAGGCGGCACAGAAAGAATACCAAGTTCGCGGCTTTGAAATTCTGGCCGCGAACTTTTTTAACCGCACAGGCAAACGCTTGGGCGAAGTCGATTTTGTGGCCAGAAGCAAGGATGCAATCATTTTCGTGGAGGTGAAAACCCGCGCTGCCAAAGAAAGCCGCTTTGGCACGGGCGCGGAAGCGGTGGATGTTTACAAGCAAAGAAAGCTGCTTAAGGCGGTAAAGCTGTTTTTGTTAAACCACCAGGAATATGCGGGCTTAAGGCCGCAAATAGATGTCTGCCTGGTGGAGCAAAGCCCTTTTGACAAAAGCCTGAAATGTGCTAAAATAATAACGAATGCGGTAGAGGACGAGAACTGATGAGCGAATGCTCGTCTTTTTTTTCACCTTTTGTCGCAAGCGCTTACAACTAAATATTTAAATAGTTCCGAGCGGATCGAATTTACTTCGGCCGCGAGGAATCGTAAGGGAAAGGGAGGCAGCCCCGCCTGTCGGCGGGACGTTGGAAGGGAAAACCGCCAGGTGTTCCCTCCAAGCCTATATTGTATGAACGAACAACTTGAGCAGGCATTAGACCAGCTGTGCGAAGAAAAAGGCATTAGCCGCGAAGAACTCATTGCCATGATTGAGGCGTCTTTGGCCGCAGCCTTCCGCAAGGACTACGGCGAAAAGAACCAGAATGTCGTGGTAAAATTCAGTCCGGAAAACATGGGCGTAAAAGTCTACGATGTGAAGACCGTGGTGGAAACCGTGGAAGATCCCCAGAAAGAAGTAGACCTGGAAACGGCGCAGGAAATGAAAAAGAAAGCCAAAATCGGCGATGAGATTACCACTGAAATTACCCCCAAGACCGGCACCAGCTTTGGCCGAATTGCGGCCCAGACCGCCAAGCAGGTCATAATCCAGAAGCTCCGCGAAGCCGAGCGCAATTTACAATTCTCCGACTTTAAAGCCAAGGAGCGCACTCTACAGAACGGCGTAGTGCAGCGCATTGAAGGCGACACCGTGTTGGTAGATATGGGCCGGGCCACGGGCGTGTTGTTCCCTTCCGAACAGATCCGCAGCGAAAAGTACAACATTGGCCAGCGGCTAAAGGTTTTGGTCTTGCATGTGGAGCCGGCCAGCAAGGGCCCGAAAATTACCCTGTCCCGCTCGCACCCCGACATGGTGAGGAAACTGTTTGAACTGGAAGTGCCGGAAATTTTCAACGGCGCCGTGGAGATTAAGTCCGTGGCGCGCGAAGCCGGCAGCCGCTCCAAAATTGCGGTGATGTCCACCCAGGACGGCGTGGACCCGATTGGTTCCTGCGTGGGCCAACGTGGCAGCCGCGTGCAGACGGTCATGGCCGAACTCGGCGGCGAAAAAATTGACATCGTAGAATACAGCGACGACCAGGTGAAGTACATTGCCAATGCCCTGTCTCCGGCCAAAATTTTGAACGTCCAATTGGACGAGCAGAACAAGGAAGCCAAGGTGGGCGTCCTGGAAGACCAGCTGTCTTTGGCCATTGGCAAAGCCGGCCAGAATGTGCGCCTTGCCGCCAGACTGACAGGCTGGAAAATTGACATTAACGGTGAGTCTTTGGGCGGCGAAGCCGCGCCTGCGGAAACCGAAGCCACAGCCGAAGCCTCCGAAGAAGAAGCTTCCGCCGAGGAAGCCAAGGAATAGCCGGCTGGTTTTAACTTTAACTTAACAACTATCCTATGCCATTAGTACCAATTGTTATAGAGAAGTCCCAAATGGGCGAGCGGGCGTACGATATTTATTCCCGCCTCTTAAAAGAGCGCATTATTTTCTTGGGCGAGCCGATTGATGATGCCGTAGCCAACACCCTAATTGCCCAGTTCCTGTTTTTGGATGCGGAAAACAACAAGGAAGATATAAAGCTTTATGTAAATTCTCCCGGCGGTTCGGTAACCGCAGCCATGGCGCTTTACGACACCATGCAGCACGTGAAGGCCGATGTTTCGACCATTTGCGTGGGCCAGGCCGCCTCTGCTGCTGCCGTGCTACTCGCAGCCGGGGCTAAAGGCAAGCGCTTTTCTTTGCCCAACTCCCGCGTGCTTATTCACCAGGTTATGGGCGGAGCCGAAGGCCAGCAAAAAGACATTGTGATTGCGGCCAACGAGATTACCCGCATTAAAAATCAGCTGAACCAGATTCTGGCCAAGCATACCGGCCAGCCGGTGAAGAAGATAGAAACCGACACTGACCGCGACTTCTGGATGACGGCTGACGAAGCCAAGAAATACGGCATAATCGACAAGATTATCCAATAGTTAAAATAACCGCCCAAATGGGCGGTTATTTGTATAAATATGAAAAAATGTATTCATTGTCTAGCTCTGTTGAAGAAAAAAACAAAAGACCATGTTTTCCCTTCGTCTTGGTATCCAGATAGTACCCCGACGAACATACAAAGATGGGCTGTTCCCTCATGTGAAGCTTGTAATAATAGGTTAGGGGCAATGGAGAAAGATTTATTTGTTAGATTAGGTTTGTGTGTTAGTCCTTTTACAGCAGAGGCTTCGGGTATTTCTCGGCGTGCTCTTGAATCTATGGGGGTGGGTGTGACAGATGTCCATGAAAAAGAAAGAAGTCATCGTACAAAATTGCGTAACAAAATCTTAAAAGATATTCTTCCATATCAAGGCGATGTGGGGCTTTTGCCAGGGCTGGGTCTGCATAAAAATATTTTACCCAGTAAACAAAAAACGATATTAATTCCAGAAAAAGAGTTAGTCCAAGTTTCTACCAAGGTAATTAAAGGTTGTGAATATATACTAGGCAAAAGAGTCGTCGAAAGCCCTAATAGGGTTGAGGTTTATTTTTGCAAGGAAGAACAGATAGGATTTGTAACTGATTTATTCGAACATCTACCCGAAAAGTATTTAGGTCCAGGTTTTCAAGTTAGCCGGGGAGTGTCGGATGATGATTCAAGGATAACTCTTTACCGAGTTGTTATATGGGGTAGCATAAAGGTATATGCATCGATAGGGTCTGAGGAGTATTTTGCTATGATTAAAGACTTGACAAAACCCCTATAATCGTTTAATATAGCTAAGGATTTGTTTTTAAATCCACAAGGAGATTAAAAAAGGCATAGACGAATGTTCAATTTTGCTCTTATGTAAGCGGGAAATCCGCTGATTATAAGGGACCTGGCCGTAAGGCCGGGGGCGAACACGACAAGTGTATAACTTGTGTGTTTTTTTTCACCCTCCTGACAGCTCTTTAACAGCTAAATAACGGCAAGAAACCTAAATTTATTTAGGTGTACAAAACATAAGTAGTATTGAAAAATACGACATTGTAGTATAAATCTTGTCAATTCTTTATAGAGTTCAATGAAACTTCCGGTTTTGATAGTTGACCATACAAAAAATAACTATCGCCAGTTCTCACTAAGTGAGGACAAACATCTTAATAAGAGTTTGATCCTGGCTCAGGATGAACGCTGGCGGCGTGCCTAAGACATGCAAGTCGAGTGGGTTTAGACCCACGGCGAACGGGTGAGTAATACCTAGGAACTTTTCTTAAGTGGAGCATAACCAGCCGAAAGGTTGGATAATACTCCATGTGACCGCAAGGTTAAAGTCGCAAGACGCTTAAGGTGAGGCCTGGGCACCATCAGCTAGTTGGTAAGGTAATGGCTTACCAAGGCTATGACGGTTAGGGGTCCCGAGAGGGATAACCCCCACACTGGGACTGCGACACGGCCCAGACTCCTACGGGAGGCAGCAGTTTGGAATTTTGGACAATGGACGAAAGTCTGATCCAGCGACGCCGCGTGGACGATGAAGGTCTTCGGATCGTAAAGTCCTTTTGCTCGGGAACAATTTTTGAGCGTACCGAGAGAATAAGAGGTTGCTAACTCTGTGCCAGCAGCAGCGGTAATACAGAGACCTCAAGCGTTATCCGGAATCATTGGGCGTAAAGCGTACCGATAGGTGGTTTTACAAGTCAGAAGTGAAATCTTAAGGCTCAACCTTGAGACTGTCTTTTGAAACTGTAAAACTAGAGGGGCAAAGAGGAAGCTGGAACGAACGGTGTAGTAGTGAAA
>JAKAGU010000008.1 GCA_021825655.1 bacterium | reverse complement strand
GAATTTATAAAAATACCCGCCTTTCGCGAAAGGCGGGTATTTTTTCAGTTCACCTTAAGACTTGGGCAATTACACTTGCCCTAAAACCCCGGCTGGCCAGCCGGCTGGCCAATCTTTGCCTTTCTATGCCGCTTTTTTGCTTGGCTAAAAAAATCTTTGCCAGTTTTATCTCCGTAGCTTCGTCTAAACCCTGTCTCAGCGCTTCCTCAACCAGCTCGTTGGGCAAATGCTTTTCCTGGAGCTTTTTTTTAATCCCATAAAAACCGAAGTGCTTGTACTTTTTCAAGTTTTCCAAATACACGGCAGCATAGGACTCGTCGTTTAAATACTTCAAGTCCAGCAGCTTCTGCACCACCTGCTCCACCAGTTCGGGCGCAAAACCTTTTTGCCGCATCCGGTTTCGGAGCTCGCCCGTAGTCCGGAGTTTGATACCCAAAAGATAAACCCCGTAACTGTAGGCTTTTTCGAAAGGGTCGGTTTTCTGAACTTTGAATTGCATTAGCAGTCTATTGACTTGAGTGATAATTCTGCTACACTATGTTATACTATATATGTATTCTTGTTATATTTTACCACTTAGCAGCGTATAAAGATATAAGATGACAAACTTTACATACATTTTGGAACGGCTTTCCTCCCGCGCAAAAAACGCGCTTATTTTGGCGCAAATGGTTTCCGAAGAACTTAAACACGACCATATTGGCACAGAACATCTGCTCTATGGGGTAATTTCCGAAAAAAGCTCCTTTGCCGCGGAAATCCTCACCAAAACCAAACTCACCCCGGAAATTATCAAGCAGGAGCTAATCTTCGTCAATTCCAACAACAGCGTAGCGGTCTGGAAACCAGTGCTCTCTGAGGGCTTAAAAAGTGCAATCGAAAAATCCGCCATTATTGCCAGCCAGTTCGGGTATCAATTTATTGGCACGGAGCATTTTTTGTACGGCATAATCAGCGCCCAACAAAACAAAGCCAAGGTTATTTTGTCCAAGCTTGGAATTGATATTGCCGAACTGGAAAACAACCTAATGAACGTGTTCGAAAACATTTCCAAGTTTCCGGAAATGCCATCCATGGACCAGGGGGGCATGAATTTGCCCGGCCCCGGCCAGACGCCTTCGGGCAAGCCCATGGAAGGAAAAAAAGGCAACGTCCTCGAATACTTTACCACTGACCTTACCAAAAAAGCGGGTCAGGGGCTGATTGACCCCGTCATCGGCCGCAAGAACGAAATCGAACGCGTAATCTCCATCCTCAACCGGCGCACCAAGAACAACCCCGTGCTGATTGGCGAGGCGGGCGTGGGCAAGACGGCCATCGTAGAGGGTCTGGCCCTGGCTATTTCCAAGCGCGAAGTCCCCGATTCCCTGCTCGATAAAAAAATCCTGTCTTTAGACATGGCGCTGATAGTCGCGGGCAGTATGTTCCGCGGCGAATTCGAAAACCGCCTAAAACAAATTATCGATGAAGTCAAAAACGACAAAAACGTCATTCTGTTTATTGACGAGCTCCACACCATGGTCGGCGCCGGCGCCACCACGGGCTCATTGGATGCGGCCAATATTCTAAAACCCGCCCTCGCCCGCGGCGAACTCCACGCCATCGGCGCCACTACCCTCTCCGAGTACAAACAGCACATTGAAAAAGATGCGGCCTTAGAGCGCCGCTTCCAGCCGGTGCTCGTAGACGAACCTAGCAAGGAAGAAACCGTGGAAATCCTCAAAGGCCTGAGACCCAACTACGAAAAGCACCACAACGTAAAAATTTCCGACGAAGCAGTAAAGGCGGCGGTGGATTTGTCCGCCCGCTACATCCAGGACCGCTACCTGCCCGACAAAGCCGTGGACCTGATTGACGAAACCGCGGCTTTCCTCCGCAGCATCAATTCTTCGTCCAAGCTGCTCCGGGCCACTAAAAAAATCGAAGCTGACTTGTTAGCCTTGGAGGAAGAAAAAACCAAAGCCGTCTTAAGCCAGGACTTTACCACGGCCTTGCACCTGCGGGCGCAGGAAGAAAAGCTGCTCAAGCAAAAAGGCGAACTCTCCAAGAGCCTGGCCACGGAAGGCCAGCAGCCCAGCCATACCATTACTTCCGAGGATATTGCCCATACCGTATCTATGATGACCAAAATCCCCCTTGCCAAACTGGCCAAGAGCGACATTTCCAAACTCTCCAACCTGGAAAATGTTTTGAAGGCCAAGATTATCGGCCAGGACGAAGCCGTGGAAGAAGTAGCCAAATCCGTGCGCCGTTCCCGGGCCGGCATTTCCAACCCCAAGCGCCCCTTGGGTTCGTTTATCTTTTTGGGGCCGACGGGCGTAGGCAAAACCGAAACCGCCAAGGTACTGGCCAAAGAAATTTTCGAAGACGAGGATGCCTTAATCCGCGTGGACATGTCCGAGTTTATGGAACGTCACAATGTAGCGCGGCTAATCGGCGCGCCGGCGGGCTACGTGGGTTTTGGCCAGGGCGGACAGCTGACGGAAGCCGTAAGGAGAAAGCCCTATTCGGTTGTCCTGTTTGATGAAATTGAAAAAGCCAATCCTGAAGTCTTTAATATCTTTTTACAAATCTTGGAAGACGGCCAGCTAACCGACGCAGAGGGTAAAAAAGTTTCTTTCCGCAATACCGTGGTCATTATGACCTCCAACCTGGGCATGCAGGAACTCAACTCACAAGCCGCCAAAATCGGATTTGCTGATAAGCAGGAAAAAATCGGTGAAAAGCAGCGGCTGGAAAAAGAATACGAGCAGATTAAAACCGGCATCATGGAAACGCTGAAAGCCGAATTCAGGCCGGAATTCTTAAACCGCATCGACAAGATAATGGTCTTCAAGCCCCTGGGTATGGAAGAGCTGAAAAAAATTACCCGCCTGCAAATCTCCGAGCTCCAGACCCGGCTTTTGGAACAGATGGTCCAGCTTAAAGTTACCCCGGCTTTAATCAAGCACATTGCGGAACAAAGCTTTGACCCGGCCCAGGGCGCGCGTTTTGTGCGCAAAAATATCCAAGACCAGATAGAAGACCCGTTGGCGGAAAAAATTATCCAGGGCAAGGCCAAGGAAGGCACCCGCATTTCCGCGGACGTAAAAAACGGCAAAATAGTATTCTCAGTACACAAGCCGGAAAAAATCCCGGTCTTGGCATAACGAACTTACAAAAAACCGCCCGATTCAATCGGGCGGTTTTTTCTTTCCCGCTTGACTATACAAAACGGTTTTGCTAAGTTGCTAGGCATAAGGAGACTACCAATACACCATGACCCATTACGGCTACGGCTATAACACCGAGACGGTGGTCGTTCCCGTTAGGCCCAAAGACGTGGCGCAGATGAATCCAGATGAGCGGCGGAAGGCCTTTCCGCACACCATCCCGGTATACCATGCCGGAACCCAACCCACGGCCGAAGAAATCGGCCGGGCGGTGCAGAAGCAGCGCGAAGGCAACCCCTTCTTCCGCTTCTGGGGGACCACCCTGCTTCCCGGGACCACAAAACCCATCAATCACGTCCCGGCGGGACACGAAGGCGTTCCGGTCGGCTACCAATCCGACCTGGCTCTCGAAACCGCTTGACCGCCGT
This sequence comes from bacterium, assembly GCA_021825655.1. GTDB lineage: Bacteria > Patescibacteriota > Doudnabacteria > UBA920 > UBA920 > JAMDEL01. Next base: position 34,695 of record JAKAGU010000008.1, on the reverse strand, counting down.
CGGCCGCACCCAGCCTAGTAATGCACATGAACCAGTCAGCCTTCAGGAGGAGGCCGGACGCAGACGACCACCCGGGTGCAGGTGGTCGTTTTTCTTTTGCATCACGTTCTTGATAAAATAAAAATATTAAGGCTATAAAAACCAAAGTGTACCAATCTTTTATAAAACCCCTGCTTGCGGATACAAAAAAACTTTTTTTGGAAACCCTGTTCCCTATTACCTGTTTTTCCTGCAACAAAGAAGGGATGTTTTTGTGTGCCGCCTGCCAGCCAAAACTTAAAAGCACCCACCAGGTCTGTATTGCGTGCAAAAAACCCAGCCTCGCCGGGCTCACCCACCCCAAATGCCTTAGCCCGCTCATGGCTGACCAGTTTATCTCTTTTTTTGACTATCGCGATAATCTGGTCAGCAAGCTGATCATCCGCGGCAAGTACTATTTTATTCCTGATATTTTCAAACTCTTTGCCGAAATGCTTGCACCCAGGCTGCAAACTGAGTTTCCTTTAATGCTAAACAAGGACACGGCTCTGGTGCCAATTCCTTTGCATAAATGGCGGCAGCGCTGGAGGGGCTTTAACCAAGCCCAGATTTTATGCCAAAGTTTGGAAGGCAAACTTGGAACCTGTACGGAAAATTTGCTTGAGCGCCGTAAGTTTACCAAAACCCAAAAAGACTTGAAAAAAGAAGAGCGCCAAAAAAACACGGCCAACGCTTTCCAGCTCTTGCCCGGCGCCACCATCAAAGCGCGCCACATTATCCTGGTGGATGACGTTGCCACCACTGGCGCCACCCTGCTGGAAGCCGCCAAGGTCTTAAAACGCAACGGGGCCGAAAAAGTCACCTGCCTGACTATTGCCAGGGATTAAAACAAAAAAGTCCATAGCCTGCAAAAGGCAATGAACTTTTTTGTGGCGGAGAGGGGGGGATTCGAACCCCCGAAGGGCTTTAAGACCCTTACCGGTTTAGCAAACCAGCGCACTAGGCCTCTATGCGACCTCTCCAAATACCTCAACATTTTACCCAAAAATCCCCATCTGGTCAATTGTGATAAAATTAAAACATGAATTACGAAATCAAACTGATAGTGCTTGATGCCTATGGCGTCTGCTTAAACGAAGGCTACCCTAACACTTCCAAATACTTAGCCAAAAAATACCACAAAAACTGGCAGGTTGTTCAAAATATTCTATATGCAAAATACTTTAGCCAGGCCGCGCTAAAGCAGATTAGCCAAAAAGTTGCCTGGCAAAAAGCCATACAGGAACTGGAATTACCCCTGTCTGTGGAGCAGCTTAAGCGCATACATTACGGCCTGATGAAAACCAACCCCAAGGTGCTCGGACTGGCTACCAAACTAAAAAAGCATTATACGGTAGCCCTTTTAAGCAAAAATACCCGTGAACAATTCCGGGACGTTAACAAAAAATTTCCGGAACTAAAAAAGGTTTTTGGCAAAAACCTAATCAATACCTGGGAATATGGTCTGCCCAAAGCCAGCCGGGAAACAATGGAGTTTTTATGCAAAAGGTTCAATGTCAAACCCGCTGAAATTGCATACTTTGACGACCAGGCCAGTAACCTTAAAGCCCCCAAACAAATGGGAGCCCGGACAATCTTATATAAAAACTTCGCCCAATTCTTGCAGGCGCTTAAAAAACTTACAACCCTGTAAACTCCCCGAATCAAAATCAATCTATGTTATGCAATTTGTCAAACGAGTCACATATGTGACTCGTTTGACAAAAACACCTTTTGGACAGATATTAAAAAAATATTGCGGGTTTTTTCAGAAATTGAAAAACGGGCAGAAGACGGAACGACCAGGAGGTCGGTGTCTTTCTGCCCGTTCTCGCCGCACGCTTGTAAAAGCGCTGGCGAAACTTGCGAGTATGTAGTTACGGTTAGTGTTGTGCAGCTCAGGCTGCGGGTTCGGAAGCGGGCATGGAAATCTTGCGGATGGCTTCGATGGCCCCTCCTTCTTCCTGCTGAAGTTCCACGCCCTCCATGTCGCCGAACACCAGATACTCTTCCGGCAGCTCGGTGGTACCCAGGACCTTTGCCAGCGCCAGCTCGATCATCGGGCTGTGGCCGAAAGCCACACCCGTCTCGCCGTCTTCCATTGCGCTGAACATGTTGACGACGGCGAGACTGGCTTCGGCAATCCACGAGCTGATTACCTCGCTGTCGTGGCACTGGAATAGGGCTTTGAAGTTCCCCATGGCCGATGCGAGTGTTCGGAATTGCGAAGGGTCCACCATCTGGGAGAAGAGAGCGTCGTTGCCGATCTCGGGCACCACGGGCATGATGTCGCCCACAGCGCCGTACCCGGCGGTGAAAGCCAGGGCGGTCTGCGCCGTCCTGACAAGTGTGCCATGAAAGACACGATCGAACTCCAACTCTTCTTCGGCGTCATAGAGCCAGTCGCCAACCTTTCGAGCCAGCGCCAGGCCCTTGGGGCCGAGAGTGTTGTTTGCCCCGTCTTTCGACGAATGGCGGAAGTAGTAAAGTCGCTTCATTGGTGTTTCTCCTTGTACAAGTTGAACTAGATTTCGGGCACAGCCGGCAAGGGTCAAGATTTAACCGCTGCTCGCTGTGTCCGTTTAAAGGAGAAAAAAACTAACCGCAAATTTTTAAAGTACTCGCATCACGCGCTCGGTTTGAACCCGTCCCCATAAAAAGGCACAAATTCAGACACTGCAACGTGACCTATAATTATATCACTTTTTAAGCCTTTTGTCAATACACCCCTTTAACAAATAATTGCTATGATGGAAATACTAAAAATCCCCTAATTTATGCAACAAAAATCACCCAAATTCCTTAAAGACAAAGACCCCTGGCTTTTAGCAGAAGACATCCCGGATATTGACCTGTTTTTCTCGCGCGTCTGGATGTGGTGCTTTACCAACCTTTTTCACCGGCAAACGGGCCGGGCGTACAAAAAAGTCTTAAGCGTTTACCGCGGCTACCACCAATGGTTTTACTTTGGCGAAAAAGATTCCTTTGAAGTTGGCGAAGCTGTGGCCAAAAAATTCCTGAAAGAACCGAAATTCACCGAAAAGGTCAACAAAGAATGTATGGTTTGGTATAAACAGATGCTGGCTCTGGGCAAAAAAATCCCTGCGGAAAAAATAAAAAACCTTTCGGACAAGCAGCTGCTCGCGCTCTATAACGAACACACCCAAGTGCACTTAGGCCGCTACGAATGGGGCTGGATCCCTGTGGCCGGCGACATGTTCCATAACAACCTGACCAACCGGCTCAAAGAATACCTAAGGGGACTGGGCGTTCCCGAAGAACAAATCAACCCCGACCTGGTTACCCTAACCAGCCCGGAAACCAAATCCCCCATCCAGACCGAGCAGGAAGAGCTACTCAAGATTGCCGCTTTGGCTGAAACGAACAATAAAAAACTAAGTCCCACTGCGGAAAAACTGCTTAAAGCGCATTATAAAAAATACTATTGGACCAAATACCTGTTTTTGGGCACCCAGGGCGTTTACGATTACGCCTACTACCAAGCCGAGGTAAAAAGAATCCTAAGCGAGGGTTCGCCGGCAAAACAGCTGGCAGACATTAAAACAAAATTCAAAGAAGAAATAACCAAACGGGAAGCGCTTATAAAAAAACTTGGCATTAAGGGCGCGTGGAAAACCATATTGGACCAATGGGGCGGATTCATGATAACCAAGATCTACCGGCGCTACGGCCAAATTTACATGCTCTATAAAATGGAATTTGTACTTAAGGAAATCGCCCGCCGCCACGGCCTGTCTCTAATGCAGATCCGATTTATGCTCCCCTCCGAAGTTAATACCCTGATAAAAACCGGCAAGGCCCCCAATGACCTGCACGAACGCACCAAGTTCTGCGTTTACCTTACGGAAAAAAACTTTGAAAAAATTTACACGGGCGAAGCAGCTGAAAAACTGGCCAAACAAACGGAAAGAAAAGTAGACCACAACGTCACGCAGCTTCACGGCCAGACCGGCTGTCCGGGTTATGGCAAAGGCCGGGTGAAAATCGTCATCCGTGCCGAAGATATGGCCAAATTCGAGAAAGGCGACATTCTGGTTTCCATTGCCACGGATCCGGATATTGTGCCGGCCATGAAAAAAGCCGCAGCAATTGTAACCGAACAGGGCGGCATTACTTCGCACGCGGCCATTGTCTCACGCGAACTGGGCGTGCCGTGCGTGATTGGCACCAAAATTGCCACAAAAGTCTTAAAAGACGGCGACTTGGTGGAAGTGGACGCCAACCAAGGCATAGTCAGAAAACTATCATAATCCAACACCCATGTGGTCAAAATACGTCACCAGAAGGTTAGCCGTGCAGGTTGCTGAGGCCTGGAACTTTGGCTGGGGCGAAGCCATGAAAAAAAATTATGGCTTGCAAGTGTCTGATACCCTAGTGTTTTATGACGGAAAAAAGACCGAATATTACGTGGATTCAAAGCAGCACCAGAAATATGTGACCGGGCTGTACCGACTGCTCCAAAACCAAAAATTCCTAAAAACCTTCCACGCCCAGGCCCAGGCCGATTTGGAAAACATTTTAAAGGAAGTCAAAGCGCGCTTTGGAAAAGGGCTCGAAAAGCTGAGTAATGAAAAACTGCTTGATCTTTACCAAAACTTCACCCTCCCCCGCCAAGCACGATTTTATGTTGAAATGTGGACCGTATTCAATATCGGCGAACCTCTGGCCAATGTGGTAAAAGACAAACTAGACACTTATCCCCTGGCCCCTGAACAAAAAACCGCGTACTTGCTCTCGCTCTCTTCCCCTTTAGAGCCCAATGACGTGCTGAGGGAAAGAAAAGACATCCTGAGGCTAAGTTTAAAAAAAGACAAACTAAGCCCCAACGCCTTTTTCAAGGAAATCTTGCGCCACACCAAGCAATACCGCCATATTCCCGTCTATGATATTGACCACGAACCTTATAACGAACAGCACTTTCTGAGGGAAATCGGCAAGCTAAGGAACCCCGGGGCGGAATTGCAAAAAATCCAAAAAACATTTCGCGACAGACAAAAAAACTTCAGAACAGCGCTGAAAGTCCTAAAACCCTCCAAAAACTTTAAACTTCTGCTTCTGTTCTTAAAGGACAACGTAGCTCTAAGGGATTACCGCGACAAAATCCGCCAGCAGTTAAACATGGAGTTAAAAAAGCTATATACCGAAATCGGCCACAGGTTAAAACTTAACCTCTACCAGACGACACTTTTGACAGACGAGGAGATAATCCGTCATTTAAAAAAGGGGGTGGCTTTTGCTGCCAATGAGATTTTCAGAAGGGAAAAAAGTTTTTTGCTGATCCAAAAAAAAGCCAAGGCAAACATTTTTTCCGGCAAAACCGCCATCCACAGAGCCAGAAAAGAATTAAGCTGGGCAAAAAAACAAACCAGCAGTATTATTAAAGGAACAGTCGGTTCTGCCGGCCGTGCCAAAGGGACTGTAAAAATTCTCTATACCAACAAGGACTTAAATAAGGTTAAGTCAGGCGATATTATAGTGGCAACCATGACCAGGCAAGATTTTATTACCGCCATTAGGAAAGCCAGAGCCCTGGTAACCGATGAAGGCAGCGTTACGGCGCACGCAGCCATAATTGCCCGAGAACTAGGCATCCCCTGCGTCGTGGCGACTAAAATCGCCACGAAAGTCTTAAAAGACGGCGACTTGGTGGAAGTGGACGCCAACTTGGGAACAGTAAGAAAGTTAAATTGATTTATGGCGAAAAAACCTAAAAATATTTGGCGAAAAAACTTTGATATCCGAAGGGTGGATTTTAACCTGCCCGTAGAGACCATGCCGGGGTTTGGGGGGTTAAATTTTTTAACCATCGGTTTTAACCCAATTACCCAGTGCATTTGGGTCATAGAAAACCTGGACAACACCGGCACCTACTTTCTGCAGCACGAACTCCGGGAAATCGTACAATCCACCGTAAAAACAATTTTCGAACAGCCGAAAAAGGTAGACAAAATCCACCAAAAAGCCGTTAAGCTCAACTGGGATTACTACCGCCTCGCTTTAAAAATGAGGCGGCTGCAATTTTCCAAACTGACCGACAAACAGCTGCTTGCCTGGCAAAAAAAGCTTTTCAATCTGCAATTCCTGAGCCACTGCTGGGCCCTGCCTACCACCTGGTATTTAGATTCGGACGGAGAAGACTTTAGCAAAAAGCTTACCAACCTGCTCCAAGAGAGGATACAGAAACTGGGCCTGCCTATTGAGCCGGCCCTGGCCTTTAGCGTACTATCCACCCCCAAGGCGGAATCTTTTACCGCCAAGGAAGAAAAAGCATCGCTCAAAATCCTCTCCTGGATGAACAACACCGTGTCTTTAAGGCTGTGGCTGGAAAGCCAGACTCCGGGTAGCGCAGTAAAGAACCTGCACCAACTGCCCAAAGCTTGGATAAAAATCATTCAAAAACACCACTACGATTTTTGCTGGCTCCCCTACACCTACATCGGCCCAGCTTACGGCCTGGACTACTACCTGGAAACCTGGCGGGGCCTCCTCAAGGAAAATTTTGACCCGCAAAAAAGGCTTGAAGAACTGGAAAGCCGGGCCCAAGACGTACAAAAACAAAAAACTGAACTGATTAGACAGCTAAAATTGAATGTTTCGGAAAAGCACTGGTTCAAAATTGCCGCAGACATAGTCTGGCTCAAGGGTTTTAGGAAAGAAACCTATTTTCACGGTTTTTACGTTATGGACCAGCTACTTAAGGAAATCGGCAGGCGAAGCGGGCTTTCCGTGCTCCAAACCAAATACCTGCTGCCTTCCGAACTGCCCAAGGCGCTGTCAGGCAAGGATTTTTCGGGAATCGTAAATGAAAGGCAAAGATTCTCGGTCATTTACGCCCGTACGCCAAAAAATTACCTTGCTTTGAAAAAGAACTGGACCGAAAAGGGCATTACGGTCTACACGGGCCAAAAAGCAAAAGTTTTTTTGAAAAAGCAAAACTTTGAGAAAATAAAAATCATTCGGACCAACGAACTGGCCGGCACCTGCGCCTGCCCCGGCACTGCCAGAGGCACTGTCCGCGTCATCAATGTACCCGATGAAATGGGTAAAATGAATCCGGGCGACATAATGCTTTCCCACACCACTTTTCCTTCCCTGGTTCCGGCTATGAAAAAGGCGGCGGCTATAATCACCGAAGACGGCGGCATTACCTGCCATGCGGCCATTGTAGCCCGCGAACTCCAGACCCCCTGCGTGGTCGGCTGTAAACACGCCCTGCACATCCTGAAAGACGGCGACTTGGTGGAGGTAGACGCCACCAAGGGCACAATCAAAAAACTATGAGCAACCATTATTTCAAAAGTCCGGTGGTAAAAATGGGCGTGTGGTCCCTAACTCCGGGCGACTGCGAGACCTGGCACGGAGAATATACCTCGCGTTATTTCAAGCGGCTGTTCGGCATTCCCAAAGAATCTATGCTGCTGTATGAATTCAAAACCGGCTTTCAGCACGCCTATGTCACCAAAAAATATCTGCGCCTGCTCCACAGCCAAATAGATAACATTAACCGCACCGACTACCGCGCCCTGTCCAAAAAACTCAGAAGTTTTTACCCTTTGGCGGAACATGCCAAAAAAATAGCGGCAAAAAAATATCCGGAACCGCAAAAGCAGACCAACCGGCAGCTGGTACAAAATTTCTTCCGCATCCGTGACCGCATCCACCATTTGGCGATTTTTGACCAGTTTAGCTGGCTGGCGGAGGAATACTGGACGCCAAAAATGGAAAAGGTGCTGGTTAAAAAGCTCGGTCTGGAAAAAAACTCCCCGGAATATAATCGAGTACTGTTCACCTTAACAAAGCCGGAAAGAATCTCCACAACCCTGCTGGAAAAAAAGGCTGTAATCAGGGCTGCAATAGAACTTAAAGAAAAGCGCGATACGCTCAAGTCGGCCTCCAAAAAATTGGCAAAACAATTCGGTTTTTTGCCGGTCTTTTGCTTTGGCGAGCCCTGGCAGACCCACCACTACGAAAACGAGCTAAAGCAAACCGCGGCCAGGCCGCTTAAGTCATTAAAAATGGAATACCAAAAACTCCAAAACTACGCACGGCTGCGCAACAAAGAACTGGCCGAGGTTACCGGGCAATACAACCTTAACTCCAGGGACCTGCAAATTTTTTTGGATTTTGGCTTGGCCATCGACACCCGCAACGAAGCGGAATATTTTGTCGGTTTCGGCGGCTACTACCTTCTGCCGTTATACAAAGAGATCGCCCGCAGGCTGTATTTAACCACCACCCAGGCGCGCTGCCTTACTGAAAAAGAGATGCTGGATTCCGTTTTGGGCAGAACCGATCCCCAAAAAATTCTGGCCAAAAGAAGACGCTTTATCGGCTGGGGCTTTAGCCGAAACTTCTCACGCCGTATTAATTTTACGGAATCGGAAAGCGAAAAACTCTTCAGATACATTGAAAGCTACGTAAAACCCGTGCAGGGCGGAAACGAGTCCCAAGGAACCTGCGCCAGCCCGGGCAAAGCCCGGGGCAAGGCGCGCCTGGTTTCTTCACCGCAGCAAAACCACAAGGTAAAAACAGGCGACATCCTATTTACCTACGCCACTACCACCGACTACTTACCGGCAATGAAACGGGCGGCGGCTATTGTAACCGAGGTTGGAGGACTCACCTGCCACGCGGCCGTGGTTTCGAGGGAATTCGGCATCCCCTGTGTGGTTGCGTTAGCCAAAGCCATGGAAAATTTTAAAGACGGTGAGCTGGTGGAAATTAACGCCGACAAAGGCACTGTCAAAAAGCTATGAATGAAAAGTGGTCGCAATTCGCAAACGAATACGTAGTTTCCCTCTTCCCCACTTACATGCTGCCCGAAGGCCTCTTTCAAGGCACCCAAAAATGGCTGGGGGTTCCGGTTAACATTGCTCTCAAGATTGAAGATGAGGCTATTGTCTGGTACTTTAAGCCGCGCAACTGGAAACAGGGACACCTTGCTTTGGTTAAAAAAATCCAGGCCAGGCCCGAATTTCTCCGCAACATCTACCGGGAAATGGAAAAATCCGGCAAACTACAGATAATTTTTGCCAAAAAGGCCGCAAAACAAGCTGCTGATGCCAGCAATAGAAAACTGAACGGCTTTTACCAAAAATTTGTTTCCCTAAACACCCAAGCATACGGCTACGGGCTCATGCTCCCCCTCCTGGACTACCAGGAAACAACCTTCCTCAGCGACGAGCTCCACGCCATACTAAAAAAACGCGGCAAGGATAATTTTTTCAACCTGCTTACCACCCCCCTCCAAGAAACAAATGTTAAAAGGCAGGAACTGGCGCTGCTAAAGCTCTACGCGCGCATCAGGCAAAAACCTGCCCTGCACAAGCTGCTGCGGCGTTTGCCTGCCAAAGATTTTCTAGCGAAACTTGCAGAGGCCGACAAGAAACTTTACGCCGCATTCAACACGCACGTCAAAAGATTCTGTTGGGTGTATTATGTCTACCAGGGTCCAGCTGCAAGCCCTGTATATTTTGCCGAGCTGCTTAAAGACCTGACCGAAAAAAATACCAACCCCCGCAAAGACCTGACCGGACACGCAGCCGAAAAAGTCTTGCTGGCAAAACAACAAAAGCAGCTGCTTGAAAATTTGGGCCTCAGCCCTTACGAGCGAAAAATAGTCCTGCTCGCGCGGGACGGGGTGTTTTATAAAGCCCTGCGCCGCGAACTGCAAAGCTGTTCTTATTACTATATGGAAGCCGTGCTTAAAGCCATAGGCAAAAGACTGGACCTAAGCCTGTCCCAGGTACGCCTGATGCTGGCCAAAGAAGTGGAGCATGCCCTGAAAACAAAACAGACCAAGACCAACCTCTTAAACCAGCGGGCCGAGCTTGTTTACCTTGAGCGCGCACAAACCACCAAATGCTTAAGCGGCAAGCAGGCGGCCCTCTACCTAAAAGCCAACATCAAACAAGAAAAGCTCAACCTCAACGTAGCGGAAGCCGCGGGCACAGTTGCATACCCGGGAAAAATTAAAGGCACAGTGAAGATTATAAACACGCCCAAAGAAATGGGAAAAATGTGCCGCGGTGACATCCTGGTGGCGCAAACCACTAACCCCAACCTGATGCCTGCCATCCGCCAGGCCGCAGCCATCGTGACCGACGAAGGCGGCTTGACCTGCCATGCCGCTATAGTCTCGCGCGAATTAAAAATTCCCTGCGTGGTGGGCGTAAAAATTGCCAGTAAATTCCTGAAAGACGGCCTCAGAATTTTGGTGGATGCCCAAAAAGGAATTGTCAAAAAACTATGAAACCCCATTCGATAAAAATTCTAATAGAAGAAACCAATATCAACTACCACGGCTGGGCGGCTATTGCCGACGGCTTTATGCATTTACCCACGGTTAAAAGGCACTTGGGCTTGGGTTTTACCTGCGGGTTTCAGGAAATCCGCAACAACAGCGGCCGCTATGGGTTTGACCTTGAAAACTGGAATGCGCTTGGCGCCGCCTGCCTAAAAAAACTTCAGGACGGCAGCTTGTCGGTAAAAAAATTAGAAAAACAGCATAAGCTCCAAGGCCGAAAAATTAACCGCATTTGCCGGGAAGCGGAAAAAGCTGATTTGAAAAAAACCAGCCTAAAACAAATGGCTGGCTGGCTGAAAAAACTCTGGCCTCTGTATCTGGAGTTAAACGCGCTGGGCAGCATTCCGGTTTTAAGCGATTACGACCATAATCTGCTGACTAACAAGCTGCTTGCTATTTTGAGACTCCATAATGTCGGCCAGGAAAAAATCCAGGACGTTTTAAACAGCCTAATAACCCCGGAACACGTAACCCTCTTTTGGCAGGAGCAGAAGGATTTACTGGCGATTGCTGCAAAAATCAAAAGCTTTAAAGCTGCCCTAAAACATCCTGAACTTATACGCCATGCAAAAAAATACGCTTGGCTGAATTACGGCTACCAAGGTCCGCTAAGCACTTTTAAAGATTTTGTTGAACGGCTAAAAAAAATTTACGGGCAGAAGAACGGTCCCAAAGCCCAATTATCCGAGCATGCGGACTTCCTTAAAAAGATTGAGGCAAAAAGAAAAAAGGCGGAAATTGCACTAGGCCTCAATAAAAAGGAAAGGTTATTGTTTGCCGCAGCCAGAAATTTTACATACCTAAAAATTTACCGCGTTAGTGTCAGGCATTATTTTTCCTTCATTTGCGACAACCTGTTTGCGGAATTAAGCGCCAGGCTTAAACTTAGCCCAAAAATCTTCCAGTTCTCCACCCGGGAGGAAATCCTCAGGCTTGCTCAGGGGAAAAAGGTTGATGTGAAAAAAATCCGCGACCGTACCCGATACGTCTTTGAGTATATTACGTCGAAAAGCAGAACTTTCCTAAGCAAGGGAAAAGCCCTACGATTTAAGAAAATCTCGGTGATTGAAGAAAAAATAGAAGCCTCCGACGAGCTCAAAGGCCAGGCCGCTTTTTTGGGCAGGGCTATGGGCAAGGCCAGGCTGGTCTTTAGCGCCAAGGATTTGCCAAAAGTCCAGCACGGCGATATTTTGGTTGCCATCTCTACAAATCCCGATTTCCTGCCTGCCATGTACCGGGCAAACGCCTTTGTAACCGATCACGGCGGCATCACCTCGCATGCGGCCATTGTGGCCCGGGAAATGAAAAAGCCGTGCCTCATCGGCACCAAGATTGCTACCAAAATTTTTAAAAACGGTGATATAATAGAGGTGGATGCCAACCAAGGCATTGTCAGAAAAATTAGTTAACCATCATGCAGTTACAAGGCACTGTGGGGAACAAGGGCTACGCAAAAGGCCTGGCAAAAATAGTGGGACAGGAAGCCGACCTGGATAAAGTTGCTTCTGGCGACATTTTGGTTTTAGAGCAAGGCAATGCCGCAATTATTAAAGTGGCGGGGAAAATTTCCGGCATCATCACTGACCATGGCGGCCTGACCAGCCATGCCGCACTGATTTCACGCGAACACGACATCCCCTGTATTGTCGGCACCCAAACCGCTACGCGCGACATTAAAGACGGACAATTGGTTGAGCTAAACGCCGAAACCGGCATAATTAACTTTTAAAAATGAGCTATACCAAAAACTTCAAAGACCTTTCCAAAAACGATGTAGCGGTTGCCGGCGGCAAGGGCGCCTCTTTGGGTGAAATGACTAAGGCCGGACTCCAGGTGCCTCCGGGTTTTGTGGTCCTGGCTGCGGCTTTTGACCGTTTTTTAAAAGAAACCGCTTTAGATGTGGAAATTGAAGCTCGCCTGAAAGAAGTCAATAAAAAAGACTTAAACACCGTGGACCGCGCTTCCAACGAAATCCGCGCCATTATTGCCAAAACTAAAATGCCCGCGGATCTGCAAAAAGAAATCTTGACGGATTTTAAAAAACTGAAAAGCAAATTCGTGGCCGTACGCTCCTCCGCCACTTCCGAGGATTCCAAGACCGCCTCCTGGGCCGGAGAGCTGGAAACCTACCTAAACGTCACGGAGAAAGACGTAATTAAGCACGTCTTAAAGTGCTGGTCCTCTCTCTTTACGCCCCGGGCAATTTTTTACCGCTTTGAAAAAAAACTTCACAAGACCAAGGTATCGGTGGCCGTGGTGGTGCAAAAAATGGTGCAGTCGGAAATTTCCGGCATTGCTTTCACTGTTCATCCCGTCACCAAAGACTACAACCAAATGGTGCTGGAAGCCGGCTTTGGCCTGGGCGAAGCCATTGTCGGGGGCATGGTTACCCCGGATACCTACATCGTCCACAAGGATGATTTTTCCATTTTGGATATCAACGTGTCCCAACAGGCATTTGCCATTGTCAAAACCCCCAAAGGCAACCTCAACAAGAAACTTTCCGCAAGCCAGGGCGGCAAACAAAAGCTTGCGGGCCGGCAAATTGTAGAACTGGCCGAAATCTGCAAGCGCATTGAAAACCACTACAACCATCCCCAGGATATTGAGTGGGCATTTGAAAAAGGCCGCTTCTATATTACCCAGTCGCGCCCTATCACCACTCTCTGATTCGCCAGGATATGTTAAAATAAATCATCCGAGCCTGTTTGGGTGGATTTTCAGTATGTATGCACCGGATTTCCGTTTTATCGCTTAATTCTGTAACAAATGAACAGTTCATACGTCTATATAAGTGATAATAGTTCTTTCAAAGAATCTCTTTTTTTGGAAAACCTTTTAATTAAGGCTAAAAAAGGAGAAACTGCGGCTTTTGGCGAAATTTACAACCTCTTTTTTAAGAGGATTTACACTTTCATCTACTACCGGGTGAGCCACAAAGAAACGGCAGAAGACATGGCTGAAGAGGTTTTTTTGAAAGCCTATACCAAGCTCGGCAGCATAAAACAAGCCAAAAGCCTGGAAGCCTGGCTTTACCAAATTGCCCGGAACTTGATTATTGACCATTACCGCAGCAAAAAGGAACTAGTGGAGCTGAAAGAGATTGAACAGACCCTGAGCTACGACGACGCTGTCCTGGAAGTACTCGAACTCAGCCACCAGCAAAAAATCCTTAACGAGCTGCTCAAAGAATTGCCCGAAGATTACCGGCAGATACTGAAGATGAAATTCTTTGAAGGCTTGAGCAACGAAATCATTGCCCAGCTGACCAACAAGTCAGAGGGCGCAGTCCGGGTAGCGCAGTTCCGGGCAATTACCAAACTAAAAGAACTTTTTGAAGATTACGATGAATAAAGAGTTAGACAAAATTTTTGAACAAGCTCTGATTGAGCTCCAAAACGGCGCCTCGCTGGAGGAAGCGGTTTTAAAGTGCCAACCGGAACAGGAACATTTGGCCGAAAACCTGGTGTTAGCTCAGAAACTTGCCCAACTCCCGAAAAAAACCGTGCCTGCCCCTGCCATGCGCAGGAAATATGCGCTTGCCCCGGTTAAGACAGCCTGGTACCAGTGGCTGCACTTCTCCCGGCTGGCCACAGTTAGCATGAGTTTGGCGCTATTCCTCTCTGCTGTAGCCGGAACGGGTTATGCCGCTTATTACAGCCTTCCGGGGCAAACCTTGTTTGCAGTGAAAAAAACAGCGGAAAACCTCCAGCTCCAGTTTGCCAGCTCGCAAGAAAGCAAAATTTCCCTGCAAGTTGAATTCAGCAAAAAAAGATTGCTGGACGCCGAAAAAATTCTAAAGAACCCTGATAGCAGCCCGGAAACCGCCCAGGCCGCGGTCCAGGAACTGAAGCAGCAGACCAAAAACACTTTGGATGCAGTCTCGGCTGCGGGAAAAAATGACCTCAACCCCCAACAAACCAAAACCCTGGTAAAAACATTGGAGACTATTGCCACTGACCAAGAAAAACTGGCCAAAGAAGTGAAAGCCGATTCCTCTAAAGATCTGGCAGCCAACGTTGAAGCCAGCGCAAAAGTCATTAATAACTACATCCAGGTGGCAACCAACGAGCTGGAAAAATCAAACATCAAGCAGACCCAGAAATCCAGCCTTGATGACACCCGCGTCCAAAATCAGGACACAGCCAGCACCTCGCCTGCTATAGACCCTGGAGAAAAGGCCACCACCTCTACTTCTACCTTAAAAAGTCTGAACGAAAGCGGTTCCACCACTACGGAGCCAGAAATCACGATTGACCCCAACGCAGCCAGCAGCGGCTATATTCCAGAAACACCGGAACCTCAATACGTCCCGTCGTCCACCCAACCCAGCAACGGCAATTAACTACTGTCTTGACTCAGTCCGCAGCACAGGCTGCTGGCTGGAATCAGGACGATAACGCCTGAATCGAGCCCCCTTAAGCAGGAGGCGCGAGAGACAAAAAGAAACGGCTCTTTCTAGAGGGAGCCGTTTTGTTTTTTTAGCTGAAACTGGTATAATTATGACAAAATCCATTAAAAACCCTTAGGAAGGGTCGCATAGTGGTTTAGTGCACCGGTCTTGAAAACCGGAGTACCGATGAGGTACCGAGGGTTCGAATCCCTCCCCTTCCGCCACAAAACAAATTATGACAACTCCCCAAAAAATTTCCTGGCATGCGCCGGAATACCGGCATTACGAAAAAAACGCGGGCTGGTATGTGACTCTCATTTCCATAGTTATCCTGATTATTGGCTTTTTCCTTGTCCAGAAAGATGCCTTTGCTGCCATCACTACCGGCCTCTTGGGCGTGCTGGTTGTAGTTTTTTCCAGGCAAAAGCCGGAGATTGTCCCGGTGGAGCTTGACCACAAGGCGCTGAAAATGGGCAAAATAGAAATCCCCTACAAACAGATCAAGCATTTCTGGGTTGTACACAACGAAAAGCACAAAACTGTAAACTTGGAGACCACGACACTGGTCAACAATATGGTTATTCTGGAACTTGAAGACCAGGACCCCGAGCAGATCCGGCAGTTTTTGTCCCGCTATCTGCCTGAACACCCGGAAACCGAACCCACGCCCATACAAAGAATTACGCACTGGCTTAAATTTTAAACTGGCAGAAATTTTTAAGCCGCTTTAGCTTCCATAGCTCAATGGATAGAGTATAGCCCTCCGAAGGCTGGGATGCAGGTTCGACTCCTGCTGGAAGCACCATAATTTTTTTATTGCTGGCGGAACCCGCAATTCTTCTGCAGGTTATTGGCAGCTTCGCCGGACACGCCGATGGACCAATTGGATTATAAAATTGAAGACGCCGTCCAACTCAACAAGCCGCAGATTGCGGCTTTAAAAAAATTGGAGATATTTACGGCCCGCGACCTGCTTTTGCATTTTCCTTTCCGCTACCTGGACTTTTCTAAAACCCAAAAACTCAAAGAGCTGAAAACTGGCGAGAGTGTGAGTGTCAGCGTTACTATAAAAACCATTGCCAGCCGCTTCTCTTTCCGGGGGCGCATGTCGCTGGCCGAAGCTCTGGTATCCGATGACACCGCCTCTGTCAAGGTTGTCTGGTTTAACCAAAGCTATCTGGCCAAGACCTTAAAAAAAGGCGAGGCAATTTTTTTAGCCGGTACGCCCGAAGTCTACAAAGGCACGCTACAGTTTGTTAACCCCATCTACGAAAAAGCGTCGGATTTTCCGGTCCACACATCGCGCCTGGTGCCTGTCTATCACTTAAAGTCAGGCGTTTACCCGAAAACTTTCCGTAATTTGGTAAAAAGCTGCCTGCCGCTGGTAAGCGGCCTGAGCGACGACCTGCCAGCAAAGATTTTAAACCAGCACGAACTTCCAAACCTAAAGGACACGGTCCGGTTTTCCCATTTTCCAGAAAACCTAGAGCAGGCCGGCCTGGCCAACAAGCGCCTGGCATTTGAAGAACTTTTTATTAACCAGCTGGCCGCCCAAAAAACCAAACTGGAGCTCAGGGCAAAAGCGGCCTACCCCATCGGCTTTGACCAGGCCTTAATAAAAAACCTCTTGGCGCGGCTGCCTTTTGAACTTACGCCAGCGCAAAAAAAAGCCGCCTGGGAAATTTTGCAAGACTTGGAAAAAAACCTGCCCATGAACCGCCTGCTGGAAGGTGACGTAGGCAGCGGCAAAACCCTGGTCGCCCTGATGGCCCTGGCCCAGGCCGCGGGCGCGGGGTTCCAAACCGTTTTTCTGGCGCCAACGGAAATTCTGGCCAAACAGCATTTTGAAACTGCAAAAAAATACATTTTATCGCCCCAAAGCCTGAGTACCGATACGCGTTGCGTTCTGTTTACGCAAAACTTTTCCATAGTCAATTCCAAAGAGACAAAAAAACGGAATTTACTGGAAGAAATTCGCGAGGGTATGCCGGGGCTATATTTCGGGACCCATGCCCTCTTACAAAAAACGGTTAAATTTAAAAACCTCGCGCTGGTGGCGATTGACGAACAGCACCGCTGGGGCGTGGAGCAGCGGGCAGAACTAATAGGAAGCCAAGCCAAGGTTCCTCACCTGCTGTCATTAAGCGCTACGCCTATCCCCCGCACCTTAAAACTGGCCAGGTTCGGGGAACTGGACGTCTCTCAGATCCGTACCAAACCTAAAAACCGGAAAGCCATACTAACCCGCTTGGTGGACAGCCGCGACCGGCAAAAGGCTTATGCTTTTATTGAAAAACAAGCCCGAGCCGGCAGGCAAGCCTTTGTGATAACGCCTTTAATTGAAGAATCTGACACCCTTGGCGTAAAAGCAGCCAAAGCGGAACTGTCAGTCCTGCAAAAAGCCTTCCCAAACCTCAAAATCGGGCTCCTGCACGGACGAATGAAGGGCGCAGATAAAGATACGGCCATGGCGGATTTTCTTGCCAATAAAACCCAAATTTTAGTGTCCACGTCCGTGGTGGAAGTCGGGGTCGACGTGCCCAATGCTTCGGTAATTCTCATTGAGGGCGCTGAAAGGTTTGGCCTGTCCCAGCTGCACCAGTTCAGGGGGCGCGTGGGCAGGGCCGAGCACCAGTCCCACTGTTTTCTTTTCCTCTCCCAGGAAACACCGGAGGCAAAAGAAAGACTGTCGGCATTCTGCAAAACCGCAGACGGGTTCGAATTGGCCGAATTAGACTTGAAATCAAGGGGCTTTGGCGAGATTTACGGCCAAGCGCAGTCTGGGTGGAATTTTAAATATTTTAATCCCGACTACCTGGCCCTGATTGAGCCGGCCAGGCAAGCCGCCAGAGGCCTTTTGACAGACGACCCCGGCCTAAAGAAATATCCGGGGCTATGGGCAAAGATTAAAGACAAAATCATCCATTTCGAGTAAACTATATGTATATTCAATTTTATGCCCGAAACTCCCAGACCTCCCGAAATTTCCCAAGCTGACTTTTCCCCCCGGGAAAAGTTCGATCACGCTATCAGGCAGGCTGTCACCCAAGCCTACCAGGAAGTGGCTTTGGAATACCAAGACCGGTTAATGGACCCCAGCCCGGAAGAGGTCTATTGGCAGCCAATGTGCCAGGAGTTTTCTGAAAAGCTGATGGCCAAACTCAAAGCTCCGGCAACCAGAGACTTAAACCTCAACCCGGCTTATATTTACATCAATAAGCTGCCGCAGCAGTTTAAAGCCAATTTTCGGCATCACATTTTTCTTTCCGTGAAAGGCCCGGACGGGGAAATATACTTTATCGACGGCACCTGGCAGCAATTCGTAGACAAACCCGATAAAAAAAACCGCCTAATGCTGGAAAGTTCGGACCGGATTATGCAGTCAGCTCAGGACAAGAAAGTGCCGCCGGACATCCGCGGCCTATGGCAAATCGGGCTGAATATGCTCAGCAGCAGGAAAGCTCTCCAAGGCATTGCCCCTGAAGAAAAGAGCAGGCTCAAGCACGCCGTAGCACTTAAACTCAACGTCCCGGAAAAAGACTTGGAAGACTTTTTGAACTTAAAAAGCAATTTCAGTTTGGAAAATTCAGAAAAAATTGCCGAAGCTTTTCAGGCTGCAAATCCAAAGAAAAAAAGTTAACCTATATTTTAAAGCTAAAAAACCCTGCCAATAGCAGGGTTTTTTACTTTGTAAGTTACCTCCTTGACTTTTTTAAAAAATTGTTGTATAATCCTGCTAATATCAAGGGGGACGAATTGCTTTAAGGCAATGACGGACTTCCTTAGGTATTGAACCCAAGGGGTAAGAAGTGACAAAGCAGGAACTCAAGAAATACAGGACGGCTTTGGAAGCCAAACTCGCAGAACTCGGGCCAATCAAGCAACAGATAACAGAAATCCAGATCACCCAGATCGAACCCAATGATGGGGCAACGGCAATGACCGTGCTCCTGGCAATCAGCAGCGCCGACATGAACTCCTCGACAAGGAGATATGTCGTGGCAGCTCTCCGCAGAATCGAAGATGGCAGCTACGGTACCTGCCTCGGCTGCGAGGAAGCTATTGGGAAAAAACGGCTGGATGCCGTACCCTGGACGCCGCTGTGCATCACTTGCCAGGGAAAAAACGAAAAACAAGACCCCGAACTCGCAAAGATACTCCACATGCCTTAAAGATGGAAGGCTTAGATGTAATTGCCGCTTCCGCAAGCGGCCTTAAGTTCAAGTCTCTTGAGCTTTTGGGAGTAATTGCATCTAGTCTTTCCGTCTCGGTTTGCTGAAACCCTCTTCCGCGGAAAGCGGGTAGCAGCATAAAAGCCGGCCGTTGGGACTCCCCCGACGTGCCGGCTTTTTTGAGACAAAATTGATTACACAAAACGCAGAGCTTCCTGCAAAGTTCTAATTTGCAGGACTTTCACTTTGCTCTTGCTGGAAATTTTGGCCCTGGGACAGATAATTTGCTTAAAGCCTAATTTTTCCGCTTCCTTTATCCGTTTTTCCAAATTCGGCACAAACCTAACTTCCCCGGAAAGACCCAATTCGCCAATGGCCACCGTGCTTTCCAAAATTGAATCTTTGATGCTGGATACAATGGCCAGGGAGACGGCCAAGTCAGCGGCAGGTTCGTCAATCTTAATCCCGCCCACTACATTGACATAGATATCCTGGTTGGACAGATTCAAGCCCGCGCGCTTGCTCAAAATGGCGCAAAGGAGCTGTAGGCGGTTATTGTCAAAGCCGGCTGTGGTGCGTTTCGGGTAGCCGAAACTGGAAGCCGAAGTTAAAGCCTGAATTTCCAAAAGCAGCGCCCGGCTGCCTTCCATGACTGAAGTCACCGCATTGCCCGAAGCCTGGATAGCGTCTTCCCCCAGGAACAACTGCGACGGGTTTTTTACTTCCGCCAGGCCCTGGGACAGCATTTCGAACACCCCAACCTCATTGGTGGTACCGAAACGGTTCTTGACACAGCGCAGTATCCGGTAAGTCGCGAACCTTTCCCCTTCCAAATACAGCACCGTATCCACCATGTGCTCCAAAGTTTTCGGCCCGGCCAAATAGCCTTCTTTGGTCACATGGCCGATAATCAAAAAAGTAATGTGCGCGGTTTTAGCCACGTGCATAATCTGCTGTACGGCAAAGGTAACCTGGGCTACGCCGCCTGCCACGCCTGAAGCCTGTTCGCTGTACATGGTCTGAATGGAATCAATGATGGCCAGCTTCGGCTTATGGGCTTCGACTGCCGCGAGCACGGCTTCCAGGCCGGTTTCGGCCAGCACCCGCAAGGCACCCGCTGCTTTTAGCCGGCTGGACCGGAGCTTGATCTGAGCCGCCGATTCTTCACCCGAAACATAGAGCACGTCCTCCGGGTTTAAATTGGCCGCCACCTGCAGCGCCAGCGTGGACTTGCCAATGCCGGGATCGCCGCCAAGCAGCACCAAACTGCCGGGCACCAGCCCTCCGCCCAGCACTTCGTCAAACTCGCCAATCTCCGACTTGATGCGGCTGGAAAAAGCCAAATCAATTCCGGACAAATCTACAAAAGCCGGCGCAGCGCCAAAACTTTTTCTACTGCCCGCAAGCTCGTGCTTTTCTTCAAGCGTGTTCCACTCGCCGCACTCAGGGCATTTGCCTTGCCAGCGCGGACTTTTAAACTGGCAGTTGGAACATACGAAAATAGTTGAGTTTTTTGCCATAAAGTAAGAACAAAACCACGACTTCAAGGACTGGCCCAATGGGCCGGTGGTTTGTCGTGGTTTTGATTTTGATTTTAAAAATTTACTGGTTTAAATTCAAGTAGTACAGATAGCCGTCCTGAAGATTTTTGAAAAACAGCTTGTCGGAAGCCGGGCTTAAAAAGAGGTTGCGGCCATCCACCGGGCTACTGGTTATCTTATACGTTTTGCTGGTTAGGCTATTTAGGTCAACCTGGTAAAAATCATCCTGGGTCAGACTCCCGCTTTCCGCGCTGGGGCTGGTGGTTTTTGGCACAGCCGCAAGCACAGTCATGCTGTCTTTTGACCAGACCGCCTTGTCCAGGGTCGTGAACAGGCCGAGGTTCATCGGCATGGAGGTTTGAAGGTTGTACATCCACAATTGGTACTTCTGGGTAACGCTGTCTTTCTTTTCAAAGAGGAACTTCTTGCTGTCCGGGCTCCACAGCACTCCGTAATTGTAGCCGTCCTTAACCAGCCCCTGCCAAACTTTGCCGTCTGGAGTAACCAAGTTTATTGCGTTCTTAACACCGGTATTGTTGGTTTCGTAATAGGCAATGCTTTGGCCATTGGGCGCAATTTCAATCTGGTCATCCTGTTCCCACATCTCAGCCACTTCTTTCCAATTCTTGGTATCGGGATCCGAAATATTCAGCGTAGCTTTGCCCTGGTCCAGCCAGATGTACATTATCTTATCCGCGGCGGGCAGCCAGCCCACGGAAATTACCTGTTCCGGGTAATCCACGTACGTTTTGGTCTGGGCATTAAAGTAGCTGTAATACTTCTTGCTGCCTTCAATAATTTCGGCAATGTAGTCATTCCCCTGGCCGGGCCAGATTATTCTGTCTATTCTGGGTTTAATCGGCATATCCAGCTTCACCTTGTCGCCCAGCTGCAAAGGAGAGCTGTCTGTTTTCAAAGAAGCCTGGTATACCTCGCCGTCACGGTTAAAATACGAAATGGCAGTGCCGTTATAAAAAATAATCGGGTTATACACCGGCTCATCGCTCAGGCGGTAAACCGCTGCGCCGCTGTTATCCGCAGGCGGAGTGGTAGTAGCTGGACTCGTGCTGCTATTGTCCGGAGGGGTGGTGGTATTATTGCTTCCAGTGTCAGTGTTATTGTTGGAATTATTAGCCGTATCCGACGTGCTGCTGGCAGTCTGCGTGGTTTGGCTGGATTTGCTTTTGCCTCCGTATTTGGAATACACCAAAAAACCAAGAGTTCCGACAATAAGTATAAAAATTGCGCCAAGGATGGCTATGGCTTTTTTATTCATTTTTATTTTAATACTTTAGATGTTTATATTTCCTGAAGAAAAATTGTGTCTATATTATACTACTTTTGGCGGATTTTTCCAAATCATAATTTTTTGCCGCTGGGGCAAAAGCTCAGGCTATAGTCCAAACCGGAAGCCTCCGCGTCAACCGAATAAGGCACCCGGACCACCACCTTCAGCTGGCAAGCCTGGCCTGCGTCCACACCCAGCTTAGCCATAAAAGCCTTTTCCGCGGCATCTAGGGCATCGGGCAGGGGTTTGGATAGCAAAGTAATATAAAAAACCTGGTCTTGCTTATAATAGACGATGCTATAGTTCTGCGTTTCAGCCAAAGCCAAAGCATTGCCTGACTGCTCCACGAAATCCTTCAAAAAATTCTTGGTCTGCACCTGGCCGCTCGAAGTTTGTACTGTAATCAAGTTATCCTGAACAGCAACATTTTTCTGGGAATCGTTGTTTACTGCCAAATAAATACTAAAAAGAAACAAACCAACCAACACAACTCCGATGCTGATTTTTATTAGCGTGGCGTTTTTCATATTTCTGGTGATAATTTTAGAATCCGCATTTTTGATTGGCTCCCCACAGGCTCCAGTTCGTGCCGTTGCCGGATATCTGACAGGCCTGTTGGATATTTTTCTGGGCATCTTTGGCCGCGGCCACGCACTGGTCATAAAGAGGCTTGTTGATGACACGGCAGTTTTTTGTTTGTGCGGTATACATCTTATCAAAAGCAGACCGGCAGTTCAGACCGGCGAAGTTGTTCTGCGCGCTGATGTTTATCTGAAACAAGCCGAAAGAAACCACGCTGCCGTCAACCGTGCATTTGTCCACGCTGCTCTCGCTGGTGGTAACTCCGCCGCTCTCCGCGCCGGCAATGGCAGAGGCCTTGGAAGCGTTGGCGCCAAAACAGGTGTTGGACAAATTCTGTACGCTGGCATCGCCTGAGGTTAGCGCCTGGCAAGCCCAGGAACCGCTGGCGCCGCCGCCGCCCGAATCTCCGCCCGCAAAACCCGTAAACCCGCTGGTGGCGCTGTCCAAACTCTGACAAATACTGCTGCCGCCTGCCAACCCCACAACCGAAAACCTGTAACTCAAACGGGTAATGCCCGGCGGATAATTGCAACCGACCCACAGCAGTACGAAAAGAATAAAGAGCACCAGCATCACCGCCGCGGCTACAATTAGATTCATAGCCAAGATATTCAATTTTACCTTGATGCTAATTTTAATCTGTTTGGCGATCTGCTCCGCTTTCCTTTTCAAAAACTCGGTTCTGAGCAGCGGTTTGAGCACCCCTCGAATAATGGAATTCTTAAACATCCACAAAAAGTCGCCGATAATCGCACCCAACAAAACCGTCAGACCGAAAGTTTCAATCGCGCCGGCCCACACCATTTCCACGCCCTCCATCAAAAACTTATCCAAGGCTACATTGGCATCTTTGGTGACTTTTTTTAGGCTCTCATCATCCAGCTTGGCCTGGCGCAGGGCTGAAGCAATCTGGTTTTGCTGCTGAGCAGCCTGCTGTTGCTGCTGGGCTTGGGCCTCTTCTTCATTTTCCTGCTTTTCATCCGCGGATCCGGCTTCTCCCGGCTGCCCGTCCTTCTGGGCCGCTGCCTCTGGCTCTAAGCCGGGTTCCTGTTCCGGCGCCTGCCCTGGTTGCTCATCTGTTTTTGGCGGAAGCGCCGGCGCCAAGCCTTCATTCGCCCGGCCAAGCTCGTTAGCCGCTTGTCCGGCGCCGGCCGCAATCCTGTCGCGGACAACGCCCCGAGGCGGTCCATTTTTCCCGTCCGGTGTCGCAGGTTCCGATTCCGGCTGGGCAGCCGCTGGCTGAACCCCGTCCAAACCCGGACTTTTTTGCCCAGACTGCGGCGGAGTTTTTGCTGGCCCCCCGACTTTCCCCCTAACTTCTTCGTCCGTTGGAACTGAGATCGTCCTGCCTAGATTAGGGGCGGCCCCGGGCCTTTTGCCGTTCCCGCCCGCGGACTGGGCCTTGAAAGTCGCAACTAACCGCTTGGCTTCTTCTGGTATTTGTGCGAGCACGGCTTGATCTTCTTCTGGACCTTCGCTTTTTTCTTTTAGCCGCGCCCCGATTTCCTCTTCTCCGCTTGTTTGGATGCCTGCTCCGTCGCGCCGGCCCGCAGCAGATTTGCCGCCCGCCTGTTCAATCCTTCCTTGCAAAGCGGATGGCCGGCCTAAAGGCTTAGGCATACTGGCGGTTACACGAACCCCGGAAGGTGCGGACCCCGGAACTTGAATATCAGCCCTGATTGTAGAACCTTGGCTTAAAGGTGGAATGCCGTACTGCGCTGTGCCTGTCACACTGGCTTCTGCGGGGCCGCGCCCGCCCTCGCCCGCTTCTTGCGTTATGGTTGCCTGCACGCCCGCCCCGCCGCCGCCTGCAGCGCGGCCGGGCTTATCGCTAAACGCAGAAGTTTTTACCGTCCCGGCCTCATTAGGAACAGGCCCGGTGCGGTTTCCGGGAACCGAGGCCGACACCTCTGCTTCAGTCTCCGCTTCCATTTCCGGTTGCGGGGACGCACTTTTTACGTCCTGGCCGACTCGGGCTGTGGTCCGGTTCGTTACTTCAGTTTTGCCTTGAACGCTCCTGCTGCCTGTCTGGCCCTGGGCAGCCACTTTTACCTCATCTTCGGTTTGCTGTTCCAATTCAGTTTCAGACTGCACAGAAACCCTGGCGCCAACTTGCCCACCGCCCGTTTGGCCGCTAATGGTCTGTTGGGTGTTTACGGATTGCTTAGACTCAACCTTGCCTGATACTTCTGCTTGAGTTTTTGCTGACACGCTTCCGGATACCGTACTGCTCTGGGTCCCATAAGCAGAAACTTCCGCTGTGCCGGAAGCATTCAAAGTTTGCCGCCCTGAAATCGTTGAAGATTCGCTGAGGGTGCGGGCAGCTGTGGTTGTGCCCTGAGCAACAACCCCGTGTCCAGCTTCTCCGCCGCCAGCAGCCGAGACAACATCTTCCCCTCCGCCGGCCTCGCCGCCCCCGGCAGATGCCTGTCCAACCCCCGGGCCCGAAACCGGGCGGGGACTGAAATCCAACACGCCCAAAGCGCCTAGAGCCTCATCGAACATGTACCTTTCGGCAGGGCCCATGTATTCGCCGGACAACTCCTTTAATGTCTTTGTGTCTTTGCTTTTTTTCGCTTCGTCTATGAGTTCTTTTACCGCCTTTCGGTCGCCTTTTCTCAAAGCCTCTTTCAGCCTATCCTTCAGGGGCAGCTGTTTCTGGCCCGCATCGCCTTTGTTTGAAGACAACCCCAATACCCCGCTTAAAGCCTCGCCTCCGGCCGCCACTGCCAGACTCCCCAAACCCCCGGCGGCGCCTGCGCCTGCCTTTTCTTCGCTTTCTGTTTTTTTGCTTTTCTTGGCTGCCGACTCCGCTCCGCCGGCCTCGCCGCCTTCTTCTTCTTTTTGCTGAGTGTAAATTACATAGGGAAAAAGCGTGCCGCTAGCTTCGGGCGAAGCGCTGCTAACCAGCTCAATCCATAGCGGGTCGCCTTCTTTGAGCAGTTTGTCAAAATCCGGCAGATTAAAACTGATGGACTCGGTATCGCCGTAAGCCCGGTGCAGATTAACCGGCGCAAAGCGGCTCTGGCCAACCCTCAGAAAGACCTGGTCATAAATATTTAAATGATAGCCGGGTAAAACAATTTCCGCCCTGGCCCTGGCTTTGGTCGGGGCGTCAAAAAGCGCCACTTGCTGGCCGTTAACCACAAAGGCGCTGTCTTTGCCCACGCGAATTTGCCTGAAAGCAGATTTTTGTTGTTTATCGGAATTGGTGTCCGAATCCGGCGGCGCGGGCTGCTGCGGGTCTGGCGGTGTTTGCGCGTTCAAATCACGGCCTGTATCTGCCGTTTCGTCAGCCGGTTCTAAGACTGCGGTTGTGGAGTCGTCTTCTGCCATAAAATAAAAAGTAGCCGGCAGATAGTAGCTAGTATTAGGAAAACTCCTTTTCTAACTACAAGCCGGCTACTATCTGTTCATTAACTTAGTTTTTCCTGGCTCTCCTGGATTTCCAAAAGCTGTTTGGGGTCTGTGGTAATAATCTGGTCTTCCACATATGAAGCATAAATTTTAATGGCCGCGTGTTTGAGTCCGGCAAAGAAAATTCCTTCTCCCACTTCGCTTTCCAGCAATAGATACTTTTCGCCCTCGGTCAAAAAGAAAGTGTCGGCAATAATGTTTATGGCCGCCGGCGACTGCTTTAAGAGCAGCTGGATGGAAGAGTTGGTCACAATCGGCTTGCCGTAAGGGCTGGCCATGAAATCCGCCACGTCCTGGGTAATGGTGGAAAGGCCCATGTAGTACTTGCGCCCGCGCTTGGCAATACTGAACAAAAACCGGGCGCTGTCTTCATGCTGCATCATAATCCACGCTTCGTCCACCACCAGAATCCGGCGCTTAAGCTCGCTTCGGACCACGTTCCAAATAAAACTCAAAATGATATACATGGCAATGGGCCGGAGCTCGTCTTCAAGGTCGCGGATAGAGAAAACCACCAGCTGGTTGTTTAAAACCACGTTGGTTGGCTGGTTAAACAGCCCGGCAAAGGTGCCTTCAGTAAACTTTGTCATGCGCTGGGCTAGGCTTTCAGCCCCCACAGTGCCGCCCAAAATTTCCACCAGGTCGTTCATGGTGGGATACTCCACGTTGCGGAAATCCGCCAGCTCCGGTGTAATATCTTTTTTGGCATATGTCTGCCAAATCGCCTTGTCCATTATAGCTTCTTCAGTGGGATTGAGTTTTCCCAGCATCAGGCTGAACATGCCCAAAAGATTGACCACCGCGCTCCGTAAAACGTCGGCGTTGTCTTCTCCTTCAATGGCCACCGGCAAATCAAAAGGGTTAATCCGGGAAGCGGAATTTAGGGACACGCTCATATACGCCCCGCCTACGGCGTCGGCCAAATGCTTATATTCGTTTTCCGGATCGATGATAATCACATCCGTGCCGACCATAAGGCTGCGCAAAACTTCCAATTTTACGGCATAAGACTTGCCCGCCCCGGATTTGGCAAACACCACGGAGTTGGCATTTTCCATGGCAAAACGGTCAAAGAGAATAAGGCTGTTGTTGTGGCGGTTAATGCCGTAAAGAATGCCGTCATTGGAAGTCAGGTCAGACGAGACGAAAGGAAAGACTGTTGAAAGCGGGCCGGTGTTCATGTTGTTGCCCACATCCAGCTCGTCGAGGCCCAAGGGCAAAGTGGAATTAAAACCCGCCTGGGTTTGCATCAACGCCCGCTTGGTCACAATCAGCTTTGCGCCGAGCGCGCTTTCCAGGGTGGTGGAAGAAGTGTCCAGCTCCTTTAAATCCTTGGCGTATATGGTGAGGTACAGAGCGAAACGGAAATATTTTTCCGTGCCTTGCATCAGCGAATCGCGCAGGCCTTCCACGTCGTGGTAGGCGGTTTCCAGCATGGGGTCGCGGACATTACCCTTTTCCTGGTTAATGGACATCTGCGAGCCAATTTCCCCCACTTTGCTTTTCAATTTCTTTAAAATAGTCTCGGAATCAATGGGATAAATGAACATGGACACGTCCAGTGCGCTTTCCGAATTGATGATAAAAGACATCCAGTTGGTGGACAGGAAGCGCGGGTAAGCAAGAACAAAAAAACTGCGGGCAAACTTGCCGTTGAGCAGAAAATGCGAATTCTGGAACTCCAAAGCCGCCGGGGCGATTAAATCCTTAAGCGTGGTCAGGCCTTCACGGTAGGTCTTTTCGATGTCTGCAAGCTTCTGGTCCACGCTCTTTTCGCTTTGCATCTCTTCCAGCTTCTGTTTTTTGGCCTTCAGTTCCTGCTCGTCAATTTTTCCGAATAAAGACATAATTTTGTTTCTAAGAAAAAATAAAATTTAGCTGACTAAAATTTTCATGTCCCCAAGCTTGCTTGGGTCAATTACCGGCGCAGCCTCAAAATTGTAGGAATTGTAGTATAGCTGGATTATTTCTTCGGTCTTTAGCCGGGCGCCTTTCAGGCCCATGCCGCCCAAATTAGCCATAACCGATTCCACTCTTAAATCCAGGTCGGCTTTCGATTTTTCAAAATTCTCAATGCGCTGCTTGGTTTCTTTAGCCTTGCCGTTGCCGAATACCCGGCTAAAAAAACCAGGAACTTTGGGCAAAATACTCGTACCCAGCGGCACCACAATATAAAAATTCTTGTTCATAATACTGGCGTTCTCAATCAGCCGGTTAATGAACTCGACGTATTCCAGAGTCTGCACCCTTAAAAGTTCGTTGGTCTGCTTTTCCGCCATTTTTTTCAGCTTTTCCAAATAGCCGCCAATCTCCATCTTGCGGCTTTGCATCAAAATCTGCACGGAAAACTCCAGGGAGTTTACAAACCTCTGGAAGGCGAAAATAATAGAATTCTGCTCCTCTTGGCTTTTTAAGTCAAAATTGGTGGAAGACACGGCAACAATGGCCCTCAGAGTGCCGTCATCCATAACCACGCTGTCGTTCTTGATTTCCGACAACCTCAAAAAACCTTGGGTGGTTTTGCCAATTACGGTCTTTTTTTTGCGCATGTCCAGATTCATAAACAGAGGGAGATTAAATTTTTACTCGATTTTTTTAGCCAGGTCCGCTTCTTCTTCGGCCTTTTTATGCAGCAGCTCGTGAACTTTTTTAATGCGGCTCTCCGTGGTTTCCACGGTTTGGGGACTAGCCGAGGCCGCAACCTGGGTGGCCGACTTTACCTCAGCATTTTTCACCTTGGACGAAGAGCTGTGCGAATTGATTTCTTTGTGGAAAATTAGCACCTTCTGGCTGAAAATAAACTCCAGCATATAGCTCAGGGAATTATACAAAGGCCGGCCGTTAATCTTGGCAAAGGCAACACCCAACCCCGGCAGGCCGAAAAACAAAAGGGCGACAATGCCGGCAATCAGGTTCTTCCCCGATACCGTATAGACCAAAAACACTAAAATGCCTGCGCCAAACACAATGCCAAACTGCTTTAAGGTCAGCGGGCCGATAATTTTGTCTTCGACTTCGGTAAATTGCGGGACAGGAAATTGCACAGTTTTTGGACTTAATTATTATAACACACCTAAACCGTATGCATTTGAATCAACAGGTCTGCAAATGTTTCAAAATCCTCCTGGCTCATAAGACCCTCCCACTCCTGCACAAAATCGGCCTGGCCTGCCAGTACTTTGGCGCCTGTGTCCACATATACCTGATAAAGCGGGCTCTGTTCAAGGTAGTTGCGCACATCATGAAAACCGTACTGTTTTATCAACCGGCCAAGCTGTTCAAACAGCTCCCGGGATTTGCTGGCGGCAAAATTATCGTAGGTTAATCCAGCCAAGCTTTGCAGCGAAGTTATGTTAGGCTTTTCATAAAAATGCTCACGATGGGCCGTTGCCGGCTTTTGCGCGGGCTGGAAAACTTTTTCCGCCTGCTCCAGGCCCCTGACTTTGTCCAGCTCCACGCCAAGGCTCCGGCCTTCTCCCTGGACTTGAGTATTGACCGAGGTCTTTATGGGCACTTTAGGCGCTACGGGCGGGCGCGGCAAAGGCCTGGGCATAAGCCCGTCCTGGTTAGCCAATTTTTTTGCCAAGAGCTTGGATAAATCCACGGAAGGCTCCAAGCCCGGTTTTGGCTTGGGGGAAGGCGCTACGGGCGGGGCCGGGCGCGCAGGCAAAGGAGACGGTCTGACAGCAGGGGCGGGCTGGGCCGGCAACTGCGGTTTGAGCAGCTCCAATTCCTGAAGCGGCCCGGGATGGCCCGGCGGCAGCTCTTTTTCCGCCAGCACGTCCTTAATTTTAGTAAACGTATTGTTGCGCCGGATGTCCTCCAAAGGCCGGGTGGGTTTTGCCGGCTGCAGGTTATGCAGCAAGCTTTCCGGAGTCACGGTTTTAATCGGGGCGGGCGCAGGCCTTGCCGGCTGAACCGGCTGAACAGCAGGCTGCTGGGCCGCTTCGTCCTGTTCTTGGGCGGCGAGCAGTATTTTTTCCAACTCGTTAAGCTGCTTATCGTTCATCAATTCCAAAAGCGCCGACCACTCAGAACGCTCCCTGAGGCTTAAAATGCTCGAGCTTTGAATCAGCTGTATTAAGTTGTCATAGCGGTCTTGCTGCACTTTGTTTTTATTTACTCATTTAGCCTGTTTATTTCCCGACTTTGCGTTTCAGCTCGTCCAATTTCCTGTCAATTTCCTCCTGAGCCTTGCGTTTTTTATTTTCAATATCCGCTTTTATGTCCATCAGGCTGCGCGGCGCCGGACCCTTTGGCACGACCGGCGGCAATTTGGGCAGTATCTGGGCAACAGGCTTGTCATCCGCACGGGACGGCAAGATAGGCGCAGGCTTGGCCGCATTGGCAACTGGGGCCTGGGGCTGGGCCGGCGCGGGCATGACCCCGGACTTGCCAACCATATAATTTAAACCTTGAATGTCTTTGGTGCTTTCGGTGGGAGCAGCTCGAAGTTTTTCAATCAAATCAGCCAGGTCTTCGGGCAAAACTTTTTCCGGTTTTGCAAACTCCACCGTTTCGTCTTCCCACGGTTCCTGCCCGGGCAAGCTAAAGTCATACTTAAGCGGGTCAAACCTCAGCCAGTCATAAAACTGCAAAAATTTCAACAAAGCGTCCTTGTCGGCTTTGTTAAGATTTTTTACATTCGGCGAGTGCAAAAAATAGTTTGTTTGTTCAAAACCGCCCCGCCTATGAGTGCCACTGGATAAGTGTGAACTATAATTGTAATCGGTCAGCCAGTTGGCTAATGTGGGGCGCAAAGTTTTGGTATCCGCCCCGGTGTCCACCTGTAAATTCTGGCTTCCCAAAACCTCCTGATTTCTTTCCAAAGCCTTCAGGAATAACCCGCGATAGTGCTCAATGGCCTGCGGGTCATGATAAAAACCCCTGAAAAACGTGTCGAGCTTGCTTTTAGGGTCGACTAAATCCGTCTGGAACACGGCCAAAACCAATTCATTGAAGAACTTCTCTTTTTCAACATCCGGAGTGGATTCCAGCGCGCTCAATCTTAAAATTTTCAGCAAAGCAAAATACTTCACCTTAAGCTCTTCCGGCATACGGGCGCCGGCTTCTCCCAGTTTGCTTGCCAGCATGCCTCCGTACTCTTTGGCATAATCACCCGTATCCGCAGCGTCAACGCTAAGCACCACAGCCTCCACCTCAGGATACCGTTTCGGATCCAGCAATAAAGCTGGGTCCATTCTTTCAAAATTTTCTTCTGTAATATGGTTAATATTCATATGCTTGCTGGCTTATGGCTTTTCCGATTTTTCCGGTATCACAATAATTCCTTTCTTCCAAGTAGTAACCGGGGGCTTGCTTGGGTCTGGTTGTGTTGTTACCTTTTCGCCGATTATTGCTTTCTTTACCTTACCCCATTCAGCACTGGTGGTATCGGTGCCGCAGTATCGCCTAAGTTCATCTAATGTCTTGATGGGCTGATTTTGTGCATCCACCATATTAAGTTTTTCGACTGGCAAAGAGCTGATACCCTCACTCAACCTTTTTACCATTTCATCGCCAACCCTGTCCCTGATTTGCCCGGCTTGTTCTTTTTCCAAATCAGCCTTCATTAAGAGTGCCTCGGAAAAATCTTCGTTCAATTCAAATCCTTCGGCCATTACATTAAATTTGGTTTTTTCTATGCTCAGGTCGCCGTTTTGATCCTTATATAATCCAATAGCCTTAAGGACACGGGCTTGGATCTTGCGGCCTTTTTTCAAAGAGTTGATGTTGGCTTGGCTATATTGCTGGAACAGCCTGCGGCCAAAAGAAGTAAACCTGTTAAACTCACCCTTTTCATCCTGCACCAAAAAGGCCGCTGGCTCCAAAGCCGAACCCCAGGCTTCGGAATCGCCCCTGTCCACGCGTTTTTGAGCAGAACCTTGCTTGCGGGCACCGGTCATTTCGTAGCGCAGATTGCCGCCTTTTTCTTTCCAATCCGCCACGTTCGTCGCTTTAGACACAGAATCCAAATCCGCATAGCTTTTTATCTCGCTAATATGGCCATTACCGTCTTTAAATCTTAATTGTTTGAATACCTTGGTTTTTTTGGCAACCTGGTTACCATGACCATCGTCCACCATCACCTCAACCTCATCGTAATCCGTGCCTAATTGCGGCTCTTCAAAAACATCATGAAGGCCGGCCAAGTCCTTCAACATCTCCGCGCTGCCCATGGCTTTTTCCATTTTCTCGTATCCGGAAAAGTCATTGGCCGTCCTGAACTTGCCGTCAAACTCATGCACGGCATTGCCAATGGCGCGAAGCTTCCTGTCCGCTTCGCCCAGCTCATCCAAGTGGGCCACAATCCTACCTCTTTGCTCGCTGTTTAAACCTGCGTGCTCCAGCCCTTCCGTAACATTATCTAAATCATCTACCGCATCGTACTCAGCCGGTATTTCCTCTGCCAAAGCCTGGGCCTTGGCGCGGGCCTCTCCTTCCGGAACATTATTAGCTCTCAGCTGTTTGTAGGTTTCCTGTTCAAACTTCTTCCTGGCAATCATCCCAAGCGCAATAGAGCGCCCATCCTCGTGCCGGCCTTTAATCAACAGACGCTCGATAGCTTCCTTGTCTTCCGGGTGGTGCGCCGCAATCCAGGCTTCCACTTTTTCCTCCTCCGACAAGTCCGCATTGTCCCATTCCCGTTCTTTTTGGGAAATCATCTGCTGCTGCTTGATACGGCCATAAAAAGTTTTCTGCCCTAAATGAAACCGCCTCTTATACCAAGGACCGTGCTTGTCCCTGGTCCATTCCGTAGGAATGATTCTGCCGATACTGTCTCTGACGCTACCCACGGAAGGTTCATAGGCTTCCAGTTCCTTTTCGTGAGCCCTTTCTTCCCAAGCCTTCTTGGCCACTTTAAAATTCAAAAACTGGGCAGCGCGCCAGGCATTGGCAGTCTTGGTCTTGCCCGCTTCCTCCGCTGCTGTCATTTTCTTGTTGGTCCATTTGCTGTAAGTCTGCGCTGCTTTGCCGCCCAAAGCCTTCGCCCCGACTACCGGCAAGAACATACCGCCCTTGGCAAACTTGGAAATTTCGCCCGCCCCGAAAATAGAAAAGCTTTCTGCCACTTTCAGGGCCACAATCAAAAACACAATCAAAAGCAGAGTGCTGCCGGTGCGGAATATAAAGGCGGACAAATCGTTGCTGCCAAAATCCGTATTACTTACCCCCAAAGAGCCGAAAATGGAATTTTGTTTATAGGTATTGGAAACTATGGCCGTCATATTTAGGAAAAAGGCCATAATCGGGGTAAAAAATGCGTACTTTAAAAAGGTGGTCCACCATTCGGATCGGTAATGCGCCGTGGAAGGCAGCGCTCCGGCCGCATAAGCCAAAGGCGACAGCATAAGCAAGATCCAGAGCATAATCATCCGGATAAACAGGAAAGCCGCAATGGCCAAAAATACCATAAAGCTGCCGCAGGCTAAAATCAAGAACATAAACTGCTTTACGATATCCGAAAAGTATCCGGTAATTTTCAGGTTGAAAACATCCGAACGGTAAGCCACCATCAGGTCCTTGCCCAAGGCGCGGATAACTTCCTGGTTATTCGGCAAAAACTGGCTTTGCACTGTGTCGGCAATACCTAGGACTATTTGGGCAATAACCAAACTGAAATTTACCAGCAGAGCCGCCAGTATCAGCTGAACCAGCACGCTTCTGGACTTGTATGAATCCACGCGAAGAAGCGTGCCAATGGCAATGGCCATAATGGCCACAATGAAAATAATATTGCACAAATTCCTTAGCACAATCCAGCCCGGATAGATGACCGAAACAAAAGTATCCGTGTAAACATGAATGGATAAAACCGCCTGGATAATTGGAACAATCAGCAGGTAAAAAATCGCATAGATAATTTCCTGGATTATACCCAGAACAAAACCCACAACTTTGGAAATCAGCCCCCACAGCACGCCGCCATCGTCCGGAGTTGTGCTGCTGGAACCAGCGCCCTGGGTTTGTTCCAATCCGGTTACGGAATTGGTAATGTTTTGGGACAGAACTTGCCCTCCCGCAGCATCGTAAGCATAGACAGTTGCAGTATAATCCTTAGCTGTGTTGGTATAGGTGCAGCGGAAACTCGTCTGGCCGCTGGGCACAGCCAGCGTACCTTTGCCGTCTCCGCAATCCACCTTATAACTCGCCACCTGCTTGCCGCTGCCGCCATCCTGATAGACCCAGGAAATACCCTTGTTAATATTTGGCCCGTCTGCGTAACTTTCACTTGCTGTAACAGTTAAGCTTGGCCCTCCGGTACTGCTTCCCGCCTGAACGGTCAGCTGGGTATCCTGGGAAAAAGAATAATTTGTAACGCTGGGCCCGGTGTTTGCCTGATAAGAAACTTCCGCTCTAATGCTGTAACTTCCGGCTTTGGGTATATACTGGCCGCCAACCAGAAAAGAACCTTGTACGGAACTGCCTCTAAAATCCTGCTGGTAGATTTGGTTAGTGCTGTCCCATATCATCCCCGGTGTTACAACAAAAACCTGTAACGTAGCTCCCTGGTCTTTAAAAAAAGCTGCATCACTTGAATCCTTGAGGCTTACGGAAATTGAAGTCTGGGTTCCAATCTGGGGCTGGGCCGGGTTGAAAGTAATATTTAAACCCCCGCTGCACGTGGACATACCGCCTTCAACCGAAGGAGCCCCACAAGTTAAGGCAAAAGAAGTCTTGGGGTATGCCAACAATAGGCTCAATGCAAAAAACAGCGTTGTTAAAGCGCTTAAACGACTAAAAATCCCCTTTTTACGATTATTTTTTGTTTCTGGTCTTTGGAACACGAATAAATCAATAAAATATTCTGTTTCCTGCAATCAAACTTGAATGAATTATACCACAAAACATTTTTTGCGGCAAAATTATTCAAACCCCAAAAACGGGCTCCTAAAGCAGCCTAAATAAGGCCTTATCCACTATAAAAAACGGAAAACACCCAGACTGACAGAGCA
>JAKAGU010000007.1 GCA_021825655.1 bacterium | reverse complement strand
AACTGCTCAAGGCCCACAATCTCGTGTTCATGGGTTCGTCTGTGGTCAGCGGCACGGCTTTGGGCGTGGTTTTCCATACGGGGAGCTATACGGAGTTTGGAAAAATTTCCAATAGCCTGGCTTTAAGCAAACTGGAAACCGGTTTTGACCGGGGAATACGGGATTTCACCTGGCTGATGATTAGGGCCATTTTGGTTATGGTGGTGATAATCTTGGCAATTAACCTCCTGGATCATAGGAATTTTTTTGACAGCCTGCTGTTTGCCCTGGCTGTGGCTGTGGGTTTGGCGCCCGAAACTTTACCCATGATAGTTACGGTCAACCTGTCCAAAGGTGCTTTGGATATGTCGAAGAAAAAAGTCGTGGTCAAAAGGCTGGACGCTATCCAGAATTTCGGCGCCATGGATGTTTTGTGCACGGATAAAACCGGCACGCTGACCATGGACAACGTGGTGCTGGAAAAGCATATTAACATTTTCGGCCAGGAGGACCAGGAAGTCTTTGATTTTGGCTACCTGAACAGTTTTTACCAGACCGGGCTGAAGAATTTGCTGGATAAGGCGGTTTTAAAGCATGACAAGCCGCATTTGCAGGGCTACGAAAAAGCCGACGAAATTCCGTTCGATTTTTCCCGGCGGATCATGTCGGTGGTGGTAGCCCGGCAAGGGGAAGACCTGCTAATCAGCAAAGGGGCGCCGGAAGAAATTTTAAAGCGCTGCAAGTTTTATCAAAAAGCGACTGAAGTAGTTGCTTTGGACCTGGTAATGCTGGAGAAAGCCAAAAGGGAATACGAGCTTTTAAGCGGGCAGGGTTTTCGCGTTTTGGGTTTGGCTTTCCGGCGGTTCCAACATCACAAAAAAAATTATTCCATCGAGGATGAAGCCGAGCTGGTGTTTAAAGGCTTTATGGCCTTTTTAGACCCGGCCAAGCCGGACGCAAAACAGACCATTGCCTCACTGGAGTCTGTAGGTTTGAAAATTAAAATCCTGACCGGAGACAACGAGCTGGTGACCCGGAAAATTTGCACGGACCTGGATTTGGAAGTAAGCGGCATGGTCTCCGGTGAAGACTTGGAGGCTTTGCCTGAAACGGAACTTTTGAAGCAGGTCGAGACCTGCAATATTTTTGTCCGGATTTCACCCTTGCAGAAGCAGCAAATTATCCAGGCCTTGCAAAAAAACGGCCATACGGTGGGTTTTTTGGGGGATGGCATCAATGACGCTCCGGCTTTGAAAAACGCGGACGTGGGGATTTCTGTGAATAATGCCGCGGACGTGGCCCGGGAATCGGCCAGCATTATTTTATTGGAAAAAAGCCTGACTATTTTAAACGACGGCGTACTGGAGGGCAGGAAAGTGTTCGGCAATATTATCAAATATATAAGGATGAGCAGCAGTTCCAATTTTGGCAATATGCTGTCTATGACCGGAGCCAGTCTGGTTTTGCCGTTTTTGCCCATGCTGCCCGCGCAGATTTTACTGAATAATTTTTTGTACGACCTGTCTCAAGTGGGAATACCCACGGACGAAGTCGACAGGGAATATTTGGAAAAACCAAAACCGTGGAATATCGGTCTGATAAAAAAATTTATGGTTACCTTAGGTCCCGTGAGTTCGATTTTTGATTTTATAACTTTTGGCCTGATGTGGTGGGTTTTCCAGGGTTATTTGCACCAGGACCTTTTCCATACCGGCTGGTTTTTAGAGTCTTTGTTTACGCAAACGCTTGTGGTTTACGTAATACGCACAAAAAAAATTCCTTTCCTCCAGAGCCGGCCCAGCCGTTTTTTGGTGGCCACTTCTCTGATTGTCTTGTTGATTGGTCTGTTGATGGTGTTTTCGCCTTTGGCTGCCTACTTTGGTTTTGTGGCGCCGCCGGGCCTGTATTTCTGGGCCTTGGCTGCCATCGTTCTGGTGTATTTAAGTTTGGTTCAAATAGTAAAAAATTGGTTTATCAGGCGGTTTGAACATGAATAAGGCCGCCTGGCCGCATTTGCCCAATCTTTATTTGCCGTGTTAAGATAAGGGCGAAATTCGTTGCAAAACTCCAAAACCGTGTAAGGGTTTTTTATTTGTGTTTTAATCTTTTCTAATTCCGGCATGCCATATATTAGTGAGCTGCTAAATAAAAAAATTACCGACAACACCGATACGGTAGTGGGCAAGCTGAAAGATATCCTCATTAATCCTAAAAATGGGGCGTTTTCCCCGTTGGAATATTTGGTGGTTAAGCGGCCGGGGGCGAAAGAGCCGGTTTTTGTGCCTTACGATTTTGTTGAGAATTTTTCTTCCAGCCATATTTCATTGAAGACGATGTTCAGCAAGGTGGTTCAGCAGCAGCTGCCGGAAGTAAATTACACCCGGCTGAAAGAAGAGGTTTTGGATAAGCAGATTGTGGATGTGGCGGGCACCCGGGTGGTGCGGGTCAACGATTTGCGCATAGGGTATTTTGAAAACAAGATGTGCGTGCTGGGTATTGATGCCAGCTTTAAGGGAATTTTACGGCGGCTGGGCTTGGGCGAATCAATTTTGGCTCAGCCTTTTACGGTGCAGCTCATTGACTGGCGGCAGGCGGAACAGCTGGAAGGCAAGCCCTTGCAGCTAAATACGGCCATTAACAGTTTGGGACGACTGCATCCCGCGGATTTGGCCAACATTGTGGAAGATTTGGATGTAAAGCAGGGGAGCAGCCTGCTAGCTTCTTTGGACGTACATGACGCAGCCAAAGTTATGGAGGAAATCGATCCCCAGCTGCAGAATGTTCTGGCTAAATACCTGGGCCCGGAAACTTCCGGCAAGATTCTGGGCGAGATGTCTTCGGACGAAGTGACTGACCTGGTAAAAAGCTTCAGCCAGGAGGAGGCTGAGAAGTTTTTGGCAAAAATCCAGGGTATTAAGGCCAAGAGCGTGGAAAAGCTTATCCGTTATGCTGACAACACGGCAGGCGGGCTGATGACTCTGGATTATGTTGCGGTGAGGCCGGACTGGACCGTGGCCGATGTGGTTGCGGAAATCAAGAGAGCTTCGCCCAAATTTCGTTCGGTTATTTTTGTTTACGTAACCGATCCGGACGGCAAGTTTTTCGGCGTTGTGTCCCTAAGAAGGCTGCTGCTGGCCGCGGAGAGCATGAAGATGAGCGCACTGGTCAAGACATTGACCCAGGCCTCGACTTTAAAACCCGCCTATAGGATTGAAAAAGTGGTGGAAGTGATGACTAAATATAATTTATTCAGTGCTGCCGTGGTGGACGCTGACGGCCGGCTGGCGGGCGTGGTGACGATTGATGACGTCATGCGCTATCTTTTTCCGAACGCGTAAGGAGCTTAGAGTGAAAAACTGGCTGAAAAAATATAAAGGCAACCTAATTCTATTTTTGGCCGTATTGGGCCCGGGTTTGATTACCGCGGTGGCGGACAATGACGCCGGCGGGGTAGCCACTTATTCCGTGGCCGCGTCTCTTTACGGGATGGCGTCCCAGTATTTTATTATCCTGACGACTATTCTGCTCGGGGTTACCCAGGAGCTGGGTGCCCGGATTGCCATTGTTACAGGCAAGGGCTTGGCGGATTTAATCCGCGAACACTACGGCGTTAGAGTGACGGTCGTGGTTTTTATTTTATATTTTTTTGTGAACCAGGGCGTGGTGTTGCAGAACGTCAGCGGCCTGAAGGCGGCTATCCAGATGTTCGGTCTGCCCTGGCAGTCCTCTTTGATTTTTGCCTGCGCCCTGTTGATTGCCCTGGTGATAATGCTGAACTTCAAGAACCTGCAGAGAATTTTTTTGTTCACCATCCTGTTTTACGGCACGTATGTGGTTTCGGCGATTCTTGTAAAGCCTAACTGGGCGGAGGCTCTGAAAGAAAGCCTGGTGTTTCCCCGGCTCATTCAGATTGGCGATCCGCATTACTGGTTTACGCTTATTGCCGTTTTGGGCACTACAGTCACGGCCTGGGGGCAATTTTTTGTAAACAGCTACATCACCGACAAAGGCCTTAAGCCGGAACAGCTGAAGCACGAAAAGGCTGAGGTGTATTTTGGCGCTTTTTTAACCAACTTTTTTTCGTGGATGATTGCGATTGCCGTGACCTACACCCTCTTTATCAACAAAATCCAGGTGAGCGACGGCCTGTCCGCGGCTATGGCTATCCGCCCGGTCGCCGGGCCTATGACCTATATGCTGTTTGCCACGGGACTGTTGGCGGCCTCGTTTTTGGGCCTGACGATTGTACCGTTGGCCACAGCCTATGGGTTTACCGAATTTTTTGGCTACGAGCGGACTTTAAATGCCAGCTTTTTGAAAGGCAAAGTTTTTTACGCTTTTTTTATTTTGCAAATTGTCCTGGGCCTGATTGCGGCCTTGTTTCCCCAGGTTAACCTGTTTAAGCTCACTTTGTATGCGGATTTTTTTAACGGCGCCATGCTGCCGGTTATTTTTTATTTCCTCATCCGTTTTTCGGAGAGCGAAAAAATCATGGGTAAATACGCTTCGCGCGGTTTTTCCAGCTGGTTTGTGCGGGGGTTTGCGGTGGTTATCACCCTGACTGTGCTGGCTAGTTTTTTTGGCCGATTTTTTGTAAAATAAATTCACTATCAAATTTTTAGAACGGGCTGGCCGCAGCCCTGGTTTTTTAACCCCCAATTTTATGAATGTACTTTTGGTATATTTGAAAAAATATTGGAAATTGGTTGCCCTGGCCATGGCTTTGGCGGCTATTAACCAGATATTTTCCCTGCTGGATCCGTATATCTTCCGGCTGATCATGGACAATTACGTTACCCGTTTTGGCCAGCTGACCCGGCCCGAGTTCTTTAAGGGCGTTGGTATACTGCTGCTTTTGTCCATGGGCACGGCTTTCATTTCCCGGGTCGCCAAAAATTTTCAGGATTTCTATGTCAACACAGTGACCCAGCGCCTGGGCGCCAATATGTATACCGATGGCCTGGCCAGAAGCCTGCAGCTGCCTTATCAGGTTTTTGAAGACCAGCGCAGCGGCGAGACTTTGGAAAAGCTCCAGCGGGTGCGCCTGGATATCCAGAACCTGATTGCTAATTTTATCAACATCCTGTTTTTTAGCGCTATCGGATTTATTTTCGTTATTGTCTACGCGTTTTTTGTCAGCTGGGTGGTAGCGGCCGTCTATTTGGCCATCGTGCCCATTTTATCCGCAGCCACCATGCTCTTAAGCAAGCGCATCAAGCTGGTTCAGCAAAAAATCGTCAAGCAAAGCACCGCGCTGGCCGGCAGCACGACGGAGTCCCTGCGCAACATTGAGCTGGTCAAATCCATGGGGCTTTCGGGAGCCGAGATTCGGCGCCTGAACGACACGACTGAGGCGATTCTCACCCTGGAACTGGAAAAGGTCCGTTACGTCAGGATGCTTAGCTTTGTCCAGGGCTCCCTGGTTAACCTGCTCCGGACCATTATTCTGTTTGTCATGGTGTATCTGGTCTTCGCGCGCAGCATCACCTTGGGCGAATTTTTCTCGTTGTGGATTTATTCCTTTTTCCTTTTTAACCCGCTGCAGCAACTGGGTGATGTCGTGAACTCTTACCGTGAGGCGCAGGCCAGCTTGGATAACTTTAAAATTTTGTTGTCCGCTCCGACTGAGCCCCAGCCGGCCCAGCCTGTGGTACCCGGTCCGCTGATGCGGGTAGACTTTAAGGCAGTGTCTTTCCAGCACCAGTCAGCCACGCGTAAGGCTTTGGATGGGGTGAGTTTTGAGGCAAAGGAAGGCGAAACGCTCGCTTTTGTGGGCCCTTCGGGCAGCGGCAAAACTACCCTGGTTAAGCTGCTGGTCGGGCTTTACCGTCCAGCGGCGGGCGAAGTATTTTTTAATGGCATTAATCTCAACCAGGTTGACTTGGAGGCTTTGCGCGCCCAAATTGGCCTGGTGACGCAGGATACCCAGGTATTTGCCGGCAGCATCCGGGAGAACTTGAAATTTGTAAATCAAAACGCGACCGACAGCGAGCTACATGAGGTTTTAAAGCGCGCTGCGGCTGACAGCCTTATGCAACGGGCCGCAGCGGGTTTGGATACTGTTATCGGCGAGGGAGGGGTCAAGGTTTCCGGCGGGGAAAAACAGCGCCTGGCTATTGCCCGCGCCTTGCTCCGAAGACCTAAGCTTTTGGTTTTTGACGAGGCTACCTCTTCCTTGGATTCCTTGACCGAACAGCAGATCACAGAAACCATCCGCAGCGTTTCCAAAAACCAAAAACATCTTACGGTTCTGGTTGCGCACCGGCTGTCTACCATCATGCACGCTGACAAAATTTTAGTTTTGGAAAAAGGCCGGGTGGCGGAAACCGGCAGGCATGACGAATTGCTGGCCCAGAAGGGGCTTTATTATGCCATGTGGCGCCAGCAAATCGGCGAGCAGGCCTAAATAACCAAAATTAATAACCGCCCCGCAGGCTTACGGGGCGGTTATTAATTTGCGACAGCCGGCTACCTCCAAATTTCAATTGCGATTTTTTTGTTTTCATCCACGCTGCCGGCTGTATGGTTCCAGTCGGCCGCAGCCGCATAAAGAGTTTGGAAGTCATAAGGGTAATTTAAGCCCCGCCTGGTGCCGGAGTCATTGGTAATAAAATTTCCCCCTTGGTCGTAGCCTTTAAGCAGCAGCATATGGTGGATGGGCCCGGGTTGTTTATAGTACGGGTTGTTAAGCCGCCGGCCGTTTTCCGAAATCGCCACCAGTTTGCCAGCGCTTAAGGCCTGTCTGATGTCCTGTTCGGTGAAATCGTTCAGCAGCCGGGTATGGAGGCCGTAAACATTTTCCATCATGAGTGCGGTTTCCGCAGAGGTGGTGTCCAAGTGGTAACCCAGGGTTTTGTCCTGCCAGGCTGTCAGCCTGGCAATTTCCATTTCTACGGTGTCCGGCGCCAGATTGGCCTGCGTGCTGCTGGAAAAGTAGCTCCCGGCCATAATAGACACGGCTTCTTCGCAGGCTTCGTTATGGAGTTTGTCCCAATTGGCAGTAGGTGCCTGGGGAGTGAAGGGCGCAGGCAGAAAAACATTTTTCAAAAGGGGAGTAGCGGGCTTATTGGTTTGGCCGGGCAAGGGCGGCTCCGGCAGGCGCTCTCGGTTCATTGGGCCGGGCAGGGTTGTTGCAGGCGCGCTGAAATGGTAGGAGCTTGTCCCGGAATTTTTGGCACGCAGCCAGCCGGAAAATAAGACCAGACAGCAAAACACGGCAACTGCCCAGTAGGCCCGCTGCCGTGAATTTTGGTTTTTATTAAACATGGCGCGGTCTGCGGCTTAAAGAATATCCGCCTTGCTGATAACCTGGTACTGGCCAGGCTGCAGATTGGAGGGTAGGACCAGTTTGTTGATGCGGATGCGCTTGAGGTTTTTAACTGAAAGTCCGACGGCGTCGAACATGCGCCGGATTTGCCGTTTTTTGCCTTCGTGAATGGTAATAAAAATATTTTGGCCGCGCAGTTTGATCTTGGCCGGGTAGGTCAGGCCAGTGGCAATCTCCACGCCTGTTCTTAAGCGTTCCAGTTGGTGTTCCGAAGGCGCTTCCGATACGGTGACTTCATATTCCTTGTCGTGTTCGTAGCGCGGATGGGCCAGGGCCTGGGTGAGCTCCCCGTCATTGGTCAAGAGCAGCAAACCTTCGGTGTTGTAGTCCAGGCGGCCGACGTTCCAAACTTTGCTGCGCAGCTCTTCGGGCAGCAGGGAAAAAACCGTTTTGCGCCCCCTGGGGTCGCGTTTGGAAACTACGCAGCCTTTGGGTTTGTTGAGCAGCAGGTAAATTTTTTCCGAAGCGGATTTGACGGTTTTACCGTAGACTTTGACCACGTCCGTATCCGGGTCAACCTTGTCGCCCAAGCGGGCTTTTCGGCCATTGATGGAAACCTGTCCGGCTTTAATAAACTCCTCCGCTTTTCGGCGGGAAGCCAAGCCGGCCTCGCTGATAAATTTTTGTACGCGTTCCTGCATAATTAACCAAGCTTTGATTGACTGAAGTTTAGCACAATTTTTACGATTGTGATATCCTAAAAATGAGGAGAATATGCTCATGAACCCCATTTTTACAAAAAAGAATTTGCCTTTAATCGTAGCTCTGGCCATTCCGGTGCTAATGATTTTGGGTTTGGCCGCGGCAATTTACTTGCCCGGTTTGGGTAAAAGCCCGGCGTACGATTTTGTCTATATCAGCGGCAGCGGGGTGCAGTATCCCAGCTACCAGGGCTATGACTACGTGGTAAAAGATGGCCACTTGGTCAAAGCCGACCGGCCTGTAAACAACAGTCTTTTGCCGTTCTATAAAGATCAGGCTGACGAACAACAGCTGTATTTTTACGATGTCAAAGCCGGCGCCAGCCGGGAACTTAGCTTTGAAGAGGCATCTAAGCTGCATTTGGATCCGGCCACCCAGTCGCCGGATGGCTATGAGGTGAGCCGGGGCGGCTATTCGGGCGGCTTTTTGTTTTTTGACGGACGCAGCGATTATGATCACTGGTATTTGCGCGGCCATAACCGCAGCCGGCTGCTGAACCTGAAGCTGATTGGCTCCTATTATGATAATTTTAAATTTTTAGGCTGGGTCCGGTAGGGCTCTGCTGTTTTGCAGCGTGATTCAATAATCAAATAAACTTTCTATATGGACAAACAACAGCTATTGCAGGAGCTTCGCAGTTCCTTGGCCGCCGGCGAAATCAGCCAGGCGGAACTTATGGAGCTTACAAACAGCCAGGAAGCTGTCCCGGTTTTGGAAGCGGGGGCTGCCCGGCATGCCAGTCTTTCCCAAGTTATGTATTACTTGGGCGGGGCGATTGTTTTTTTGGGCATTAGTATTTTATTGGGCCAGAACTGGGAATATTTTAATGCCGGAGTGAAGGTTTCCGTCACTTTAGGCAGCGCCATTGCGGCTTTCGTGGTCGCAGTGCTGCTGTTGGGCTACCCCAATTTAAAAGGCGTGGCCCAGGCGTTTTTTTTGCTGTCCGCCTTAGTTTTTCCGCTGGGCATGTACGTCACAGTAGATAAGATGGGTTTTGATCTGGTTTCCGTGGGGGTGCA
This sequence comes from bacterium, assembly GCA_021825655.1. Lineage (GTDB taxonomy): Bacteria > Patescibacteriota > Doudnabacteria > UBA920 > UBA920 > JAMDEL01. The sequence goes on along the minus strand of JAKAGU010000007.1, from coordinate 30,635 downwards.
GCTGGTTATTTGGCTGGTAATGTTTGCACTGTTTCTGGCTGCTTTCTTTAAATTTAAGAGCCAGGTTCTGGCATTTTTTGCCATCCTGTTTGCCACTGGGGTGTTTAGCCTGGCTGTGGACTTTATCGTGGGTCAGAGTTTTGCCCCAATGAGCAAAGTGGTGGAGTACAAGGTGCTGGTCGCGGGCTTGGCTTACTTGAGCTTAGGTTATTATTTGTCGCAGACTTCGCAAAAAGCCCTAACCGGATTTTTGTACGGCTTTGGCGTGTTCGGGTTTTTGGCCTCCAGTTTGGCTTTGGGCGGCTGGAACCCCGACCAGAACGCATTTTGGGAACTGGTTTTTCCCTTCCTGGTTTTTGGCGTAATAATTTTAAGCGTATTTTTAAAAAGCAAATCTTTCCTGGTTTTCGGCTCCCTTTTTCTGGTCGGCTATATCTTCAAGCTGACAGGGGAGTATTTCCAGCAAAGCTTGGGCTGGCCTTTGGCCTTGGTTATAGCCGGGTTCTTGGTAATGCTGGTGGGCTTTTATGCGGTGCGGCTCAGTAAGAAATATTTTCCCAAAGCAGTTTAGGCCCGCAGTTCTGGAACCACGCTTTTTTGGTATGTTATAATTGATAAGAGTTTTATCATTAATTTTTTGAGTATGAAGAAAAATGTTTTGCTTTTATCTTTGGTTGCGCTGGCGGCTTTTGGCTGCAACCGGCCGATATTTGGCGGGCAGCAGTCAAACAGCGGCGGCACGGCTCCGGCACCCTTCACTCTGGAGACCTTAAAAAACGCGGACTACCATTTTGTGGTAAAAGAATTGGCTGACGTGTACCCCAAAGACAGCCTGAAATTGACTAATGGCTTATATTATTTTGCTTTGCCTCAAGGCGCGGCCCGAGACGAATATTTAACCAAATTGGACGACCAGCATGTGGCCTTTGGCGATTTGAATAACGACGGGCACGACGATGCGGCGGTTATCCTAACCAGCATGGCGGGCAAAGACCGCGTTTATCCCGTACTTTCAGTCATGTTGAATCAAAACGGGTCTGCGGAATTTGCCGCAGGCGCGGAATTGGGACAAGGGGTAAAAATTAACACTCTGGGCATCAAGGATGGCAAGGTGGAAGTGGTTGAAACCTTGCCCGGCAGCAACGACTCCAAGACCCTGGTTTACCGCTTGGACGGGAGCCAGCTAGTTCAAGAATAATGGGTTTAAAAAAAAACCGGCCGAGGCCGGTTTTTTTTAAACAGCGGGAGAAATTTTCCCATTACCTCTGGTGACCCCGGCTGGGATCGAACCAGCGACCTAGAGCTTAGAAGGCTCTCGCTCTAATCCAACTGAGCTACGGGGTCAATACAGGCGAGGGGAAAATGACGGATTATTTTGTGAACCCATAAACCCGGTATGGGCTTGCGGGTTTCGCAACATGCTTATGGTGATCGCGGCAGGAGTCGAACCTGCGACCTTCAGCTCCGCAAGCTGACGCTCTATCCAACTGAGCTACGCGACCAGGCCATGAGCCTGCTGCGAAAGTTTTTAATCGGCAAAATATAACTATCAAATTATACGATATTTATGAAAAAAATTCAAGTCCGAGCCATCACTTGACAAAGTTCAGTTAAGGGGTTAAACCAAAGGTAGGCAAGAGGGAGAAAGGGGGTTTTGAAACAAAAAATACTAAGCCGAATTTACCACTAATCTTTTAGGCGAGTTTAAGCCTGAAAGCCAAGAGAGGGGGTGGTAAAGATGAACAATTTTTACATGTTTATGTGCGACGGCTGCGGCTATAGCCGCGAGAAGCCAGGTATCTGCCCGCATTGCGAGGTACCGCTGACCATGTACAGCAAGGAAACCCAGGCCGAATACCAGGTTAACATGGAAGATGCCATGAGGGCGATGAGCGAATACCGCTGGTATATTTAATCCGCCGCAACAAACCAAATCATCTTTTACCATTTCAGCAAGACAAGTAACCTCACACGAAATGGACAGCGTAAGTTCCAGTTAAAAACCCGGCAACTCTAAATTGAGCGGCCGGGTTTTTAAGTTGGTTGGTTATTTCTTGTTGTGGAATTTTTTATGAATGTCCCTGAGGCCCTGGTTGGTGATATGGGTATAAATCTGCGTGGTGGTGATGCTGGCGTGGCCCAGCATGCTTTGCACCGAACGGATATCCGCCCCGTTTTGTAAGAGATCAGTGGCAAAGCTGTGGCGCAGGGTGTGCGGCGTGACTTTTTTTACAATGCCGGCCAGACGGCAGTATTTTTTTATGATCCTTTGAATTTGCCTGACTGTCAGGCCCTCGCTTTCTTTTTCCGCCTCGGGTTTTTTTAGCCTGAAACCCTGACTTTTAATTTCTTTTTCCACCTGGGTCTGTGTTTTTTGGCCGATGCTGGAATGACCCATGAACAATGGTTGGCCCGCATCTTTCCTTTTTGCCAGATATTTTTTAATAGCCCCGGCCGCTTCCGGGGACAGAAAAACCACGCGCGGCTTGTCGCCCTTGCCGCGCACGGTAAATTCCCCGCGTTCCAAATTGACTGTGTCTTTTCTCAAAGAGGCCAGTTCGGAAACCCGCAGGCCCGTGGAGAACAGGGTCTGCAGAATGGCCTGGTCGCGGAGGCGCAGGGTTTCGTCTTTTTCTTTAGCCACAGCGTCAAACAGCCTGGCCAGTTCTTCCCTTTCAAGGAACTCCACCTGCCGGGCCGGGTTTTTGGGCAGTTCAATTTTCTCCGGCGCCAGGGTTTTTACATCTTGCTTGGTCAGGTATTTTAAAAAAGCCCGGAGCGCAATCAGGTGGTAGTTTTGCGAGATTAGTTTCAGGTTTTTGCCCTGGCTGTTTTCCAGGCGGTTTAGAAACAGCCGGAATTTGCGGACAATTTCCAGCGAGATGTCGGCCGGCGCGGAAATGTTTTGGTGTTTGGCAAAAGCCGCAAACCGGTCGAGGTAGTGGGCATAGGCCCGGATGGTTTTTTGGCTCTGGTTTTTGCCGACCTCGCAGTATTCGAGGAATTCGTTTATGGCCTTATCCAAAGCGGATTTTTTTTGTATCAGGTTTTCCATGGGTTTTATTGTGCGACACGGGTATTATAGCTAATTTAACGGGTTTACAAAAGCTTGGGTTTCTGGTATAATTTATTTACTAATTTTTTAACCACGGCCAAGTTTGTAAAAGTGCCAGGCACTACTTGAGACCGTGAAGAAAGGGTTTTATATGTTGACCCCCAAAGAAAAAAACGCGCTGATTAAAAAGTACCAGATTCATAAGGATGATACCGGCAGTCCGGAAGTGCAGGTGGCCATCCTCACCAAGGAAATCGAACAGGTTTCCGAACATTTAAAAATCCACCGCAAGGACAACCACTCCAGAAGGGGATTGTTGAAAATGGTCGGCAACCGCCGCCGCCTGCTGCGCTATTTGAAGAACGAAGACCAGAAGCGTTTTGAGAAGATAGTGGAGAAGCTGAAACTGAAAGTCGCCGACTCCAGCAAATAGCCATACTATATTCAATTCAAATATGCTAAATATGGACAATGTCCAGTTCGAGAGGGAATGGACCAACTTAGGTGTGAAAATTTGCCAGCTTATTTATTCCGACCCCCAAACCCAGGAATTAAGAGAAGTGTTGCAGAAACAAGGTTATCTGAACTTAGAGGAAAAAAGCAAGTTTATTGACTTGTGCGACACGATAAAATACCAGACCATTTACCAGACTTACGGGCCAGAAGGCAGCGAGGGTTACGAAAAATTCGTGAAGACCTGGAATGCCTGGTTTCAGAATAAGGGCGTAAGCAGTACGGACAGCCGGGGCCAGCGCAACAGCGTGGACCATATTCTTTTCGGCAGCACTCCGGATCCGGAAGAATTTTTATTGCATTTTGAGGAAGAAAATCCTTCCAGTGCGCAGGTATAAAATTATAAATCCCGCTTTTGCGGGATTTATTTTTAGTCTTTACATATAGTTGGAAATTCAGTAAAATGAGAGTGGCTGTTTTGGCCCCAATAATTAAATTCAGCATGGTTTGCGGGTAAAGCGACGACTTTAAACTGTCCGAAAGCAGTTTTCGGTAAAAATTTAAAAAGTCTTCGTAAACACGCAAATCATCCTGAAAAAAGGTAAAACATGGAAAGTAAAAAGACTTCTTGCCAGGTCGGCGGGGGAACGATGTCCTTCGAAACCGGCAAGCTTGCCGGCCAGGCTTCTGGCGCGGTATTGGCCCGTTTGGGTGATACCGTGGTTTTGGCTACGACTATTATGAACGAAAAAGCCCGGGAAGGCATAGATTTTTTCCCGCTGCTGATGGATTACGAAGAGCGGCTGTATGCCGCGGGCAAAATTAAGGGCAGCCGCTGGATTAAGCGCGAGGGCCGCGCCACGGATGATGCGATTTTGAAAGGCCGCGTAATTGACCGAACGCTCCGTCCGCTGTTTCCGGAAGGCATGCGCAACGATGTCCAGGTAACGGCCATGGTGCTCTCCATTGACGGGGTTAATGAGCCGGATATGGTGGCGGTCAACGCCGCTTCCATGGCTTTGGCCATTTCCGATATTCCGTTCGACGGCCCCGTGGCTGGCGTGCGGGTAGGCAAAATCGGCGGGCAGTACGTTATCAATCCGACTCACGAACAGCAGACCGAAAGCACGATGGATTTGATTGTCTGCGGCACCGGCGACCATATTATTATGGTGGAAATGGGCGCCAAGCTGGTAAAGGAAGAGGAAATCGTGGAAGCGATTAAGTTTGCCCAGCCCGCGCTCGGCGAACTGGTAAAATGCCAGCTGGAATTTGCCAAACAGGTGGGCAAGCCCAAAGCCGAACCGATTATCATCAAACCCAACGAGCAGGTGTTTGCTAAAGTCCAGGAATTGGCCACTGCGGACAAAATTGACGCCGCGGTGTACGTGCAGGGCAAAGAGGTGCGGGAAAAGAATATTGCCGAGCTGGAAAAACAGATAGCCGCAGAAGTAAAAGCTGCTTTGGGCGAGCTTGAGGGCGTAGATACTGAAAAGGAAACAGCCAAAGCGCTGGACAAGGTGTTGAAGAAGTACCAGCAAAAACAAATCTTGGAAAAAGAACGCCGTGTGGACGGGCGCAAGCTGACTGAAACCCGGCCGATTACCTGCGAGGTGGGAGTTTTGCCTCGCACGCACGGCAGCGCCTTGTTTACCCGCGGCGAGACCCAGGCTTTGACTGTGGTCACCTTGGGCAGCAAGGGCGATGAACAGATGTTGGACGGCATGGAAGACCCGGCTGATGGCCGGGCCAAGCGCTATATTCACCATTACAATATGCCGGGCTACAGCGTGGGCGAAGTTGCACCGTTGCGCGGTCCCGGCCGCCGGGAGATTGGCCACGGCATGCTGGCCGAGCGCGCGGTGGAAGTAGTACTGCCTGAACAGGAGGCTTTCCCTTATACCATGCGCCTGGTGTCCGAAATTATGTCGAGCAACGGATCAACCTCCATGGCCTCGACTTGCGGCTCCACCCTGGCATTGATGGACGCGGGCGTGCCCATTACCCAGATTATCGGCGGCTGCGCCATGGGTTTGGTGATGGATGAAAAGAATCCGGAACACTTTAAGGTTTTGACCGATATTGCGGGCATTGAAGACTTCAACGGCCACATGGACTTTAAAGTTACGGGCAGCGAAGAAGGCGTAACCGCCCTGCAGTTGGATATGAAAGTTAAAGGCCTTTCCGCTGATATTTTGGACAAGGCTTTGCAGCAGGCCAAACCCGCGCGCGTGCACATTATTTCCAAAATGAAGGAAGCCATCTCGGCGCCGCGGCCCGACCTGTCCCCGTATGCGCCGCGGATTATTTCTTTCCGCATTAAGCCGGACAAGATCCGCGAAGTTATCGGCAGCGGCGGCAAGACCATTAACGAGATTATTGCGGCTTGCGGCGGCGTAAAGATTGACATTGAGGACGACGGTTTGGTCATGGTCTGCGGTACGGATGCGGCTATGAGCGAAAAGGCCGTGAATTGGATTAAAGACATAGTGCGTGAAGTTATGCCCGGCGAAGAATTCGAGGGCAAAGTGACGCGGCTGATGGATTTTGGCGCATTTGTGGAAGTCCTGCCGGGCAAGGAAGGCCTGGTGCATATTTCCCAGCTGGCCAACTATCGCGTGGGCAGAGTGGAAGACGTGGTGAAAGTCGGCGACACTTTGAAAGTCAAAGTCACGGAGATTGACGAGCAGGGCAGGATTAATTTGACTCACAAACCATTTGCGGCGCCGCCCACTCCAGAACAGGCTGCGGCTTCTGCCAACCATGACGACTTCAGGCCCCGCAGTCCCAGGCCGGGCGGGTTTTCCCGCGGCGGCCATGGCGGTCCGCGTCCGCCCAGAAGAAATTTTGACAGGTAACAAAAAACATCCCTCGCAAGCGGCGGGGGTGTTTTTTTTAGCCAAACTTGTCTTCGCCTATAAATGTTTTATACTGGTGGTATAGCATTAAAAATTTTTATGCCCGAAACAGGACCAAATTTTAGGGAATACGCCAAATTAGCCAAACAGGAGCTGAGAAGCCAGGAAAAGACAGATAAAACTTCCCAGGATATTGCGGCGTTGCAGGCTGGTTTTGCCTTAAGGCACGGTAATTCCAAAGAGACCCAAGAAAGCGTATACAATCTGGAATTGCAAAAGCAGCGGATATTGTCCCAAGTCAGGCAGGACTTGGAGGCGCTCCGTAAATCCGAAAAGTGGACCAAAAGTTACCCCAACGCCCGGCCTATAAAATATGATGAGCTGCGCGGCGGTCTGGTCTTGGCCAATGACCGGAATCAGGCCCTGACCGAGGGTGAAATCTTGACGGACGGGGAGTGGGAGGCTGTTTACAACTTGGACGCTTCCGTACCCAAAGAATTGCGCCACAAGTACATTGTGGAGACCGCCCGCCGCCAAATACGTGAATTGTTAGACGAGCAGATTGCGGCCGATAAGGGCGGGAGCGCGGTTGTGGATTCGGGTAAGCGCAAGGCCTACTTGGCCCGCGAACAGGAGCCGGATGAAAGTCACGCCGGACTGATTGCGGAAAAGCTGGTGAGAAATTTGCTCAAGAAAATCGCCATTGATTTAGATGCGGATTTTACCGTGGAAGAAACCAATCTCCAGCAGGACGTGGAGCACAAGATTGACTTTATTATTCACCGCAAAGCGCATCGCCGCGGGGTCGGAGTAGCTTCCACAAAACAGATTACGGATATCGGCGTGCAGTTCACCATGGACGGCAGTGCGGAAAAAGCGGCGCATAAAACCAAGCAGATTAACCGGGTCAAGGCGGCGCTGGGCAAAGAGGCGCCGGTTTCCGATATTGTGCTGGTGCAGATACCCTTGCGGAATGTGTTGGAGACTTTGAAAGAGTGGAAAAAGCAAAAAAAGCCGGGCGGGCCGGACAAGCTCTGGGACCGGGCCCGGCGTGAAAAAATTGTCCGCGGGGTGCTGGATCGGATTATGCCTTCCCAGGAAATTGACCAACTCTGCGCCCGGCTGGCAGCATAAAAGCCTATTATTCAAACAAGCAAAATTAACAAAAAAATATATGAACAAGAAAGCTGTGTGGATAGCGATTGCTATCGTGGTGGTGTTGGCTGCGGCTTGGGGGTTTATGGCCAGCCGCCAAAAAAATAATGCGGAAAAATCCGGGGGCGTTGTCGCCGAGAGGCAGCAAAACGCCGATAACAGCAAATTAACTTCCCTCAAAGAGCTGGAGGCAATGGCCAGCCCTCAAAAATGTGTTTTTAAAGACGATTCTTCGCCCGAACAGGCGCAGGGCGTCATGTATATTAGCAAAGGCAGGGTGCGCGGCGATTTCGGCGTACTTAATCAGGGTAAGACCGTCAGAACCCATATGATTTCTGACGGCAAGTACAGTTATACCTGGATGGATGATTCTTCGAGCGGATTTAAGGTAGCCATAAATGAGCCTAAGCCCCAGCCGACAAGCCAAACTGAAAACCAGCCCGGCTCCTCGGGGGTAGACGCCAACAAGCAGATGAGCTATGACTGCCAGGCGTGGAGCGAGGACGCCGCCGTGTTCAGCGTTCCTACCAATATAAATTTCCAGGACCTGAGCGCTCTGCCTGCACCCCCGGTCCAGCCTGCGGGTACAACCGTCCAGCCAACCGGCAATAACGCGGCCGGGTGCGCGGCCTGCGATACTTTGCAGGGCGACGCCAGAACCCAGTGCCGTACCGCACTCTCCTGCAAATAGGGCCTGCCTTTTTTGGCCTGAAGGGAAAACCCTTCAGGCCTTTTATTATGGCCCAATAACCTATATAATTTGCCTATGTCCTATTTTGAAGTTTTGAAAAAAGACGAAAGTTCCAAAGCGCGCAATGGCGTGATTCATACCGCGCACGGCGATATCCATACGCCGGCGTTTTTGCCCATTGGCACTAAGGGGGCGGTGAAAACCATCACCTCGGAAGAGTTAAGGTTCTGGGGCGCGGAAATCGTTTTGGCCAACACTTACCACTTGTGGCAGCGGCCGGGCGATTTGCTGATTTACAAAGCCGGCGGCCTGCATAAGTTTATGAACTGGAAAGGGCCGATTTTTACGGACTCGGGGGGCTTTCAGGTTTTTTCCTTGGCCAAGATGCGAAAAACTATGGAAGCAGGCGTCCTGTTCCAGTTTGATTTGGACGGTAAACAGGAAATTTTGTCTCCGGAAAAGAGCGTGGATATCCAGGCGAATTTAGGCAGCGATATCGCTTTGATTCTGGACGACTTCCCCGGTTATCCGTTCGAGTACCAAAGAAGCAAGGAGTCCATCGAGCTGACCAAGCGCTGGGCCGAGCGGGCCGTGAAAGAACACCAAAAAATAGTTACGGACGGCGACCCTGTAAACCCCGGGCAAAAGCTTTGGGGTATAGTCCAGGGCGCCAGTTTTCCGGATTTAAGAAAACAGTCAGCCGAAGACATGGTGGCTTTAGGTTTTGAAGGCTTTGCCATTGGCGGCGTGGCCGTGGGCGAACCGCATGAGGAAATGATGAAGGCTGTAGAAGCCGCCCTGCCGCACCTGCCGGAAAATTCGCCCAAGCATCTTTTGGGCGTAGGCACGCCTTTTGATATTGTCCAAGCAGCGGCGCGGGGCTGCGATACTTTTGACTGCGTCATTCCCACGCGCGAAGCCAGACACGGCCGGTTATATATTGCGGCCAAAAATGTGGAAACCCCCGGCGGCACAGCAGAGGGCTATTCCACCATTGATATCCGTTTGGAAAAATACAAGGAAGATTTTACGCCCGTTGACAACGCCTGTGATTGTTATTTATGCTTAAACCACACCAAAGCCTATTTGCGCCATTTGCTGGCCACGGGGGAGCCATTGGCCATCCGTTTGGCCACCATGCACAACCTGAAGTTTTATTTAAACCTCATGGCCAAAATACGTTCCGCCATTGAGTACGGGCATTTCGAAGAAATGGTAAAGAACTATAAAGAATATGAGACTAATTAAGTTTAGTTTTTATTACATTGCGGCTTACCTGGTTTTGGCGGGAGCGGCATTTTTATTTGTCCCCGCACAGTTCCAAAAACTTCTGTTTGCCAGCGAAATTTATGACGCGACGCCGATGCGCATTGCCGGTATGTTCGCCTTGCTGTTGAGTATTGTGGTATTTCAGCTGGCGAGAAGAGGCCTGTTTGAACTTTATACAACTACGCTTTTTGCCCGGGCCGTGGCCTTGGTGATTATTGTCAGCTTGTATTTTCAGACCCGCAATCCGTTTTTTCTTTCCATGCTGGCCATAGTCTGCGTTGGGGTGATTGCGACATTGGTCGGACATTTTCAAAAAGAAAAAGGAAAATAGCCTTTAATTTTAGCAAGCCAACCTCCGTTTAGGGGGTTGATTTTTTTATGGTATTATGCAAATATGATAGGCCGTGTTTTGGTATGGTACGCGGTGAATCAGAACCTAGGAAAGGTTGGTATGGCCAATTACGGAAAGATGTTGGAAGATCTCCGCAGGGAGTATGAGCTGCTTGGCGAAGCAATTGTCGTCATGGAGCGCCTCGCAGCAGGTCAGCACGGCAAACGTCGAGGACGGCCGCCGAAGTGGTTGGCGGCCATCAAGCATGGAAAGGAGGGTCAGGCCGCGGGGCAACCCGCACACTTGCAGTAGGGCGTATGCCCGAGGCGACAGAGGGGTAGCAATTAGCCTTGATTGTTACCCCGCCTTACACCTTAAAGAGGTGTTTTTATTTGTCTAAAATAAGCATTTTTGTTATAATTTTAAGACATTAACGGAAAAATTATGGCTGAAAAAAGCGACTTGATGGATAAAATAGTATCACTCTGCAAACGTCGGGGTTTCGTGTTTCCGGGCAGTGAAATTTACGGTGGCATGGCTAATTCCTGGGACTACGGCCCTTTGGGCGTGGAATTAAAAAATAACATCAAGCAGGCCTGGTGGAAAAGGTTTGTCCAACAGCGCGACGATATGGTGGGTATAGATGCGGCTTTGATTATGAACCCCAAAGTTTGGCAGGCGAGCGGGCACTTGGCGAATTTTACTGACCCGCTGGTAGAGTGCAAAAAGTGCCATTCGCGTTTCCGCGCCGACAATATTGACACCATGGCCGCCTGCCAGTCATGCGGTGAAAAACTGGGTTTTACTGAAGCCAAAATGTTCAACTTAATGTTTAAGACTTTTATTGGGCCCGCAGAAGAACAGACAAACGTGGCTTATTTCCGTCCGGAAACTGCCCAGGCCATGTTCGTGGATTTTAAAAATGTCTTGGATACCTCCAGAAAACAGCTGCCTTTCGGCATTGCCCAGCAAGGCAAGGCTTTCCGCAACGAAATTACACCGGGTAATTTTATTTTCCGCACGCGCGAGTTTGAGCAGATGGAAATTGAATATTTTATCCGCCCCCCGCAAAAAGACGAAGATTGGAACGAATTTTTCGAACATTGGCGCGCGGAGATGAAGGCCTGGATAACCGAAGTATTGGGGCTAAAGTGGGAACATATCCACGAACTGGAAGTGCCTAAGGACGAGCTGGCTCATTACAGCAAACGTACTATAGATTTTGAATACCATTTCCCGTTCGGAGTCAGCGAACTGTACGGCTTGGCGTACCGTACGGATTTTGATTTGAAAAACCACTCCGAAGCCAGCGGACAAAAATTGGAGTACATGGATCCGCAGACCAATGAAAAGTTTATTCCGCATTGCATAGAGCCTACTTGGGGCGTGGACCGGAGCGTGCTCGCGGTGTTGTGCGAGGCGTTTGACGATTCTAACCCCGAAAACGTGGTACTGCATTTGCCCGCAAAGTTAGCACCATACAAAGTGGCAGTATTTCCTCTTCTTAAAAACAAAGAACAGTTGGTGGCAAAAGCCAGAAGTATTTACGCTGAACTCAGAAAACATTTTACTGTGGCTTGGGATGACCGGGGCAATGTGGGCAAGCGCTATTATTCGCAGGATGAGATTGGCACGCCATTTTGCATAACCGTGGACTTTGACACGATTGAAAAAGACGGCACGGTGACCGTGCGCGACCGTGACACCAAGGAGCAGCCGCGGGTGAAAGTGGAAGACCTCGTGGCTTATCTCTCTCAAAAATTGGCCTAAAAATTTTGTTTAAGCAAATCCTTAGGAAAATATTCCGCCCCCGATTTAAATACCAGCCCTTAGTTAGAGTGCTGGTATTTAAAGATAGGCTGCGCAACAACCTGCGGCAATTCCAGGATAAATTTCCTGCGGTCAAGTTTGCCCCCGTGCTCAAGAGCAATGCCTATGGCCACGGTTTGGTGGAGGTGGGCAAGATTCTGGATGACCACAACCTGCCATTTTTTGTAGTGGATTCTTTTTATGAAGCTTTGGTGTTAAGGAGTAGCGGCATTGCCACCGAAATTTTGGTTATCGGGTATTCCACGCTCGAGCATTTGGCGAACACGAATTTGAAAGATGTCGCTTTTACCATTGTCAGTTTCGGCCAGCTGGAAGAGCTGGTTAAAAATTTGTCCCGGCCAACACGGGTGCACTTAAAAATTGACACCGGCATGCACAGGCAGGGAGTGCTGCCCGAACAGCTGGAACAGGCGATTTCACTCATCCAATCCAACCCCAACCTGTTAGTTGAAGGCGTGTGCAGCCATTTGGCGGACGCAGACGGCAAAAGCCGGGAATTCACCGAAAAGCAAATTGCAGCCTGGAACCGCGTGGTGCAAAAATGCCGTTCCGTTTTCCCCCGAATCAAATACTGGCATTTGTCGAATTCCGCGGGTACGGTTTTTAGCCCGGAAATCCAGGCCAATGTAGTCAGGCTGGGTATAGGTTTATATGGTTTTGACCAAACCGGAAAAATCCCGGGATTGAAGCCCTGTCTTGCTTTGGAGACCTTGGTGGCAGGAATTAAAGATATCCAGCCGGGAGATTTCGTGGGCTATAATATTACTTTTAAGGCCCTTGCACCCATGAAGATAGCCACTTTGCCTGCGGGTTATTATGAGGGCGTGGACAGGAGGCTGTCCAATCTGGGCCAGGTGCAAGTGCAAGGGCGGTACTGCAAAATTTTGGGCAGAGTCAGCATGAATTTAACTGTGGTGGATGTCAGCAGCGTGCCCGGAGCCAGGGTGGGCGACAAGGCGACTGTGATTAGCCCGGAGTCGGGCGATGAAAATTCCGCTGCGGCTTTAGCCAAGGTGTGCAATACCATCACTTATGATATCTTAGTGCGTATTCCCCAGCACTTGAGAAGGGAAGTGGTCAATGAATAGACAGCGGATAAAAAAAATACAGGCTCAGCTGCGGCAGCCGGTGTTGATTAAAAAGCCCGAAAATTTGGCATACCTAATCGGCCGCACTTTTATGCACGGCTATTTGCTGTTGAAAAAAAACAATTTGGTGTTTTTCGGCGACGGGCTGGAAAAAGCTCCTGGCATTCAGCGCACCGACCTGCTTAAAAATGTGGGCAGGTATATCCGGTCTCACGAGACGCTGGAGCTGTTCGGCGAGTTTACCTATAATGAAACCGCTTATATTAAGCATAAAAACCCCAAGCTCCGCTTGCAAGTCACCGCCCGGCGCAGCCCTGCAGACCAGGAGCGGCAGGTTAAAGACATTCAAGAGCTGGCCAAAGTCAGAAAAAGCATGGAAATTACAGCAGCGGTGTTTGCCTTGGTGAAAAAACAGCTGAAACGGAAAGTGTGGACAGAGCGGAAGTTGGCGGAGTTTATCCAGAAGACCGGATTCAGGCTTGGGGCGGAAGATGTGAGTTTTCCGGCCATTGCCGCTGCCGGGGCTAATGCCGCCACCCCGCACCACGTGCCTTCGCAGAAAATTATCAAAACCGGCGAAGCCTTAATTTTGGATTTCGGCTTTAAGTATAAGAGCTACTGTAGCGATTTTACCCGGACTCTGTTTTTAAAGCGCGCACCCAAAACATTGGAAACGGCCTACAGCCAGGTGGAAAAGGCTTATTTGGAATCCATACAGGCTGCCCGGCCGGGGGTTCAGGCAGGCAAAATTTACGACCACGCAGTCAGAGTTTTGGCGGAAAAAAAATTGGATAAGTATTTTATCCATTCCTTGGGGCACGGCACGGGCCTCGAGATCCACGAACTGCCCAATCTTTCTCCGGGTTCCAAAGACATACTCAGGCCGGGCATGGTATTCAGTATTGAGCCCGGGGTGTACGTGCCCAAAGTCGGTGGCATCCGTATTGAGGATTTGGTATATTTAACTTCAGCCGGTGCCAGAAAGTTTATTAATGTGGCAACCAAGCTAGAAGAGCAAATTTTATGAGTGAAGGGGAGAAAAATCATGAATTGGCTGAGCATTACCGGGAAAGGCTGTTTTTTTTGGCTGACGCGGCCAACCAGGCATACGAAGGCTGTACAAATAAAACACCGGAAGTGGAAGAGGGTTTTGATGCGGTAGCGGCAATGTTCCAGGTAATAAGCCATGACATACAGGCGGGGGAGTTCGGGGAGATTGAAAAGTTTCTTGCAAAGTATGAGGCTAGGGTCCAGGATTTGATTAATAAAACTAAGAACAGAAACCAATGAAATTTACCAAAACCAAACTGAAAAACGGTCTGACCTTGTTGGAGATTCCATCCCAGGACGCGGAGAGCGTGGTGGTGGATTTTTTTGTAAAAACCGGCTCCCGCAGCGAAACGGAAAAAGAGTCGGGCATTTCGCATTTTTTGGAACATTTTTTGTTTAAGGGTACGAAAAAGTATCCGTCGGCCCTGGCTATTTCCCAGCTGGTGGACGGTATTGGCGGGGAGATGAATGCCAATACCGGCAAGGAACATACCCAGTTTTACATAAAAGCGGCTTCGCAGCATTTGGAACTGATTTTTGAAGTGCTTACAGACATGATTCAGGCCCCATTATTTGACGCCAAGGAACTGGAGCGCGAAAAGGGCGTGATTGTGGAAGAGATTAATATGTACAAGGACACGCCCATGTACGAGATTGAGAATGTGTTGGAACGCGTCATGTGGCCGAAAGATGCCCTAGGCAGGGACATTGCGGGCAGCAAGGACACCGTGACGAAATTTTCCCGCGAAATGTTTATTGATTACATCAACCGGCACTACCAGCTGCCCAACATGATTTTGGGTATCTCGGGCAAGTATGACCGGAAAAAATTACGTTTGCTGGTTGAAAAATTTTGGGCCAAATACCCGAAGAAAAAATACCACGGCTGGGACAAGGCCAGGGACAAGCAGGCCGCGCCCCGGCTTGAGGTTAGTTTCAAGGAAACCGAACAGGCTCACCTGGCTTTTGGTTTTAAAGGCCTGGCCTACGGCGATAAGCGCGCCGCCGCCCAGTCAGTGCTTTCCGCTATTTTAGGCGGGGGCATGTCTTCGCGGCTGTTTTTGGAAGTGCGGGAGCGCAGGGGCTTGGCTTATTATGTCAGGGCTTCGGGCTCCAACTACCAGGACACCGGTGTGTTTAATATTGGCAGCGGAGTTCAGGTGGGCAAGATAGAAGAAGCTATTAAAGTGATTTTGGCGGAACTGGACAAAATTAAAACCGAGAAAGTCGGGACCGAGGAACTTAAAAAAGCCAAGGAGTTTATCAAAGGCAAATCTATTTTGGCCTTGGAAGACAACCAGGTACGTTTGGACTGGCTACTGGAACGGGCCGCATTTTTGCCAAAGATTGAAACCCCGGAGGAGATTTTCAAAAAAATCGACCGGGTGTCCGCAGAGGACGTAAGAAGCCTCGCCCGGCAGCTCTTCCAGAAGAGAAACTTGTCTTTGGCTATTATTGGGCCGTATCAGGACCGGGAAAAGTTTGCTGGTTTGTTGAAATAGGCTTTGCAAAATACAACAGGCTCGCCACAAGAAAGTGGACGAGCCTGTTTTTGAGGTCTACAGCTCAAGACTGGCAGCATTCCAATCCGCCTTTCCCTTGGAAAACACGAACTGGTGCAGGTCCATGCCTCCCTCCACGGAAAAGCTGGCGGCGCAGCCGGTCAGATAGACTTCCCATAGCCGGTAGTACCACTCGGCCTCTTGGAAGCTGTCGTACAGCGACAGCACCTCAGCGCGCCGGGCTTTGAGGTTGTCGTACCAGGCGAGCAGGGTGCGGGCATAGTGCGGTTTCCAGCTTTCCGCATGGTGCAGGAGAAAGCCGCTGGGTTCGGCCGCGGCCAAGACTTGCCGCGGGGTGGGGAGTTCGCTGCCCGGAAAAACATGGGTGTTGATGAGCGAATCCATGGGGCGGAAGCGAGGCTGGGTTACCGTGTGGAGCAGAAACATGCCACCGGGTTTCAGCGCGTCAGCGACTTTGCGGAAGTACTCGGCCCAGTGCTTGCGGCCGACCGCTTCATACATGGCGACGCTGTAGGCCGTATCGAACCGCCCCGGTATGGCCCGGTAGTCGGTTTTGAGCACGTCCACCGCAAGGCCTTGTTTTATGGCTGTTTCGCTGGCCACTCGGTGTTGTTCGTCGCTGAGCGTGATACCCATAACCCTGACGCCGTAATGCCGGGCGGCAAAGTGGGCAATATGGCCATAGCCGCAGCCAATATCCAGAACCGTCTGGCCCGGGCGGAGCGAAAGCTTGGCCAGGGTGCGCGCGGTTTTGGCAGTTTGGGCCTGGGCGAGAGCCGTGTCCGCTTGTTTGAAAAATGCACAGGAGTACAAGCGGGTTTCGCTGTCCACCACCAGACTGACAATGCGGTGGAACTTGTCGTAATGCGCCTGCACGTTGTGCAGGGCCTTATGCCGGGTATTGCCGCGTGAGAAACGCCGGAACATGCTGCCCAGCGTTTGCAGGCGTATGGCAATGCGCGGGTTGGTTTCCGTTGCCCAGAGACCCCGGAGAAATTCGTAGAGGTTGCCGGTGGGAATGGTGATGCCTCCGTTGGCGTAGGCTTCGCCGAAAGCGAGGCTGGGATTGAGCAGGATGCTGGAGTAGACGCGGGGCCTGCGGATGCAGAACTCCACCTCCGGCCCGCCCCGGCCGACCTTTTGCCGTGATCCGTCAGTATGGTGCACTGACAGGCTTAAAGGCAGACGGTTTGAGATGCTTTCCAAGTGTCGTTTAAAGAGCTGTTTCATTAGCCCTCCTTCCGGCTTATTATAATAGATTAAGGCTGCCCAGTGTAGCCGGTTTTAGCCTTTCGCCCAAGACCCAAATGCCATATAATTAAATAAACCAATAAATTTTACGCACATGTTTAAAACAGGGTGTCATGTGTCCATTGCCGGCGGAGTCTGGAATGCGCCAAAAAACGCCGCGGAGTTACAGTGCGAAACTTTTCAGATATTTACGCGCAGCCCCCAGGGCGGGCCGGCCGCAGAGTTGACCGGCGAAGTTTTGGAAAAATTTTTTTTGGAAATGGAAAAATACGGGTTTCAGGAATTTGTGGTCCACTGCCCGTATTATATAAATTTTGGCTCTGCCAATTCCCGCATTTATCACGGTTCGGTTTCGGTCGTGCGCCAGGAGTTGGAGCGTACCAGCCTTTTGAAAGGTAGCTACGTTATGTTCCATACGGGCAGCGGCAAGGACTTGGGAAAGGTCAAAGCGGTTAAACAGGCCCAGGAAGGTTTGAAAAAGATTTTGGATGGCTATAAAGGTGCCGCGAAGCTGCTGATAGAAATCGCCGCCGGAGCCGGGGAAATTTTAGGCGACACTTTTGAGGAAATAGCCGAACTCATGGAACCCATAAAAAAACACGAAGGCTTTGGCGGCGTATGTTTTGATACACAGCATGCCTGGGCCAGCGGTTATAACCTTGTTCAGCCGGAGGTGGTGTTTAAAAAGTTTGACCAGGCGGTGGGGCTAAAGTGGCTGAAAATGAGCCATATTAACGATTCCAAAGTAGAATTGGGTTCGCGTAAGGACAGGCATGAGCATATTGGAGAGGGGCTTTTGGGCAAAGCTGGCCTGGAAAGTTTGCTGGGTTTCTGGGGAAAAGTCTTGCCAAAATCCGCAGTCTTTCCCTTGATTTTGGAAACCGAGCATGATAAAGTGAAAGCAGATATAAAAATTCTAAAGACTTTGGCAGGGGGGCGAAGTAATAAAGGCAAATAATATGTCTATAGAACAACGGGGCCGGAGCGGGGCGGAAATGTTAGGCGCCACCGAGTCTGAAATGTTGAATTATGAACTGAACCGGCAAAAGTACAACCCTGTACCCGCGCCCGAAAAGCCCAAAAGCGTGGAGCAGCCCGATATCCGGGACGTTCTGCATAATCAGCGCTCTATGCTTCATAAGATTTTGCGCCACATTGGAATGGAGAAATAATCATGGAAGAAAATATCAAGGCTTTAATTGAACTGATCCAACAGTCCCCGTTAGACCAGACGGTGAAGGATATTTTAGTGCGTGATTTGCAGAGCGAAGGCCTGACGGACTTTTTAAAGGAGCAAATCAAAGCGTACTGTTTGGAAGGCATTGAGAAGCTGGATAAAAAGATTGAAGAAACAGATAAACTGTTGAACACAAATCCAAGCTAACGCTTGGATTTTGCTTTACACCACCTTATGAAATTTAACGAACTCGAAACTTCCACACAGGTAATTTTAAAAGTTATTTTTGCCGGGCTGATTTTGGCTTTTTTGTGGCTGATCAGGGATATTTTGCTCATTCTGCTGATTTCACTCATTCTCGCTTCGGCCATGGAGCCCATGGTGGATTATTTCAGCGAGAAACGGGTGCCCCGGGCCGTGAGCGTTTTGGCCGTGTATGCGCTGGTGCTCGCCTCGGTGACATTTGTGGTGTATTTGCTGGTGCCGCCGGTTATCGGGCAAATGCGGGTGCTGGCGGAAAGGTGGCCCGACTACGCATTGCAGCTGGAGAGACTCATGGGTAATACGTCTGTATCCGTAGGCGACATCGGCAACTATTTTAAGCAGTTCTCTGACAGTTATAAAGGCGGCTTGCTGACAGGCACGGTGAGCGTATTTAACGCTTTTTTTACGCTAATTACGGTATTGGTAATTTCTTTTTACCTCGTGGCGGAAGACCGGGGCATGAAAAAATTCATTTCTACTTTGCTGCCTGCCCAGCATCGCGACTTTGCCGTAAACCTGATAGACAAAATTCAGAAGAAGATGGGCATGTGGGTGATTGGCCAAGTGATTTTAAGCGTGTCCATTTTTATCCTGGCCTTTATCGGCCTAAGCCTGCTCCGGGTGGACTATGCACTGTTCTTGGCCCTGCTTGCCGGCATACTTGAGGTGGTGCCTTACATTGGCCCTTTCCTTTCAGCCGTGCCCGGCGTGTTCTTTGCCTTTATCCAAAATCCGCCCTTGGCCCTGGCGGTTGCAATTATGTACTTGATTATCCAGAAGACCGAGGGTTATGTCCTGGTGCCTAAAGTTATGGAGAAAACCGTGGGCACCTCGCCTCTGGTGGTTTTACTGGCTTTGTTGACCGGTTTCCAGCTAGCCGGGATTGTCGGCTTGTTGATTGCCGTGCCCATTGTCAGTGCTTTGACCGTTATCATTAACGAATTCTTGGCCAGCGGTAAGGAAGAAAAAAGTTGAGAAAATCCACAAAAATCGTTATAATAAAAGGGCTTTTAAAGCCCTTTTTTCTTTTATGCCGGATAAATTTTATATAACCACGACCTTACCTTATGTGAATGCGGACCCGCATTTGGGTTTTGCTTTGGAAATCGTCCAGGCGGATGCGATTGCGCGGTACCATAAGCTGTTAGGTGAAGAGGTGTTTTTTAATACCGGTACGGATGAGCATGGGGTAAAAATCCAGCGCAAGGCCGAAGAGCAGGGCCGGGAAACCCAGGGTTACGTGGATGAATATGCCGCCAAATTCAAAAATCTGATGCCGGCTTTAGGTATTTCCCAGGACATCCATTTTATCCGTACAACCGAGCCCAGGCACAAGGCGGCCGTCCAGGCGTTTTGGAAAAAATGTTTGGACAACGGGGATATTTACAAGCAGGCTTACAAGGTAAAGTACTGCGTGGGCTGCGAGTTGGAAAAAACCGACTCGGAGCTGGTGGACGGCAAATGCCCCATCCATCCCAATCTGGAAATTGAATTAATCGAAGAGGAAAACTATTTTTTTAAATTTTCCAAATACCAGCAGCCGCTGCTGAAGTTTTATGAAGCCAATCCGGAATTTGTGGTGCCGGATTTCCGATTTAACGAGATTAAGCAGTTTGTGAAGACGGGCCTGCAGGACTTCAGCATTTCACGGCTGAAGGAAAAAATGCCCTGGGGTATTCCTGTGCCGGACGACGACAGCCAGGTGATGTATGTCTGGTTTGATGCGCTGATTAATTACATTTCCACGCTTGGCTGGCCGGAGAACGAACAGCAGTTCGGCCAATTTTGGCCCGGGATGCAGATTGCGGGCAAAGACAATCTGCGCCAGCAGTCGGCCATGTGGCAGGCCATGCTGATGTCGGCCGGACTGCCGAATTCCAAACAAATCATCATCCACGGATTTATAACCAGCGGGGGCCAGAAGATGTCCAAGTCTTTGGGGAATGTTGCGGACCCATACGAGATACTCTCTAAGCTGAAGGAAAAAGGTTTGTCCGAGGAGCAGGCGATAGATGCCCTGCGCTATTACCTGTTGCGGGAAGTGCCGACGTTTGAGGATGGCGATTACACCTGGGAAAGGTTCCAGGAAACCTACAATGCGGGTTTGGCGAACGGCATAGGCAACCAAGCAAGCAGGATTTTAAAACTGGCTGTATCAAACCAGGTTTTGCCGCCCCAGGGTTTCGGCGGCCAGGATTCCCGGATTGAGGTCATGGGCAAATATAGGCTTAAGGAAGCGATGGACGAAATATGGAAGTCGATATCCGAGTGCGACGAATATATCCAGAGAACAGAGCCATTCAAAAAAATAAAAACTGACCCGGATGCGGCCAAAAAGGATATTTTGCATACGGTTTTACATCTTAAGGCTGTTGCCGAGCGGCTTAGGGCTTTTTTGCCCTACACCAGCGAAAAGTTGTTGGCAGTGCTGAGGGACCCGAAGCTGGAAAATATCCCCAGGCTGTTTCCGAGGATAGAATAGGCTATGGCGACAAATTTTGGAGAAACAGAAGCGTACTTGGCCGAACAGAGGCTGGCTCACGAAGCGAGCCAGATTTTGGGCAGCGTAGGCCTTTCTATGGAAGAGTTGGGAAAAAAGAAAAAGGTTTTGGACCTGGGGGCAGGCACCTGCCAGGTTGAGCGGGCAGCGCGGGCGTTCGGTTTGAGGAATGTCGTTTCTGCCGGTATGCATTTTCCCAAGGAAGCCAAGGCCGCCGGGCTGGACTACGTGGAAATGGACGCCGCTCAGCCGTGGAAATTTGAAAAAAGTTCTTTCGATTTGATTGTTTCGAGAAAAGGCCCGCTCTTTCACACGCGCACCAAAGATGAGGCTGTATTTATGCTGGAGGAAGCCTTGAGGACGCTAAGCCCGGAAGGCGAACTACGGTTGAACCCTTTGCGTTTCGGTTTTATAAAAAACGAGATGTTTGCCAAGTATCCCAGATTTGCGGATTTGGAGGGCCAAGTCAGGCACATGCGTTCGCTTCATGACCAGAAAGAGTGGGAAAAATACAGTTTGGAAGCCAACCTGGAAACCGCCAGCAGATTAAGAAGTCTTGGTTACGATTTTAGCACTGCGTTGCCGGAAAACACATCTGACCCCATAGAAAATAGAGGCTATTTAGTTTTCAAAAAATAGATGCTGATTGATACCCACGCACATGTCAACTTCAAGGCCTATCAGGAAGATGCAAAAGAAGTTTTGCAGCGCGCTTTAAGCAATGGCGTGTGGGTAATAAATGTAGGCAGCCAGATTGATACCTCCCGCCAGGCTGCCGAACTGGCAGGGCAATTCGCGCAAGGGGTATACGCGGTCATCGGACTGCACCCCGAACATACCCATTCGCAGCATGTGGACGAGGAAGAAACCCATTTTAAGACCCGCGAGGAAGATTTTAGCTTGCCGGCCTATGCGGAGCTCGTGGTTCATCCGAAAGTTGTGGGTATTGGCGAATGCGGCTTGGATTACTACCGGTTGCCGGAAGACAAGGCTTTGCACGAGGAGATTAAACGCAAGCAGATTGAGGTGTTCAGAAAACAAATACGTTTTGCCAAACAGTATGACAAGGCTTTGGTGGTGCACAGCCGCCCGGAAAAGGGGAGCGACGAGCTGTACCATGACATGCTCCGGGTTTTTGAGGAAGAAAAAGTAAGCGAAATGCGTTTTGTGGTCCATAGTTATACGCATTCCCCGGAATTTTTGGAAAAGTTTTTGACCTTAGGCGCGTATGTGTCCTTTAACGGGATTATTACTTTTGACAAAACCGGCAACATGAAAAAGTTGGTGGAGCTGTGTCCTATGGAAAAAATGCTTCTGGAAACCGATTGTCCGTACCTGACGCCCGCACCCAACCGGGGCAAGCGCAATGAACCGGATTTTGTGAGATTTGTGGCTGGCAAGGCAGCCGAAATCAAGCAGTTAAGCCAGGCGGAAATTGAAACAGCCACTTTTGACAACGCAAAACAACTATTCAAAATTTAATTTTATGAATTCATACAACCCCGCTAAGCTGGAACCCAAGTGGCAGAAAGTCTGGCAGAGCAAAAAGATTTTTGCCGCTAGAGAGAACGCAAATAAACAAAAAAAATATGTCCTGGTGGAGTTTCCGTATCCGAGCGGGGCCGGGCTTCACATGGGCCATTTGCGGCCGTATGTGGCCGGAGACGTTTACAGCCGGTATTTGAGAATGCGCGGTTTTGAGGTCATGTATCCCATTGGCTGGGACGCTTTCGGTCTGCCGGCGGAGAACTATGCCATTAAGATGGGCGTGCACCCTTCCATTACCACTAAGAAAAATGTGGCCAACGCCAAGAAGCAAATGCTTTCCTGGGGACTATCTTTTGACTGGGCTAGGGAAATTAATACCACTGATCCGGAATATTACAAGTGGACGCAATGGCTGTTTTTGCAATTTTACAAAAAAGGCTTGGCTTACGAGGCGACGGGCCTGATAAACTGGTGCCCCAAAGACAAAACAGGTTTGGCTAACGAAGAAGTGGTGGACGGCCGGTGCGAACGCTGTGGCACGGAAGTGGTGCAGAAAGAATTGCGCCAGTGGTATTTAAAAATTACCGCCTATGCGGAAAAGTTGCTTGCCGGCCTTGGGCAGCTTCCGGAATGGCCCGAGGCCGTGAAAAAAAGCCAGGAGAACTGGATTGGCAAATCCGTGGGCGCGGAAATTTCATTTGAGGTAATTTCAGCCGGTACGGATAAGGCTAAAACCAATTTTCTCATTCTTCACGGGCGAAACGGATCTTCCAGCAGCCATGCTTTTCCGTGGCTGAGAAAATCGTTGGAGGCTAAAGGCTATAAGGTGCAAGTCCCGGATTTGCCGAACGCTGGCGAGCCGAACGATTTGGAACAGGCGGATTACGTAGCCAAGAACTGCAAAATAGACGAAAACACGGTGATTGTCGGCCATTCTTTCGGCGGTACGGTCGCTTTGCGTTTGCTGGAAAAAGGGGTAAGGGTCAAAAAAGTATTTTTGCTCTGCACCCCGTTTTCCGGAAAGTTTTTGGATAACAAAATAAGAAAATCGGTAACCGAAGCCTGTAAAAAGGGCTTTGACTTTAAACGAATCAAAGCTAACGCATCGGCGTTTGGTTTGTTGTATGACACCACGGATTACGTCGTGCCCATGCAGGACGGGGAATCTTTTTCCGAAAAACTGGGCGCGCAGCTGGTAAAAATCAAAGGAAATGAGCCTCATTTAAGCGGAGCGCAGGAACCCGAGGTGCTGGGGAAGATACTGCCCAGCCTTAAGGTTTTTACCACCCGGCCGGATACGATTTACGGAGCGACTTATATGGTGGTGGCGCCGGAGCATCCGGTGATTGCGGACAACCAGAATAATATAGAAAATTTCAAGGAAGTTAAAAAATATGTGGAGGCGGCCAAAAAGAAAAAAGAAATGGAGCGCAGCGCCGAAGGCAAGGCAAAAACCGGCGTACAGCTAAAAGGCCTCAAAGCCGTGAACCCGGCCACGGGCCAGGAAATCCCAGTGTGGGTTGCAGATTATGTGCTTTGGGGTTATGGCACGGGCGCAATTATGGCCGTGCCCGCCCACGACCAGCGCGATTTTGAATTTGCAGCGAAATACCAGCTGCCTGTCCAGTGCGTGGTGGAACCCGTTGAAAATCCGGAACAGGAATTGGAAGATATCCGCCAGGGCAAGAAGTGCTATGCAGGGCAGGGGAAAGTCGTTAACTCCGATGTTTTTGACGGGTTGTCGACAGCCGAGGCCGTTGGCAAAATGGGCGAGGCGTTCGGCCGTTTAACAACGCAGTACAAGCTGCGCGATTGGGTGTTTTCCCGCCAGCGCTACTGGGGTGAACCTATCCCGTTAATTCACTGCGAGGATTGCGGCGTGGTGCCCGTACCGGACAAGGACTTGCCCGTTAAACTGCCGCCGGTAAAAAAATACGAGCCGACCGGCACGGGCGAATCGCCCCTGGCAGCCATAAAAAAATGGGTCAAAACCACCTGCCCCAAATGCAAGCAGGTGGCCTGGCGCGAGACCAATACCATGCCGCAGTGGGCCGGCAGTTCCTGGTATTGGCTGCGGTATGCGGACCCGAAGAACAAGTCAAAATTTGCCGACCTGAAAAAACTGAAGTATTGGCAGCCGGTGGATGTGTATTTCGGCGGCATGGAACACACCACGCTGCATTTGCTGTATTCCCGTTTTTGGAATTTATTTTTGTATGACCAGGGGCTCGTTACTGAAAAAGAGCCCTATAAAAAACGCCAGCCGCACGGCATTGTTCTGGCCGCAGACGGTGAAAAGATGTCCAAGAGCCGCGGAAACGTGGTAGACCCGCAAGTGATTGTTAAAAAGCACGGGGCGGATACTTTGCGCATGTATGAAATGTTTTTAGGCCCCCACGAACTTATGGTTTCCTGGAATGACCAGGGCGTGGTCGGTGTGCGCAGGTTTTTGGACCGGGTATGGCAATGGGCCGAAGAGCTGTCGGAAAATACAAAGCCGCAAAACACTTCTCCGAAAGCGGAAAAATTGCTCCATCGCCTGGTAAAAAAGGTAGGAGAAGATATTGAAGCTTTCCGATTCAATACCGCCATTTCGGCTTTTATGGAATTCCATAAGGAGATTAAAGCCGAACCCATAAGCTTGGGCGCGGCACAGTCGTTTTTGAAGCTGTTGTACCCCTTTGCGCCCCATTTGAGCGAGGAACTGTATCAGAGGTTGGGCGGCAAGAAGATGCTGCAACAGGAAGCTTGGCCGGAATTCAACGCGGCGCTGCTGGTGGATAACGAAACGGAATTGGTGGTGCAGGTTAACGGCAAGGTCAGAGGCAAGTTAATTGTGGGCGCCGGCGAAGAAGAGTCTGCGGTCAAGTCTAAAGCCCTGGAACTGCCGGCCGTTAAGCAGGCGCTGGTTCAGGACAGCGTGAAGCGCGTAATTTATATTAAAGGCAGGTTGATTAACTTGGTAATTTGACAGTTGAAGCAGGTGAAAAAAAATAAAGAGCAAATAAAAATACTGAAATTTTTGCACGAGTCCGAGAAACTAAAAACTTTGCTTCGGCATTCTTGGTTGTCTTCGGGCAGGAGAGAAAGTGTGGCTGAGCATTCTTGGCGGTTATTGCTTATGGCAATAATAATGAGCCCTTATTTAAAGAAGAAAATTAAGTTAGAGAAAGTTCTGAAAATTTTAGTAGTGCATGACCTCTGCGAGGTTTACAGTGGGGACACTTGGGCGTGGAAATCCAAAAAACATAAGGAAGGGAAGCATGATAAAGAAAAAAATGGAATGAAAAAATTGTTAAAGCTGTTACCCGAAAGACAATCTAAAGAAATTTACGCCTTGTGGGACGAATATGGCAAGGCCAAAACTTTTGAGGCAAAATTTGCTAAGTCAATGGATAAGATAGAAGCGAAAATTCAGCACAATGAGGGTGATTTAAAACATTGGAACAAAAAAGAAAAGGTCTTTAACTTGGTACATGGTGAAGATTGGTGCAAGTTTGACGAATTTATCCATGCATTTTGGAAACTCAGCCGTGACGAAGGCGCTTTAAAAGTAAAAACCAACAAGCATTTTTGATGTTAATCCTAAAATACAACAGAAAAAATCATAAACAGATTATCAACACTTGTGTTGCCGCTTTAAAGCAGGGGAAAGTGGTGGCTTATCCGACTGACACGTCTTATGGCTTGGCCGTGAATGCGGAAAACATTGCCGCCATCCGCAAGCTATATCGGATAAAAGAAAGAAGTGCGGGCCAGCCGATACATGTAGTGGTGCCTTCGGTCGCTTATGCAAAAAAGATTGTCGGCTGGAACACAGTCGCCGGACGGTTGGCGAAATCTTTTTGGCCCGGGCCGCTGACTATGGTTTTGGGCCTGGTTTCCCAACAGGCGGGACTGGAATTATTGTCTGCCAAAACAAAATCCTTAGGCGTACGTTTGCCTAAAAATAAAATCGCCTTAGATTTGGCCAGACAACTCGGCAAGCCAATTACCACAACCAGCGCCAATCCCTCCCTGCATCTTTCGGGCGGGTATGACAGTTATTCTGCGGGAGATGTGGTTACGCAGTTTAAGGATAAAAAACACCAGCCCGACATAGTGCTTGATGCCGGTCAGCTGCCCCGGCATAAGCCGTCTACTTTACTGAAGATTAGTCGCGGCTTTGTACACATACTAAGGCCGGGCCCCGTCAGCGAAAAACAAATATTAAGCGCCTTGAAAAAATAACATGTTATCCAGTTTTCATTTCCCCAGGTATTTTTCCAAAAGCATACGCGAAGAAATCGGCGAACTATATGTGTCCATTGCTATCTCCAATTTGGCCGTGGCCGTGGCTATGTTGTTCGAGCCGATTTTTTTGTACTCGGTCTTAGGCTTTAGCGTGCCCCTGGTTCTGCTGTTTATGGCTGTCACTTATGCCACTTATATAGTGATTATTCCATTTGGCGGCAAAGTCGCCAGCCTTTATGGCTATAAGCATGCGATTGCCATGAGCGCTCCGTTCCAGGTTTTGTACTGGATGCTGCTTTTGGTTTCCAAAGATAACCACGGCTTGGCTTTTTTGGCAGCCATGTCCCTGGCTGCGCAAAAAGCCCTGTATTGGCCGGGTTTTCACGCTTTAATGACGCGTTACACCGATCATGACCAGGTTGGGCGGGAGTTTGGGGTGTCCAACGCCATTGCCAGTATTGCGCAAATTGCCGGTCCGTTTATCGGCGGGATACTGTCCCAAAAATTGGGCATGACTGCCACTTTTATAACCGCGGCATTGATTTATTGCGGCAGCATTTTGCCGCTATTTAAAGCCAAGGAAGTGTTTGTGCCCAAGGAGTACAATTTTCGGGATACGCTGCAGCTGTTCCGGGACTACCCCAAAAAGTTTTTGGGCTATTTGGGTTTTGGCGAGGAACTGTTGGTGTTGACCATTTGGCCGATTTTTATTTTTATCGTGGTGAAAAATTATGAGAACACCGGCCTTTTGGCCACCATTTCAAGTTTTGCCGCGGCAGTACTGGCCGTAATCGTGGGGAAAATGACGGATCAGTACACAAAAAGGCTGCTGATAAAACTTGGGGCATTTTTGACTTCCTTGGTATGGTTTGCGCGCTTGATTGTCACCAATGTTTGGAATGCCCTGGCCATAGACACCTTGTCGCGGACCAGCAAAGAAATGTGTTTTATTCCCATCTCTACCGTTACTTACATTCGGGCGGAAAATACCCATGTGGTGCCGTACGCGGTGTTTTTTGAACAGAGCCTGGCCGTGGGAAAGTTAACCGCTTGCATTCTGGGGATGGCATTGTTTAGCGTTTTCAGCACCATTAGCCTAAGCGTGGGTTTTGTGTCATTATTCATATTAGCCGGTATTTTTAGTTTGTTATACATGTTTATTTAGCATCCTCAATTGCTATGGAAATCGCGGAAAAGAAAAGAAAAGTTTTAAGTTTTTTGAAGCGCCACCACATGGGGGTTATTGCCACTTTTGGAGGGCGTCAGCCGGAAGCGGCAGCGATAGATTTTTCAGAGACGGCTGAGCTGGAGGTGGTGTTCACCACCCTGGCTTTTTACCGGAAGTATAAAAATTTGCGAAAAAATCCCCGCGTGGCATTTGTGGTCGGGGGAGAGGAAAAAATTACTTTGCAATACGAGGGGGTGGCGGAAGAGTTGTCGGTAAAAGCCTTTTCAAAATATTTGAAAAGGCATATCCAGAAAAATCCGGTGGAAAAAAAATTTGCGGCCATGCCCGAAGCCCGTTTTTTCAGAGTCAAACCCGTATGGCTGCGCTATTCTGACTTTGCCGCTAAGCCCAACAATATCTTTGAAATGAAGTTTTAATTTATGAAACCCGGCACAAATTTTATCGGCGTGGGCTGCGGCGCAGTAATCCGGAACCCGGAAGGCAAGGTCCTGCTGATGAAGCGCGGTCCAAAAGCCAAGAATGAACAGGGGACGTGGATTATCCCGGGGGGTACAGTGGAATTCGGGGAAACCATGGCTAGTGCGGTTACGCGGGAGGTAAAAGAAGAACTGGGAATAGATGTACGGGTGCTGAGGCAATATGGCTGCGCCGACCATATTATGCCCAAAGAGGGCCAGCATTGGGTTTCCACCATCTTTGAATGCGAAATAGTTACCGGCGAGCCAAAAATTTTGGAACCGGAAAAATGTTCCGAGTTAGGCTGGTACTTTTTAAATGAAATGCCGGCCTTGCCCCTGGGAGTGATTATGAAAGAAAATTTGAAATTGTTGAACTAATTTTTTGCCATGAACAAATACTCCCTCCAAATTAAGTATAAGAATCTGAACCGGTAGAGCCAGGGCCGTTTTTTGAATTTACCACTAACCACCAAGGATTTTTTATGAATTACGCAAATTTACAAAAGTTTGATCCAAGGGTCTACGAAATTATCAAGCTGGAAGAACAAAGGCAGAAAGAAGGCATAGAATTGATTGCCAGCGAGAATTATGTCAGTCCCGCGGTCCTGGAGGCCATGGGCTCGATTTTAACCAACAAATATTCCGAAGGCTACCCCGGCAAAAGGTATTACGGAGGCAATGAAATTATCGATCAGGCCGAAAGCTTGGCCATTGAGCGGGCCAAAGAGCTGTTTGGCGCCGAACACGTAAACGTCCAGCCGCTGTCCGGCTCGCCGGCCAACTTGGCCGTGTACATGGGGCTACTAAACCCCGGGGACAAAGTGCTGGGCTTTTCTCTGGATCAGGGCGGGCACTTAAGCCACGGCCATCCGTTAAATTTTTCCGGCAAACTTTACACCATCATTCCGTATTTTGTAAAAAAGGATACGGAAATTATTGATATGGATGAAGTGGAGTCCATTGCCTTGCGAGAAAAGCCGAAAATGATTCTGGCGGGATTTTCCGCCTATTCCAGGGACATGGACTGGCGGCGTTTTAGGGAAATAGCCGATAAGGTGGGAGCGTTTTTGTTTGCGGACATTGCCCATATTGCAGGGCTGGTGGCCGGTAAACAGTTGGAAAACCCCGTGCCTTTTTGCGACGTGGTGTCAACCACCACTCATAAAACGCTGCGCGGGCCTCGCGGCGCCATGATTATGTGCAAAGAGCGGTTCGCTTCGGCTATCGACAAAGCGGTTTTTCCCGGCGTGCAGGGCGGGCCCCATGACCACATTAATGCGGCCAAAGCCGTGGCTTACGGCGAAGCCTTAAAGCCTGAATTTCAGGATTACGCTAAACAGGTGATTGTAAACGCCAAAGCTTTGGCCGAAGCGCTTTCCCAGCGGGGCTACCGGATTGTGTCTGGCGGCACGGACAACCACTTGATGCTGGTGGATGTGTTTGGCAGCAAGCAGGTAACGGGCAAGGAGGCGGAAAAGGCTTTGGAAAAAGTCGGGGTTTCGATAAATAAAAATATGATCCCTTATGATCCGCGAAAACCGCTCGACCCTTCGGGTATCCGGCTGGGTACGCCTGCCCTGACCACGCGCGGCGCCAAGGAGAAAGATATGGAAATTGTGGCTGAAATAATTGACAGCGCCTTGCTGTATAAAAATGACGAAGCAAAAGCGGAGGAAATAAAAAATCAGGTCAGGGAATTTTCTTTAAAGTTTCCCGTGCCGGGGGTGGAAGCATGATGGGGTTGGCGGAATGGGATTTGAAGGTATTCGAAGCGTTTAACGGGCTTGCCGGCAAAAATAAAACGTTTGACGGCCTGGTCGTATTTTTTGCCCGGTACTACACGGTGCTGATGCCTGTGGGCGTGCTGCTTTATCTCCAGCTCAACAGGGGGCCGCT
The DNA here is from genome assembly GCA_021825655.1 of bacterium. Taxonomy (GTDB): domain Bacteria; phylum Patescibacteriota; class Doudnabacteria; order UBA920; family UBA920; genus JAMDEL01. The sequence continues at coordinate 876 of JAKAGU010000007.1, read as the reverse complement.
AAGTTTCCGGCATTTGGTTTTTAGCCAGCTGGCCGCTCTGTTTGCCGCCCGCGGCATTGTAACCGAATTAATCCGGCTGTTTTACCGGCGCAGGCGGCCTTTTCTTGCGCATCGCGTAAAGCAATTGATTAAAAAATATTCAGAGGCATCTTTTCCTTCAGGGCACACAATCAGCATTATGGCTATGGGAATCGTGTTGGCGCATTTTGAACCGGGTTTGGGCTGGTTTGTTGCCTTAAGCGGCCTGGTGGTAGGCTTGTCAAGAATCGTGGCCGGTGTCCACTATCCATTGGATGTGCTGGCTGGTATAATATTATCCTGGCCGAGCGCGGTTTTAGGCTTAAGCATTTATTATTATTTTATCAAGTAATGCTACACAACATAATCCACCCGTTTGTTCTGGGTATGGTGCAGGGCTTGGGGGAGTTCCTGCCGATTTCTTCTTCCGCTCATTTGATTATTGCCCCCTGGCTGTTTAAGTGGGATGATCCGGGCTTGGGTTTCGATGTCGCGCTGCACTGGGGGACTCTCTTGGCGGTGGTAGTATATTTCAGGGGAGACATCGTCTTGCTGGTCAAAGGTTTTTGGCATTCGCTTTTCAAGTCCACGCGTGATTTGCAGAACAATATTTATCAAAAATTAGCCTGGCTAATCGTGGTAGCTTCCGTTCCCGGCGCGGTTATTGGCTATCTTTTGGAAAAACAAGCGGAAAGGGCTTTCCGCAATCCGTTGCTGATTGCAGTTACCATGTCGGTTTTCGGTTTAATGCTGCTGGCCGTGGACAAGTTCGGCAAGAAGATAAAAAATTTGGACCGGATTAAATGGCTGGATGCGGTGTGGATTGGTTTTTCGCAGGCCCTGGCAGTGATTCCCGGA